>CAMDSH010000021.1 GCA_945907045.1 Rhizobium sp. Q54 | reverse complement strand
GTTCGAAATCCGCACGCATGCGCGCTACAACCCGGCGGCCTCGACGCAGCTCAATATCGTGCCGGGCCTCCTCGGCACCATTCTCACGATGACCATGCTGATTTTCACGGCGCTCTCGGTAACGCGCGAGAGCGAGCGCGGCACGATGGAAAGCCTGCTGGCGATGCCGATATCGCCGCTGGAAATCATGCTCGGCAAGATCGCGCCTTACGTGCTGATCGGCTTTATGCAGGCGGCGCTGATTTTAGCCGCAGGCGTGCTGCTGTTCGGCGTGCCGGTCGTGGGCAACGTCACGTTGCTGGCGTTCCTCACGACGCTGTTTATCGCGACGAATTTGGCCACCGGCTACACCTTCTCGACGCTGGCGCAGAACCAGCTGCAGGCGATCCAGATGGCGATGATGTACTTCCTCCCCAATCTGCTGCTGTCCGGATTCATGTTCCCGTTCGCCGGGATGCCGAAATGGGCGCAGTGGGTCAGCGAACTTCTGCCGCTCACGCATTTCGTGCGCATCGTGCGCGCGATCATGCTCAAGGGTTCGACGCTGGGCGATCTGCAGACCGATGCGCTGGCGCTTGCGGGGCTGATGCTGATTGCGATGATCGTCGCGGTGACGCGCTTCCGCCGCACGCTGGATTAAATTATCTGCGGGTCAGAACGCCGATGCGCGCGTAGCCGCCTTTGTTATGGTCGGAGTCGCTCGCCCAGCCCGCCGCCGCCGACCATTCGAAATCGCCGGTCTTGATGCCGGTGGCATGCAGCCCGAGACGGTATTGCTTGTAAACGTCGGCGCCGAATGCCGCGATCTCGGGCCCGAGATAATATTGCCCCGGCACGCGCCAGCCGAGCGCGCCGCGCGCGGAAAAACTCGAGCCGATGGTGGAGATGCTGGCGTCGCCCGCGATCATGCTGTTGGGCGTCGGCTCGTACCACACGTCAATGGCGTTGCGCAGGCCGAGGTAATGTCCGCGCAGGCTCGATCCGGGATCGTCGGGCGAGAGATGATGATCGCGAATCTCAACCCCGGCGAAAACCTTCACTTCCAGTTTGTCGCGCTTGAAGCGCCAGCCGGGCAAAATCTGCGCGCCAAGTTCGCGCCCGGTCACCTGCTCGTTGTTGAGCGCGCCAGAGATGTAACGGTAGCTGCCGCCGGCGAGCGCGGCTTTCAGCGTGAAGCCCTCGCGGTCGATGCCGCCCGGTGACCATAGCAGCCCGCCGTGCGCGAAGGCGCCTTGCCGCCATAAATCCGTGCCGGAGAAAAAGACGAACCTCGCGCTGTCCTGGCTGCCCGCAACCGGGCCGGCCAACGCAACACTAAAACCAATGCCGGCGAATGCGGCGATGGACACCGCCGCATGGACGCAACTCCAGCGACTCATCGAGGCCCCCCAGCCTGTCAGAATCCGGAAAGCAAGCACGCGGTAACGCCTGCAACTAAAGCGTGCCTAAGATGTGAAGTCGAGGCTGATCTGCAAAAAGCCGATGGCCGGAGGCCCGCGAACGCGCTATAGGGCATTCGTTGCAGATGCAACCGACCCTGCCGGGTGGATCGCAAAGAGGCTCGCATGAGCGAACTGGACAATCCCCACGACGCCGCCAAACGCCGCTCGATCGGCTTTCTGAACTGGGCGCACGCCATAGACCACTATGTGCTACTGATCTACCCGACGGTGGTGATCGGCCTGCAAGCGATCTATGGCCGCTCTTATGCCGACCTGATCGCGCTCTCGACTGCGTCCTTCGTCGCTTTCGGCGTGTTCTCGCTCCCCGCCGGCTGGCTCGCCGACCGCATCAGCCGCCGCGACATGATGGCGATCTTTTACACCGGCTGCGGTGCTTCGCTCTGCGTCGCGTCCTGGGCGCCGGATTTGATCACTTTGGCGTCGGCGCTGTTCCTGCTCGGCGTGTTCGCCGCGATCTATCACCCCGTCGGCATGGCGATGCTGATCGAAATTTCGCAAGCGCGCGGGCGCACGATGGCGTTCAACGGCGTGTGCGGAAATCTCGGCGTCGCGCTCGCCGTCGGCACCACCGCGGCGCTTGTTTCGTGGCTCGGCTGGCGTTACGCGTTCCTCATTCCCGGCCTGATCTGCATCGCGACCGGCATCGCGTATTATTTCACCGTGCCGGACGAGCGCGTGCGCGGCGAGAAACGCAAATCGCAGCCGCAGGTGCCGGTGACCGGCAACGCCGCTTACATCATGTTCGGAATTTACGTGATCATCTCGATCTGCGGCGGGTTGACCTTTCACATCATCCTGATCGCGCTACCGAAGATCGTCGACGAGCGGCTGGGGCAGAGCGTTTCGCTGATCGCGGTCGGCGGGCTCGCGACGCTCGTGTTCGTCTGCGGCGCCATCGGGCAACTGATCGTCGGGCGGCTGGTGGAGCGTTTCCTCCCCGTCTTGATGTTCGTCTTCGTCGTCGCGATGCAGGTGGTCGGCATCGTCTGGGCGGCGACGACGAACGGAATCATGCTGGTGCTCGGTCTGGCGTTCTGCATGGCCGGCATTTACGGGCAGGTGACCAGCGGCGACATCGTGATCGCGCGCTACACCGCGGACGCCTGGCGCGGGCGCGTTTACGCCGTGCGCTATTTCCTCACCTTCATCTCGGCCGGCGTTGCCGTGCAGATCATCGCTTTCCTGCACACGCGTGGCGGCTTCGATCTCGTGCTGTGGACGGTCGCCGCCGTCACCGGCGTGCTGCTCGCGGCGGTGATCGCCTTTGCCGTGCTGGTGATGTCGGTGGAAGCGCGCCATACGGCGGCGCAGCCTGCCGAGTAATTAAAACAAAGGCGGGATCAAATCTTCGACCGTCACGCGCATGCGCGCTTTGACGTTGGCGACGATGCGGTCGCGATGGCATGAGCGCGGATCGCGGCAATAGCACAGCAGGCAGACGCGCTGGCCGGATTTAATGAGCGCGATCAATTCGCCGAGTTGTTCCTGTGCCTCGCTCGTTTTGATGTGCTTGTCGTAAATGCGCCAGAGCTTTTTGAGATCGCCCGCGCGCGCCGATTCGCGCCCTTCCGCCGGGGTTCCGAGTTTTTGTAAATGCAGATAGCCGATGCCGGATTCGTCCAGCATTGCGGAGAGCTGCCGCTTGGAAAACCCGGGGCGGCGCGAGGCCGCCACCGCGCGGGTGTCGATCAGCAGCTTGATCTTGGCGTGCTTGAGTTCGCCAAGCACGGCGGCGGGGAGGGCATTCTCATAGCCAATTGTGAACAGCTGCGGCGTTTTCTTCGGCATTAAACTCTCCGCTCGTCTCCGCGCAAGCGGGGACCCAGGGCAACAAACGTCGCGTTCTCTGGCTCTGGATTCCCGCTTGCGCGGGAATGAGCGGAGTATTTTGTCATCTGTTTAACCGTTCGATCAGCGCCATTGCCGCTGCGGGTGCGCGCACCTTGCCTTCGTGGATGACGTAGAGAAAAACGTCGCGCGGCGTGGCTTGCGCTTTGTGTTTGGGTTCAACGCGCGGCAAATCTTTGGGTTCGTTGCCTTTGGCCCACAATTCGGCGCGTTTCGCCCAGGCGTCGATATCCTTCGGCGGATAGCCGGTCTTCACGCTGTCCTTGCCCTTTTGCAGCCGCGCATACAGAAAATCGCCGGTGATGTCCGCGATGGCGGGGTAGGTGGCGTGTTCGGAGAACACGGCGGGCATATTGAACTTGCGCAGCAGCGCCATGAAAGCGGGATCAAGGAAACTGTCGTGGCGGACTTCGATCACATGGCGCAGCGCGCGCCCGTCGATCTTGGCCGGCAGTTTTTCGAGAAATCCGCCGAAGTCGGTTTCGTCGAATTTCTTCGTCGGCGCGAACTGCCACAGCAGCGGCCCAAGCCGGTCGCCGAGTTCGCTGATGCCGGATTCGACAAAGCGCTTGATGGAATCTCCCGCTTCGCTCAGCACGCGGCGATTGACGGCGAAACGCGGTCCCTTGAGCGAGAACACGAAACCATCCGGCACTTCGCCCGCCCATTTGCGGAAGGTCGCGGGTTTTTGCGTGCCGTAGAACGTGCCGTTGACCTCAATCGAGGTCAGCCGCTCGCCCGCGTACGAAAGCTCCTTCGCGTGCGGCAATCCCTTCGGATAGAACACGCCGCGCCACGGCGGATAAGTCCAGCCGCCGATCCCGACGTAAATCTTTCCTAATTTCCCTGTCATGCCGGTGTCACAGACCTGCGCTATACAACCATCAAGTGGCGATGGGACTAGTTCGCGTCCATCGCCGGACGGCCACGATGACGATGAGGCGACGCCGGATGAACGCGCGCCTTCTTGTCCGTGGTCGTTAGCATTTTAGCGGTTCTTCTCACACCCGAAAAGAAAAAGGCCCGGATCGCTCCGGGCCTTCTCTGTTTCGTGTCGGGTAGACGGATTAGAAATCCATTCCGCCCATGCCGCCCATTCCGCCACCGCCGCCGGGCATACCGCCCTGCGACTTCTTCTGCGGAATTTCAGCAACCATCGCCTCGGTGGTGATCAGCAGGCCGGCGACCGAAGCCGCACCCTGGATCGCCGAACGCACGACCTTGGTCGGGTCGATCACGCCCTTGGCGACGAGATTGCCGTACTCGCCGGCCTGGGCGTCGTAGCCCCAGTTGTACTGATCCTTCTCGAGGATCTTGCCGACAATGACCGAGCCGTCTTCGCCGGCGTTGGTCGCGATCTGCCGGGCCGGAGCCTGGATGGCCTTGCGCACGATATCGACGCCGGTCTTCTGGTCGTCGTTCTGAGTCTTGACCTTCTTGAGGGCTTCGGTGGCGCGCAGCAGCGCGACGCCGCCGCCCGGCAGGATGCCTTCCTCGACCGCGGCGCGGGTCGCATGCATCGCGTCATCGACGCGATCCTTGCGTTCCTTCACCTCGACCTCGGTGGCTCCGCCGACGCGGATCACCGCAACACCGCCCGCCAGCTTGGCGAGACGTTCCTGCAGCTTTTCCTTGTCGTAATCGGATGTGGTCTCTTCGATCTGCGCCTTGATCTGGCTGATCCGGGCTTCGATCTCGCTCTTCTTGCCGGCGCCGTTGACGATCGTGGTGTTTTCCTTCTCGATCATCACCTTCTTGGCGCGGCCGAGCATGTTGATCGTCACGTTCTCCAGCTTGATGCCGAGGTCTTCCGAGATAGCCTGACCGCCGGTCAGGATCGCGATGTCCTGCAGCATGGCCTTGCGGCGATCGCCGAAGCCGGGAGCCTTCACGGCCGCGACTTTGAGGCCGCCGCGCAGCTTGTTGACGACGAGCGTGGCGAGAGCCTCGCCTTCGACGTCTTCCGCCACGATGAGAAGCGGCTTGCCGGTCTGCACCACCGCCTCGAGCAGCGGCAGCAATTCCTGCAATCCGGAGAGCTTCTTTTCGTAGATCAGCAGATAGGCGTCATCCATGTCGACGCGCATCTTGTCGGCATTGGTGACGAAGTAGGGGGAGATGTAGCCGCGGTCGAACTGCATGCCCTCGACGACCTCAAGTTCGGTCTCGAGCGACTTGGCTTCTTCAACCGTGATCACGCCTTCGTTGCCGACCTTGGCCATGGCCTTGGCGAGGAAGTCGCCAATTTCACGGTCGCCGTTGGCGGAAATCGTCCCAACCTGGGCGATCTCTTCGTTCGACGTGACTTTCTTCGAGTTTTTCTTCAGGTCCTCGACGATGGCTTCGACCGCGAGATCGACGCCGCGCTTGAGGTCCATCGGGTTCATGCCGGCGGCCACAGCCTTGGCGCCTTCACGAACGATCGCCGCGGCCAGAACGGTCGCGGTCGTGGTGCCGTCGCCGGCGGTGTCGGAGGCCTTGGACGCGACTTCGCGAACCATCTGCGCGCCCATGTTCTCGAACTTGTCCTCGAGCTCGATCTCCTTGGCGACGGTGACGCCGTCCTTGGTGATGCGGGGAGCGCCGAACGACTTATCGAGAACGACGTTGCGGCCTTTCGGGCCGAGCGTCACTTTCACCGCGTTGGCGAGAATGTCGACGCCGCGCAGCATTCTGTCGCGCGCATCGACCGAAAATTTCACTTCTTTAGCTGCCATTGTATCTAACTCCGTTTCATCTCGATCCTCGTCCTGAGGAGCAGGCCAAGCCTGCGTCTCGAAGGATGAGGCGCATGATTTCTTTTCCCGTCCTTCGAGACGCGCCCTGCGGGCGCTCCTCAGGACGAGGAGAGGTGATTACGCGGCCTTCTTCTTGGCGACGTGGTCTTCGATGACGCCCATGATGTCGGACTCCTTCATGATGAGGAGATCCTGGCCGTCGATCTTCACTTCAGTGCCCGACCATTTGCCGAACAGCACCCGGTCGCCCTTCTTCAGGTCGATCGGAATGAGCTTGCCGGACTCGTCACGGCCGCCGGGGCCGATGGCGATGACCTCGCCCTGCGACGGCTTCTCTTGCGCCGTGTCGGGAATGATGATGCCGCCGGCGGTCTTTTCCTCGGCGGTGATGCGCTTGACGACGATACGGTCGTGAAGCGGGCGGAACTTCATGGTGTCCTCCTAAGTGATTGACGGATTTTGAGTTTTGGTAGTCCAGCGGGCCCTTGCGGAAGCCCTGCCGTCCACATGGGACGCTGGCCATAGGCCTGCAAGGGTCCGTTGAAAATTTTTTAGCACTCGTTTCGGCTGAGTGCCAATTATTCTTTCAGAGGGTTAATTCGGGAACCGGTTTCACGCCGGTCACGTTGCCTTGCCGCCAGCCGGCATCGATTCAATCCGGCTGGTAGCAGGGCCGCGAGGCTGCTGCTAACGCCTTGTATTTCAACAGGTTGTCCAGCGTTTCGGCTTGCCAAGCCGAGGCGCGGAACGGGAAAATCGTCTCCGAATCAAGGAGGGCCGCATGGTGTCGCAAGATTTCGAGAAACAGGTCGCCGGCTATGGGCTGACCACCGCGCAAATCCTATACCGGCGTCCCGATCACCAGTGGCTGCTGCAGGCTTACGTCTGGCAGAACTACGACCTGTTTCCCAAATTCCCCGAACTCTCGCGCTTTCTCGCCTTCTGGCAGGAGAAGCTGGAGGGGCCGCTGCACTCGGTGCAGGTCGCGCACTGCAAGCTGATCAAGCCCGCGGAGCTGCGCGCCGTCGGCGGGGTTTTCCGGCTACACTAAAGCATGGCCCGCATCCGCTTCGATTTCGGCTCGCTCACGCTGGAGGCCGAATTGCTCGACACAGCCACCGCGAAAGCGATCGCGACGAAACTCCCCATGACGTCCTCGGTGCTCACCTGGGGCGAGGAAGTTTATTTCGACGTGCCGGTCGATGTGCCGCGAGAGAAGGATGCGCGCGACGTGGTGACGCCGGGCGAGATCGCCTACTGGCCGCAAGGCCCCGCGATTGCGATCGGGTTCGGGCGCACGCCGATCAGCAAAGGCAGCGAGTGCCGGCTGGCGAGCCCGTGCAATATTTTCGCCAAGGCGCTCTCCGACGTGAAGGTGCTCGGCAAGGTGAAAAGCGGCAGCAAAGTTTCCGTCAGCAAGATCGGCTGAGCAAATTTCCTAACCGCGACCGACGAACGGCATCTTGTTCGCCATCACCGTCATGAACAGCACATTGGTGTCGAGCGGCAGGCTCGCCATGTAGACGACCGCGTTGCCGACGTGATCGGCTTCCATGCGCGGCTCCGGCGACTTGGTGAAATTAGCCTGCAGCACGCCGTCCACCATGCGCTCGGTCAGCGGCGTCGCCGCGTTGCCGATGTCGATCTGCCCGGCGCAGATGTCGTATTGCCGGCAATCGAGCGAGGTGGATTTGGTCAGTCCCGTCACCGCATGCTTGGTCGAGGTATAGGCGACCGAGTAGGGGCGCGGCGCGTGCGCGGAGATCGAGCCGTTGTTGATGATGCGCCCGCCGCGCGGCGACTGCGCCTTCATGATCTTGATGGCTTCCTGCGTGCACAGGAACATGCCGGTCAAATTTGTCGCGACGACGTTCTGCCAGGTCTCGAACGGCAAATCTTCGAGCGGAACCGGCGGCGCGCCGATGCCGGCGTTATTGAACAGCAGATCGAGCCGCCCGAACGAGGATTTCACCTTGACGAACAGCGCGAGGATGGAATCGCGCTTCGATACGTCGGTCGGCACAGCCACGGCTTGCGAACCTGCCGCGTTGACCTCGGCGGCCACCGCCGCGAGCGGCTCCGGCCTGCGGCCCGCGAGCGCGACGCTATAGCCCGCCTTCGCCAGCGAAAGCGCGACCGCCCGGCCAACGCCGGTGCCTGCTCCCGTGACCAAGGCAAATTTTCCAGATGCGCCCATGAGCTTCCCCCTAACGAATGTCAGGCAGAGGCCATATCACAATCCATGCGGAGGGTAGAAGCCGCGCGTTTTAGCTCGCCAGCGCGGATTCGTCGGCCGTGCGGTAGGCGGACGGATTTTGCAGCCGCGTGCTGATCTCCGCCGCCGGCATTGCCTTGCCGAAGCGATAGCCCTGCATGGTATGCACGCCGGCGGCGCGCAGGAAGAGATGCTGGTCGGCGGTTTCGACGCCTTCGGCAGTGACCTTCATGCCAAGGCCGCGCCCGAGGCTGACCACCGCATGCACGATGGCGGCCGCGTCCGCCGCCTTTTCGATGCTGGCGACGAAGCTGCGGTCGATCTTGAGCTTGTCGAACGGGAAGCGGCGTAAGTACAGCAGGCTCGAATAGCCGGTGCCGAAATCGTCAAGCGCGAGCCGCACGCCGAGCGCCTTCAGGCGCAGCATGGAGGCTTCCGCGGTTTCGACGTTGCCGAGCAGCGTCGACTCGGTGACTTCAAGTTCGAGCCGCGCCGGATCGAATTTCGTTTCGGCCAGAATGCGCTCGACCATGGCGACGAAATCAACGCGGCGGAATTGCAGCGGCGAGACGTTGACCGCGACAGTGAGGCCCGGCCAGGCCATGCCGTCGAGGCATGCGCGGCGCAGCACCCATTCGCCGAGTTCGATGATGAGGCCGGAATGCTCGGCGACCGGGATGAATTCGGTCGGCGGGATGTCGCCGCGTTCCGGATGCGGCCAGCGGCAGAGACCTTCGACGCCGACGATCTTCTCGCCGCTGTTGTTGACCACCGGCTGGTAGAGCAGCCTGAGGCCGTCGTTCTCGATGGCGTGGCGCAAATCGCCTTCCAGCAGTTTGCGCTTGGAGAGGTCCGCGTCCATAGCCGCGTCGTAAATGCAGGCGCGGTTGCGCCCCTCGTTCTTGGCGCGGTAGAGCGCGATGTCGGCATAACGCATGATGTCGGCCGAGCCGCCGCAATGCCGGTCGATGATCGCGATGCCGATGGAGGCGCCGATGACGATGCTTTGCTTATTGACCGAGTAGGGCGCGCACAAGGCCGCGATGATGCGATTGGCGATGGCCATGATTTGCAGCGGGTCTTGTCCGATGGACGAGATCACCGCGAATTCGTCGCCGCCCAGCCGCGCGACCAGATCGTCGCCGCGCAAGGTGTGCGAGAGCCGCAACGTCACGTTGCGGATCAACTCGTCGCCTACGGGGTGGCCGAGCGTGTCGTTGACCTCCTTGAAGTGGTCGAGGTCGATGTAGAACACCGCGGATGACGGGCTGCCGTTCTTGACGTCATCGATCACGGATTCCAGCCGCTCGCTGAAGAAGATGCGGTTGGGCAGGCCGCACAGCGGATCGTGCATTGCGAGATGGCGCAGGCGGGTTTCGCCGGCGGCGATCGCCGTCGCGGTGCGGCGCATATAGCGCAGAACGAAACCGGCGAGCAGCGCAAATCCGGTGAGCGCCACCGCGATGTAGGGGATGACGCTGTTGACGATCTCGGCGCCCGGCTGCTTCGGCGTCCAGGCGTAGCGGGCGATGGGCTCGCCGCGGTAATTCGTCAGGTCGAGGGAAAATTCCTTATCCGTCAAATCCTGCTCGCTGACCCGGCGCAGGTCGCGCAATTGCAGCCGGGAGGAAATCGCCGCCATCACTTCCTGGTCGATCAGCTTGACCGAAATGACGACCGGCGCCTGACTGTCGGCGAAGCTGTCGCGCGGGCTCACGGCGGCGGCGGCGACGATGGCCGGCCATGTCATGAAATTCTCGATCATGACCGCGCGCCCTTGCGGCAGAACTTCCGTCGTGTGCTGTTTCTCGGCGGGGGTGGCCTGCGTGCGGCCGCGCAGCAGATCGAGCGCGGGCTTCAGGCTGGGAAGCACCTGCTGGTAAAATGCGTTGTCGATCGGGGCGCGGGAGCCGCGCGCATAGATCAGGCGGTCGGACGGATCGATGACGAAAACGTAGTTGTGTTCGAAGAAGGTTTCGAGCCAGAGGCCGACCCGTCGCTCCACCCAATCGTGGTCGAGCTTGACGCGCACGTTCTGGTAGGCGGCATCCGATGCCGCGATGCTCTCGACTTCGCGCAAGACGCGCGCGCTGCGCGTCGCGATGGCGCGCGAGAACAATAGTTTTTCCTGCGCGACCGCAACCTCATCGGCGCGTTGCGCGGACGAGAGCACGGCGACGACAATGCAAACGATGGCAACGGCAACGATCACACCGATCGGCACCACGACGCTCAAACGCGCGCGGTCCCAACTGGTGTACTGCCGGTCCTCGATCAGGCGTTGGCGAGCAACAGCCAGCAATTTCAGGCCTCTATGTAACGTCCTGCCCTATGACTTTTATGGGATTACGTTAGGGCCGAATGCTTGCAAATCGCTTGAAATGCCCGTTTTGGCGGGGTTTACCGCCGCTAAATGCGGCAATTCACGCGGCGCTGTTAACCGGTGGTAAAATTCCCGGCTGCAATCAGCTTTGATTCACATAAGGGGGCCGTGGAATGGCGATGTGCGCGGCCCGCAAGGCGCCCGACCAGCGCTCGCGCAGGTCCTGGAAATAGGGTTCCCCCGGCTCGATGCGGTAATTCAACTCGGAGTTGCAGGCATCCCGCTGCACGACCAGCAGATCGATGGGGAGGCCGACGCCGAGATTGGAGCGCATGGTGGAATCCATCGAGATCAGCCCGATTTTGAGCGCGTCATAAACGTCGGTTTTGAAGCTGATGGCGCGGTCAAGAACCGGCTTGCCGTATTTATGCTCGCCGATTTGCAGATATGGCGTGTCGGTCGTGCATTCGATGAAGTTGCCGGCCGGGTAGATCATGAACAGGCGCAGCCGCTCGCCCTTGATCTGGCCGCCGAACAGGAAAGCCACGTCGTATTCGACCTCGGCGGCGTTGAGCGCCGCGCCTTCGGTGCCGTTGATGCGCCTTATGGTGCGCCCGATGCGCTGCGCCGCCTGAAACATGGTGGGCGCGTTCATCAGCGTTTCGATCTCGCCGGTATCGGGGTTTTCCACGCCTTCGGTGAGCGTGCTTCGCACGGTCTGGCTGAGCGATAGGTTGCCGGAGGAGGCCAGCGCCATGATGCGCTCGCCCGGCTCGGTCCACACGTGCAGCTTGCGGAAGGTCGATACGTTATCGAGCCCCGCATTGGTGCGCGTGTCGGCGATCATCACCAGGCCGCCTTGCACCAGAATTCCACAACAATAGGTCATAGCGACTCAGACGGGGCTTGCGTTTCGAAGGGTGATTTATAGCGAGGCAATGGCTCGCGCTGCAACGTCTGTCAGCTCTGCACCTGCTGCTGAGCTTGCGCGACGTTCACCTCGACCTTGAGGGTCTCGCCGCTGCCGCCGTAGCGCGTGCCCCGCACCGGGGCGGCGCCGAGGTAGTCGAGCCCCACCGCGACCCGGACGTGGGCATCGGTGGCGGAAATGCCGTTGGTGGGATCGAACGCCACCCAGCCCAGATCCTGCACGTAAGTTTCAACCCAGGCGTGGCCGGCTTCCTGCGCGGTGATGCCGTCGGCGCGGTGGAAATGGCCGCCGACGTAACGGGCGGGAATTCCGAGATGCCGCGCGGAGGCGATGAAGATGTGGGTGAGGTCCTGGCAGACGCCGCGCTTGAGCGCGAACGATTCCGCGGCGGTGGTCGTCGATTGCGTCGGGCTGGTGTCGAAGGTGATTTCGTTATTCAGGTGACGCATCAAAGTGTGAAGAATGTCCAGCGGGGTGCCGCCGGCGCTGGCGCGAACGGCGTCCGCGAATTTCTCGATTGCCGGGTCCGGCTGCGTCAATGCCGTTTCGCGCAAGAATAGTTCGGGCGGAAAACGCTCCACCGCGCCGTGCACGACGCCGTGCGTGTCCTGCGTCTCGACTTCGCCCTCGACCATTACGTTGAGTTCATCGAACGGACCGTCGGCGGTGAAGGTATGCGTGATGTTGCCGAAGGCGTCCTCGTGCTGGTCGAGCCGGCAATTCTCCGACAGGTCGATGCGCCAGCGCATGACGTGCTGGCCGTCGTGATTGCGCGGCGTGAGCCGAAGCGTCTGGATCACGCCGGTTGGCGGCGTCTGATACCGATAGACCGTCGTGTGGGAGATATTGATCCGCATCGTTCCATCATAGCAGAAACTGCTGCGTGATGGCGCCGCCGAGGCGGTTGTTCTCGGTGATGAATTCGCCGATGTATTCGTGCAATCCGCGCTGAAAAATTCCGTCCATGCGGCTGTTTTGCAGCCGCGTGCGGATGCCGCGCGCCTGCCGCTGCGCCGGACCCTGCCGCCCGTAGGCGCCGGCGATGGCGTCGAGATAGCGCACGATGTTCTCGTAGCAGGAGGCAAGCGAGCGCGGCATCTCATCCTTGAGGATGAGCAAATCTGCGACCTGCCAGGGCTTCAGGCTCTCGCGATAGACCCAGTGATAGGCGGTGAGCGCGGACACCGAGCGCAGGATCGCGGCCCATTGGAAATAATCCAGCGGCCCGCCGATGCGCTCGTTGTCGGGAAGCAGCAGATGGTATTTCACGTCGAGGATGCGCGCGGTGTTGTCGGCGCGCTCGACATAGACGCCCAGTCTCGAGAACCAGTAGGCGTCGTTGCGCAGCATCGTGCGGTAGGCGGAGCCGTCGTAACGCAGCGAGGATTCCTGCACCCAGCGCAAGAAGCGCGAGCATTCCTCGCGCGAGGTCGCGCCGTTGCCGTAGCGTTTCAACTCAAGCCAGGTGCCGTTGATGGCGTCCCACATTTCCATCGTCAGCGCCGTGCGCACCGCGCGCGCGTTGCTGCGCGCCTGCTCGAAACAGCTGCGGATGGAAGACGAATTGGCGGTGGAGAAGGCGAGGAAGTCGGTGACGTTTTCTTCGTTGGCCTCGTCATAAACCTCGAAGAACGCGCTGGCGCAGCCTGCGGTCGAGACGGCGGTGGCCCATTCGTTGGTCTCGCCGACATAAGCCAAGGGCAGCGCGGTGAGCCGCTGCGTCGCCTCCAGAATACGCGCAAGATATTCCGCGCGTTCGACATAACGCGAAAGCCAGAAAAGATTGTCGGCGGTGCGCGAGAGCATGGTTATTCGTCCAGCACCCAGGTGTCCTTGGTGCCGCCGCCCTGGCTGGAATTGACCACCAGCGAGCCGTCCTTGAGCGCGACGCGCGTGAGCCCGCCCGGCACGATGCAGGTGCGCTCGCGTCCCGTGAGCACGAATGGGCGCAAGTCGACGTGGCGCGGCGCAACGCCTTCGTCCACGCAGGTCGGGCAGGTGGAGAGCGAGAGCGTCGGCTGCGCGATGAAATTTTTCGGCGCGGTTTTCAGCTTGGCGCGGAATTGCTCGATCGCGACCTTGCTCGCCATCGGCCCGATCAGCATGCCGTAACCGCCGGAGCCGTGTACTTCCTTCACGACGAGTTCGTGCAGATTGTCGAGCACGTGCGCGAGATGATCTTCCTCGCGGCAGCGCCAGGTCGGCACGTTTTTCAGGATCGGTTCTTCGCCGAGATAGAATTTCACGATCTGCGGCATGAAACTGTAGACCGCCTTGTCGTCGGCGATGCCGGTGCCCACCGCGTTGGCGAGCGTGACGTTGCCGGCCTGGTAAGCCGACATCATGCCGGGCAGGCCGAGCGAAGAGTCCGGGCGGAAGGTGAGCGGATCGAGATAGTCGTCGTCGATGCGCCGGTAAATCACATCGATGCGCTGCGGACCCTGCGTCGTGCGCATGAAGACGATGTCGTCCTTGACGAAGAGATCGCGGCCCTCGACCAGCTCGACTCCCAGTTTGTCGGCCAAAAACGAATGTTCGTAATAAGCCGAGTTATAGACGCCGGGGGTGAGCAGCACGACCGTGGGGTCCGACGAGGACGATGACGGCGCAACCGATTTGAGCGTCGCCAGCAATTCATCGGGATAATTTTCCACCGGCGCGATGCGGTGGCGCGAGAACAACTCCGGGAACAGCCGCAGCATGATCTCGCGGTTCTCCAGCATGTAGGAGACGCCGGAGGGCGTGCGCGCATTGTCTTCCAGCACATAAAAAGTTTCGGCATCCACCCGCACGATGTCGATGCCCGCCACATGCACGTAAATGTCGTGCGGCACCTTCTGCCCGCTCATCTCCGGGCGGAACGCGGGATTGCGAAAGATCAGATCGGCGGGCACCACGCCCGCGCGCAAAATCTCGCGCGCGTTGTAGATGTCCTTGATGAAGAGATTGATCGCCTTGACGCGCTGCTTGAGCCCGGTCTCGACGATGCGCCATTCGGCGGCGGAGAGAATGCGCGGGATCACATCGAAGGGGATAAGCCGTTCCTGCGCTTCCGCCTCGCCGTAGACGGCGAAGGTGATGCCGATGCGGCGGAAAAGCAGTTCGGCTTCCTTGCGGCGATAATCGAGCACGTCGCGCGGCACTTCGCTGAGCCAGCGGTTAAGCTCCGCGTAGGCGGGGCGCACGCCGCCGCCGTTCAACCCCTTCATTTCATCGAATGCGACCACCATCGGCCAGGCCCCCGGGGTCGCGCGGCGGCGCCATACGCCGACAAACGCCAATAACAACCGCGCGCTAGGAATGTTAGCTGCAAGTGGCGGGCCAGCCAAACGAAGACGGGGAATGCTCCGCCTGACGGCAATTGCCTAAGGCTTGGGCGGGGGCTGGCTAAGGGAAAGGCGCTTCACGCTCCCCCCCAGCCGAAGCTCGCATCAGGACGCGGTGACGGGCTTCTGCACGAGGAACTGGTACATGCCGGAAAATGTGCGCGGATTGTCTTGTTCGAAGGCATCCCAGTTATCGAGATTGGTCAGCGCCTGATCCAGGGGGAAACGCATCCGGTACCGGCCGATGACATGCTGGCCGATATCGAAGCCGAGAAATTGCAGACCATTCTCGGCGATAAAGGCTTTAATCTGTGGAACGGTCAGCCGGTGTTCATGCACGTGGAACAACAGGTCGCGGCATTCGCTCGTGCTGAAAAAATCCGTGTACCGGCTTACCTGCTTGGCCAGCGAGTCGTCGGGTAGCGCGAGGATCGCGCGCCGGGCACTGCGAATTCCTTCCGGCGTTGCCTGAAAACCGCTCTCGGCTATGTACGCGCGCGCCGCTACGATATGTGCGGTTGCGAGTTTGCTGTAGAAGCCGAGCAGCATCAGCCCATCCGGGCGCAACAGCGTCAGCAAGCCGCGCCAGGCCGCGAACGGATCCGCCATGTGATGCAGCACGCCGACGCTGGCGATGAAGTCGAACGTCCGGGCGATGGCGGGAAGCTTCAGGATATCGGCCTGAGCGTATTCGATGGTCTTGATATCGAGTTCGAGCGTTTTGCGTTGCGCGTGGCCGAGACTGGATTTGCTCAGGTCGACCGCCAGGATTTGCGCGCCTGCGACCAATTGCGCGAACTCGATGGGATCCTGTCCGGTGCCGCAGCCCGCGATCAAAATGTCGCAACCGGCTTTTCCGCTTTGGCGGAATGCTGTTTGCGGGAGTGTCTTGCGGACATAAGCATCGAACGGAATTTTCCGGCGCGAGGCTTGCACTTTCACCCAACGGGGGTAGGGGTTTTCCTCGTATTGGCGCTGGACTTCGAGCGAGACATTGTCCTCGACCGGCGTCAGCTGCGGCATTGCTTCGCGCAGGCGCCGCTCGTGCTGCGTGTCACGCAACTGCTGGGTCAGCAGCGCTTCCACATGCTGCGGCCAGGATTGCGCGAGCATCCGGTCGGCGTCGGGAATGGCGTGAAGCGGGCTATAGGCAGCCATCACGGCAAGCAACAGCGGTGACGGCGGCGTTGCTGAATCAAAAGCGGTGGCAAGACTGTCGCGCTGCTGCTGTACGCGCGCGGTTTCTTCCGCCGTCACGTCAAAAAGATATTCGTTGATGAAGCATTGCCGGGCGAGCGCGCAGGCGAAGGCCAGCAAACTATCTTTGGCCGCGCTGGAATCCTTCGCCGCGGTGTCGAGTAATTCGCGCCGCGCTGCGATCAACAACCGTTCCAATGCTGGGTCGATCACGGCTGCGTTTTCCAGCACGGTGAGCAGCAACCGGTCGTTGGCCATGGCTGCGATTTGCAGGCTCGAAAGCCGAAAATCCGCGCTCCCGAATTTCAACGCGGCGGCGTAAATGTCCGCGATCGCGCCCGGCGAACGCAGGACATTCGCCGCAAAGGCCGCGAGCGAGCGCGGCCGGTCCCACGGCTCGGTCAGGGCCGATATCAGATGTTTGCGTAGCCATGGGGCGTCGAGATTGAGGCCAGGCGTTTTAACGCACTCGACAAACAGCTGTTTGGCATCCTCGGTGGCGTTGATATCGAGCGCGCGGCATATCACGCCGAGCGCGTTCACGGGATTGCCTTTCTGCATCAGCGCGAGCGCCTGGCCTAGAAGCGCTTCGGTGAAATTCGGTTTGGCAGTCAGTGCGGCGGAAAACTTCGCGATGGCTTCATCGGCGCGGCCGTGCATAAGCAAGACGGTGCCGAGATTCTGCAGCGCCTCCGGATAATTTGGCTGCACGGTAAGCGCGCGCTCGTAGGCTTTGATCGCCGCATCCGGGTTGCGCCGGTCGGCGAGCACGTTGGCGAGATTGAAGTGCGCTTCCGCAAGGCTTGGCTTGAATTTGATTGCGCTTTCGTAACAGGCAACAGCCTCATTGAGCTGCCCAAGTTCTTTCAGCGCATTGCCGAGATTCATGTGCGCCTCGGCATAATCCGGCTTCAATGCAACCGCGCGCCGGTTATGTGCCGCGGTATCCGCGAAGCGGCGCAGCCCAGCGAGGGCAAGCCCGAGATGATAGTGGCCTTCTGCGTTGCGATCGTTGAGCGCGAGCGACTGGCCGATCAGGCTGGCGGCTTCCTCGGCGCGGCCCTGCTGCAGCGCGGCCACGCCGAGATGATGCAGGCTTTCGATGTTGCGCGGATCGTTCGCGAGAATTTTGCGGTAGATCGCCTCGGCTTCCGCCAGTTGCCCGCGCTGGTGATGATTCACCGCCGTGGCGAAAAGTTGCGCGGTCAACGCCAGATTGCCTTCCGGCCCGGATGGCGATAAGCCGCGCGATCCATTTGAACGTCGAGTCATGCGGGCATCACGAGAAAGTGGCGGCTTGCATCGAAAAACAAGTCCGGCGAGGAGGATGAAGACCTGGCAGGTTGTGCAGGCCCGGCGGCATGATGCATTATAACGTACAGATCATATGGTCGAGAGAAATACATGAACGCCGTGCCGAGCCAGAATATCATCACTGCGGCCATTCTGGTCATTGGCGACGAGATCCTCTCCGGGCGCACCAAAGACAAGAACATCGGCTACATCGCCGAATATCTCACTGCCATCGGCATCGACCTGAAGGAAGTTCGCGTCGTCTCCGACGACGAGGCGGCCATCGTCGAGGCGCTCAACGCGCTGCGCCACAAATACACTTACGTCTTCACCACCGGCGGCATCGGGCCGACGCACGACGATATCACCGCCGACTGCGTCGCCAAGGCGTTCGGCGTCTCCATCGATGTCGATCCGCGCGCGCTCGCGATCATGCAGGAGCGCATGGCGAAGATGGGCACCGAGATGAACGAGGCGCGCCTGCGCATGACGCGCATCCCGAAGGGCGCGGACCTCGTGCACAACAAGGTTTCCGGCGCGCCGGGATTCTGGATCGGCAACGTGATCGTGATGGCGGGCGTTCCGTCCATCATGCAGGGCATGCTCGATGAAGCCGCGAAAAAATTAAAGACCGGCACGAAGATGTTATCGGACAGCATTCGCGCCGACGCGCGCGAAGGCGATGTCGGCACGGAACTGGGCGAAGTCGCCAAGGCGCATCCCGACGTGAGCATCGGCAGCTATCCGTTCTTCGATGACAAGCTGGGCCCGAACACCAACATCGTGATCCGCGCGCGCGATCAGCAAAAACTCAACGAAGCGAAGGCGGCGGTCGAGGACATGCTCGCGCGCGTGAAGAAGCAGCTGGCGCAAGCCGGCGCGCGCTAGGGAGACAAGGCGATGGCACCGGCGGAACCGAAATTGCGCGCGTTACCGGAAAAAGCTTTTCCCGTCTCGTGGGACCAGTTTCACCGTGACGCCCGTGCGCTGGCGTGGCGGTTGCACGATGCCGGTCCGTTCCAGGCAATCGTGTGCATCACGCGCGGCGGGTTGGTACCGGCGGCGATTGTCGCGCGCGAACTCAATGTGCGGCTGATCGAAACTGTGTGCGTCGCGAGCTACCACGACTACAGCAATCAAGGCGCGCTGAAGGTTCTCAAGAGCGTCGCCGATTCCATTGTCTCGTCGGGCGGCGGCGCGGGGCAGGGCGTGCTGGTGGTCGACGATCTGGTCGATACCGGGAAAACCGCCAAGATCGTGCGCGAGATTTTGCCGAAGGCGCATTTCGCTGCGGTCTACGCCAAGCCAATGGGCCGCCCGCAGGTCGATACTTTCATCACCGAAGTGTCGCAGGACACTTGGATTTATTTTCCGTGGGACACGGGGCTCGCTTTTCAGCCGCCGATCCGCGAAGGCGGCGATTGAAGACGTCTCGGCGATAAAAAAAATTCAAAGGAGGATACGATGCTCACACGGCGCGATTTTCTGGGCACCACCGGCGCGGCGATCCTCACGGGCGTGAGTGGCGCCAACGCGCAGACTTATCCCGATCATCCGATCCGCATTCTGGTCGGTTATCCCGCGGGCGGCGGCGTCGATATTGTCGCGCGCCTCCTCGGTGAGCCGATGAAGGCCGAGCTTGGCCAGACCATTGTGGTTGAAAATCGCACCGGCGCGAGTGCGATGATCGCTTCGGGTGCGGTCGCCAAGGCGCCGCCAGACGGACACACGCTGCTGATGGCGGCGTCGGGCGAAGTCGCGATCAACCAACATCTCTACAAGGAAAAGATGGCGTACGACCCGCAGCGCGAGCTGGATCCTGTCGCGCTCGTCGGCATCGTGCCGTGTGTCATTGTCGTCGCGAGCACGACGCCGGTGAAAACCCCGGCTGAGTTGATCGCCTACGCCAAAGCCAATCCCGGCAAGCTGTCGTTTTCGTCTTCCGGTGTCGGTAATCCGCAACAGCTCGCAGGCGAACTAATGAACAGCATGGCTGGCACCGATGTGCTGCATGTGCCGTACCGCGGTTCCGCGCCGGCGGTGACCGATGTGGCGGTCGGCGCCGTGACCATGAGTTTCTCAAGTCTCGCCGCCGCGTTGCCGCTCATCCAGGACGGCAAACTGCGCGCCGTCGCGGTGACCTCGAAAGAGCGAATGCCGCAACTACCCGATGTCGCGCCGCTCAACGAGGGCGCGCCGGGTCTTGCGCGCTACGAGCTGCTCAACTGGTTCGGCATGTTTGCCACCGCCGGGACGCCGCCTGCGGTGATCAATCGCCTGAATGCAATCGTGAATACCGCGCTCAAGGACAAGGCGCTGGCTGAAAAACTGATCGTGCAGGGCATAGTGCCTAAGCCGATGACGGCGCCGGAGTTCAAAAGTTTCGTTGGATCGGAAACGCAGAAGTTCGCGCAGATCATTACGCAAGCGAAAATCACGCTGCCCAACTAGGCAACTGGCATGTATCGCATCGACGTTCTGGTTCAGGGCTTTCCCGGCAAGGCGATCTGCCACGGCGGTTTGGGCTGGAGCACCATCGCGCTGCTGCGCTCCGATAAACGTAAAATCCTGATCGACGTCGGCGCCTTCGGCATCCGCAAGCCGCTGGAGCAGCAATTGCGCGTGCATGGCGTTGCGCCGGACGACATTACCGACGTTGTGCTCACGCACGCGCATTACGATCACTCGGTCAATTTCGTGCTGTTCGAAAAGGCAACCGTGTGGATCGGCAAGCATGAGCTGGAATGGGCGGCCGCGCAGCCGCCGCGTTTCGATCCGCTGCCGGAGCTTTACGTTGCTGCGTTGAACAGCGATCCGCGTGTGCGCCGCGTTGCACCGGGCGAAGAGTTCCTGCCGGGCATGAAAGCATTGTCCGCGCCGGGCCACACGCCGGGCTCGCTGATCTTTCATCTCACCGCCAACAACGTGCCGGTCATTTTCACCGGCGATGCCGCCAAGAACCGCGCCGAGCTGATTTCGGGCAAGGCCGACGCCAGCATGGACGAGGCGGCAAGCTCGGCCTCCATCGATCTGATTTGGAAGCTCTGGCGTTCGGTGCCGGGCACCATTCTCATTCCCGGACATGATTTGAGTATGCGTCTCGATCGCGACGGCAAGCCGAAATATGTCGGCGAGCGCCGCGCCGGCATCGGCGCGTGGTTCGGCGAGAACCTGCAAACGGTGACGGAATTCGACATGAGCAGGGACGAGCTTGCGCAGCCCGCAGCCAAGCCTCTCGTCAGGGGCCTGCGCTAGCGGACCCCGAAAACACGCCGTGGAGAAACAAGGAACCAAGCGTCGGAGCCGCTTCCGGCGCGCGTGCAAGCGGTGCTAGAACGATGCCTGCGCGGACGTGGCGGAACTGGTAGACGCAAGGGACTTAAAATCCCTTGGGGGTAACCCCGTGCCGGTTCGATTCCGGCCGCCCGCACCAGCTATTCTCATAGTGCAAGAGACTCGCGAATATGCGCAAACGCCGGATCGACCTTAAAAATTTCGCCGCCGCGCTTGCGGGTCTGGCGCTTTCGGTAACGCTTGCCAGTTGCGCGACCACCGACGAAAAGGCGGCGTCGTTCTATGCCGATCCGTCGAAATTCATGCTGTACAACTGCCCGGCGCTGGCCGAGCGGTCGAAAGAAATCGCCGAGCGCGAGCGCGAACTGCGCGCGCTGATGACGAAGGCGGAGCGTGAGCCCGGCGGGCGGCTGATCGGCACTGTGGCGTACCGCACCGAATACCTGGCCAACCGCGGCGAGATGCAGGAACTTGAAAAAGCCGCCGCGGGTAAAAACTGCCCGCCGATCCGGCCAGTACCCGAGCGGCCGCGGCGCGGAAGCGGCACTGCCATTCAGTAAATTATTATTGCCTCGGCGCGGTTGCCGGCGGGGCGACATCGACGCCGACCAGCCCCGCGCGTGCAATCGCGGCCGCCGTTAATCCGGCACCGCGCGCTTCATCGATCATCTTGTTGATGACGGCGAGACCCGCGGCATTTCCCTTGCGCACGATGACCGCCTGCTCGACGCCGTAGAAATTGTCCGGCAGCAGCCGCACGCCCGGCGTGCTGGCGGCAAAGGCGGTGAGCCGGTGCCGGTTGGCGGCGTAGGCGGCGATCTCGCTCGCCTGCAACTGCTTGAGCGCAACATCGAGATTGCCGCCGGGGTTGCGGGCGAGCGTGGCGTTTTTCAGATTGCGGGTGAGAAAGAAATCGCCGGCATCGCGCTCGCCGACGCCGACGCGAATGCCCGCCTTGTCGATGTCGGCGGATGCGCGCAGCGGTGAAACATCGAGCACGAGATAAGTATTCTGCGCGAGCGAATAGTTCTGGCTGAAATCGACCTCCGCCGCGCGTATCGCATCGTAGGCGAGGAAGCCGATGTCGGCCGCGCCGGATTTGACGCTCTCCATCACCGCCGCGGTGCCGCCGACGCCCTTGATGGTGAACGGCACTCCCAGCTTGCGCGCCAGTTCGCGCGTCAATTCGGCGGCCGGTCCACGCACTTCCCCGGTTGCCGGATCGGTCACGGCCTGCACCGGATTCTGCGCTAAAAATGTCGCGCGCAGCGTTCCGGTTGTCGTAAGATCATGGGCGAGGGCCGGTGTGGTGAGGAGCCCTGCCGCCAGGGCAACGACGAATAAACAAGAGCGGGTCATGATGGAACTTTCCTCGGCTCAATCGGTTGATCAGCGTCCCGCGCAGGGTGTGCGCGCATAATCCTTTAAGGGGGCATCCATGAGTCTTATCATCAGTATTCTTATCACCTTCCTGATCATCGTTCTGGTTCTCTATCTCGTCGATCGTTTGCCGATTGATAGAAAAGCAAAGCAGATCGTCCGCGTCATCGTCATCATCATCGGCGTGCTCTCGCTGCTGAAATATATCGCGGTCTTCTGAGCCGTTACAGGGCGGTGGTGCGAAGCCGCAGCGCGTTGCCGACGACGCTGACGGAGGAGAGCGCCATCGCCGCGGCGGCGATGACCGGCGAGAGCAGCAGCCCGAAGGCGGGATAAAGCACGCCCGCCGCCACCGGCACCCCGGCGGCGTTGTAGATGAAGGCGAAGAACAGATTTTGCCGGATGTTGCTCATGGTGGCCGCCGACAACGTGCGCGCGCGCACGATGCCGGTGAGATCGCCGTGCAACAGGGTTATCCCCGCGCTCTCGATCGCCACATCGGTGCCGGTGCCCATCGCGATGCCGACATCGGCTGCCGCAAGCGCTGGCGCGTCGTTGACGCCGTCGCCGGCCATCGCGACCACGCGGCCCTCACGTCGCAGTTTCTCGACGATGGCGCTTTTCCGGTCGGGCAGCACTTCCGCTTCGATCTCCGAAATACCGAGCGCGCGGCCGACGGCCAGCGCGGTGGTGCGGTTATCGCCGGTGAGCATCACGATGCGGATGCCATCCGCAATGAGCGCCTTGAGCGCCGCCGGCGTGGTTGCCTTCACCGGATCGGCGATGGCGATGACGCCCGCGAGTTTGCCATCCACTCCCAGAAAGATCGCGGTGGCGCCGCTCGCGCGCAGGCGTTCGGCTTCGCTATCGAGCGAGGCGGTGGCGATGTTCAACTCGGCGAGAAACTTCGCGTTGCCGAGCGCGATGCGATGTTTGTCCACCATGCCGATGGCGCCCTTGCCAGCGGGCGAGTCAAACCCGCGAACGGGGTTAAGCGTGATGTTGCGCGCTTGCGCGGCCTCGACGATGGCCGCCGCCAGCGGATGCTCGCTGGAGCGCTCGACACTGGCCGCCAGCCGCAAAATTTCGCTTTCCTCATAACCCTGCGCGGCGATGACGGCAGTGACCTTCGGTTTTCCCTCGGTCAGCGTGCCGGTTTTGTCGATCACCAGCGTGTCGACTTTTTCCATGCGCTCGAGCGCCTCGGCATTTTTGATGAGGATGCCAGCCTGCGCGCCGCGCCCGACGCCAACCATGATCGACATCGGAGTAGCTAACCCTAGCGCACAGGGGCAGGCGATGATGAGCACGCTCACCGCTGCGATCAACGCGTAGGCAAAACGCGGCTCCGGCCCGAACAGCCACCACGCGGCGAATGCGGCGAGCGCAACTGCGATCACGGCGGGAACGAACCACGACGCGACCCGGTCGGCGAGGCGCTGGATCGGCGCGCGGCTGCGCTGCGCCGCCGCCACCATCTGCACGATGCGCGCGAGCAGCGTGTCTCGCCCCACGGCATCGGCGCGCATGACGAAGCCGCCGCTTTTATTCAGCGTGCCGGCGATCACTTTCGCGCCGGTTTCCTTGGTAACGGGCATCGACTCGCCGGTGACGAGCGATTCATCCAGCGACGAGCGGCCTTCGATCAACTCGCCATCGACCGGCACTTTTTCGCCGGGGCGCACGCGCAATTTGTCGCCAGCGGAAATCGTGTCGAGCGCCACATCCTCGTCGCCGCGTTCGGTTACGCGCCGCGCGGTTTTCGGCGCAAGATCGAGCAACGCCTTGATCGCGCCTGAGGTTGCTTCGCGCGCGCAGTTCGAGAACCTGGCCCAGCAGCACCAAAACCGTAATGACGGCGGCGGATTCGAAATACACCGCGGCGGTGCCATGTCCGGCGTGCGGAAACAGGCCGGGGATAAGTGTCGCGATCGCGCTGTAAACGAAAGCAACGCCGGTGCCGATCGCGATCAGCGTGAACATGTTGAGGTTGCGCGTGAGCAGCGATTGCCAGCCGCGCACGAAGAACGGCCAGCCCGCCCACAGCACCACCGGCGCCGCGAAGGCGAATTGAATCCAGTTCGAGTGGGTTGACGAAACCCAGCGATGGATGTCGGTGACGTGCGCGCCCATCTCCAGCGTGACGACGGGCAGTGAGAGCACAAGCCCGATCCAGAACCGGCGCGTCATGTCGATGAGTTCAGGATTGGGGCCGCTGCCGGCGCTGGCGATTTCCGGCTCCAGCGCCATGCCGCAAATGGGGCAGGCGCCGGGGCCTTGCTGTCTTATTTCAGGGTGCATCGGGCAGGTGTAGATCGCGCCCTCGATCACGGGGGCAGGTGCGCGGTCACCGAGATATTTTCCAGGATCGGCGGCGAATTTCGTGCGGCAGCCCGCCGAGCAAAAATAGTAGTTGTGACCCTGGTGCTGGTGGCGGTGCTTGGCGGTGTGCGGATCGACCGTCATGCCGCAGACGGGGTCGATGGCTTTCGCTTCTTGATGTTCGTGCAAATGCGGATCGCTCACGGCCAGCCCTTCATGCTCACCCATAGATAGGCGAGAACGGCTGAATTGCGAAGCTACGTGGTTATGCGTATTTCTGCCGCGCCAGCTTCGCGCCCGCGCCCAGCGCCGCGAGCTTGCCCGCCGCGATGTCGCGCTGCATCGGCGCCATGCCGCAATTGGTGCAGCACACGATGCGCTCCTTCGGCACGTATTTCATCGCCTCGGCGATCACGGCGGCGACCTGCTCCGGCGTCTCGACTTCGTCGGACGCCACGTCGATGACGCCGATCAGCACATCCTTGTCCTTGAGCAACGAGAGCAGCTTCATCGGCACGCGCGCATTGCGGCACTCGACCGACACCTGCTGGATCTTGCTATTGGCGAGCGCGGGAAAAATTTCCTCGTACTGCCGCCATTCGCCGCCGAGGCTTTCCTTCCAGTCGATGTTGGCCTTGATGCCGTAGCCGTAACAAATATGCACGGCGGTTGTGCACTTGAGGCCTTCGATGGAGCGGTGCAGCGCCTCGATGCCCCAGTCCTTTACCTCGTGCATGAAGACATTGAACGCAGGCTCGTCGAACTGGATCACATCGACGCCGTCGGCTTCCAGCGCGCGCGCTTCTTCATTGAGCAGCTTGGCGAAGGCCATCGCCATTTTTATTTTGTCGCCGTAATGCGCGTCGGAGATGGTGTCGGAAATCGTCATCGCGCCCGGTAATGTGATTTTCAATTTATTCTTGGTGTGCGCGCGGGCGTGGCGCGCTTCCTTTTGATGCACGCGGCCCTTGAGCCGCAATTCGCCGGTCACCGTCGGCACCATCGCTTTGTAGCGATTGTTGCGGATGCCCATTTCCACCTTGTGCGCGAAATCGATGCCTTCGACGTATTCGAGAAAACCGTGGACGAAATGCTGGCGCGCCTGTTCGCCGTCGGTGACGATGTCGACGCCGCTGTCTTCCTGCATTTTTATCGCCAGCAAGGTCGCGTCGAGCTTGCCGGATTCCAGGTCAGCGCCGGAAAGACGCCACGGCGCCCAGAGCTTGTTCGGCTCAGCGAGCCATGAAGGCTTCGGCAGGCTGCCGGCGACGGTAGTGGGGAACATGCGGCGTTACTCGTATGGTGATGAGAAAAAGTTTGGTGCTCGCCAACTATAGAGCCAATCGTAGCGCGCGAGCAGTTTTTCGCCGCCCAACATCCGCATGCCGAGATTGCGGATGAACCCTTCGGGGCCGGAACGGCCGGCCATCTTTCCCTGCTGGCGGGCCGCGTGTTGGGCCTTGGCCGTGCGCTTGCGCCGCGCCTTTTCATATGAACGCAGCGCGCTCACGGGGTCTTCCAGGTTGTTGGCGAGTTCGGCCGCCAGCACGGCGGCATCTTCGATCGCCATCGCGGCGCCTTGGGCAAGAAATGGGAGCATCGGGTGGGCGGCATCGCCCAAGAGCGTGATCGGCCCGTCGCCGCCGGGATGCGGCTTGGAGCGGTCGAACAGCGCCCATTTGAGCCATTGCTCGGGAAGGCCGAGCAGCGCACGTGGCGCGTCCGCCCAGTCCCAACGGGAAAATCGCCGCTGCAATTCATCGCGATTGCCGATGGCGTTCCAGCCGTGCGCGCTGCGTTCATCCTCGGCGATGGCGACGATGTTGATGAGCGAGCCGGCGCGCACCGGATAATGCACGAGATGCGCGTCGCGCCCGAGCCACAGATGAATCATCGGCTCGCGGTATTCCGCCGGCACGGCGGCGGCCGGAATCAGCGCGCGCCAGGCCGAGCGATAGGCGAAATCGGGTGGAGACTCGCGCCCCATCCGCGCGCGCACGCTCGACCACAATCCGTCGGCGCCGATCAGCGCGATGGCGCGGTCGTCGGTGACTTGCGTGATACGGCGCGATTGCACGGTAATGCCGTGCGCATGCACCGCGTAATCTTCCATCTTCGTGCCGAGTTTCAATTCGATATCGATGCGCTCGCGCGCGGCGTCCGCCAGGACGGTTTGCAGATCGCCGCGGTGAATCACCCAGAACGGGGCGCCGAAAGCCCGCTCGGCATTCGCGCCCAATGGCATGCGCACGATTTCGCGCGCGGTGCCGCCCGACATCACGCGGATTGCTTGCGGCGCGACGATGGATTGCTTGAGCCGCTCGCCAAGCCCGAGTTCGATCAAAATGCGCGTGGCGTTGGGCGAGAGCTGAATGCCGGCGCCGGTTTCTTCCAGCCGCTCGGCCTGTTCCAGCACGGTCGCGCGCAACCCGGCGCGCGAGAGCGCTAATGCTGCGGTCAGTCCGCCGATGCCGGCGCCTGCGACGATGACATTGCGCGCGGGCGCCAACGCAAATGCTCAGGCGGCGGCGGGCAGGGCGCAGGCCGCCGGACGCGCGGCGCGGGCATCGAGCGAAGCGTCGTGCCGGTAGAGCGTCGAGCAATAGGGGCAGATGATTTCGGCATCGCCGCCCATGTCGAGGAAGACATGCGGATGATCGAACGGCTCCAGTGCGCCGACGCACATGAATTCATGCGCGCCGATCTCGACCACCGGCACGCCCAGATCGTTATGAAAGTGAGGGATGACCCGTTCGGCCATTTGATTTTTCCTTAACGATGAGTGGCGGCACCTTAGCGATCCACTTGCGCGATTTCCAGCGCTCCCTAGGGATAAAGCCTCAATTCCGTCGCGCCGGAACACTATTGAATCGAAAGCGTTTTCTTCGCGAGCGGCAGGGCGCGCGGGTTATCCCCATTGCGATTCCGCGTGAGCGGACTAGGTGGGTACCATGCGCTTTCACGCCGGATTCGGACAACGTTAGAGAGACTGGATGAGCCGGTTTCGCATCGCCTTGTCGCTTTTCATCGCCGCCGTTCTGGCGGTGGCGGCCTGCTATGTCGTGCCGCGCGGGCTGGAAGCGGAATCGCTGCTGGCGGTGGAGAACGATCCCGCTCGCATGGCCGATCGCGAGCTCGACCGCGGCTTCACACCCGAGGTGGCGGCCCGCGAGATCGAGGCGGCGCTGGCGGCGAAGGATGCCGACCTGGCGCGCAGCTTCGTCGAGCTGGCGGAAGAGCGCAAAATCGCCGTCGCTCCTGCATTGACGGAAAAAGTCGTCGCGGCATCGGTTGAAGCCGCATCCGCCTCGCACGCCGCCGAGAGTTTCGCGCGCGGGCTGGTGACAGGCGAGCCGAGCGACGTGGTGGGACTTGCCGGGACCGCGCTCGGCGATCTTTTTGTATTCGGCGATATCCGTGATGCGGTGCGCGAAGGCACGCGTTACGCCACCGGCGAAAAGGTCGACGAGGTAGTGCTGGGCCTTGCCTGCGTTGGCCTCGCTGTGACGGCCGGCACCTATGCCACCTTCGGCGCTGCCGCGCCCGCGCGCGTAGGTTTGTCGCTCGCCAAGGCTGCGCGCAAGACCGAGCGCCTGAGCGCCGGAATGGCCGAGTGGATCGGCCGCTCGCTGCGTCAGGTGGTCGACTGGGACAAATTGAAAGCCGCCATCGTGGGTGCAACGCTGTCCGATCCGGCCATCGCGGTTCGCGCCGCGCGTGAAGCCGTGAAGGTCGAGCGCGCCGGCGGCCTGATGCAACTGGTGCGTAATGTGGGACGCGTGCAGAGCAAAGCAGGCACGCAAGCCGCGCTCGATGGCCTGAAAATCGCGGAAGGGCCGCGCGAAATGGCGCGGGTTGCGACGCTGGCCGAGGCGAAAGGCGGCAAGACCCGCGCGATCCTCAAATCGGTGGGCCGGGGCGCGCTGGTGCTCTCCGTGGCGACATTCGATCTCGGCATTTGGGTGCTGGGCGCGCTGCTCACGCTGTTCGCTCTGGTGTCGTCCACCAAGGGCGCGGTGGAGCGCATGACGCTGCGTTCCGTCCGCCGCCGCAAGGAGCGCCGCCTCGCCGAGCAGCAGGCCCGCTTTGCGGCGATGGTCGCGCGCGGCTAAAATACGGCATGCCGAGTTTTCATCATGGCCACGTCGAGATTGCTTTTCTCGATGAAGGTGAGGGCGATCCCATCGTCCTCATTCACGGTTTTGCTTCCAGCAAGGAAGTGAACTGGGTTGCCACGGCGTGGGTCGCGGAACTCAAGCGCGCGGGACGGCGCGTGATCGCGCTCGACAATCGCGGCCACGGGCAATCCACCAAGCTTTACGATCCCGCCGCCTACAACAGCGCGACGATGGCGGACGATGTGCGCGCGCTGCTCGATCATGTTGGGCTGCCGCGCGCCGACGTGATGGGCTACTCGATGGGCGCACGCATCGCGGCGTTCTTCGCGCTCGAATATCCCAAGCGCGTTCGCGCGATGATTCTCGGCGGTCTCGGCATCCGTCTGGTGGACGGCGTCGGTTTGCCGGAGAGCATCGCTGACGCGCTGGAAGCGCCGTCACTCGCCGATGTCACCGATCCGCAGGGCCGCGTCTTTCGCGCTTTCGCCGAGCAGACGAAATCGGATTTGCGCGCGCTTGCAGCGTGCATCCGCGGCTCGCGGCAAACGCTCGCGCGCGAGCAGGCGCAAAGCCTGTCGATGCCGGTGCTGGTTGCAGTCGGCGAGAAAGACACCGTCGCGGGTTCGGGGCATGAGCTTGCGGCGCTCATGCCTCATGCGCAGGCACTCGATATTCCGGGGCGCGATCACATGCTCGCCGTCGGGGATAAAGTATTCAAAGCGGGGGTTGTTAACTTTCTGGCGCAACACAAATAACGGTGCTGCCATACAAAAACCGGGGTGCTGGCCCCGATATTGGCGCCTCGAAATCTGTGCTAAAAGAGCCATATACCGCTTCGCACATTCATCCGCCGGGAGGGCATTCATGGCCCAGCAGCGATCAAAGCCGACCAATGCGCTCGACAAGGTCGATCCGGTCTGGGCGCATATCCGCCAGGAGGCCGAGGAGGTCGTCAGGCGCGAGCCCGAGCTTTCGAGCTTCATCTATTCGACCATCCTGCATCACGACACGCTTGAAGCCGCCATCGTGCATCGCCTGTCCGAGCGGCTCGCGCATGCGGATGTTTCGGGCGAACTCATCCGTCAGGCTTATGCCAACGCGCTTGAAGACGAGCCGGGCATTGGCATGTCTTTCCGCGCCGACATCGTCGCCATTCGCGACCGCGATCCGGCCACTCACCGATTTATCGAGCCGGTGCTGTATTACAAAGGCTTCCACGCCATCCAGTCGCACCGGTTGGCGCATTGGCTGTGGGGCAAAGGCCGCCGCGATTTTGCCTATTACCTGCAGAGCCGCTCTTCGGCGGTGCTCCAGTGCGACATTCATCCGGCGGCGAGTATCGGCCGCGGCATCTTCCTCGATCATGCCACTGGCCTCGTCGTCGGCGAGACCGCCTCCATCGACGACGATGTGTCGATCCTGCATGACGTGACGCTCGGCGGCACCGGCAAGGAACACGAGGACCGGCATCCGAAAATCCGCCGCGGCGTGATGATCGGCGCGGGCGCGAAAATTCTCGGCAATATCGAGGTCGGGCATTGCGCGCGCATCGCCGCAGGCTCGGTCGTCATCAAGTCGGTGCCCAATAACGTCACGGTCGCCGGCGTGCCGGCGCGCGTGGTTGGGGAAGCCGGTTGCCCGGAGCCTTCGCGCACGATGGATCAGATGCTATACGGCGTCGAATCTTAAGGAGCCGCCGTGAATATTCAGGAAGTTCAGAAACTCGACGCCTATCTCAAGCGCGTCTTCGGTACGCCGCGCATTCGCGTCGTACCGCACAACAAAGATGATTCCGCCGAAGTTTTCGTCGGCGAGGAAAAGCTCGGCGATCTTGCCGTCGACGATGAGGACGAGGATCGCTCGTACAATTTCCGCATGGAATTCGAGCTCGGCCAGGCCGTCGATATCGAGCAGAACAAGCTGCTCGACATGTACCTGCGGCGCAAATTTGACAACGAGCGCATACGCGTAATGGGGCGCCTCAAGAAAACGGATTCGGTCGAAGTCTATCTCGACGAGGAATTCATCGGCGTCGTGTTCATCGAGAACGAGAAGGGGCGGCGCTCCTTCATTCTCGAAATGCCGATCCTGGAAATGGACCTCGCCTAAAATTACTTCGGCTGCGGGTGTAGGCGCGCGATCAGCCGCTCCAGCCCCTTGGCGAGCGTCGGCGTATCGTTGAGCCAGTCGCGCGGAAATCGCATCGTCACGTCGGCGTTGCCGAGCCGCACTTCATATAAACACATGCCGGAATTGCCGACGCCCTTGCGCGTACAGCGGGCGAGGAAGCGTTCGGGCTCGGCTGCGTTAAAAATCAAATCCTCGCCCTGATAGGGCGTGGCGTCGCGAAACGCGCGCAGCGTCAGCCCGCCCGGACCCGGCGTCGTATTGGGCGCGAGATAGCGCGGATAGATCGTCTTCACCCGCTCCATCGGCGCCAGCGTGAGGTCGCCGTTGGCGATGGTGACGAACAGCCGCTCGTTCGGATCGATCGGATTTTCCGGCGTGGCTTTGATCGCCGGATCGGGCGGGGTGAGGGAAGGCCACAGATAGCTGAGATCGACGCGCTCATGCACGCCGGGCTGGCGCTGCACCGAGCGGCGCATAGCGGCGGGCTGCACGTTGAAGGCAGTGCCGGCGACGATAATCGGCATGGCCGGCGCATCGAGCGACACCGGCGGGCCGGGCCAGCGCGGCCACAGCACATAGGCAACATAAGCGGCGGAGACGAACGTCACCCCCACGAACAGCATCAGCGGCAGCGCGAGCAGGCGCGAGCCGCCATGCCCGCGGCGCTGTCGTACATGTCCGTGGGCGGTTTGAGCCATCTCGTACCCTGCTTTGCGAATCGCAAGGCCGAGTATGCCACGCGGACAGGGCGGGCTCCCGCGATAAGGCGCTATTTATCGAGAACGTTGAAGCGCACGGTGCTCACCAGCGTGATCCAGTTCGCGTTCTCGCCGGCGATGTTGCGGCCATAAATGATGTCGAAGGAATATTGATCGACCGGGCGGAAACGAATCCCGGCTTGAAATCCCGGCTGGGTGACGGTCTTCACGTCTGCGCTGCCGGCAAGGCCGAATATCTCGGCGGTGAAAATAAAATTGTTCTCCGGTGTGCGCCAGTCGAGACCGGCGCCGTAAGTGAGGTAATGGCGGCCGGCGATGCGGTCCCACATCCAGCCGTTGTTGACGTTGATGCGCATGACGTTGGAGAGCCGCAGCGTGACCGGAGCGGCCACCATCAGCGCGGTGTTGTCGCGCCTGACATTGTCGTAAGCCGCCGCGGCGGAAAGCCCCAAGCCCCACGCGCCGATCGCCGTCGGGATCAGGTTGGTCTTGAGCCTCGGCGTGACGGCGGTTGACCATTCATCGCCGGTGCGGTCGCGGCTGATTTGCGCGCTCATCTCGACCGGGGGCGCGGCATTTATCCCGCAGGTGGGGACGGCCGCGGCGAAGAAATCCTTGTTGCCGGCGAAGGACGCCCAGGACTCCACCTTGCAGGAACCGGTGCTGGCCGCTTCGGCGGTGTCGACGTAGTAGGCGCCGCCGGCTGCGTGCGTTTGGTCCGGCATGAGGGTGGAGACGGCCATGAGCGCAGCCGCGACCACTCCCGGCACGGGATTGCATGTACGCGTCACTCGACTGCCCCCGCTATCCCGCACCAATACAAGCGGGGCTATAGCATTCGTTAACCATAACTTCGCCGGTAACCTTTTCTTAAGGATGTGCTGGCGTTTGGCCGCCCGCCTTGCGAAAGATGCGTCTGTTGTTGCGTGTGTGAGGCGTTTTGCATGTCACTTGATACCGTTCAGTTGTCCGTTGAATCTCTTCAGTCGATGATCGCTCTGGCGATCGGCTTTTCGGTCGCGGGGCTTTGCGCCTCCGGCTACCAGCTCGCCACCAAGAAGCAGCCGAGCTTCAGCCTGCTCAATGGCGGTCCCTATGCCGCGGCCATCGCCGCCGTGCCGCTGCTCTATTTCGCCGCGCCCTTCATCATCATGCGCAACACGCTTGCAGGCCGCATCGTCGAGCGCCGCCGCTTCGAGTTCGTGATGATGGCGACCGTGCTGGCGGGCGTGTGGAGCCTGATGTCCGGCACCGTCGTCGTGATGACGCTGCAGGCGCTTGGACTGCTGCAAGCCTGAGCTTTAAGTCCAAGCCTTCGTCTCGCAAACCTTTTCCGTTCATGGCAATGTCGCGCCCTGTTTATTTGGCGCGCAATCCGGGCGGCTGACCGGTATCCATTCAGCCTGATTGCGCGCGCCGGAGAAGTGCATGCCGATCTACGAACTCGACGGACAAGCACCGGAATTTCCAGCCGACGGGCGCTACTGGGTGGCGGAAACCGCCGCGCTGATCGGCCGTGTGCGGCTCAAATCCGATTCAAGTGTCTGGTTCGGTGCGGTGCTGCGCGGCGACAATGAGTGGATCGAGCTTGGGACACGCTCGCAGATCCAGGACAACGCGACGCTGCACACCGATCCCGGATTTCCGCTCGTCATCGGTTCGAATTGCGTCATCGGCCACAAGGTGATGCTGCACGGCTGCATCATCGGCGACAATTGCCTCGTCGGCATGGGCGCGATCATGCTCAACGGCTCGAAGATCGGAAATAATTGTCTGGTCGGCGCCGGCGCGCTCGTCACCGAAGGCAAAAGCTTTCCCGACAACTCGCTGATCGTCGGCGCGCCCGCGCGCGCCATCCGCAAGCTGGATGACAAGGCGATCGAGATGATCCGCGGCGGCGCGGATATTTATGTGAAGCGCTCGCAGCAATATGCGAAGGGCTTGAAGCGGATCGGGTAATTTTCCCGCAATCCCGCACCCTGAAACAGGGTGCGGCCGGCTCTTGGGGGAGAGCCGGCCGCGCGCGAACCCGGTCTGGGGACGGGGAGGGGTGGGGACGTGACCGGGGACGCGTAGTTCGTTGAGTTCAGAACTCCGTTCAGCGAGCCGAAGCGGTGGCGGGCGCGGAGCGCGGTTCGCCGAGCGCGACCCAGGCGTTGGGATCGGACTGCGACTGGCGTTTCACGAAGCGATAACCGGTGTCGGACCACAGCAGGACGTCAGGGTGCTGATTGTCCAAAACGTATTCGCCCTTGTTCGTCTTCACGGTGAGCACTGCGTGGCCTTCGCCCTTCTTGTCGCGCACCACGGTGATCAGCAGCGCCTCGCGCGGCCAGCCCGCCTGCATCAGCATGCGGCGCTTGAGCAGCACGTAATCCTCGCAATCGCCTTTGCCGTCGTCCGGATAGCTCCAGCGCTCGACAACGCCCCAGTGCTCGAGATCGGTCACCGGCTTGATGGTGTCGTTCACCCATTTGTTGACGCGGACTAGGTCAGTCCACGCCTTCGGCGTGAACACGACGTCGCGCGGGGTGCTCGGTTTGGTCGCGCATTCCGGCGCGTATTCGATGCAGAACTCGACCCAGCCGATTGGCGCGCGCGCGTTCTCGCCGACAGCGATGAACGGTTTCTCGCCGGCTGCGCTGGTGGTCGCAGTTGTGATCAACAGCGCAGCCATCGCGACAACCACGGTGCCAGCCGTGTCCAGTATTCGTTTTGTATTCCCGCCCATTTGTGGCCCCTTCCCGTCTTGTTGGGACCACATTTCTCACAAAGTTTTTGCGGTGCGGATAAATCGGGCAGGTGAATTTGAAGAGAAGCAAACTAAAACCAGAGACGAATACAGTATTCATTCGAAACAACTTCGAATAAAATCTTATCTATTCCAATTTTAGTAAAATTATACGGATTAATATACTTAAGTCAGCTGGAATGCGGGTTCCAAGGCGCACGCATGCGCGCCGTTTACCCTCGCGGGCGGCGAAATTCAGTCGTGGAAAAAAGGAAAAAGCGCCGTGCGGGCCGCGCTTGTGCGCTGCCGGCGGCGGTTTGGACGTCTTCCGGCTTTACTCGCCGGTAACGTTCTCTTCCAGAAAGTCGGGATGTTGCAGGCGGGTGAATTCGACGGCGAAGCCATCTTCGATGTGACGCACCACGCGCGCGGGGCTTTTGCCGATGGTGATGGCGGAGCCGGGTGCGGGCCGCAGCTCCGGCGAGATCGCGATCGCGGCGCCCGAGGCCGACATATCGATGATGCGGCAGGTGACGTTGGTGCCGTTCGGCAGAATGAGGCGGGCCAGCGGATTGCGCGGCGTGAAACGGCCGTGGCGGCGATCTTCCGGCAGATTGAGGATGTGGCGGTTGGCGAGCCAGGTGAGCTGGGCGGCCAGTTTGTCCCGTTTGCGGGAGCTGGCCGCGACCGTCATGGCAAAACCGTTCGTTACATGGCGGGCGACGATGCCTTCAAGCCGGCCGAGATGATCGACATAGGCGATGACCCGTTCGCCCGGCTGAGCGAGGACCGGCGCCACCAGCGACATCCCGCCCGGCGACATATCCGTCACCTGACAAGGGAATTCGCGATGGTCGGGGAGCATGTAACGGCCAAGCAGATTGACTTTGACGCGCGAAAACCGCCGTCGCTCTTCGCTGTACGGCAGGATTTTGGTTTTTGCTTGCGGCAGGGCCATGGCGTAGCGGGCCTTATTTATTCGCGGGTTTCCAAGGCTGCCAGCGACCCTATGCAGCTATTGTTAATGGCCCGTTAGCCCGATTACGCAGCGGTTATGCCCCTTGTTCGCGCCCGCCGTCATAAACCACGAAACCGTGCCGCACCTTGGCGCCCTCGGGAGATGCCATAATACGTGGCGCATCCGTGATTTCGACTTCCGGCCCGACATGGCGCAAAGCGCCCAGCTCCAGTTCCACGATCGGGTTGGTTCCCATCCAGTACGGGATCGCGAGCGGCGCCAGAACGCCGAGCGCGCGCACCCGCGCATGGCCGCGCCGCGCCAGCGGCAACAGCAGCAATTCAAGTTCCATGTCCGATCCGTCCTGGGCGCGGCCGGTGGCGCCGGCCACGACGCCGATGGCTTCTTCCGACACGATGGTGAGAAGATCGCCGATCGACGCGCGGCTCTTTTCGTTCCACAACTGGGTGAACGAGACATCTTTTAGCTCGCGGCAGAACAGCGCGCAGACTTTCGTGCCGGCGAGGCGGAAGCGGTGTTCCTCGACGAAATCGACGGCGAGCACGAAAGTGTCGCCGAGTACGTGCCGGATCGCACCCGGATCGATGTCACTGCGCTCGGGCGCCAGCCGTTCACCACGCTGCACGTCCCAATACGCAAACAGACTTTGCGTCGACGCATGTTTCATAACGAACCCCTGTACCGTCGCGAGACGCAGCCTGCTTGCGCTGTCCCCGATCGGGACAAAGCGGGTGGGCTTTTCGCCGCGATGAGGCAGAGGGAGCAGGCCGCGTGCCGTGCGCGCGCAAACGCGCCGCGGTTAACGCGTGCTCGCGGGTTAGTGTTAAAAACGGGATTGTGTTGGCAGGCCGCGAAACCCGGCGTAGGGTCTTCGTCGAACCACACGGGCGCCGATTGGGAACTCCAGCACCGGCGCAGAACTTTAGAGCACGGGGAGGCGAGGGATGTGACCCTTGCTTGATGCTCAAGGAGGGCGAAAGCCCTCCTTTTTCTTTTTGTGCCCGCGCGAACGCAGCTTGCCGAGGCGCATCGAAGCTGCCTAACTGGCCGCGTCCAACGGATTTCCCCTCCTGTGAAACGCGAACCTCTCTTCAATATCCCCGCAAGCGTTGTCGTGGTGCTGGCGCTGCTCGCGCTGGTGCACGCGGCGCGCATGCTGATGCTCGCGGACGAAAAGGATATCGAATTCCTGCTACGGTTTGCGTTCATCCCCGCGCGCTATGAAACCAGCGTGCTGCTCGGCGGCGCTTTGCCGGGCGGCTTCGGCGCCGAGGTGTGGACCTTCATCACTTACGCATTCATCCACGCCGACATCACTCATCTGGGATTCAACGCGGTGTGGCTGTTGCCTTTCGGCAGTGCGGTGGCGCGCCGGTTCGGGCCCATGCGTTTCTATGCCTTCTTCGCGGTGACGGCGGCGGCGGGCGCCGCGCTGCATCTTGTCACCCATGCCGGCGAGTTATTCCCGATGATCGGCGCCTCGGCCTCGATCTCCGGCATGATGGGCGCTGCCATGCGCTTTGCCTTTCAACGCGGCGGCCCGCTCGGCGGCATGTGGCGCAACGACGAAAACGAGGACTCTTACAGAGTCCCGGCGATACCGCTGAGCGGCGTGTTGCGCGATGCGCGCGTGCTGGCGTTCCTCGCGGTCTGGTTCGGGCTCAATATCCTGTTCGGGCTCGGTTCGCTCCCCATCACCGGAGACGAGCAGTCGGTCGCATGGCAGGCGCATATCGGCGGATTCCTCGCCGGGCTGTTGCTGTTCACGTTTTTCGATCCGGTACCCGCGCAGCCGGAGCCGCAAGAGCCGGACGCAACGCGGCATTAAGGCAGTGCTTTCATTCCGTTTGGCGCTTGACGGAACCCAATCAACGGCGTGATCGTTCTCCCATACCCGGTTTAGCGGGTAGCTCTCCCGCCGCCGGGCACAGGGAGACTGCCATGAACGTGAAGACCATTCTGGCCGCCAAAGGCGGCAACGTCGTGAGCATCGAACCGACCGCCGATCTCGCCGCAGCCGCGAAGCTGCTGTCGGCGCATCGTATCGGCGCTGTGGTGATCTGCGGCGCCGACTTGCACATCGTCGGCATCCTTTCCGAACGCGATATTGTGCGCGCGCTCGCAGAACGAGGTGCCGGCGCGTTGCAGGAAACGGTGGGGCAGGTGATGACCCGCAACGTCGCCACCTGCGGCGAAGAGGAAAACATCAGCAGCATCATGGAGCGGATGACGGCGGGAAAATTCCGTCACCTGCCGGTGGTCGTGGCGGGACGCCTTGCCGGGATCGTCTCGATCGGCGACGTGGTCAAGTTTCGCGTCGGGGAGATGGAATCCGAATCCGAGGCGCTGCGGGGTTACATCCAGACCGCGTAACGCGAATTATTTCGGCGAACCGTTGGCGGGGACCGGGTGCGAGAGCATGGCGATGGCCTCGTTGATCGAGTCCATCGCTTTTTCGGCAGCCTCGGCGCCGATCTTGATGGCTTCCTCGCCGCGGTGGAAGTCGAACCAGCCGATCGGGCCGATGCGCGGATTGATCGACACGTCGGGCGGATCGCCCGCGAGGCGCGCGCGCGTGATGCGATCCTGCATCACGTTGAAGGCTTCGATCATGACGTGCGGAATGTTCGGCCGTCCGCCAATATTGACGAATTGCCGGCGCAGCGAACGCTCGATGCCGAACAGGCCGCGCAGGCCGGTGCTCTTTTCCTCGGCCTCATACGCCTGCTCGTCGCTCTCGTCCGATCCGTGGTTGGAAATGACGGTGCCGCGCCCGGACAAATCCGAGTTGACGTTGACGGCGATGACCAGCCGGGCGCCGAGCGCGCGCGCCGCCGACACCGGCACCGGATTGACCAGTGCGCCGTCCACCAGCCAGCGTCCGCCGATGCGAACGGGCGGAAAAATTCCCGGCAGCGCGTATGACGCGCGCATGGCGTCAACCACGCGGCCGTGCGTGAGCCAGATTTCGTGGCCAGTGTTGATTTCAGTCGCGATTGCCGCGAAACGGATCGGCAATTCCTCGATATGAGTTTTTCCGAGCGCTTCTTCCAGCCGGCTCGCGAGCTGGCCGCCGTTGATGAGGCCCGCACCTGAAAGGCTGATGTCGAGATAGCCGAGCACGCCGCGAAAAGTGAGACTGCGCGCCCATTGCTCAAGACTGTCGAGTTGTTTGCCGGCATAGCAGCCGCCGACGACCGCGCCGATGGATGTGCCGACGATCACTTCCGGCACGATGCCGTGGGCGAGCAGCGTGCGCATGACGCCGATATGGGCGAAGCCGCGCGCCGCGCCGCCGCCGAGCGCAAGGCCGATGCTGGGGCGTGCGATCACCGGGCGAGCCGGTTCCGCGCTGGCATTGACGGCGCGATCCCCATTGCGCGCGCGTCCGAACAGGCCTTCGAACACCATCGTCTCCCTCACCCCAATGATCCGGCCCCGCCCGCAGCCGGACAAGTGCTTCGCATGAATATGGTGAAGACGGCTCGCCTATCTATGTGACCTTAACGTGACGAACCGCGGAATTTTACGATTGTTAAGCCCTTAGACCATCGTCGGACGCGTCATCTGGAACACTTTGTCGACGACCGCATAGTCGCGGTAGCCGCAGCGCGCGATCGGCTTCATCGCGGCGGTATCCAGCATGCCGTCCTTGATGAACTTGTCGTCGATATGCACGCCGACCACTTGGCCGAACACGACGTACTGGTCGAGCGGCTTATCGTCGACATCGTTGAGCGTTACGATTTTCAGCAGCTTGCATTCGAGCGCACAGGGCGAGGCGGCAACGCGTGGCGGCTTCACCATCACGCAAGGCGCGGGCTTGAGGCCGGCGCGCTCCATTTCATTCACGCCGCGCGGATAGGGGCCCGAAGACTGATTCATGGCGTCGCGCAGATCCCAGGTCGCAAGTGAGCACACGAACTCTTTGGTCTCCTCGATGAAAGCGACCGAGTCTTTATGCCCTTCGCTGGAGAACATGATGATGTTGGGCTTGCTCATCGCGCCGTTGAAATAAGAGTAGGGCGCGAGATTGAGTTCGCCCTTGGCGCTCATGGACGTGATCCAGCCGATCGGGCGCGGCGAGACGATGGCCTTGAACGGATCGTGTTCGAGCGGGCGGTTTGGCTTGCGGGGATCGTAGAACATGGATGCTCTCAGCCGTCGTAGCGGGTTGTGATTTCTTTAAGCGGCGGGCGCGGGCGATCTTCCGGCGGACGCGCCGGTTTGCCGATGTGGACGAACCCCGCCATGCGCTCCTGCGCCGACAGGCCGAGTGCGTCGAGCACGCGGCGGTCGTAGCCGTACCATTCGGTGAGCCAGCTTGCGGCATAGCCGAGCGCATGCGCGGCGAACACGAGACTCATGGAGGCTGCGCCCGCCGAGAGTTGCTGTTCCCACTCCGGGATTTTCACGTGCTGACCGGCGCGGCTGACCACCGCGATGACGAGCGGCGCGCGCGCGAGCCGCTTGCGCTCGAACTCGATCTGCTCGGGGGTGGCCTGCGAGTTGTTGGCGCGAAAAACTTCGGCGATTTTCTCGCCGGCTTTGAGGCGGGCATCGCCTTCGAACACGATGAAGCGCCAGGGCGTGAGCTTGCCGTGGTCGGGCACGCGCGAGGCGATGGTGATCAGCGTGTCGATCTCGCTTGCGCTGGGGCCGGGGCTGGTCATTTCCATCGGCTTGACCGAGCGGCGGGTCTTGAGCAATTGCAGGGCGTCGAGCATTAAAACCTCTGTAATTCCAGGCTGCGCCTAGCATAGCACCTCGGGGGTGACAAACCGCCGGCGGTGGCTTGAAATTGCCGCGATTTCGCACGACAACGGCGGCGATATGCACATGACGGGAGCATGGATAATTCGCGCAAGCCGGTGGCTGCCAGCGGCCGCGCTGTCGCTTGCCTTTGGGCTTTTCTTGGGGCTTACCCCGCAATCGTTCGCGCAGCAGCCTTCGCTGCTCTCCTCGTCGCCATCGAACGCGCTGGTTGCGCCCTCGCCGCCGCCGTCCAGCCTGTTCTCGCCATCGCAAACGCCGCCGCCACCCACGCAGGCCGCGCCGATGGTGCCGGCGGGGCAGTCCGCGTTGTTGCTCAGCGCCCGCTTCGGCAAGGACGCAGCGCCCGTCACCGGCGGTCTCATCTGGCGCGTTTATGCCAGCAAGCCGGATGCGTCCGGCGCGTTCCGTCTCATCAAGGAAGAGAAGTTGCCGGCGCCGGCCATCGTACTCCCGCCGGGAAATTACATCGTGCATGTCGGCTTCGGTCTCGCGAATGCGGTGCGCCCGGTGCAACTGCGTTCGGAAACGGTGCGCGAGACTTTCGATCTTCCCGCCGGCGGACTGGTGCTGCAAGGCCGCGTCGGCGACGTGCGAATTCCAGCCGGACAGATTTCCTTCGACATCTATCCCGGCAGCCAGTTCGAGGCCGGCGACAAGCGTCCGGTGGCCGAGCGCGTGATGACCGGCGACACCGTCATTGTCCCGGAAGGGACTTATTACATCGTCTCGAATTACGGCGACGGCAATTCGATGGTGCGCTCTGACATTCGCGTCGCTGCCGGCAAGCTCACCGACGTTACCGTCACGCATCGCGCGGCCATCATCACGCTCAAACTGGTGAGCGAGCGCGGCGGCGAGGCGCTGGCCAATACCGCGTGGTCGGTGCTCACGCCCGGCGGTGACGTGATCAAGGAATCGATTGGTGCGTTTCCGCGCGTGGTGCTGGCGGAAGGCGAATACCGCGCCATCGCCCGCAACGAGGGCAAGGTGTTCGAGCGCGAATTCAAGGTCGTCACCGGCGTCGATGGCGATATCGAAGTGATGGCGCGCTAGGCTTTATTGGCGCGTTTCACGTCCGGCGCGACAGCTTCATCAGCCAACATTTTCAGCGCGGCATCGAGCGGCATCTGTTGCTGCTGCTCCTGACCCAGACGGCGGATCGAAACGCTGCGCTCGGCGGCTTCTTTCTTGCCGACGACGAGCATCGCCGGGACTTTCGCCAGCGAGTGCTCGCGCACCTTGTAGTTGATTTTTTCGTTACGCAAATCGAGGTCGGCGCGCAGTCCCGCGCGCTGGGCCGCTGCTGCCGCCTCGCGTGCGAAATCGTCGGCATCCGAAGTGATGGTCGCAATCACAGCCTGCGTCGGCGCGAGCCAGAGTGGAAATTTTCCTTCGTAGTGCTCGATCAGGATTCCGGTGAAACGCTCCAGCGAGCCGAACATCGCGCGGTGCAGCATCACCGGCGTCACCTTGTTGGAATGCTCGTCGATATAGAACGCGCCGAGCCGTCCGGGCAGATTGAGATCGACCTGCACGGTTCCGCATTGCCAGTCGCGCCCGATGGCGTCGCGCAAAACATATTCCAGCTTCGGCCCGTAGAACGCGCCTTCGCCTTTGTTGAGCGTCCACGGACGGCCCGATGCTTCCAGCGCCTTCATCAGCGCGGCTTCCGCCTTGTCCCACACGGCGTCGTCGCCGATTCGCTTTTCCGGGCGGTCGGAGAACTTGATGCGCACGTCGTCGAATCCGAAGTCCTTATAGATCGACAGAATGAGATCGTTGATCTTGAGCGACTCTTCGGCGATCTGGCTTTCGGTGATGAAGACATGCGCGTCGTCCTGCGTGAACGCGCGCACGCGCATCAGCCCGTGCAGCGCGCCGGACGGCTCAAACCGGTGCACCTTGCCGAACTCGGCGATCTTGATGGGAAGTTCGCGATACGATTTCAGGCCGTTCTTGAAAATCTGCACATGGCCGGGGCAGTTCATCGGCTTGATGGCATAAACGCGCTCGTCCTCCTCGCGCTTGGCGGTGAGGAACATCATGTCGTTATAAGTCGGGATGTGACCGGTGGTGACCCACATTTCGCGGTCCATCAACTGCGGCGAGTTCACCTCGACATATCCGGCGCCTGCTTGCGCGCGGCGGATGTAATTCTCCAGCGCCTGAAACAGCGTCCAGCCTTTGGCGTGCCAGAACACGGAGCCCGGCGCTTCCTCCTGGAAATGGAAGAGATCCATCTCGCGGCCCAGGCGGCGGTGGTCGCGCTTCTCGGCTTCCTCGATCTGCTTGAGGTAAGCGTCGAGTTCTTCCTGCTTGGCGAATGCAGTTCCGTAGATGCGAGTGAGCATCGGGTTCTTCGCGTCGCCGCGCCAATAGGCGCCCGCCACCTTCATCAGCTTGAAGGCGTTGCCGACTTTGCCCGTCGAGGTCATGTGCGGGCCACGGCAGAGATCGAACCACTCGCCTTGCTTATAAATGTTGATCTGCTGGTCGGCGGGAATGGTGTCCACCAGTTCGACCTTGAAGGCCTCGCCCTTGTCGCGGAAAGCTTTCTTGGTCTCGTCGCGCGACCACACTTCCTTGGTGAAAGGCTGGTCCTTCGCGACGATCTCTTTCATCTTTTTTTCGATCGCGGCGAAGTCTTCCGGCGTGAACGGCTCGTTGCGAAAGAAGTCGTAATAGAAACCGTTCTCGATCACTGGACCGATGGTCACCTGTGAGCCCGGCCACAGTGTCTGCACGGCTTCGGCGAGAACGTGCGCGGCGTCATGCCGGATTAATTCGAGTGCGCGCGGGTCCTCGCGGGTGAGAAATTCGATCTTGGCGTCGCGCTCGATCTTGTCGGAAAGGTCGACGACCTTGCCGTCGAGCGCCATCGCGACGGTGCGCTTCGCCAGCGAGGGCGAGATGCCCTTGGCGATGTCGAGGCCGGTTGTGCTTTGGGGGTATTCACGGCGTGCGCCGTCGGGAAAGGTCACCGCGACCATTGTTCAACTCCTTTTGCTCACTCCTGCGAACGAGCGCAGGTAAGCGTTCAAGGCTTTGCGGGAGTGTCGTTCACGCCCCGCCAGCGGCCATAGCGCCACGGCATATACCAGCGCGATTTACCGGGCAATGCGGGCGGCACGAAATCCAGTCCCGATGTCCCGTAAGGGTGGCAGCGCAAAATGCGCGCGAGCGTCATCCAGCCGCCCGCCCACAGGCCATAACGCGAGAGTGCTTCGTCGGCGTATTCCGAGCAGGTTGGCAGATGGCGGCAGCGCGGGCCGATGAGCGGGCCGAGCGTATAGCGATAAACCGTCACCAAAGCGCGGCCAAAGGCGCGCGGAGCCCGCGCGGCGGCGCATATCAGATCGTTGAGCCCTGCCACCACGCGCATCGAAGTTCCATGTTCACGGAAGAAAGGTAAGCGATAGCGACTTTTTTACACTAGACCCGAATCCGCCCCCTCTTTAAACATGACGCAGGGGTAACAAGCCGCTCCAGCTTTGCAGAAGTGGGATAAACCCGCCAATCAATCAAAGCATTAGTGGCCAGGGGGAACTTGATGATCCGGTTCCTTGTCATTGCCGTTGCGATTCTTCTGTGCGCGCTTTGCGCGCCGGCTTCTCTTGTCGCGCCCATAGTTGTGCCCGCGACGGCGGCGCCGGAAGGCCGCAACGAAAGCCGCAACCTTCCCATGCGTTTCGAATTGCGCCGCGAGGGACCGGCGGCGGCTTGCGCGCAGAAATGCCGCGTCTGGATTTCCGCTTTTGGCGCGATCACCGCCGAGACGCCGCGCGAATTCCTCGCCTTCATGCAAGGCCGCGACCTGCGCGGCACGTCGATCGCATTCGATTCCGACGGCGGCTCGGTGCTGGGCGCCATCGCACTCGGGCGCGAAATCCGCAGGCTCGATCTCGCCACTACAGTCGGCAAGACCAGCATAATCGCCGAGGACGGCGAGACCCGCGCCACGCTCTCGCCGCGCGCCGATTGCGAATCGATGTGCGCCTTCGTGCTGCTGGGCGGCGTGAAGCGCTTCGTGCCGGCGGAAGCGCGCGTGATGGTGCACCAGATATGGCTCGGCGACCGGCGCGACGATCCGACTGCGGCAACTTATTCCGCCGAGGACCTCGTGCTGGTGCAGCGCGACATCGGGCGGCTGGCGCAATACACCGCCGAGATGGGCGGCGCCATCGAACTGCTCGATCTGGCTTTACGAATTCCGCCGTGGGAACCGATGCGCGCGCTCTCGCGCGATGAACTGCGCCGCATCCGTCTCGACACCGCCGACGCGCCGGTTGAGCGCGAGCCCGCTACGCAAAGCGCGCCTGTCGCCGCGTCGTCGCCGGCCGCAACCAACGGCACGCGCGTGACGCGCGTCTCGCAGAGCGGCTGGGCGATGACGGATAATTCCGGCGCTGCCGTGCTGGCGCGGCGGCATCCGCTCACGGTCGAGGGTGACAACATCGGCAACTTCGATCTTACGGTCGCTTGCGGTGCGAGCGCCGACACCTATCGCGTGAGCTATACCGAGCGCCGCCGCGGAGGCGACGCGCAGCGCGCTCCCGATCCGCTCAAGAAAGTTACGCTGCACGTCGGCGGTAAATTCACCCAGCTCGCAATCGTCTCGTCGGAGCGCGTTGCCGGGCCGTTCGAGCTCAACACGGTGGCAACGGGCGCCGTTCCGGCCGCGCTCATCAAGACGCTGGCTGATATGGGCAACCGCTCGTTGACGGTGGCAACGTCGAGCGGCAGCGCCGTGACCTCCATCCGCCTCGGCAATTCCGGGATTTCGCAAAATTTCCCGCTGCTTGCCGCCAATTGTGCCAAGCCCGTCGTTGCCGAGCGCCCGGATGTCTCCGACTCGCACGACCAGCCGCGCACACTGGCCCACGCGGAATAATTTCAGCAACCTTTTCGGATTATTCCGCCGCGATCTTTCCAGCCGCGCCGTTGCGCTTGTTTTCGATCTGGTCGATGGCCGATACCACAGCATCGAACGTCAACATGGTCGATGCGTGGCGCGCCTTGTAGTCGCGCACCGGCTCGAGCACGGCGATGTCCGCCCATTTGCCGGACGGCGGCGCACCGTTTTCTTTGAGCATCTTGCGTACGGTCTCGCGCAAACCGCGCAGTTCATCCGCCTTCGCGCCGACGACATGCCGCGCCATGATCGAGGACGAAGCTTGGCCGAGCGCGCAGGCCTTCACCTCATGGGCGAAGTCAGTGACCACGGGACCGTCCATTTTCAGGTCCACGGTCACGGTCGAGCCGCACAGCTTGGAATGGGCGGTGGCGCTCGCCCCGGCGTCGGAAAGCCGCCCGAGACGCGGGATATTGCCCGCCAATTCGAGGATTTTGTTGTTGTAGATGTCGTTGAGCATGATGCGGATGTTACTGGATTCGGCCCCGGAGTTGATTATATAGGGAAGGTACTAGCGAATGGGAATGCGGCGTCCGTTCCTTGCAGGACACTGCCGCGGCCCCCGGTGACACCCCCGGCGCCATCGAGCGCCGGTCGAACGGAGAGACCGTCATGGACGCCAGCAACAAGCAGAACACCGTTATTGCGCCTTGGCCCAAGCAGGGCCTGTCCGAACACGTGCGCGCCGCGCCCGCGCCCGTGGTGCCGCGCCCCTCGCGCGAGGAAGCCGAATCGGCCGTGCGGACGCTCATCGCCTATGCCGGCGACAACCCGGATCGCGAAGGATTGCTGGAGACGCCTAAGCGCGTCATCGGCGCCTATGAGGAAGTCTTCCAGGGCTATCGCGAATGCCCGGTCGAGGTGCTCGACCGCACTTTCGGCGAGATCGGCACTTATGACGATTTCGTGCTGGTGCGCGACATCGCGTTCAGCTCGCATTGCGAACATCACATGATGCCGTTCTACGGCAAGGCGCACATCGCCTACCGGCCGGTGGAGCGGGTGGTGGGCCTCTCGAAGCTCGCACGGCTGGTCGATGTCTACGCGCATCGCCTGCAGACGCAGGAGCATCTCACCTCGCAGGTCGCCACCGCGATCGACGAGATCTTGAAGCCGCGCGGCGTTGCGGTGATGCTGGAGGCCGAGCATATGTGCATGTCGCTGCGCGGCGTGACCAAGCCGGGCTCGTCCACGGTGACGACGCAGTTCACCGGCATGTTCCGCGACGATCCGACGGAACAGGTGCGGTTCATGACCATGGTGCGCGGGAGCCAGCGTTAAGCCCCGCGAAATGACGCGAGGCGAAACGTGAGCGATAAATCTTCATTTGCGAAACAGGGCTCGGCTTCCGAGGTTGAGGAAGGCCGCGCCTTCGCGCCCAAATTCGACGCCGACGGGCTGATCACCTGCGTCGCCACCGATGCAAAATCCGGCGACGTGCTGATGGTCGCGCACATGAACGCCGAGGCGCTCTCAAAAACCATCGAGAGCGGTGAGGCATGGTATTTTTCCCGCTCGCGCAAGAAGCTCTGGAAAAAGGGCGAAGCGAGCGGCCATGTCCAGCACGTGCGCGAAATGCGCGTCGATTGCGACCAGGACGCGGTGTGGATCAAGGTCGAGCAGGTGGGTGAGGGCGCGTGCCACACCGGGCGGCGGTCGTGCTTCTATCGCGTGGCGCCTTTGGGAAAAGGCGGCGCGCTCACGCTCGAATTCCGCGACGCGGAGAAAACGTTCGATCCGAGGAAAGTTTACGGCAAGAGTTGAACATAGAGCTAAACGCCAAGCTCAGGCCGGATTTTTCTCCGCGAACAAAGTTTCCAAAATGGGACGCCGGATATTTTTTGCCGGCGGCGTGGACAACACCTCGAGATAGACCGTGCCGAGCCCCTGAAATCCCAGCAGCGTCCCGGCTCCAAGCGATAGGTCAAGTTCGCGGTCCGCGACGAACGGGCCACGGTCGTTGATGGTGACGTTGATCGAGCGATGGTTCTTCGGGTTCGACACCCGGATCAATGTGCCGATCGGCAATGTCTTGTGCGCGGCATGCCAGCCGATGGGATCGAACTTCTTGCCGGTCGATACCAGTTTGTCTTCCCAGTACATCGACGCGACGACCCACTGACCGGCCTGAATCCGATCGAAGTTGTTTTCGCTCGATAGCTTGCCGATGTGCAGGACGGACAAAACAGCGCCGCAGAAGCAGACGAAGCCGAAATAATAGAATTTCATTTTTGCCGCAGCGATCAGCCTCTTCGTGCGAATGCTCCGCGCGCGCCGCTGACTTCGGCGGCGGTGTTTTTCCGGCAGCGCGATGCTGGGTGATTCTGTTTTGATGTCCACGAGGCGCGGGTTGCACACCAAATGCGGCAACTATGTGATTTTGGTGTGCGTCCTCAACGCGGCGCAGCTATGCGCGCGAGCAGCTGTTTGGCTTTCGCCAGATGCGGGCGGTCGAGCATCCTGCCCTCGAAGCCGACGACGCCCGCGCCCGGCTGCGCCGCGAAGGCCGCGACGATGGCCTTGGCGCGCGCGATCGCTTCCGCCGATGGCGTGAAAACCTCGTTCATGATGGCAACCTGCGCGGGGTGAATTGCCATCTTGCCGGTGAAGCCGTCGCGGCGCGCTTCCTCGCATTCGCGGCGCAGGCCCGCATTGTTGCGGAAATCCACATAGACTGTGTCGATCGGCTGCACCTGCGCTGCGGACGCGCCCGCAAGACACAGACAGCGCGCGAGCCGGTAGGGATCGAGAAAATTTCCCTGCGTGTCGCGGTTGGCATCGGCCCCCAGCTCGGCGGATAAATCCTCCGCGCCCCAGGTCAGCCCCTGCAGACGCTTGCTCGCGCCCGCGTAAGTGCCGGCGAGAAACAGCGCCTTCGCGGTCTCGGTCGCGATGGCGACGATGCCGATGGAGCCTTCCTTCAAACCATGCATGGCCTCGCGGGCGGTGAGCTTGGCGTCGAGATGCACGACCGCTGCGCCGCCTTCGGCTTTGGGAAACATCACGGCGTCGGGCGCGCCTTGGACAATTACATCGAGATCGGCGTCGGTGAATCCGGTTTCAAATCCATTGATGCGGACCAGCAGGCGAGGGCGTTTCGCCGCGCCGCGATTGGCTTTGAGAAATTCCAGCGCGGTCTTGCGAGCGATATCTTTATTTTCAGCGGAAATGGAATCCTCAAGGTCGAGGATCAGCGCGTCGGCGCCGCTGTCCATTCCCTTGTCGAGCTTCTTCGGGGAATCACCCGGAATGAACAGCAGCGAGCGCATCGTTCAGGCCTTCTTCGGCTGCATCAGCATGAACGCCTGGCGATGGCACTCGGCGACCAATGTGCCGTCCTGCTTGTAGGCGCGGTGGTGGAATTCGACGATGCCTGCGCCGGGCCGCGATTTCGACTCGCGCTTGGCCAGCACTTCGGTCGTGCAATTCACGGTGTCGCCCTCGAACAGCGGATTGGGAAACTTCACGTCCTTCATGCCGAGATTGGCGATTGTGGTGCCGACCGTCATGTCGGAGACCTGAATGCCGATCATCAGTCCGAGCGTGAACAGCGAATTCATCAGCGGCTGGCCCCAGTCGGTCTCGGTCTCACAAAAATGCCGGTCGATGTGCAGCGGCTGCGGATTGAGCGTCATGTTGGAGAACAGCATGTTGTCCATCTGCGTCACCGTGCGCCGCAGCGTGTGCTCGTAAAGCCGGCCGACCTCGAAACCCTCGAAATAAAGCCCGCCGCGTTTGTGCCGCGCCGCCGTCTCCGCCATGGCGTTTCTCCCGGATTTAGCTTCGTCGGGCCGCTTAAAAGCCCACCGTTAAGGTTTCATTTACCATAAATGTCCATGTTCCACAGACTTGAGTAAGCCGATGCGTGTCCCAGCATCCAAGGCGCAAAACTCAAGGCCATCCGATGCCCGCCCCGCCCATTGCACCCAGTTCCGCACCGCAAGTCACCGGCGCGATTCAAAGGGCAGCGCGCTCGACCGGCACAAGCTTCCAGTATTTGCTGACCACAGCGCAGATCGAATCCAACCTCAATCCGATGGCGCAAGCCTCGACCTCGTCGGCGCACGGGCTGTTCCAGTTCATCGAGCAGACCTGGCTCGGCACCCTGAAGGCGGCGGGTGCGGCGCTCGGCTATGGCCAGCACGCCAAGGCCATCGTGCAGTCGCCGGACGGACGCTACGAGGTGCCGGATCCCGCCGCGCGCAGCGCCATCATGAAATTGCGCTCGGATCCCAGCGCCAGCGCGGTGATGGCCGGCGCCTTCACCCGCAACAATTCGGAGCAGCTCACCGCAGCTCTCGGCCGCAAGCCGAACGAGGGTGAGCTCTACATCGCGCATTTCCTCGGGCACGAAGGCGCAGCGCGGCTGATCGATGCCGCCGCCAAGACGCCGCAAGCGAGCGCTGCCTCGATGTTCCCGACCGCCGCCGCCACCAACCGCACGATATTCTTCGATCGCTCTGGCCGCGCCCGCGGCGTCGGCGAAGTTTACAACGTGCTCGCCAGCCGCTTTGAAGGCGCGCGCGTCGCCACGGCTCCCATGCCCATGCCCGCGCCTGTGGTGGCGCAGGTCAAGCCGCCAAGCTTGCGCGGCACGCTGGTCGCCAGCACGCCGCCGCGCCGCGTCGCGGCGGTCGATCCGGCGGCCATCGCCAATGCCTACGCCGAGGCCAATGCGAATGCCAATTTGCCGCCGGTGCCCGACACCAAGCCGCTGTTCCAGGCGATGTTCACCACCCGCGAGCGACAGGCGGTTGCGCCGGTGGTGACGAATTTGTGGACGCCGCCACAGGGTGCGCAAACGCAAGCTCAGCCTGCGCCCACGCCGGTGGCTGACGCACGGCCGCAAGCGCAGCCGATCCGCACGCGCGAACTTTTCCGGGATATGGGGCCCGACGCCCGCCCGAACGTGCGGGCGCTCTTTCATGGTGACAGCTAGATTTGCTGACAGCTAATCCGGGCGCTGCCTGGGTTTCCGCCGTTAACGGCTCGTCAATTTCTATGGTGAACGATTTATTAAGCCTCGCGCGCTAGGTTCACAGCGTGCCGCCAGTTAGTGCGGCTTTGTCGTAGCGTCGGTTGTATTTATGATTGTTCGTCAGTTCCTGCATTGGTTGCGGACCGCGCCGCCCGGCGAAAGGGCGGACGCCACATCGTCGCTGGCCCGCGCCTATCTCCATTCCGAGCTCTCGACCGACGATCTCGCCGCCGCTGAAGGCGCGATGATCATGCTGCTCGACGATCCATCGCCGCTGGTGCGCCGCGCGCTGGCGGAAGTGTTCGCGTCGAGCCAGAAGGCGCCGCCCATCGTCGTGCATGCGCTTGCCGCCGACCAGCCGGATATCGCGGCGATCGTGCTGGAGCGCTCGCCGCTGATTCCCGAATTCGATCTCGTGGACATGGTTGCGACTGTGCAGCCTCCGGCGCAGGCGGCGATTGCCGCTCGCGTATTGCTGCCTCGTTCGGTTTCCGCTGCGATTGCGGAAGTGGGCGCCGCGCAAGCCTGTCTCGTGCTGCTGGAGAATCTCGACGCCGACATCGCACCGTTTTCCATCGACCGCATCGCCGCCCGTTTCGGCCATCTCGCGCCGATCCGCGAGAACCTGATGGCGCGCGAGGATTTACCGGTACCGACCCGGCAGGTACTGCTTTCCAAATTGTCAGAGACGCTTGCCGGTTATGTCGCCGGGCGGCATTGGCTGCAGGACGAACACGCGGCAGCATGCCGCCAAAGAAGCTTGCGAGAAGGCGACCATCGCGCTCGCCGCCGAGACGCCTTACGAGGAAGTCGGCGATCTCATCAGTCACTTGCGCGAAAGCGGACAGCTTACCGCCGGCATGATCCTGCGCGCGCTGTTGTGCGGCAATGTCGTGCTGTTCGAGGCGGCGCTCGCCGAATTGTCCGGCATGCCGATCGAGCGCGTCGAGAGCTACGTGCACGACAAGAATATTTCCGGTTTCCGCGCGCTCTATAGCAAAGCGGGTCTGCCGGATGCGGCCTATCCCGGTTTCCGCGAGGCGATCGCGGCCTTGCGCGAGGGCGTGCTGCTGGGCGAGCCCGGCGGCGCGGCGCGGCTCAAGCGCCGGATGATCGAGCGCGTTCTCACGGGTTGCGCCAGCGAAGAGTCTGAAGAAACCGAAGTATTGCTCAGCCTGCTGCGGCGCTTTGCGACTGAAGCAGCGCGCGAGGAAGCTCGCATGTTCTGCGACGATCTGGTGGCGGATGACAGCTTGATCGGGCGCGGGCAGAGCGGTTATCGCCTGATCGGCCATAGCCAGGCGAATTACGGCCAGATCAGCTACGCTGGCGGCCGTCTGGTCGCGTAGTCAAAATATCCCTGAGATAAAGGCTGGAACGAAAAGGCCCCGCACTTGCGGGGCCTTGAATTTATGCGGTTGGTTGTCCCGTCAGGCGATCTGATCCGGCGCCAGCGAAGGGCCAAGGATGTTTTCGAGATATTCCGGCCGGCCGCGGTTTTCATGCACCAGAAATTCGTCGGTCACTTCGCGCAATCGCTTGGTCAGCATCGCGGAAAGCTCCTCGGCGTCGGAGCGGCTATATTCGCGGATGATGGCGCGCACGGCATCGACGTGCTGATCGACGAGCTTGAAGGGAATGCGGGTTGCGTCGGGCGTGTGCTCGATCAGCCGGCACAGGCTGTCGGCCACCGCCGCCACCGCGGGATAGCCGAACGTCGCGGCTTCGCCCTTGATGTCGTGGGCGGCGTGAAACAAGGCTTCCTTGGTCGACTTGGTGAAGCCGGATTTAGCCACGCCCTGGCGGGCGACATCGAGCCGCTCGCATTCAGAGTCCATCCAGCTTGAGAATTCGCTCGAAAGCTCGGCCAGTGCCTGTTCCGCGCGCGCAACCGGGTCGTCGCCGGGCGCCAGCGGCTCGGCCGATACGGCCTTGCGCAGCTTGTTCTGCGGCGTGATGACCTCGTGATCCGCGAAAGTCGAGATCGAGGGCTTCTCTTTGATCGTAGCCATGACGGCTTAGGCTCCTGGTGTCTCAGTTCGCCGCGCGAACCTTGTCGAGCAAAGAGGCCTGGCGGATCACGTCCGCCTTGCCGCCCTTGCGCCGCTCGGTTCCGACATAATTCTGGTTGGTGTTGCGCCGCCGGTCCGGACCAAAATAGCTCTTGGTCTTGATGAACGGGCGCGGGTTGGCGACCACGTTGACGATGCGCTGATAGAGGCCCTTGGCCGAAATCGGCTTGGCGAGGAATTCGGTGACACCGGCATCGCGCGCGGCAACCACGCGCTTTTTCTCGGAATGGCCGGTGAGCATGATGACCGCCACATAAGGATTGGCGTTGGCGCCCGGCTGGCGGACCATTTGCGTGAGCTCAAGGCCGTCGAAAATGGGCATCGCCCAGTCGGTGATGATGATGTCGGGGATGTAGTGGGTGAAGGATTCCAGGCCCGCCGCGCCGTCTTCCGCTTCGTAGACTTCGCGCGCACCAAAGCCGTGCAGCAGCGTGCGCAGGATCCGGCGCATGTGGGCGTTGTCGTCTATGACGAGGAAACGCAGCCGGTTGAAATCGATGCGGACCATGGACGCCCCGAACGGCACCGGGCGATAGGCCCGATACCCCGAAGTTCCAAGCTAGACTGCTGCCGTTAATGAATCGTTTAGCATAACGGTCCGCCCGGCAGCCCAAGGGCTTCTTTAATACCCGAACTGCTCGCGCAGGATGCGCTCGTCCAGGTTATGGCCGGGGTCGAACAGCATGTTGATCGAGATTTTGTGGTCCATGCTGATATCGACGGAGCGCACCGAGCGCACTTCGTCGTGGTCGGCGACCGCCGCGACCGGGCGCTTATCGGCTTCCCCGACTTCGATGGTCACCTTGGCGGTGTCGGGCAGCAGCGCGCCGCGCCAGCGCCGGGGACGGAACGGGCTGATCGGGGTGAGCGCCAGCATCGGCGCGTTGATCGGGATGATCGGCCCCTGCGCGGACAAATTATAGGCGGTGGAGCCGGCGGGCGTCGCCACCATCACGCCGTCGGAGACGAGCTCCTCCAGCCGCGCCTTGCCGTCGATCAAGATGCGCAGGCGCGCGGCCTGATGGCTCTGGCGGAACAGCGAGACCTCGTTGATGGCGTGATGCTCATGCTCGCGGTTTTGCGAGTCACGCGCGCGCATCAGCAGCGGATGGATGACGGTGATCTGGGCAGCGGCGAGCCGCGCGTTCAGGTCGTCCTCGGCAAAGTCGTTCATAAGGAAGCCGACGGTGCCGCGGTGCATGCCGTAGATCGGCTTGCCGGACTTCATGAACTTGTGCAGGGTTTGCAGCATCAGCCCGTCGCCGCCGAGCGCGACGATGACGTCGGCGGAATTCGGGTCGGCGTTGCCGTAACGCTTTCCCAGCCGCTCGTAGGCCTCGCGGGCATCGGGCGTTGTGCCCGCCACGAAGGCGATTTGCTCAAAACGCTGGTTGGAACGGCTCATAGACTACTCAAAGGGTACAAGAATGGAACGCGCGGTGCTCGTCTATACAACTTACCCCTCGATTGTCGAGGCGGAGCGCGCGGGCCGCGCCATCGTGGAAAAGCGGCTGGCAGCCTGCGTCAATATCCTGCCGGGAATGGTGTCGCATTACTGGTGGCAGGGCGCGATCGAGCGGGCCGAGGAAGTTGTGATGATTTTCAAGACCCGCGCGTCATTGGCGGAGAATGTGCGCGCCGCGGTGAAGGAGACGCACTCCTACGACACGCCGGCGATCATGGTTGTGCCGGTGGAGCAGGTGGACGCGGACTACCACGCCTGGATCGTGGCGGAGACATCCAAATAACATCATGGCCGGGACAAGCCCGGCCATGATGCAGATGGGGAGGTTCTCAGCGTAAAAAGTGTCAGTAGCTTCCCGTGCCGTCGATGACGGCGCGAAGCTGCTTGAACTCGGTGCACTTTTCCGAGTGGCAGATCAGCTTCACCTTCTGCAGGTAGTCTTCGGCCATCAGGCGATTGCCCTGTTCGGCGTGCCACATACCGTAATACGACCAGGTGCGCGCGTGTTGCGGGTCGGCTTTCAGCGCCGCCTCGTACCAGAGTTTGGAGTCCTCGTAACGGCCGAGCTTGCGGTTGGCGTAGCCGATGTAATTGGCGACGTCCGCGTGGTCGTCGCGGCCGAGCGCGTGCATGGCCTTGATGCCGGCCTCGTAACGGCCGGCGAGGATCATCTCGCGCGCGGCGCGGTAGCCGTTGAGAAATTCCCGCTGGGATTTTTCGTCGAACTTTTTCTTGTCCTTGCCGTCGCTCGGCGGCGGCGTGGGAGGAGGATTATCGGTGCCGACGGCGGCAACGGGTTTGATGCCGAAGGCGATGGCGATCAAGGCGGCGGCGGCAAGGATGCCGAAGCGGTGAAGGGTGCGGGTCATGGCGGGGCCTGTTTCGGTTGGAACGGCGCAATGGAATGATACAGGACTTCGCTATTAAGAACACCGCCCGCCGGGCTTCATTCCGCACATTCTCGTGACTGCCTCGAATATTACGTCCAGTTAACCCGCGCCACGATGCCGCCGCGTTTCAAACACCGCGCGGTCCGCACTTTGAATGCGAGATAACAATGCACTTCAGAACGAGTTCATTGCGGTGCGCGCATATTAGCCGCACAGCCGGACGCTTTCCGGCCAGCCGATTCAAAAGAGGGCTCTCGGCGAGCCCAGTGAAAGGACTACGACTATGTTTACGAAACTCGCAGCCGGCCTCGTGGCGGTGTCTCTGATCGCCGGCCCGGCGTTCGCGCAAACTGCGAATGTCGGCGCCAGCACCCCGGCGCCCGCCACCAGCCAGCCGGCGAAAGCCGCGCCGGCCACCACGGACGTGAAGGCGAAAGCCAGCGTCAAGGCCGATACCAAAGCCGACGTGAAGTCCAACGCGACCTCCACGAAGAAGGTCAAGAAGGAGAAGCACGTCAAGAAGGCGAAGAAGATCCACATCAGCAAGCGCGCTGCCGACAAGCACGTGCGCGTCAACTAACGTCCGCGTCGCGTTCAAGTAGCGTTGGCGTTGGGAGGCCGGCCGCAGTCAAATGCGACCGGCCTCTTTTCATTTCACTTTTGCGCGTCGGCTTTGCGCCGATGGTGCGCTTGACTTCGCGGCGCAGGAGAGGGAACATTTTACCGTGCTGGTTCCCCGGGCAACCGGGGAGGAAAGAGGGAACACGGGCTGTTGCAAGTTGCAGCAAGCCGTGGCTGCCCCCGCAACTGTAAGCGGCGAGCGAGCGTTCCGAACTTGGCCACTGGGAAACCGGGAAGGCTGGGACGCAAAGCAAAGACCCGCGAGCCAGGAGACCTGCCAGCACAGTCACCCAACCGGTGGACGGGAGGTCCATACGGAGCGCGCTTTCGCAGCGGTGACGTCGATACCGGTGCGAAGGCCGTGAGAGATCTTCTCCCACGACTTTCAAAAACGTAGGCGTACCGCGCCCAAAAATGGGCGTTGAGCGTTCGCGTGTCCTTCGCGTCGGGTTTGATTCACCCAATGCGCCCGCATGCCTTGCGGGCGTAAACGAAGGAACACGTGTTATGGGGACGACTTTCACAAGAATCTTGAGCGTCGCGCTGGCGCTCGCCTGCTTGTTTGCGGTTTCGGCAAGCGCGCAGCAAACCGTACTGCCGCAGATCAACGTCACGTCGAGCCGTCTTGGCGGCGGCATCACCGGCGCATCCACCACCGTCATCACCGCCGAGGACATTGCGCGATCGCCCGGTGAATCGCTGCAGAGTTTGCTGGCGCGCGAGCCGGGAATCCAAACCTGGAGCATCTATGGCGGCGTCAACGGCGCCGGCACGATCGTCGATATGCGCGGCTTCGGCGCCACGGCGGCGTCCAACACGCTGGTGCTGCTTAACGGGCGCCGTCTCACGGATATCGATCTGGCGGGCGTCGATTTTTCCGCCATCCCGCGCGACAGCATCGAGCGCATCGAAATCACGCGCGGCAACAGCGGCGCGGTTTTGTATGGCGATGGCGCCGTCGGCGGCGTCATCAACATCATCACCAAGACCGGCGTCGCCAAGCCGCCGTCCGCCAGGATCGAGGGCGGCTTCGGCACGTTCATGCAGCGCGAAGTCGCGGTCTCGGCGAATAAATCGAGCGGGCCCTATGCTGCGTCGTTCTTCACCAACAGCGTCAATTCGGACGGTTATCGCGTGAACAATGCGCTGCGGCAGATCAATGGGACCGGCGATCTGCGCTACACCGCAGATCAGGGCAGTGCCTATTTCAATATCGCGGCCGACGATCAGCACATCGGATTGCCGGGCGCGCGTCTTGTCACGGTGACGTCGAGCCTCGTCGCCACCGACCGCACCGGCGCCACCACTCCGGACGCATTTGCCGAGAAGCGGGGGATCAACACCACGATGGGGTTCACCCGCATGGTGACGCCGGATTTCGAAGTGATCGTCGACGGGAGCTATCGGGAAAAAAGACAGCGCGCATTTTCGTCGCTGTCGGGATCCGATTCATCCGACAAGCGGACGCTGTCGACGGCTTCGTTCACGCCGCGTTTCATCAGTCAGCGCAGCCTGTTCGGTTTGCCGTCCAAGGTTATCGCCGGTCTCGATTTCTACGACGCGTCCCTGCAATCGGACCGCAGCAGGCAGTTGAGTGAGGCGTCTTACCACCGCTACGACCTGACGCAGCAATCCATCGGCCTCTATTTGCAGCAAACCCTCGGCATCGTGCCGAGCACGGATGTCTCGTGGGGCGCGCGCATCCAGTCCAACAAGGTGTCGGCAAAAGACCGCTTCGATGCGAACGCGCCGGGAGCGGACCCTTTTGACTCGCAGGCATCTCCGCTCGATCTTAAGGAGTCGAAATACGCGGCGCATCTCGGGATCGAGCACCGCTTCTCCGACGCCTTCGCGGTTTTCGGCCGTGTCGCGCGAAGCTTCCGCACGCCGACGGTCGATGAGCGAATTGGCGTTAGCGCTTCTCCAGTCGATTTCAAATTGCGGACGCAAACCTCGCAGGACAAGGAAATCGGCGTGCGTGTTCACGCCGGAAAATTCGATCTGCAATCGAGCATTTATGAGATGCTGCTCACCGACGAAATTTTGTTCATCCCGTTCCCGCCGATCGGCGCCAACATCAATCTGGATCCGACGCGGCGTACCGGTTTCGAGAACCTCGTGACCTATCGTGTATCGGACAGTGTGCGGCTCAAGGGCGGCCTTGCCTTCACGCGCGCCGTCTTCCGCGAAGGCGCGAACTCCGGCCACGACGTGCCGCTGGTGTCGCGCTGGACGGGAAGCACAGGGGTGTCGTGGGATGTGTGGCAGAAGTGGATGGTGGCGGATGTCACCGCGCGCTTTGTCGGCCCGCGCCGCATGGACAACGACCAGCCGAACACTCAGCCGTTGATCGGCGCGCACACGCTGGTGGATATGCGTCTTGGCGGCGAGATCGAGAAGTTCTTCTGGTCGTTCGCGGTGCAGAACATCTTCGATGTCGCGTATTTCGACTATGCGGTGGCGAGCGCATCGACTGCCGGACGCTACAACGCTTATCCGATGCCGGGACGCGTCTTCATGGTGAGGGCCGGCGCGACGTACTAACGGAGCAAGCGCGGCTCGCGAGATTTGGCGAGCCGCGCGCCTCCGCATCGAATCAGATAGTTTCCCTGTGGAATTCGATTCCGGAGGGCGGCCATGAATATTCTGAAAATCTTGCTCGGTGCGGCGTTCATCGCGATGGCGGCGCCCGCGTTGGCCGCCGACGATGTGCTCGACGCCATCGATCAGGCGCGCAAATCCTATGAGGCTAACGATCTCGGCAACGCCAAGCAGTCGCTCGATCTTGCCTCGCAGCTGATCGGGCAGAAAAACGCCGAGAGCTTTGCGGTGCTGCTGCCCGCGCCGCTGCCCGGCTGGAAAGCCGACAAGGCGCAGACCGCCGCCGTCGGCATGGCGATGTTCGGCGCTTCGTCCGCGACGCGCGTCTACAGCAACGAGAAGGGCGACAACGTCGAGGTGGCCATCACCGGCGACTCCGCGATGATCATGCAGTTCGCGACAATTCTGGCCAATCCGCAGATCGCGGGCGCGATGGGCAAGCTGGTGCGCGTCGGCAATCAGCGCGCGGTGCAGAGCGCCGAAGGCGACATCCACATGGTCATCAGCAACAAGTTTCTGGTGATGGTGACGGGCTCCGGTCCGCCGGATGCGAAGATGGCTTATGCCGGGGCGGTCAACGTCGACAAATTGTCGAAGATGTAATCACAGCGGCTGCCACATCACCGGCGCGATCTCGTAGCCTTTTCCGCTTTTGACGATGTAGCCCGATGCCGGGAACGGGAAGTGATAACCCTGCACCAGCATCCTGTCGGCGGCGGCGCGGTCGAGCATGCGCTTGCGTACCGCGACCGCCATGTTGCCGTCCATGTCGAAGACGCCCTGCCAGTCCGGATGGCGCGCGAACAGCCACGGATGATTGGTAACGTCGCTGAGCACCAGCATCGACTGATTTCCCGACGCGACTGAAAACGCGGAATGCCCCGGCGTGTGGCCGAATGCCGCGATCGATGCGATGCCGGGCGCGACATCCTTGCCGGGTTCGAACTGTTTAACTTCTTTCGCGATGTCGGCGAAAATCCGCCGTACGTTCAGGAACGTGCCCCGTAAGCTGTCGGGTGCGCGGCTCATGTTGCCGTCGTCCATCCAGTAGGCCCATTCCTGCGCGGGAACGGAAATCTCGGCATTGGGAAATACTTTCGCGCCGTCTTTGGTCTTGATGCCGCTGATGTGGTCGGGATGGAAATGCGAAATCACGATGGCGTCGATGGCTTTGGGATCGACTCCGGCGGCGGCGAGATTTGCGAGCATTGAGCCGCTCGCCGGACCCAACTGTCCGCCAGTTCCCGCGTCGATCAGCACGACTTTTGAGCCGGTGTTGACCAGCATCGCTGTGAAAGAAGTCGGCACGATACCGGGCGCGAGGAATGCATCGCTGAGCGCTTTGTTCACCTGCGCGCCGCTGGCGTTGCGCACGAATTTCTCGTCGATCTTGCGAAACCATGTGCCGTCGTAAAGCGCGGTCAACTCGTAGCTGCCGATTTTGGTGCGGTATACGCCGGGGCCCTGCGCGCCAGTGGCGGGCGCGGCGGCGCGCGCAGATGACAGCGCTGCGGCACTCATCGAGAGTGCCGCGCCGGCCAGAACGTTTCGCCGCGTGAGGCCGGTCATGAAATTCTCCCTTGGATATTGATGTGGGCGCGGAATGTATTGCCCACTTTGCCCACCCAACACCGTGAAGCCAATGCTATTCCGCCGTTCGCGCTCCCGTCGATATGCTAATCTCAACGCACCCTTGAGACGGCCGGCAAGCCGCAAAACAAGGGCCGGGGAGGCAGCGATGACCAACGGCAAAATCAGCCGCCGCAATCTGTTGAGCGGCGCAGCGGCAATCGGCGCGCTCGGCGCCGGCGGTTTCAACGTCACGGAAACTTTCGCGCAAGCGCGCGGCTCGGCCAAATTGCCGGCGCGCGGCAACTTCGTTATCCGCAACGCCTACGTCATGACCATGGACGCCGCCGGGGATATCCGTGACGCCGACGTGCATGTGAAGGACGGCGTCATCGTCGCCGTCGGGCAAAAGCTCAACGCGCCGGGCGCGGCGGCGATCGACGGCAAGGGCAGCATCGTGCTGCCGGGCCTTGTCGAGACGCACTGGCATATGTGGAACACGCTGCTGCGCTCGATGTCGGGCGAGAAGCCGGAATTCGGCTATTTCCGCACCACCGCGATGCTGGGGCAGAAATACGAAGCCAGCGACATGTATCACGGCACCCGGCTCGCCGCCGCCGAGGCGATCAATTCCGGCATCACGCATGTGCATTCGTGGTGCCACAACATCCGCTCGCCGGAATACGCGGAAGCTGACCTGCGGGCGCTGCGCGAATCCGGTTTGCGCGCGCGCTTCTCCTACGGGCCGCGGCAGGCGCAACCGAACAACGAGGTAATGAACCTCGCCGATCTGGAGCGGATGAAAAACGCCTGGGCGAATTATTCCAACGAAGGTTTGATTTCGCTCGGCATGGCGTGGCGAGGACAGGGCGGCAACAATCCCGCTACGGCCATTCCCGAAAACGTCTGGAAGGCTGAACTGGAAGGCGGGCGCAGGCTCGGCCTGCCCATCACCGTGCATGCGTCGGGTTCGCGCGCGGTGGCGGGGCAGATCGACGCCATCGAGAAAGCCAATCTGCTCGCCAAGGACATGCAGCTTATCCATGCTGGGTTCGCCAGCGACGAGGCGATCAAGGCGATGGCGAAAGCAGGTGCGTCGGTGAGCCTGTCGCCGTACAGCGAACTGCGTATCGGTTTTGGTTTCCCGAAGGTGAGCGAATACATCGCCGCCGGCGTGCCGATCGGTCTCTCCGTCGATACGGTGGAACTGACCGGCAACGCCGACATGTTCGGCATCATGAAGCTGATTCAGAACGTCGAGAACGGCAAGAGCGAAAGTGAGTTCAAGCTTTCCGCCCGCCGCGTGCTGGAACTGGGCACCATCGAAGGCGCGCGCTCCATGGGCATTGCCGACAAGACCGGATCGCTCAAAGCGGGAAAACGCGCCGATTTGATCATGGTCTCGACCGGCGACGTCAATATGGGCGTATTCGGCGATCCCGCGCACATGCTGGTGACCGCGGCGCAGCCATCCAATGTTGACACGGTGGTGGTGGATGGGCGCATTCTCAAGCGCGGCGGCAAGCTCGTCGCCATGAACGCCAGGCAGGTTTCGCAGGAAGCCGCCGCCGCCAGCGCCGCGTTACGCAAGCGCGCCAACTGGTGGTGAGAAAAAGCTCAGAGGGGGGATTTCGCATGCACCGTTTCGCCAAAGGCCTGCTGGCCGCCGCCGTTTTGATGTGCCTCACCGGCGTTGCGAGCGCGCAGAAATATCCCTCGCGCCCGATCAGTCTGGTCGTTCCGTTCCCGGCAGGCAGCACAACCGATCTTGTCGGTCGCATCCTCGTCGATGAGTTGTCGAAGGCGACCGGCCAAACCGTGGTGGTGGACAACCGCGGCGGCGCGGGCGGGACAGTGGGCACCGAGGCAGTCGCGCGCGCGGTGCCGGACGGTTACACCATTTTGCTCGGCACCATCGGCACGCATTCGATCAATCCGGCGGTGTACCAGAAAATCAATTACGACCCGCTCGCCGATTTCGCGCCGGTCATCCAGTTCGGCACCGCGCCGAACGTGCTGGTTGTGAATCCATCGTTGCCGGTAAAGACCGTGAAGGAGCTGGTGGAATACATCCGCGCGCGGCCGGGCAAGATCAATTACGCCTCATCCGGCAACGGCACGTCGAACCATCTTTCCGGCGCGATGTTCGCGGCGCGCGAGGGCTTGCAGGCGACGCACGTTCCCTATCGCGGCGGCGCGCAGGCGATCACCGATTTGCTGCGCGGCGAAGTGCAATTCATGTTCTATCACTACCTGCCGCTGCTCCCGCACATCGCCGAGGGAAAACTGCGTGCGCTTGCGATCACCAGCGCCAAGCGCATCGACGCGCTTCCCGATGTGCCGGTGATGGCGGAAGCGGGTGTGAAGGACTTCGAGGTGTCGGCCTGGTTCGGCGTCTACGCGCCGGTGAAGACGCCGCCAGAAATCGTCAGCCAGCTCAACGCCACCATCTCGCGCATCATCAATTCGCCGGAAGTGCGCAAGAGCCTGCTCGGGCAGGGCATCGATCCGGTCAACGGTACGCCGGCGGATTTGCGCAAGCTCACCGAGTCCGAACTTGCGCGTTGGGCGAAGGCTGTGGAGCAGGCGGGCGCGAAACTGCAGAATTGACGCTCTCGCGTCATGGCCGGCACAAGGCCGGACATGACGAGACGCGCTACTCCGCCTTGATGTTGTTCTCCTTCACCACCGGTCCCCACAGCGCCATCTGAGCGGCGAGGAATTTGCGCTCCTCCTCCGGTCCGCCGAGCAGCATGGTGATCTGCAAATTCTCGCTCAGGTTCTTGGCGATGTTCGGCTCGCGCAAGATCGCGGTGAGGTCTTTCGAGAAGCGTTCGATCACGGGCTTGGGCGTTCCGGCGGGCGCGAACACGCCCCACCAGGCGTAAGACTCAAAGCCGCGGAAACCGCTCTCGATTGCGGTCGGCACGGTGGCGAGCGCGGGAACGCGGGTCTTTCCCGTTTGCACCAGCGGGCGAATTTTTTCCGCCTTCACCTGAGGCGTAATCAGCGCGGCGCTGCCGATGATGAGATCGACATGGCCGGCGATGGCGTCGTTCATCGCCGGGCCGCCGCCGCGATAGGGAACGTGCACGAGCTTCACGCCCGCGCGTTTGCTCAGCAGCGTCATGGTGAGATGTCCGACGCTGCCAGCGCCAATCGAGGCATAGGTGATGCTGTCGGGCTTCGCTTTGGCGGCGGCGATGACGTCGGCGAGCGTCTTGTAGGGACGCGAGGGATGCGCGCACAGCACGTTCGGCGCGGTGCCGATGAGCAGCACCGGTTCGAGATCCTTCAAGGTGTCGAACGGCATGTTCGGCAGAAGGAACGGATTGACCGCGTGCGTGTCGAACACGAACACCCAGGAATTGCCGTCGGGCGGCGATTTCGCCACTGCGCCGGTGCCGACGCTGCCCGATGCGCCGGGGCGGTTCTCGATGATGATGGTTTCGCCGAGCTTTTGTTGCAGGCCGGGCTGCACCATGCGCGCGATCGGATCGACGGTGCCGCCGGGCGGGAAGGGAACGACGATCTTGATGTTTCCGGACGGCCATTTCGGCGCGGTCTGGGCTTGTGCCGTCAGGGATTGCGCCGCGAACGGCGTCGTGATGGCGGCGAGAACGATTGAACGCCGTGTGAGCTTCATGTGTCCCCTCCAAGGTTTTGTGCCGTTTATTCTTTGAAGGGAGAATACAATTGTTTGGCGGCTGCCGCACGTCACTTATGCCTGTTGCCGCCGGTTGCGTTATGATGCAATGCAAAATGCGGGGCGCGAAATGCTGCCGGCGCGGAGACTTGAAATGCGGTG
>CAMDSH010000020.1 GCA_945907045.1 Rhizobium sp. Q54 | reverse complement strand
ATCAATTTCGGATGGTTCGAGAGCGGCCACATATGATAGACGCGCTTCTCCAGCTTCAGGCCGATCCAGTACGACAGCCAGTCGCCGAGCGCTGCTCCGACGGAACCCGCGATCCAGATCGGCCAGAAGTTGAGATTGCTGGCCGCGATCAGCGTGCCGATGCCGACCAGCGCCGCCCAGGCCGGAACCAGCAGCGAAATGAATGCGAGCGATTCCGCGAAGGCCAGCGCGAAGACGATCGGCGCCGCCCACGCCTGGTGCAAACGCACGAACTCGATCACCTGATGCGCGTAAGCTTCGATATCCATGACGGCTCCCGCCAAAGCAGTTGCCGTATCTAGCGCGCCCGCCATTGCAATGCCAACCGGCGAAAGCCCTGTGTCGCATCGCGGCACAAATCGCGCCTAGGAGACATCCGAGGGTTGACAGCGAACGGCAAGGGATCGGAAAGTTCCACGTTAAAACAACAAAGGCCGCCAAAGGCGGTTTGGGGGGACAACGATGAATATCCGCACGCTTCTGAAAGTATTGGCATTCGCGGCGCTGGCCGGCGCCAGCACATCGGCGTTGGCGCAGGAAACGATCCGTCTGCGCATCGCCTCCGGCCACCCGCCGGCGAACACATACGTCAACCTGATGCAAAGCTTCTTCGTGCCGGAAGTCACCAAGCGCGTCGCCGAAAAGACCAAGCACAAGGTCGAGTTCGTCGAGGGCTATGGCGGCGCGATGGTGAAAGTCGCCGACACGCTCGAAGGCGTGCAGGCCGGCATCATCGACATCGGCGGCTATTGCTTCTGCTTCGAGCCGTCCAATCTTCCACTGCACGCGTTCCAGGTCATGCTGCCGTTCGGCACGATGGATCCGACCGTGAGCCTGAAGGTCGCGCGCGCGGTGTACGACAAGGTCCCGTTCATGTCGAAAGTGTTCGAGGATAAGTTCAAACAGAAGCTGATCGCGCTGATCGCCGACAATGGCTACAACCTCGGCACCAATTTCGAATGGAACAACGTCGCCGACATCAAGGGCCAGAAGATCGCCGGCGCCGGCCTCAATCTGAAATGGCTGGAATTCGCGGGCGCAACGCCGGTGCAATCGTCGTTGCCGGACGCCTACACCTCGATGCAAACCGGCGTCTACAACGGCTGGATCATGTTTCCGTCGGCCTGGGTGAACTTCAAGCTCTATGAAGTCGGCAAGTTCTACACCGAGATCGGCTTCGGCGCGATCACCTGGCACGGACTGACCGTCAACACCGCGCGCTGGGAAAAGCTGCCTAAGGACGTGCAGGCCGTCATCCTCGAAGTCGCCAAGGAATACGAGGAGAAGACCGGCACGGTGAACAAGGAGAACTATCCCAAACAGATCGCGGAGCTTAAGAACAAAGGCGTCAACGTCCGCACCCTTCCCGACAAGGTGAAGCAGGATTGGGCGCAGTCGCTGGCCGCATGGCCCGCTCAAAAAGCCAAGGAGCTCGATGCCGCCGGCCTGCCCGCATCGCAGGTTCTCGAAATCGCGCTCAAGGCGGCTGAAGACAACGGCCACAAGTGGCCGATCCGCTATAATCTGAAGTAACGGTTGAGAAGACAGGCGGTCATTGAATTGGCCGCCTGTTTTCCAGCGACTCTCTTTTTCATGTCAGGCAGGAACGCATGATTCGTAATTTGAACGCGCGGATCGTGCGTGCGCTGCTCGCTTGCGCCGCGGTCATCATTTTCCTGCTCGGATTTCTCGTCTGCGCCGACGTGTTCGGACGCGCCATCTTCAACGCTCCGGTGAAAGGCACGCCGGAAATGGTGTCGATGTCGATTGTCATTATTTGTTTCCTGCTTGCAGGCTATGCCGTGCAGAGCGGCGGCATGATCTACACCGATGTCGTCGCCGGACTGTTCGGCGTGCGCGGCCTTGCTTTCGCGCAGCTGTTATCAGCGGTGCTCGGCATCGCGTTTTTCGGGATCATCGTGTGGGGCAGTTATGAGCCCACGCTGCATGCCATCGTCAGCGGCGAATATGAAGGCGAAGGCGCGCTGCGGGTGCCGGTTTGGCCGGCGCGCACCGTTGTCGTCATCGGCGCCGTGCTGGTGGTCGCGAGCTACATCATGCACGCGTTAAGCGCCACACGCGCCCTTATCACCGGCCGCGCCGACGATATCGTCGCGCCCTCGGCCGCCACTCACCTTTAAGGAAAAGCGCATCATGCTCGGCCACATCGACATGATCGCCATCGTCGCCGTCGTGCTGGCGCTCGTGTTCGCGGGCGTTCATATCGCGATCTCGCTCGGCATCACCGCGGCGCTGGGCATCTATCTGATGACCGGCGATATGGAGGTGGTGCGAACATTCATCGCCAACACAGCCTACGAAGCGCTGCGCGATTATGTCTTCGCCGTCATTCCGCTGTTCATGCTGATGGGCGACTTCCTGGCGAAATGCGGGGCGGCGCGCGACCTCTACACGCTCGGCAACCGCGCCAGCAAATGGCTGCCGGGACGGCTCGCCGCCGCGACCATCCTCGCCAACGCGCTGTTCGGCTTCGTCACCGGCGTGAGCATCGCCGCCGCCGCCGCGTTCTCGCGCATCGCCTACCCGGAAATGCGGCGCTACGGCTACCGCCGCGATTTCGCGCTCGGCTGCGTCGCCGGCAGCGCGTGCCTTGGCATGCTGATCCCGCCGTCGGTGCTGATGATCGTGTGGTGCGTGCTGACCGAATTGTCGATCGGCAAACTGTTTCTCGCCGGCGTCATCCCCGGATTGCTCGCGGCCGCTGGCATGATTATTTATGTCGTCATCGCCGCCAAACTCAAACCCGAACTGGTCGGAGAAACCCACGCTTCGCGCAAAGCTGCAAAATTGGCTGTTCCGCTCAGCGCAGGCGTTGCGCGCGCGGCGGACACCGGCCCAGTCGAGGACGAAGCAACCATCCGCGCCATGCTCTACAGCACGCTGCTGGTCATCGCGCTGATTATCGGAACGCTGGGCTCGATCTGGCTCGGCCTGTGCACGCCGACGGAAGGCGCCGGCATCGGCGCCGTCGGCGCGCTCCTCCTCGCCATCATCAAGGGCATCAAGCCGCGGGAAGTCTGGCAGGTCGTGCTGGACGTGGGCCGCACATCAGGGCCGCTGTTGCTGCTGCTGTTCTGCGCGCAGCTTTACTCGCGCGTTTTGTCGATGACCGGTTTTACCGAAGCCGCCAAGAGCTTCCTGCTTGCAACCGGCGCCGGCCCGTGGGGCATATTGCTGGTCATGGTCGGCATCTGGTTCGTGCTGGGATGCCTGATCGATTCCATTTCGATCATCCTGCTCACCGTGCCGATTTTCGCGCCGATCGCCGTTCATCTCGGCTTCGATCCGCTCGCCTTTGCCATCATGGGCATTCTCGCAATCGAGACCGGCCTGCTCACCCCGCCGTTCGGCATTCTGGTGTTCACGGTGAAATCCGCCGTCCCGGACAAAAGCGTGGAACTCGCCGAGATTTTCCGCGGCTCGATCCCCTACTGGATCGTTCTGCTCGCGGTGGTCGCGGCGCTCGCGGTGTTCCCGCAGCTTGCCACGTTCCTGCCAAGCTTGTAGCCGCAGCGTTTCCCCGCTGTCCCCAATAGCTCCGTTCCCGCCTCGTCTGACAGGCGCGGCATGGCATATTGCTGGCAATCGATTCGCACTGACCCTATCTACGGACCTCATGGCCAAGACCGCAAAAAAATCCGCCCGCAAGGCGCCGGGCAAATCCGCCAAGAAGGCATCGAAGCAGCCGGACCTGTTCGGCGATGTCCCCGCTGCGCGGCGCGCGGCCGGACGCGGCAAAACCAAACCGGCATCGAAATCTTCTGCGCGCGAAAAAGCGTCTGAGCGTTCCTCATCCCCGCGCGCCACTGGCGCGGACGCCAATTATTCCGCCAAGCACATCGAGGTGCTGGAAGGGCTCGAGCCCGTCCGCCGTCGGCCCGGCATGTATATCGGCGGCACCGACGAAAAGGCGCTGCATCATCTCTTCGCCGAAGTCATCGACAACGCGATGGACGAAGCGCTCGGCGGCCACGCCACCTGGATTGAAGTGGAAATGGAGGCGAACGGCTTCGTCACCGTGACCGACAACGGCCGCGGCATTCCGGTCGATCCGCATCCGAAATTCCCGAAAAAATCTGCGCTCGAAGTCATCATGTGCATGCTGCACGCGGGCGGAAAATTCGACTCCAAGGTGTACGAGACCTCCGGCGGCCTGCATGGCGTCGGAGTCTCGGTTGCCAACGCGCTTTCAAATCGCATGGAAGTCGAGGTCGCGCGTTCGCAAAAGCTCTACAGGATGGTGTTCGAGCGCGGCAAGCCGAAGGGCCCGCTGGAGACGCTCGGCAAGGCGCCGAACCGGCGCGGCACCAAAGTGCGCTTCCATCCCGATCCGCAGATTTTCGGCGAGGATGCCGCCTTCCGCGCCGACCGCGTCTTCCGCATGGCGCGCTCGAAGGCCTATCTCTACGGCGGCGTCGAAATCCGCTGGCACTGCGCCAAGGAATTGCTGCGCGGCCTGAAAGACATTCCGGCGAAGGAGACGTTCCACTTCCCCGACGGGCTGAAAGATTATCTCGCCGCCAATATCGAAGGCGCGACGCTGGTGCATCCCAGCATCTTCACCGCCAAACATGGCCGCACCGGCAGCGCAGGCGCGGTGGAATGCGCGGTCGGCTGGACGGTCGATACTGACGGATTCCTGAACTCATATTGCAACACGATTCCGACGCCGGACGGCGGCACGCATGAATCGGGCCTCCGCACGGCTCTCTTGCGCGGGCTGAAAGATCACGCCGACCGCGTCGGCCGCGGCAAGGCGGCAGCGCCGATCACCAGCGAAGACGTGATGGCGGGCGCGGCCTGCATGCTCTCGGTGTTCATTCGCGAGCCGGAATTTCAGGGCCAGACCAAGGATCGCCTCGCCACCGCGGCAGCGCAGAAGATCGTCGAACAGGCCATCAAGGACCCGTTCGATCACTGGCTGTCCGGCAATCCCAATCAGGCCAACAAGCTGCTCGACTTCGTCATCGATCGCGCCGACGAGCGCATCCGCCGCCGTCAGGAAAAGGAAATCTCGCGCAAGAGCGCGGTGCGAAAGCTGCGCCTGCCCGGCAAGCTTTCCGACTGCACGAACTCGGGCGCCAAGGGTTCGGAAATTTTCATCGTCGAAGGCGACTCCGCTGGCGGCTCCGCCAAGCAGGCGCGCGACCGCGCTTCACAGGCCGTGCTGCCGCTGCGCGGAAAAATCCTCAACGTCGCTTCCGCCGGCAAGGACAAGCTGGCGGGGAACCAGCAGCTCGCCGATCTCGTTCAGGCGCTCGGCGCCGGCACCGGCGCGCATTACCGCGACGAGGATTTGCGCTACGAGCGCGTCATCATCATGACCGACGCGGACGTTGACGGCGCGCATATCGCCTCGCTGCTGATTACTTTCTTCTACCGGCAGATGCCTAAATTGATCGATGAAGGGCACCTTTTTCTCGCGGTGCCGCCGCTCTATCGGCTGACGCACGGCGCCGTCACCATTTATGCGCGCGACGACAAGCACAAAGATCAATTGATGAAGACGGAATTCCGCGCCAACGCGCATGTGGAAGTCGGCCGCTTCAAGGGTCTCGGCGAGATGATGGCGCACCAGTTGAAAGAAACGACGATGGACCCGCGCAAGCGCACGCTGCTGCGCGTGAAGCTCGCCGACAAGGACCGCAAGCCGACGGCGAAATCAGTCGAGCGGCTGATGGGCACGAAGGCGGAAGCGCGCTTCGACTTCATTCAGGAAAACGCGAAGTTCGCCGACGAAGCCGCGCTGGACGTCTAATCCTACTCCGCGAACGTCAGCTTCGCCGCATTCACGACATCGACATAGCTCTTGATGTCGGCGTCGATCATTTTGCGGAATTCATCGCCGGAATTTCCGCTCGGCGTAACCGCCATCGCCTTGAGCTTGCTGCTCACGTCCGGAGCGCTGATCGCGCGTCGCAGTTCCGCCTCCAGCTTTTTGGCGATCGCCGGCGGCGTATTGGCATGCACGAAGAATCCGCTCCACAATTTGGTGTTCACTTCGGCCAGGCCGGATTCGGCCATGCTCGGCACGTTCGGCAACTCAGGGGAGCGCTCGGAGCCCGTGACTGCGAGCGCGCGCACCTTGCCGGACTGCGCCATCGGCATCACCGGCGGGCCATCCGAGATCGTCAGCAAAGTTTGCCCCGACAGCACGGCGAGCACGGACTCGTTGCTGCTCTTGTAGGGGATCGCCTGCGACGGCATTCCGGTTTTCAGTTTGAGCAGTTCCGTCGCGATGGTGAAGGACGGCGAGGACGTCGCGTAATTCGACTTGTCGGGATTTGCCTTCGCCCAGGCGACAAGCTCCTTCACAGATTTTGCCGGATGATCGCCCGGCACCACCAGGATGAGGGGAAACGACGCGATCATCGAGAGCGGGATAAAAGTTTTCGTCGGGTGATAGGAAAGTTTCGGATAGATCGCGGCGGCGATCGCCATCGGGCCGCTGGCAGCGACGAGCAGCGTGTAGCCATCGGCCGGCTGGTTCGCCGCGAATTCCGACGCGATGCGCCCGCCCGCGCCCGGCTTGTTCTCGATCACCACCGGCTGCCCGATGTTGTCCGACAGCTTCTGCCCGACCACGCGCGCGAACAGATCGTTGCCGCCGCCGGCCGCGAAGCCGACGATCACGCGGATCACCTTGTTCGGATATGCCGCGTCCTGCGCGCAAGCGGCGCCCGCCGCGCCGGTCAAGACCACAGCCGCTAACAGCGCGCTTGAAATCGCGCTCCGGAAACTCGTCATGAGCATCTCCCCCACCTGTCGCGTCCGCGGCATCGCTTGTCGGAGCCTTTGGACCGTCTTGAGCCTACACCGCCGCGCGGCGGGCGGGAATATCGATCTGCCGCCCCGCAAGCACAACCAGGACGCCGTGCTATCGTATGCGCGCGCACGATGCGCTGGATGTTCCGATGTCCCTGCCCGCTGCAACCGCCGGTTCCGCGAACGCCCGCCCCGGCGACCTGTTCGGACACCCGAAAGGGCTGACGTTCCTTTTCACCACGGAAATGTGGGAGCGCTTTTCCTATTACGGCATGCGCGCGCTGCTTGTGCTGTACATGGTCAAATACCTGCTGCTGCCAGGGCGCTTCGAGAATGTGCTGGGGCTTGGCGCGCTCAAAGACGCGGTGGAGTTTGTTTTCGGCCCGCTGGGTCCGCAGCCGCTCGCCTCGCTGATTTACGGCAGCTACACCGCGCTGGTTTATTTCACGCCAATTATCGGTGGATTGCTGGCCGACCGTGTATTGGGCCAGCGCAAGACAGTGGTAATCGGCGCGGCGCTGATGGCGCTCGGCCATTTCATGATGGCGTTCGAGCCGCTGTTTCTGTTCGCGCTGCTGGTGCTGATCCTCGGCAATGGCGCGTTCAAGCCGAACATCTCCACGCAAGTCGGCTCGCTCTATGCGCCGGGCGATACGCGGCGCGACCGCGCGTTTTCGATTTTCTATGTCGGCATCAATCTCGGCGCGTTTCTGGCGCCGCTGGTTTGCGGCACGCTTGGCGAGGAACTCGGCTGGCATTATGGCTTCACCGCCGCCGGCGCCGGCATGACGCTCGGGCTCATCATCTATCTATATGCGTCGCCGCTGTTGCCGCCCGATGAACTCACGAAAAGCAAGGCCGCAGGTTCCGCGCGCCCCTTCGGACGCGATGAATGGCGCGCTATCGGCGCGCTGGTGATGCTCTCGTTGCCGGTGACGTTCTTCTGGGCGACGTACGAACAACAGGGCAACACCATCGCGCTATGGGCCAACGACTACACCGACCGCAGCGTGAACTTGCTGTTCTGGCGCGGCGAAATTCCCACGACCTGGTTTCAGGCGTTCAATCCGTTCATGATCTTCGCCTTCACGCCGTTCATCATCGCGCTGTGGTCACGGCAGGCGCTGCGCGGGCGCGAGCCGTCCACCGTCACCAAGATGGCGTATGGATGCTTCTACAACGCCGCGTCCTATCTGATTTTGTTCGTGGCCGCCTGGTATGCGGGCGCTGGCAAAGCGAGCTGGCTGTGGCTGGCGGCTTATTTTGTCGTCATCACCATCGGCGAGCTTTATCTCTCGCCCACCGCCCTCTCGCTGGTGTCGAAGGTCGCGCCCGCGCATTGCCTCTCGATGATGATGGGCGTGTGGCTGGCGACCAGTTTCTACGGCAGTTTTCTCGCCGGCTATTTGGGAAGCTTCTGGTCGACGATGGCGAAGACCGATTTCTTTTTGATGCTAGCCGTCATCGCCGCGCTTGCGGGCGTTGGCATCATGCTTTTCAACCGGCCACTGAACGCAATCTTGAAAGACAACTAAAGTCTGCGCATGATCTTGTCCGACCTTCCTTCGCTCGCCGAAGCGGGCTTCGCGAAGGCGGGAAACCGGTTCCCACTTTTCGGGATCATGCGCTATTCGATCGGCAGGCCGGTGTAGTTCTCGGCCAACGTCGTCGAGGCGGCGCGCGAGGTCGCGACATAATCCAGCTCGGCAAGCTGGCGGCGGCGGTCGAACGCGCTCTCGTGCGGAAACCGGTGCAGCAGTTGCGTCATCCACCAGGAGAACCGCTGCGCTTTCCACACCCGCGGCAGCACGGTTTGCGAATATCCGTCCAGCAGTTCGCTCTTGCCCGTGCGGTAGAACGCATCGAGCGAGCGCGATAACACGCGCACGTCGGCGAACGCGAGATTCATGCCCTTCGCGCCCGTGGGCGGCACGATGTGCGCGCTGTCGCCGGCGAGAAACAGCCGACCGCGCTGCATCGGTTCGACGACGAAACTTCGCATCGGCGTGACGCCCTTTTGCAGAATTTTTCCCTCGGCCAGCTTGCGCGCGCCGCCGAGCCGCAAATGCAGCTCTTCCCAAATCTGGGCGTCGGACCAGCTTTCAATGTCGGTGTCGGGTGCACACTGGAAATAAAGCCGCGCCAGCACCGGCGAGCGCATGGTGTAAAGCGCAAAGCCGCGCTCGTGATACGAATAAATCAGTTCCTCATCCGGCGGCGGCGATTCCGACAAGATGCCGAGCCAGCCGAACGGATAATCGCGGTCGTAAGTTGTGAGCACACCGTCGGGAATGCTGGGGCGGCAGACACCGTGGAATCCATCGCAGCCGCCGATGAAGTCGCAGTCGATCTCCTGCGCCTTGCCTTCGTGCGTGAAACGAATTTTCGGTTTCTTGCCGTCAAAATCGTGAACGCTCACATCATCAGCCTCGAACAGAATTTTAGTTCCCGCGGCAAGCCGCGCGTTAATCAGATCCTTCACGATTTCTTGCTGGCCGTAGATGGTGACGCCCTTGCCGACCAGATCGACGAAGTCGAGGCGATGCAACGCGCCGCCGAAGCGCAGCTTGACGCCGTCGTGAAAAATACCTTCCCGCTGCATGCGCTCGCCGACGCCGGTTTCCACCAGCATATCGCGCGCCCATTGCTCGATCAGGCCGGCGCGAATGCGCGCCTCGCAATATTCGCGGCTGCGGTTTTCGATGATGATGGATTCGATGCCGGCGCGATGCAGCAGATGCGAGAGCATCAGTCCGGCTGGACCTGCGCCGACGATGCCGACTTGCGTTCGCATTCATTGCCCCTTCGCCAAAGAATCGATCCTATAGATATATCCCGCCGCCGCCGAGAAGGGACGACTTCCGGAAAGGCTGGGACAATTTGATTGGCTAGAGCGGCCAGCCGTACCGCGGCACCGCCGCCTTGAAGGCGCGATAATCCCCGCCGAACTTGGCTTCGAGATAGCGCTCTTCGCGCAGCACCACGCCGTAATGGATGACGAAGGCCGCCGGCACCAGCATGACCAGCGTCCAGTCGGAGGCGAGCGCAACGCCGATCCCGCCGACGAGGAGCCCAAGCCCCACATACATCGGGTTGCGTATCCAGGTGTAGACCCCGTCCGTCGCCAGCCGCGCCGATGGTTTCCAGGGCCGCACCTCGGTGCCAACGCTGCGAAACGCGCGCTCGCCCGCAACCGCCAATGCTGCGCCTGCAACGGCGAGAATCACGCCGATGAAGATGCGCTCATGCAGCGAGAGCAAAATGCCGAGCACATAAGCCGGCAGCAACCAGTCGAGCGCGAGGCCGATGAGAAGCGTCGCGAGCGCAATCAGCGGTGGCGGGGCGATGACGCCGGCTGTGGCTGACGAAGAAATATCGGACATCGTGAATCTCTTCTGAAGTGAATCACTTGCTGGAAATATTGCCGCAAATTTTCAACCAATGCCGTTGTTCGATAACCTGCAAAGCCCGCTTAAGTTCACCGGCAAATGGCAAAAAGTGCAGCAGATTAAGCGTTAATGCGGCTTATTGCACCGCCGGAGCATTGACTTTCGCCCCTGTCACCCTATGTTCCGGCCTAACGGTCCGAATAAAAGATTCGACCGCCTCTCCCGCCGCATCGCAAACCGTTTTTCAGTCCGGCGCGGGCTCTGGGCGGACGCAACTAGAGGTTATATGTCTTTTTCTCATCTCGGTTTATCCGATAAGGTTATCGCGGCCATCGATACGGCCGGCTACAAAACTCCGACCCCCATTCAAGAACAAGCCATCCCGCACGTACTCGCCCGGCGCGACGTGCTCGGCATCGCGCAGACCGGCACCGGCAAGACCGCCGCTTTCGTGCTGCCCATGCTCACGATGCTGGAAAAAGGCCGCGCCCGCGCACGCATGCCGCGCACGCTCATTCTGGAGCCGACACGCGAACTCGCCGCGCAGGTGGAAGAGCAGTTCATCAAGTACGGCGCCAACCACAAGCTCAACGTCGCGCTCATCATCGGCGGCGTCTCCTTCGACAATCAGGATTCGAAACTCACGCGCGGCGTCGACGTGCTGATCGCAACGCCGGGACGCCTGCTCGATCACTCCGAGCGCGGACGGCTGTTGCTCTCGGGCGTCGAACTGCTCGTCATCGACGAAGCCGACCGCATGCTGGACATGGGCTTCATCCCCGACATCGAGCGCATCGGCAAGCTGGTGCCGTTCACGCGGCAGACTTTGTTCTTCACCGCGACGATGCCGCCGGAAATCCAGCGCATCGCCGACACCTTCCTGCACAATCCGGTGCGCGTCGAAGTCTCCAAGCCGGCGACCGCCGCCACCACCATCACGCAATTGCTGGTGGCTACGGGCCGCGAATCGCACGAAAAGCGCGACACGCTGCGGCGCATGATCCGCTCCGCCGAGGATTTCAAGAACGCCATCATCTTCTGCAATCGCAAGCGCGAAGTCGCGCTGTTGCATCGCTCGCTGCTCAGCCACGGCTTTAATGCCGTCGCGCTGCACGGCGATCTCGACCAGTCGGCGCGCACCGCCGCGCTGGAAGCTTTCCGCAACGGCGAAGCCAAGCTGCTGATCGCATCGGACGTTGCCGCGCGCGGGCTCGATATCCCGGACGTGAGCCACGTCTTCAATTTCGACGTTCCGCACCATCCCGACGACTACATCCACCGCATCGGCCGCACCGGCCGCGCCGGCAAAACCGGCATCGCCATCACCATCGTCGCGCCGATCGACCAGAAATCCGTCGGCGCCATCGAGAAGCTGACCGGCATGAAGATCGCCTGGGCCGGCGAGCCGCCGCGCGCCGAAGAGCCTTCGCACGAGGGTGAACGTCCGCGACACGAAGGCAGACAAGAAGGCGGCAAGGGCCGGCATGGCGGCGGACGCCAGCGCGGACGCGGCGGACGGCCTGCGCCGCGCCACGGATCGCCGCAACAGACCCCACCCGCCGCAGCGCCCGATCAGGCCCGCTCGGCCCAACCGCAAACACCACGCCCGCAGCAGCCCCAGCCGCCGCGCGAGCGCACCGAAGAGCCGGACGACGGCTCGCATTTGCCGGCGTTCCTGCTCCGGCCGGTTTCCGCTAAAGCATAGATTATTCAGGATAATCCAGCCCTCTGGGGATAACTCAAGGGCCCGGTTCCCCCGTTTACTTCTGATTCACCGCTGTCGAATACCGTTCCTGTACTCGAGCCCAATCCCCTTGGGCTTAGAGGGCGGGACCGCAGGCAATGAAGCCTGCGAGCGGAGTTACACCATGACGGAGCAGGCCGGCGATCACGAGCGCACGATGGCGTTCGCCGAAATCGCTCTTGGGCAGATCAAGGCGCTTCGCCATTCGGCCAATCCGCGCAATTACGAGATCTGGTACACCTACGCGACCGGCTACAACCCCTCCCTCAACGCCAAGATCAACGAGACGCTGGCGCAGGGCGGCACGCTCTCCGACACCGACCTCGAACAGATTTACGAGACCTATCTTTCGCCCACCCGCCTCACCGACCGCATCGACATGGTTGGTTCGCAGGTGATGGACGAGATCGAACAGGTCATGGCCATGGTCGACGCCGCCGTCGGCTCCGCCAACAGCTACAGCGAGAGCCTGGCCGACGTCACCCAGAAGCTCGGTCAATCCAAGGACCGCGAAGGCCTGCGCGCCATCGTCGAAGGCCTGGTGCAGACCGCCAAGGAAATGGAGCAATCCAACCAGGCGCTGGAAGCGCGCCTCAACGCGTCCAAGCAGGAAATCAACGTCCTGCAGGACAACCTTGAGGTCGTGCGCACCGAGAGCCTGACCGATCCGCTCACGCAGCTCTCGAACCGCAAGCATTTCGACACGACGCTGGAGCGCGCCATCGCCGACGCTCGCACCAAGAACGAGGCGCTCACGCTCCTCCTCACCGACATCGACCATTTCAAGAATTTCAACGACAGCTTCGGCCATCTCACGGGCGATCAGGTGTTGCGCCTTGTCGCCATGTCGGTGAAGCAGAACGTCAAGGGCCAGGACACCGCGGCGCGCTACGGCGGCGAGGAATTTGCGGTCATTCTGCCGAATACGGTGCTGCGCTCGGCGATAACGGTTGCCGACCACATCCGCCGCGCGGTGATGACCAAGGAACTGATGAAGCGCTCAACCGGCGAGCATCTCGGCCGCGTGACGATCTCCATCGGAGTCGCAACGCTGCACAAGGGCGACACGGCGCAGACGCTGATCGAGCGAACCGATACCTGCCTCTATGCCGCCAAGCGGCATGGCCGCAACCGCGTGATCTGCGAGACCGATCCTGAAATCGCCGCCGGCACCACCTCCACGCAAGTGGCCTAGCGCTCATTCACAAATAGTCGCGCGTCATGGCCGGGCATCGTCCCGGCCATTTGCATTTTAAGCGGGCAGATTATGAGGCTTTGTGCGTTCCGGCGGCGTCAATGCCGGCGGGCGTGAGCTGCACCGACTCGCCGCAGCCGCAGGCCGAGGTCTGGTTCGGATTGTTGAACACGAACTGGGCGGAGAGCTTTTCGGTTTTGTAATCCATCTCGGTGCCGATCAGGAACAGCACCGCCTTCGGATCGATCAAAATCTTGACGCCCTTGTCCTCCACCACCTCGTCGGCGGCGTTGACGGCCTCGGCGTATTCCATCGTGTATTCCATGCCGGCGCAGCCGCCGTTCTTGACGCCGACGCGAACGCCCGCGAGCGGGCGCTGCGTGCGCGCCATCACATCCTTGATGCGGGCGGCGGCGGCATCGGTGAGCCGCATCGCCTGGGGCCGTGCGCGGACTATCGCCATTTCGTCAACGTCTCCGTATCAGTCTCGAATCGTAACAGTTTGAATCTAACAAACTATTTCATCCCCAATGTGGGGACTTCGCAGGCAAAACGCAACTCACCACATATTGAGGACGACGCGGGCCTCATCCGTCATGCGGCTGGGGTCCCACGGCGGGTCCCACACCACGTCGACCTTCACCGGGCCGACGCCGGGGACGCTGGAAACCGCGTTCTGCACCATCACCGGCAATTCCTGCGCCGAGGGGCAATTCGGCGAAGTCAGCGACATATCGACCTTCACGCTGCGATCGTCCGCGATGTCGATCTTGTAAATCAGCCCAAGCTCGTAGATGTCGGCCGGAATTTCCGGATCGTAAACAGTCTTGATCGCGGTCACGATCTCGTCGGTGAGGCGCGAGAGTTCCGCCTCCGGAAGAGCCGAAGCCGCGGCTGGTTTGTCTGCGCTGTTGTCGCTCATGCGAAAAAATCCTGCGCTTTGACGAGAGAATCGGCAAGCGTATCCACCTCGTCGCGGGTGTTGTAGAGGGCAAATGAGGCACGGCAAGTGGCGGTAACGCCATAACGGGCGAGCAGCGGCATGACGCAATGGGTGCCGGCGCGCACGGCGACACCGGAGCGGTCGATAATGGTCGCGATGTCGTGCGGATGCGCGCCCTTGATCTCGAAGGAAACGATGGCGCCCTTGTCCTTGGCAGTTCCGATGATGCGCAAGGAATTGATCTTGCGCAGCCGGTCCTGAGCGTAAGTCACGATTTCGTTTTCGTGCGCGCGGATGCGCGCCTTGCCGATTGAATTGACGTAGTCGATGGCCGCGCCAAGCCCGATCGCCTGCACGATCGGCGGCGTGCCGGCCTCGAAACGATGCGGCGGCTGGCCGTAGGTGACGCGATCCTCGAACACTTCGTGGATCATCTCGCCGCCGCCCTGATACGGTGGCATGGCGGCCAGCAGATCGTACTTGCCCCACAACACGCCGATGCCGGTCGGGCCGTACATCTTGTGGCCGGTGAAAACATAAAAGTCGCAGCCGATGTCCTGCACGTCCACGTCGAGGTGAACTGCAGCCTGGCTGCCATCGACAAGAACCGGAATGCCGCGCGCATGCGCGAGTTTCACGACTTCCTTCACCGGCACGATGGTGCCGAGCACGTTCGACATCTGCGTGATCGCCACCATCTTGGTGCGCGGGGTCAGCAGCTTTTCGAATTCATCGATGAGGAAATTGCCATCGTCATCGACCGGCGCCCATTTGATCACCGCGCCCTGCCGCTCGCGCAGGAAATGCCACGGCACGATGTTCGAATGGTGCTCCATGATCGAGAGCACGATTTCATCGCCCGCCTTGATGCGTTCGCGCCCGAACGACCCGGCAACCGTATTGATCGCCTCGGTGGCATTGCGGGTGAAAATGATCTCTTCCTTGCGTGGCGCGTTGATGAAGGCCCGCACGGTCTCGCGCGCGCCCTCGTAAGCCTCGGTCGCCTCGTTGGCGAGATAATGCAGGCCGCGATGCACGTTGGCGTATTGCTGCGTGTAAGCCTTCTCCAACCGGTCGAGCACGGCTTGCGGCTTCTGCGCCGACGCGGCGTTGTCGAGATAGACGAGCGGTTTGCCGTAGACCTGCAGGCCAAGCGCGGGAAAATCCTTGCGGATGCGCGCTACGTCATAAGAACCATTGCTCACGGCGGGGTGCATGTTCACCCTCGCGCTTTCAGCCACGCCACGGCGGCTTCCATCAGCACTTCGCGCAAGCCTGCGTGCTCGATGCCCTCCACCGCTTCGCCGATGAAGGCCTGAATCAGCAGCGCCTCGGCTTCCCTGGCTGGGATGCCGCGCGCTTTGAGATAAAACAGCAAATCCTCATCAAGCGCGCCGGCGGTAGCGCCATGGCCGCACTGCACATCGTCGGCGAAGATTTCGAGTTCCGGCTTGTTGTCGGCTTCCGCGGTCTCCGAGAGCAGGAGCGCGCGGGTCATCATCCTGCCATCGGTCTTCTGCGCTTTCGGGCGCACGATGATCTTGCCCTGGAACACGCCGCGGCTTTCGCCATCGAGCACGGATTTGAAAATCTCGCGGCTCTGGCAGCCTTTGGCAACGTGATCGGCGACCAGCGTGATATCGGCGTGCTGGCGGTCTTTCAGTAACGTCGCGCCGCGAATATTGGCGACGGTGCCCTCGCCGTCGAAACGCAGGAACAGCTGACTGCGCACCACCGCGCCGCCGGTCGTGAAACTGAAATCGTTAAAGCGCGCATGCGCGCCGACCGAGGCCATCAAGCTTGAAACATGCAGCGCAGCCGCGCCATCGCTGACGATCTTAACGTGATCGACATGAGCGTCGTCGCCCACAACCATTTCAAGCGCGGCATTGACCTGATAGTCGCTGGCGCCCTCGTGACTTTCCAGCAGCATCGCGCGCGCGCCCTTCTCGATCACCACAAGCGAGCGCGTGAACATCGAGGACGGCGTGGTCGCGGCGAAAACCAGATGGATCGGCCGCGCGATCGAAGCGCCCGCAGCGATGCGGATCACCGCACCGTCGCCCATCAGCGCCGTGTTGAGCGCGACAGCCACATCGTTGGTCGCGACGACCTTGCCGACATGCGCCGTGACCAGCGCATCGCCCTTGGCCAGCGCCTGCGCCATCGACGTGATGGTCAAACCCGCTTCCGGCGTCAGATCGGACAACTCAGCCACGAACGCGCCATCGACGAACACAAGCTTGCGGCTTTCAACGCTGGCAAGCAGCTTGCCGGCGTTCTTCGCGAGCGCTTTCGCTTTCGCGTCAGGCGCGGCGGCGAGCGGCTTGAGGTCGCGCATTAGCGCGCGCAAGTCGGTGTATTTCCACTCTTCCACGCGGCGGTGCGGCAGGCCTTCGGCGTCGAAGCGCTTGAACGCTTCCTCGCGCAACGCTTTGAGCGCGCCAGTGCCCGGCAGCTTCGGCTTGGCAGCGGCGTATGCGTCGACCAGCGCCAGCTCGGCCGCGGTCTTGATCTTTCGAACTTCGGCGTTCATCAAAAAATCCTCACGCCGCCTCGTCCGCGAACTCGGCATAGCCCTTGGCTTCGAGTTCGAGCGCCAGCTCCTTGCCGCCGGTCTTCACCACGCGGCCCTTGGAGAGCACGTGCACCACGTCCGGCACGATGTAATCGAGCAGCCGCTGGTAATGCGTAATCACGATCATCGAGCGCTCGGGCGAGCGCAGCCGGTTGACGCCTTCGGAGACGATTTTGAGCGCGTCGATGTCGAGACCGGAATCGGTCTCGTCGAGAACCGCAAGGCGCGGCTCCAGCATCGACATTTGCAAAATCTCGTTGCGCTTTTTCTCGCCGCCGGAGAAACCGACGTTGACCGCGCGGCGCAGCATCTCCGTATCGATGCTCAGTTTGGCGGCGGTTTCGCGCACGCGCTTCATGAAGTCCGGCGTGGAAAGTTCAACCTCACCGCGATGCTTGCGCTGCGCATTAAGCGCCGTGCGCAGGAACGTCATGGTGGCGACGCCGGGAATTTCCATCGGATACTGGAACGCGAGGAAGATGCCTTTGGCGGCGCGCTCATCCGGCTGCATGGCGAGCACGTTCTCGCCGTTGAACAGCACTTCGCCGGATGTCACTTTATAATCCGCCTTGCCGGCGAGCACATAAGCAAGCGTCGACTTGCCCGAACCGTTCGGGCCCATGATGGCGTGCACTTTTCCCTTCTCGATCGTGAGATCGAGACCGTTGAGGATTTTCTTGCCGTCGATTTCGACGTGCAGTTTCTTGATTTCAAGCAAAGCCATTACCCAACGCTTCCTTCCAGCGAGATCGAAATCAGCTTCTGCGCTTCCACCGCGAATTCCATCGGCAGCTGCTGCAGCACGTCCTTGACGAAACCGTTGACCACGAGCGCGGTCGCCTCTTCAGCCGACATGCCGCGCTGGCGGCAATAGAACAGCATGTCGTCGGAAATCTTCGAGGTCGTCGCCTCGTGCTCGAACACAGCGGATGAATTCTTCGCCTCGATGTAAGGAACAGTATGCGCGCCGCATTTGTCGCCGATCAGCAGCGAGTCGCAGTTGGTGAAGTTGCGCGCGCCCTTGGCCTTACGGTGCGCCGAGACCAGCCCGCGATAGGTGTTGTTGGAGCGGCCCGCCGCGATGCCCTTGGAAATGATGCGGCTGGTCGTGTTTTTGCCGAGATGGATCATCTTGGTGCCGGAATCGACCTGCTGGCGTCCGTTCGAAATGGCGATGGAATAGAACTCGCCGCGCGAGTCATCGCCGCGCAAGATGCAGCTCGGATATTTCCAGGTGATTGCGGAGCCGGTCTCGACCTGCGTCCACGAAATCTTGGCGCGGTCGCCGCGGCAATCGCCGCGCTTGGTGACGAAGTTGAAGATGCCGCCCTTGCCGTTTGCGTCGCCCGGATACCAGTTCTGCACGGTGGAGTATTTGATTTCCGCGTCTTCGAGCGCGACCAGCTCGACCACCGCGGCGTGCAACTGGTTCTCGTCGCGCATCGGCGCGGTGCAGCCTTCGAGATAGCTCACGTAAGCGCCCTTGTCGGCGATGATGAGCGTGCGCTCGAACTGGCCGGTATTCGCTTCATTGATGCGGAAGTAGGTCGAGAGTTCCATCGGGCAGCGCACGCCCGGCGGCACGTAAACGAACGAGCCGTCGGAGAACACCGCCGAATTGAGAGTCGCGAAATAGTTGTCGGTCACCGGCACCACCGTGCCGAGATATTTCTTCACCAGTTCAGGATGCTCGCGCAGCGCTTCCGAAATCGGCATGAAGATCACGCCGGCTTTCTTCAGTTCTTCCTTGAAGGTCGTCGCGACGGAAACGGAATCGAATACCGCATCGACCGCGACGCGACGTTCGCCCAAATTATTCCCTTCGGAATCCTGACGCACGACGCCCGCCAGCATTTCCTGCTCGCGCAGCGGAATACCGAGCTTCTCGTAAGTCTTGAGGATTTCCGGATCGACTTCGTCGAGCGAGGCGAGCGCGTTGCGCTTCGGCGCCGAGTAATAATAGAGATCCTGATAGTCGATCTTCGGATATTCGACGCGCGCCCAGTTCGGCTCGCGCATGGTCAGCCAGCGCCGGTACGCCTCGAGCCGCCACTCCAGCATCCACGCCGGCTCGTTTTTCTTGGCCGAGATGAAGCGGACAGTATCCTCCGAGAGGCCCTTCGGGGCCTTCTCGGATTCGACGTCGGTGACGAACCCATATTTGTATTGATCGACATCGATCAGGCGGACCTGATCGACGGTCTCTTGTACAGCCGGCATTCCATCCTCCGCTCGCGGTTGCAAGGACCGCGGTGTGGATCAAGTCGGTTATGGTCGGTTCGCTATAACTGCGATCGATTGCCCCGGGTTTAAGTTGGTTCAGGCGGCGATGCCGCGCTGCTCCTTAAGTAATGACGATGACACCTTATTCCAAGCATTGAGGAATTGCTCGATATCGTCCTCGGTGGTGCTCCAGCCCAGGCTCACGCGCACCGCGCCGCGCGCCAGTTCGGGCGCAACGCCCATTGCGGCGAGCACATGCGAGGCAGCGACCTTGCCGGACGAGCAGGCGGAACCGGACGATACCGCTATCCCATTGAGATCGAAGGAGATTATGGCCGTTTCGGCTTTCAGGCTGGCAACGGCAAAGAGCGTCGTATTGGGAATCCGGGGACTATCGTGACCGAAAAAGACGACCGAAGGTGCCGTAGCCCTCAAGCCCGCCTCAAGGCGCTCGCGCAGCGCCGTCATCCGGCGAGCGTCTTGTTCCATTGCAAGTTTGGCCGCAGCAGCAGCCGCGCCGAAACCGGCAATCGCCGCCACGTTCTCGGTGCCCGCGCGCGCGCCGCGTTCCTGCCCGCCGCCTTTGATCAGCGGCTGCGCGATGTGCAGCGCTTCGTCGCGACGGATAAGCGCGCCGATGCCTTGCGGCCCGCCGAGCTTGTGCGCGGAAATCGTCATCATGTCCGCGCCGAGCCCTGCGATGTCGCAAGGTATGCGGCCCGCGCCCTGCACGGCATCGACGTGCAGCAGTCCGCCCGCTTCATGCACAATCTCAGCAACTTCGCGAATCGGTTGAACGACGCCGGTTTCGTTATTGGCGAGCATCACCGACACCAGCGTGCGCTCGGACCCCTTCAAGCGGTCTTTCAGCGCGGCGAGATCGATCTGCCCGTTCGAAACCACCGGCACGTCTTGAATTTGCTCCAGCGCGAAGCGTCCGCCCGCGCGCACGGACAAATGTTCGATGGAGGAAATCAGCAAACGGTCGCGCGGCGCTTTCAGCCCGCCAACTTCAATCGCGGGGGTCAGCGCCAGCATGTTGGCTTCGGTGCCGCCGGAGGTGAACGTAACGTTTTTCGGGGAGGCCCCAACCAGCGCGGCAACCTGTTCGCGCGCGGCTTCGATCAATTTACGCGCGGCGCGGCCCTCGCCGTGGACGGAGGACGCATTGCCGGTGTGGTCCAGCGCCGCCATCATGGCCGTGCGAGCCTCGGCGCGCAGGGGCGCGGTGGCATTCCAGTCGAAATAGGTCCGCTCAATTGTCATGTCTGCATCACGCTCGCGTCGCACTTGATATCGGTTGGGCCAGTACCAAATTACCGTTTTGGCGGCCGGAGCTCAAAAAGCTTGCTTTTTGCCCCAGGGGTTATGTTAGAAACCGTCTCAGCGCTCACTTAGCCGCTTTTTGTCGCGCCACAGAACCCCGAAATTTAGAATAGTTCTAAATAGTTACGTGGGTCCGCCGCTCCCGTCAAGTTTGTGTTGAGCGGTGATTCTGAACGGCGCAACTGGTCGAGGTCGAAACAAATATGCCCGAAGTCATCTTTACCGGTCCGGCAGGTCGGATCGAGGGCCGTTATCATCCCGCGCGGCAAAAGAACGCGCCGATCGCCATCGTCCTGCATCCGCATCCGCAATTCGGCGGGACGATGAACCACCAGATCATCTATCAGCTCTATTACGCGTTCGTGCACCGCGGCTTTTCGGCGCTGCGTTTTAACTTTCGCGGCGTCGGTCGCAGCCAGGGCTCGTTCGATCACGGCACCGGCGAATTGTCCGATGCGGCTTCCGCGCTCGACTGGGCGCAGACCATTAATCCGGAGGCGAAGAGCTGCTGGATCGCCGGCTTCTCGTTCGGCGCATGGATCGGCATGCAGCTTCTGATGCGCCGCCCCGAGATCGAAGGCTTCATTTCGATTTGCCCGCCCGCAAATCTCTACGACTTCTCGTTCTTGGCGCCCTGCCCGTCGTCCGGCCTCATCATTCACGGCGACAAGGATGCTGTTGTGCCGCCGAAGGACGTCAACGGGCTGGTCGATAAGCTCAAGACGCAGAAGGGCATCATCATCGAACAGAAGGTGATCCCCGGCGCCAACCACTTCTTCGACGGCAAGGTCGAGCCGCTGCTCACCTCGATTGCGGGTTATCTCGACAAGCGCCTGAAGACCGAGCGCAAACCGGCGGCTTAAGTTTACGGCCGCGCCATCACGCCGCCGCTCGCGGGCTGCGGCACACCGGTCGTGGTCGGAAACGTGATCGGCATTTTCTTCAGCGTCCGCACCGCCAGATAAGCGAACGCCTGTGCTTCCAAAGCCTCAATCGACCAGCCAACCACATCGGCGGTTTCCACCGTGGCGGGACTGAGCCGTTCGCGCAGCATTCTCACCAGTGTCGGATTATGCGCGCCGCCGCCGGCGACGATCCACGCACGTGGCGGCGCCGGCAACAGCGGCACGATGCGCGCGACGGATGCGGCGGTGAGCGCGGACAGCGTCGCCGCGCCATCGACGATGGAAAAATCCGGTAGGCCGATATTGGCGAAAGCGAATGCATTGCGGTCCAGCGATTTCGGGCAAGGCCGTTTGAAGAACTCGTTTTCCAGCACGCGCATTACGAACGCTTCGTCGGCTTTTCCTCTCGACGCCTGATCGCCATCGCGATCCAAAGGTGCACCTGTGCGCGCGCGCATGAAATCGTCGATCAGCGCATTGCCGGGCCCGGTGTCGCAGGCGATGGGCGCACCGCCATCGACATACGTGATGTTGGCAACGCCACCGACGTTGAGCACCGCGATCGGGTGCGGATGCTTGAGATCGCGCGCAATCGCCTGATGGAAAACGGGAACGATGGGCGCACCCTGTCCACCCGCCGCGATATCGGCCTGACGAAAATCGTGTGCCACCGGCAACCGCAACCGCTTTGCCAGCGCGACGCCATCGCCGATTTGCACGGTGAGCCGCGCCGCCGGCTTGTGCAGCACCGTCTGTCCGTGGAACCCGACGACATCGACGCTGGCGCGATCAATCGATTCAGTCTCGAAAAACGCTTCCACCGTCTCGGCATGCACGCGTGTGACGAAGGCATTGGCATCGGCCAGCACACCGGGCCGGGATATACGGTCGCTCAGCCCCGCGCCTTCCGCCAGCGCCTGGCGCAGCAGCGCGCGCTCATCGTCGGAATAGGGCCGGTAGCCGGTCGGGCCGAAGGCGGTGACGCGCTCGCCATCGGTCTCGATCAGCGCCACATCGACGCCATCGAGCGAGGTGCCGCTCATGAGACCGACGGCGCGCAAAATCTGCATGGGTTATGCTTGGTTGAATCCGACGCCGGACCTGTTACACCACCGGCCTTAAAGAGGCGATAAGAGCCGGGCCATGAGCGCCTATAAATCCGACTTTCTGCACACCCTCGCAAGCCGGGGCTTCATCCATCAGGTCTCCGAGCCGGAGGCGCTCGACGCGCTCGCCAAAAAGGGCGCGGTCACCGGCTATATCGGTTTCGACTGCACCGCCGCCTCGCTGCACGTCGGCTCGCTGCTCCCGATCATGATGCTGCACTGGATGCAGCAGACCGGACATAAGCCCATTGCGCTGATGGGCGGCGGCACCACGCGCGTCGGCGATCCGTCCGGCAAGGACGAGAGCCGCCGCATCCTCACCGACGAGATGATCAACGAAAACCTCAAGGGTATTCGCGCGATCTTCTCGAAGTTTTTGAAATTCGGCGACGGCAAAAGCGACGCGATCATGGCCAACAACGCCGACTGGCTTAACGCGCTCAACTACATCGATTTTCTGCGCGATGTCGGCAAGCATTTCTCGGTCAACCGCATGCTCGCCTTCGACTCGGTGAAAATGCGGCTCGACCGCCAGCAAGAACTCTCCTTCCTCGAATTCAATTACATGATCCTGCAGGCCTATGACTTCGTCGAATTGCACAAGCGCACCGGCTGCATTTTACAGATGGGCGGCTCGGATCAATGGGGCAACATCATCAACGGCATCGATCTCGGCCGCCGCATGATGAACGCGCAACTGTTCGCGCTTACCTCGCCGCTGATCACGACCTCGTCGGGCGCGAAGATGGGCAAGACCGCCGCCGGCGCGGTGTGGCTCAACGCTGACCTGATGAGCCCCTACAACTATTGGCAATACTGGCGCAACACCGAGGACGGCGACGTCGAGCGTTTCCTGAAACTGTTCACCGTGCTTCCGCTCGATGAGATCGCGCGGCTCGCTGCACTCAAGGGCCAGGACATCAACGAGGCGAAGAAAGTTCTCGCCAACGAATCCACCGCGCTGGTGCATGGCCGCGCCGCGGCGGATGAAGCCGCCGGAACCGCGCGCAAGACGTTCGAGGACGGCACGTTCGCGGAGTCGCTTCCCACCATCGAAATTCCGCGCGCGCAACTCGATGGTGGCTATGGCGTGCTCACCGCCGCCGTGGCCGCCGGTTTCGTCGCCTCCACCGGCGAAGCGCGCCGTCAGATCAAGGGCGGCGGGCTGAAGGTGAACGACGAGACGGTGAGCGACGAGAAGATGACACTCACGGCGAAAAATCTGACGCCGGAAGGCGTCATCAAGCTTTCGCTCGGACGCAAGCGTCACGTATTGCTAAAGCCAGTCTGAAAATTATTGCCGCGGCGGCTCGACGTAAGGCCGCTCGCCCGTGATGTCGCGCAGTTCGAACACCTTGCGCAGCGCGCCGGGCGTGATCGCCGAAATCGGATTGGGCGTGACGCGCGGATTACCCGGCGGGCCGGTCACTTCGTAAGTGATGCCGAGCAGGCCCTCGTTCGGACCGCCGCCGAGGAAGAAGCCGACGATCGGAATCTGCCCAAACATGTTGTTGAGCCCATAGAGCGGCACGAACGTGCCGCGCATGTGCACTTCGTCGCGTCCGTAATCGATCATGCCTTCGATCGTGGCGCCAACCAGCGGCCCGCGCACCACGCCGTCGCGGATCACCATGCGGCCGGCGGTGCGCGTGAAGGAAACGCTCGCCTGCGAGAATTCGATCGCGGTCTGTTGGCCACCCGGCGCGCCGGCGACAACGCGCTCCAGCGCCGGTTCGCCGCGCACCGCAAAATCGCGCACGTTCATCAGCCATTCCTGCGGCGCGAGGTCCTGCGTCGGCGGGTCCATCGCGATCCACATCTTGCCGCCCTGGATGCGCGGATAAACGTCGGCGAAACGGAAGAACGCGCCGGCGTCGTTGTTCTCGAAATAGAGAACCTGGCGGCCGTTGCTCGTGCGCGTGCGCATATCGCCGATCAGTGGCGTATCGCGGCCGATCTTGGCGTTCATGTTGAAGCTGCGGATGCGTCCCGCGCGGCGCGACAGCCGCAATTCGAGCGAGCGCAATGCCTCGCCATGATGCCCGGCCACTGCGCCGATCCTCACGTCGATATCGAGATCGCTCAGGCGGCGCTTGGCTCTCTGATCCGGCGGCGGACCCGCCATCGACGATTTAACGAAATTGCGGCCGTCATACGTGTCGCCGCGCATGATTACGCGCAGCGCACCGTCGCTGATGCGTTCGGCCTTGAGGGTCAGCTTGTCGCCGTCGGAAATGGCGAAAACCGGGAAGTTCGCGGACAGCACTTCACCCGCGCCGTCGACTTCAACCGAACCCTTCGCCAGCGTTCCCTGCCCCTCGATGGTGATGTCGTCGAAGCGCGTTACGTTCTTGTCCTTGTACATCGTGAACACGGCGCGCGCGGACTTGCCGGCCGGCTTCACCCAGCCGGGCAGCAGATTGTCGATTTTCGCCGGGCCGAGATCGACATCCACGTTGAAGCGGGTTTCCTTCTCGGCCGGCCCGACGCGGCCCGAGAGCTTGACCGGCAGCGACCCGGTGACGCCCGAACCGAGATCGAAACCGAACCGCGTGCGCGCGGTCTCGTCCAGCGTCGCCTGCAACCGCAGTTCGCCCTCAGCCTCGCCTCCCACTTTCCGGTAATCGAGCGCGGCGGCCACGCCGTTGACCTTCACATCGCCTCTGACCTGATAGAGCTGCGCGTTGGCGGTGACGCGCAAGGCAGCAGCTTCCACCTTCTGGCCGAACAGCATTTTTTCAGCGGCGAAATTCGTGATGTCGCTGGCGATGGTGTAATTCACCGCTCCCTTCGGCAGCTCGGTCGCCAGCGGCAGACTGAGCGTGACCTGCGCGGTGAGCGTTCCGCGGCTGGTCGCAGGATCGATCGGCACGCCCGAGACATCGCGCAGTGCGTCCATACTCAAAAGTTCAGCCGCTGCCGGCATCGAACCATCGACGCGGAAACGGGCGCGCGCCGGCGGATCCTTCGGGGCCGTGTCAGGTACCTCAAACACACCGCTCGCCACGTTGAGCTTGCGCCCCGGCGAGACTTCGATTGTGCCGCGGCCGAGGCTCACGTTAGCGGTGCGCCCGGTGACGCGGATATTTAAATCGGCATCGCGGATGGCGGGGAGCGTATCGACCGGACGAATGGACGTACCGCTGGTCTCGACATCGATCGAGAGGCCTTCATCGGGGAGCGGCGGACCGCTGGCGCGGAACGTCGGCAACGGAGCGTTCGCAGCAACCAGTATTCGCTCGACGGTGCCGCCGGAGAGATGATCCTCCACCCACGAGCGCACATTGGCCGCGATGAAGGTCGGCCACATCCGCTTGAACGCGGTGACCGACATCTTGGTGCCGGCAATACCGAAGGCGAGCCGCGGCTCAGCGCCGGAATAATCCAGTTGGCCGGAGAACCCGAGGCCCACATTGTGCATGGGCCGCGGATCGTTGCGCCCGATGTCGCCCTGCTCGACATCAATGCGGCGCTTGTTGAGATCGATGCGAGCGCGCAGGCTCGCGCGGTTAAGGATGAGCGGCTCGTCATCCGGCTGGCCGGAAGACGTGAGAATGAACGGATCGATGACCGGCCCGCGATTGATTTCGAATGACCAGACGCCACTTTGGTCGCGCGATGCCTCCATCTTCGCCAGCAACGTGACACGGTTGCCGCCGGATAAAATCTGGAACGGCACGATCAGCGCGCGCCGCTGCGCGTCCCAATTCAAACCGAATTCGGCGCGATCAATGTCCAGACGCGTGACCGGATCTTCCGCATCGCGGATAAAGCCAGCCTCCGCGAGCAATTGGCCTTCGACGAATTGCGGCGTCCCATCCAGCGTGATTTCGCCGCGCACGCTCGCCGACAGCAGAAGATCGCTCTCGACTTCGTCCTCGCCGATACGCAGCGCCAGCTGCAGGTCCTTGGAGGAAACCTTGCGCGCTTCAATGCCGACGGCGCGCAGGCCTCCGCTCATCGGCGCCATCGCCGCGCTCAACTGCCAGGGCCGCTGCTGATTTTCCGAATTGATGCGCAGGATGACGCCGCCGGGTTTCGGCCGCGTCAGGCTCAGGTTGATCGACGTGAAATTCCAGCGCTTGTTGCTGCGGCGGTCATCGACCGTGAGGTTGCCGTTCTTGAGACCGAGTTCGTCGAGCTCATAACCGTCGAGACCGCTCACGCCAAGACCGTCGATCCATGCGAGCAGCGCGGCGACATCCTCGAAGCCGCTGCGCGCGGGAGCAGCCGGGCCGGTTGATGGCGCGGGCAAAGGCGGTGCCGGCGCGGTGATGCCCGCATTCGGAGAAGGCTGCGGACGCGGCGGAATGGCGGGCGCCGCCGTCGCCGCAGGCGCCGTCACGATGGGACGCTGCCTGTCGCCGCCGGCAAAGACGGTGATCTTGCCGTCGGCTTCGATGCGCACCGCCATTTCGGCGCCGACGAGGTTGAGGCTTTCCGCGCGCACGCGGCCGGACAACAGGCTGGATGCGGACAGACCGACTTCCGCCTTCGGCGCGCTTGCCACTATCGTGCCGTCGGCATCGCGCACGACGATGTCGCGGATGCGCAAAGCGGGCCGGCCGGTTTCGTCGCGTTCGAGTTGCGTGCCGCCGACCGAAACGCTGTGGCTGTGACCGAAATTTTCCTCGATGGCAGCCGTCAGCCACGGCGTCGCGAGATCGAGTTCGATCGGGCCGCTGTTGAGTCGCCACAACAATAGGCCGGAGGCGATGACGACCGCACCAATGACGGCGCCGCCAATGAAAAAAGTGCGGCGCACCGCGCGGCGGCGCGTGATCGCGCCAAGACGCCGGCGCATGGCGGCAAATTTTCCTCCGCCATGTCCATGCGGAGCGGCGTGCCCGGGTGCGTGAGCATGCGGGTGCGGCTCCGCTTGCGGCTCGTTCAGAGTCGCCAATCTGAGATGACTGTGTTTTCCCGTCATGCCCTCTTGGAAGCCCTTTAGGGCGTCCCTGTCCGCCGCGACTGAGCAGCATTATCGCCCTGCGAAGCGATTTGCCGAAACGGTTTTCCCCGGAAAATCCGCCGCCTCGGCTGCACTCACCCGGTATTCTATGCTAACTCCTACAAAGACCTCGTGAAAACGACGAAAGGAAGGCATTTGGCCGATCTTGCCGAAGGCAGCCGGGCGCCGGCCTTTGCGCTCCCACGCGACGGCGGTGGGCAGGTGTCGCTGGCCGGCTTCAAGGGCCGCAAGCTCGTGCTCTATTTCTACCCCAAGGCGGACACCTCGGGCTGCACTATCGAAGCGAACGACTTTTCCAAGCTGCGATCCGCCTTCGCCAAGGCGGGTGCCGACATCCTCGGCGTTTCCGCCGACCCGGTGAAGGCGCTGGACAAGTTCCGCGACAAGCACAAGCTCACCATCCCGCTCGCCTCCGACGAGACGCACAAGATGCTCGCCGCCTATGGCGCGTGGGGCGAGAAATCGATGTACGGACGCAAATACATGGGTGTGATGCGCAAGACCTTCCTGATCGGGACGGACGGAAAGATCGCGCAGATTTGGCCGAAGGTGACCGTCGCCGGACACGCGGATGAGGTTTTGGCGGCGGCAAAAGCGCTGTAACGGCGCGGTTTTTCGGACGCTCCAGCGCGAAAGTTTCCGCTTTTTTAACCATAACGGCCACAAAAACGAACTCTAGCCGCACCGGATCAACCGGACCGGCAGGGAGCGTCGATGCCGCATCCGCCCAGTCCGTATTACCACCCCGCCCCGCATTATTCCGGCGGCCCCTACCGGCATCCCCCCGCGCACACGGCAGCCGCCGTTTCCCGTCACCGCACGCATGGCGCCGACTACACGCTCACGCACGGCGGGCGGCAGGTGCGCATCGGCCCGGTCGCATTCTGGATCGCCGTCGGCACGCTCGTCGTCATGGGCGTGTGGTCGATCGCTACCGGCACTTATTTTGCGTTCCGCGAAGACGTGCTCACGCGGCTGATCGGCCGCCAGGCGGAAATGCAATTCGCCTACGAAGACCGTATCGCCGAACTGCGCGGACAGGTCGACCGCATCGCCAGCCGGCAACTGCTCGATCAGGAACAGTTCGAACAAAAACTCGAAGGCCTGCTGCGGCGGCAATCGACGCTGGAGCAGCGCACATCGACGCTCGGCGCCGCCGGCGATCTGTTGCCCACGGGCTCGATCCGCCAGAAGGCTCCGCTCGAACAGCAACCTGTGTTCCAGCCCAACACTTTCGTTCCCAACGCCGCACCGCCGAAACCCTCCCCGATCAGCGACACCGTGATCTTCGTCGCGCCGCCCGACCGCGAGGCCCGGCTGGAATCGCGCGGCATGCCGGAAGGCGCCACGCGGCTCGCGGGCAAGGTCAATGCCGGCGGCATCGAAGGCGCGCTGGCGCGCGTCGCCGGCGCGCTCGACCGCGTCGAAACGCGGCAGGTCGGCGCGCTCAACACGCTGGAGGAAAACTACGACATCCGCGCGCGCCGCATGCGCAGCGTGCTCGCCGATCTCGGCGTCGATGTCGCCAAGGCGCCGCCCGAGACCGCCACCGGCGGCCCGTTCGTGCCGGTGCGCGCGCCGCGCTCCGATGCCGACGCGTTCGAGCGCCAGCTCTACCGCATCAATGTCGCGCGCTCGCAGGTTGACCGCTATTCGCGCACGCTGGTCGCCGTGCCGGTACGCAAGCCGGTGTTCGGCGAGATCGACATGAGCTCGCCCTTCGGCATGCGCATGGACCCCTTCGTGAAAGGCCCGGCGATCCATACCGGCCTCGACATGCGCGGCGACACCGGCGATCCGGTACGCGCCACCGCCGCCGGCAAGGTGACGGTCGCGGGACCGAACGGCGGCTACGGCAAGATGATCGAGATCGACCACGGCAACGGCTTCACCACCCGCTACGGGCATCTCTCCGCCATCGATGTGAGCATCGGGCAGAGCGTCCGCATCGGCCAGGTGATCGGCAAGATCGGTTCCACCGGCCGCTCCACCGGGCCGCATTTGCATTACGAGACACGAGTCGATGGCGAGGCCGTGGACCCGCAGAAATTTCTGCGCGCAGGCATTCGCCTCGGCGGGTTATAGTCGACGGGCCTGGCCGGGCCTGCGTCGATTCTTCTAATCGACATTGCGACAGGAATCGCGCTGACCGGTCTGCGGGGGCGCGACGCATATGCCGGTATCATCACAGACAGCGGCCCGGTTGGGGCCGCGGCATCCGAGACTTGCGGCGGCAGCATTCAAGCTTGCGCTTCCCTTGCTGGAGCATTTCTACGCGCACCGCAACATCCATCGCGCCACAAGCCGCTTTGCCGCCGAGACCATCGCCAGGCTGCGTGCGAAACTCGAACGCGGCGAGACGGTTTACATCGGCGGCATCAACGCCGCAGGCTCGCATAACACCGGCGTGGCGCTCATCAAGGTAACACACGCGCACGGCCCGAAGCTGATCTTCAACAACGAGGAAGAGCGATTCTCCGGGCAGAAGCACACCTCGCATTTTCCCGATCTGTCGATTGCCGCGCTGCGCGATGCGCTGCCGCCGCTCGGACTAACTCCTGAGAAGATCGACGCATGGTTCGCGGCCTGGGATTATGCCGGCCTGGGCGCGACGCTGATCCGGACCGCGCTGGAAGAGGCTCCCGGCAGCCTCAGGTTGCTGGCGCTGAATTCGAGCGCCGCGTTCGATCGCCGCGATCTCGATGAGGCCACCCGCTCCGCGCGCCGGCTCGGACGTCAGCTCGGCTTGAATGGTCCGGCGCCGCTGATCGGCACGGCGCATCACGACTGTCACGCCTGGTACTCCTATGCCGCCTCGCCATTCGCGCAGAGCGGGAAGCCGGTAATGGTCCTCGTCGTGGATGGCCTCGGCGACCGCGGCGCAATCTCGCTCTATCTTTGCGAAGGCGCCAACATGCGGCTGCTGTCGTGCAACGACAGCGTCTTCGACTCGCTCGGCATTTATTATTCGGTGATGAGCTCGTCGCAGGGCGGCTGGACGTGGCTTTCGAGCGAAGGGCGTTACATGGGCGCGGCCGCTTACGGCGACGGCAACCGCGCCAGCAATCGTTACTACGAACCGTTGCGGCGCATTTTCACGCTTGGCCCGCACGGAGACATAAAACTCAACCGTTCGCTGGCGCACTGGCAATACCGGCTCGACCGCAATCCTTATTCGCGCGAACTGACCGGCATCATGGGCAAGTCGATCCCGCCCGAGGCCTTGTGGAATCCGGATGCGGTGCTGCGCGTGGAAGACATCAAACACCGCGAAGACACGCAGGAGCGGCTCGACAAGGCCGCCGCCGTGCAGATGGTTTACGAGGACGCGTTGTTTCATCTTGTCGATGCCCTGATCCGCCGGACGGGAAGCGAACGTCTCGTCTTCACCGGCGGCACCGCGCTCAACGCGGTCGGCAACATGCGGCTGCTGGAGCGCTTCGGCGCGGATTACTACCGGCGCGAACTGCAACGCGACGGCCGCCTGCATCTGTGGGTGCCGCCGATCCCGAACGATGCGGGCGTAACGGTCGGCGCGGCCTACATGGGCGCTTATCTTGCCGGCGCAGGCACCGGGGCGCCGGTCACGCACGCATTCTATTGCGGCTCCGCTCCCAACGCTTCCGATATTCGCGCGCAAATCGAAGGGCGCGACGACATCGCTTCGCAGCCGGTCGGAAACATATCGAACGCCAAGTACCGCGAAGCGGTCGCCGACCTGATGGCGTACATGACCTCGCAGGACGCGATCTTTGCGCTTTATCAGGGCGCCGCCGAAACCGGCCCGCGCGCGCTCGGCCACCGCTCGATCCTCGCCAATCCCTGCAATCCCAGGACGCGCGAAAATCTCAACGCCAAGGTCAAATTCCGCGAAGCCATCCGCCCCCTCGCCCCGATGATGACGCTGGAAGCCGCCAAGATGTGGTTCGAGTTATCGGATGGCGCGTCGGACGGCGATTACAACGCCTACAATTACATGGTGCTCACGGCGCACGCGAAACCGGGCACACGCGAAAAAATCCCCTCGGTGATCCACGCCGACGGAACCGGGCGCTTGCAGATCGTGCGCGAGGACACCGATCCGCTCACGCACGCTTATCTAAAAGCGCTTGGCCGGCGCATCGGCGTCGAGGTCGCGGTCAACACTTCGTTCAATGTGGCGGGGCCGATCGCGCAAACGCCGCTTCAGGCAGTGGACACGCTGCGGCGCGCGAAGGGAATGGATGCAATGCTGATGATCGCGGCGGATGGAACGGCTTACGCGGCGTGGTCGCGCGCGGCCGGCAGCGCGGCGCGTTTCCCGCAGTGGCTCAAGGCGTGGCAGGCGGAAACTGCGCGCCTAACCAATTAATCCACGTCTTCGATTTCACCGGGCGCGCCGCCGAACGCCTTTTGCGCCAATGCAGCCTGCATGAACGGGTCGAGATCGCCGTCGAGCACGCCGCCGGTGTCGGAGGTCGACACGCCGGTGCGCAGGTCCTTGACCATCTGATAGGGCTGCAAGACGTACGAACGTATTTGGTGCCCCCAACCGATATCGGTCTTGGCGTCTTGCGCCGCGATCGCCTTGTCTTCGCGCTTCTTGAGTTCCTGCTCGTAAAGCTTGGCGCGCAACATGTCCCATGCCTGCGCGCGGTTTCGATGCTGCGAGCGGTCATTCTGGCATTTCACCACGATGCCACTCGGAAGGTGCGTGAGGCGCACCGCGGAGTCGGTCTTGTTGACGTGCTGGCCGCCCGCGCCGCTCGATCGCATGGTGTCGATCTGCACGTCGTTTTCGTTGATGTCGATGACGATGCGGTCGTCGATCACCGGAAAGACATTGACGCTGGCGAATGAGGTGTGACGGCGGGCGTTGGAATCGAACGGCGAGATACGCACCAGCCGGTGCACGCCGTTTTCGCTTTTCAGCCAGCCATAGGCATTGTGACCCTTGATCTGCACGGTGCCGGATTTGATGCCGGCTTCTTCCCCGCCGGTCTCTTCCAGATATTCGACCTTGTAGCCGTGCTGCTCGGCCCAGCGCACATACATGCGCAGCAGGATGTTCGCCCAATCCTGGCTTTCGGTGCCGCCGGCCCCGGCATGAACTTCGAGGAAGGCGTCGTTGCGGTCGGCCTCGCCCGAGAGCAGTGCTTCAAGCTCACGGCGCGCGGCTTCCACTTGCAGCTTCTTGAGCATCGCCTCGGCATCGGCGACGACTTTGGGATCTTTCTCGGCTTCGCCCAATTCGATCATCGTGATCTGATCGTCGAGCTCCTGCTCCATGCGGCCGATGGCATTGAGCTGGTCTTCGAGCGCGTTGCGCTCCTGCATGACGCGCTGGGCGCGCTGCTGGTCGTTCCAGAGGTTGGGGTCCTCGGCTTCCTTGTTCAGTTCGGCGAGGCGCTGCTGCGATGTGTCGAAGTCAAAGATGCCTCCTCAGCAGTCCAATCGACCGCTTGATGTCCTCGACTATAGCTTGGGCTTCAGCACGCATGCCGGCTCCTGTTGGCTAGCGCCCGATGTAGCGGCTTCACTACAGCTTCGCAACACATACGCGGGTTTCGCACGAAACTCCTACACATTGCTTGCCCGCGCATTCAGCCGCGTCTTAAGATAACCGGCAAAGACCAAGAACAATGGGCGGGCCTCATGTTGCGAAAAATGCTTCTTGCCGTGCTGGCAAGCTTGTTGCTGCCGGCAATGGCGAGCGCCCAAAGCTCGCGCAAGGTGCTTGAGGATTTTGGCTTCTTCGGCAACTGGGCGCCCGATTGCAGCATCCCGGCAACGCCGACGAACATCCGCCGCCACGCCTACAACACCCAAGGCGGTGAGGTGCACTTCACGGAAAGCGTCACCCTCAACACCAAGCGCAATATCTACGCGGTGTTCGAGGCCCGGCGCATCGCGCCCGACAAGGTTCTGTTGCGCATCCAGCTTAACGGCAAGGACATGCAGAACCTGACCATGAAGAAAGAGAACGGACGCCTGCGCACGATCTACAACGAGAAGGCCGACGGTGATTTTTTGGTCAAGGACGGCATCGTGCTCAGCACCGGCAAGGAAACGCCGTGGCTGACATACTGTAACGACAAAGACTGAAATTCAGTCCGGCTTAATACAGCCCGCCGGTGCCCGAGCGCACTGCGCGATCCGCGTCGGGCGAGACGCTACCGCCGAACGGACGGCCCTGCGGAGCCTCGGCGTTGTCGCCAAAACCGATCACCGAGTAGCTGTCCGGCGGCGCGGTGCCGGGCTTGAAGGCTTCGAGAATGGCTTTCTCGGTGCCGGGGCCGGCGCGAAGTCCGGTCTTGGCGTCGATGCGGATGAGCTTGATGCCGGTCGGCACGCGGAACGGCACCGCCGGCTTGTCAGCCAGCGCCACCTTCATGAAGTCGCGCACAATCGGCGCCGCCAGATGGCCGCCGGTCGCGCCGCGGCCGAGATGGCGCGGCTTGTCGTAACCCATGTAAACGCCGACCGCGAAGTCGGGCGAGAAGCCGATGAACCAGGCGTCTTTCTCGTCGTTGGTGGTGCCGGTCTTGCCAGCTATCGGCTTGCCGACCTCGCGCACCACAGTGGCGGTGCCGCGCTGGACGACGCCTTCCATCATCGAGGTGATCTGATAGGCGGTCATCGGATCGAGCACCTGCTCGCGCCGGTCGACCAGCGCGGGCTCCGGCTGGTTCGCCCACTTCTGCGCATCGCAGCCGCGGCATTCGCGCTCGTCGTGCTTGTAGACGGTGTGGCCGTAACGATCCTGAATGCGATCGATCAGCGTCGGCTTCACGCGCCGCCCGCCGTTGTCGAACATCGAGTACGCCGTGACCATGCGCAGCAGCGTTGTCTCGCCAGCGCCAAGCGCAAAGGAAAGATAAGGCGGCAGATCGTCATAGACGCCGAAGCGCTTGGCGTATTCCGCGATCAGCGGCATGCCGACGTCTTGGGCCAAGCGAACCGTCATCGTATTTTTTGACAGCTCGATACCGGTGCGCAGCGTCGTCGGGCCTAGATATTTTCCGGCATCGTAGTTTTCCGGCCGCCATACGCCAAGACCGCCGCCCTGATCGATTTCGACCGGCGCATCCATCACCACCGTCGAGGGCGTGTAGCCGTTATCGAGCGCGGCGGCATACACCAGCGGCTTGAAGGACGAACCCGGCTGGCGCAGCGCCTGCGTCGCGCGATTGAACTGACTCTGATCGTAGGAGAAGCCGCCGACCATCGCGAGCACGCGGCCGGTCCACGGGTCCATCGCGACGATGGCGCCCGACACTTCCGGTATCTGCCGCACGCGGAACTGGCCCGCGAGTTTCGCCGGTTCGACATAGACCACGTCGCCCGGATTGAGCACCTGGCTCACTTTTGCGATGGCGCGGTTGCGCTCTGGACCGGAGGCGGCTTTCGCCCATCTCACGCCCTCGATCGGCACGATCCCGATTTGGCGTTCCTTGCTTACGCCGCCGCCCGGCTCGCGGCCCGGCTGCATGCCGACGCGCGCCGTCTGGTCGGATGTCTCCAGCACCACGGCAAGCCGCCAGGGCGACACATCCGCAAGCGCCCTCACCTCAACGAGCTTGATGCCCCAGTCGCCGCTGATGTCGATCTTCGTTACGGCGCCGCGATAACCCTGCGCCTCATCGAAATTCTGCAAACCGTCGGTGAGAACCTTGCGCGCCAGCATCTGCAATTTCGGATCGAGCGTGGTGCGCACCGAAAGTCCGCCCTCGTAGAGCTTCTTCTCGCCGTAGCGGTCGTAAATCTCGCGCCGCACTTCCTCGGCGAAATATTCAGCGGCGAAAATATGCGCTCCAGTCGGCCGCACGGTGACCGCAAGCTGCGAGCGCTTGGCCCGGTCTCCGTCGGCGGATTTGATGAAGCCGGACTCGACCATGCGGTCGAGCACGTAATTGCGGCGCTCGATGGCGCGCTCGCGCTGACGGAACGGGTGATAATTGTTCGGCGCTTTCGGCAGCGCCGCGAGATAGGCGGCTTCCGCGACGGTGAGTTCGTGCACCGACTTGTCGAAGTACAGCAGCGAAGCAGCGGCGATGCCGTAGGCGCCAAGGCCGAGATAAATTTCATTCAGGTAAAGCTCGAGGATTTTTTCCTTCGAATAGGTGCGCTCGATTTTCAGCGCCAGCAGCGCTTCCTTGATCTTGCGCTGGAACGAGACTTCATTCGTGAGGAGGAAGTTCTTGGCGACCTGCTGCGTGATGGTGGACGCGCCCTGCGGGCGGCGGCCGGTGCCGTAGCTTTGCAGATAAAGAAAACCGGCGCGCGCGATGCCGCCGAAGTCCAGTCCGCCGTGTTCATAGAAATTTTTGTCTTCGGCGGCGATGAATGCGTTGAGAACGAGCTTCGGCACCGACTGGATCGGAATATAAAGCCGCCGCTCGCGCGCATATTCGGACAACAGCGAACCGTCGGACGCGTGAACGCGCGTCATCACCGGCGGCTCGTAGTCCTGCAATTGCGAATAGTCCGGCAGGTCCTTGGAGAAATGCCACAGCAGACCGGCGGCAGCCGCGACGCCGACCACGAACAAAATCGTGCCGACCGTGAACAGAAAGCCGAAGAAGCGCAAAACCAGTTTCATAGTCGATTAGTCCGCCTGCGCTTGAAGTCTAAGCATTGAAAAATGACAGCTTTTTCACAGAGTCGCCAGCCGTTCGGCGTCTATTGAGTATCGGGTTACCAAGGTTAGGTCGCCCTGTTTTATGTTGAAACTGAGGCCAATCCGGCAGGGCAGCCTCTCATTTATTGCGGTTTTCCCGCAGCGCCAGCCACGCGGGGCGTGAAGAAGGCTTCCACCGCCTGCGCGATGGAATCCGCCGTGCGCCCCCGCCAGGCATCAGACATCATCTGCTTAAGGTCGTCCTTGGTCGAGACATAGCCGAGTTCCACCAGCACCGAAGGTACGTCCGGCGCCTTGAGCACCTTGAAGCCCGCCGCCCGCAGCGGATGCTTGTGCAACTTCGCAACCGTCTTGATCTCGCCAACCAGCGTCTTGGCGAACTGAAGAGAGTACGTCTTGGTCTCGCGCTGCGCGAGATCGATGAGAATGTCGGCGACGTCATTCGGCTCAGCGGTCAAATCGACGCCGGAAATAACGTCGGCACGGTTTTCGGCGTCGGCCAGCCGCGCGGCTTCGGCGTCGGAGGCATTTTCCGAAAGCGTGTAAACGGTCGCGCCCTGCGCCTCGCCCTCGTAGCGCGGAATTGAATCGGCATGGATCGAAATGAACAGCGCGGCCTGCCGCTCGCGCGCGAAACGCACGCGGTCGCCTAGCGCGATGAAACTATCGTCGGAGCGCGTCATCGCCACGCGATATTTTCCGCTCTTCTCGATCTTGTCGCGCAGCAGCAGCGCAAAATCGAGCACGATGGCTTTTTCCATCTCGCCACTCCCGGCCTTGGTGCCGGTGTCGATGCCGCCGTGACCGGGATCGATCACAATGAGCGGGCGCGGGTCGCCGGACGGCTTGAGCGCCTCGCTCTTTTTCATCGTGCCGGGGTGCGGCGCGCGGTTCTCGGCCGCGATGCTGCGCATGAAAGATTCGCGGTCGGTCGCCGCCAGATCGAGCACCAGACGCGCGGGCTGGCCTTCGGCGGCGTCGAGCGCGAAGGCTTTCTCGATGCGTACCGGGCTCTTGGTGTCGATCACGATGCGCGAGCCGCCCGGCATCACGAGACCATAACGAAACGCCTTGATCAGTCCGCGCCCGGTCTCGCCCGACTTCGGCGGCAGGCGGAAATTGATCTGCGGCAGGTCGATGACCACCCGGTAGGGATCGGCGAGCGTGAAGGCAACGAGAGCGATCTTGCGGTTGAGGTCGAGCACGAAGCGTGTCTGCTTCTCGTCGCCGCCGAGTCGCACGTCGTTGGCGAGCGCGATCAGGTCGCCCTTGGCCGAGGGCTGGCGGACGAAAGTGCCGGGTTGCTGCGCGATACCGCCCGCCGGATATAAGCAACCAGCAAGCGCTCCAAAGGCAGCAAAAGCGAAGATCGTTGCGCGGCGTGCCACGATTCATGATCCCTTTCGGCGCTTTTTACTCCATTAGGGGGTCTTCCGTTAATGGAAGTTTGAGCGCCGCAAAACGCCCGGTGGAACGCTGGAACCGCCGGAACCCGGCTCCCTTGCTATTGCCACTTTGCGGCCGTATGTAGGAACTGCTGACGGTTAATAGTTCCGGTTGTACCGCGTTCGGGTACCCGGCACGCCCCCTGGGATCGTACTCCTCGACGAGGCAGACGGACGGGCGGGCGGTTTGCGAGCCGATACCCTTGTTCAGGACAACCGGGTTTGCGCGCGGTCTTCGGGCCGCCCGCGCCGAAACCGTCGAGCGAACGAAACCGCGGCCGCGCGCGAGATTGCGCTGGCCGCCTGCGCTACGGGTCGCAAGTCCATGCTGCAACATTCGCAGCAAGAGCAAATCGAGGTCCGGCCTCGGCGCTGTCGTGACATGACAGCGCGGGAGACCGCCGGCCACGCCGAGCTTTCGCGTGTGCGCGCGCCCCATCTTCCCTTTCACAACAATCAGGCAGTCCCCCTTCGCCGCCGTCAGGCAGGCGTGCGCGGACTTGGCCCAGTGAGACCATTCAATGCCCAACAAAATGCTGATCGACGCGACCCATCCGGAGGAAACCCGGGTGGTCGTTCTGCGCGGCAACCGGGTCGAAGAATTCGACTTCGAGTCGGCTAACCGCAAGCAACTCCGGGGAAATATCTATCTCGCCAAGGTAACGCGCGTTGAACCGTCGCTGCAGGCGGCGTTCATCGATTACGGCGGCAACCGCCACGGCTTTCTGGCGTTCTCCGAAATCCACCCCGACTATTATCAAATCCCCACCGCCGACCGGCAGGCTCTGCTCGAAGACGATGCGCGCCAGCATCGCGACGACGAAGCGGAACATGAACGCCGCTCCGGCCGCCGTGGCCGCGGCGGACGCAATCGCGGTCGCGGCGCTCACCGGCGTGACGAAGCCGTGCGCAGCGATCCGCTCGCCGCCGAAGAAGCCGCCGGGATTCCGGCCGGCGAGAATATGCCGGGCGACATTGCCGCGCAGCCTCACGACGAGGCGCAAGTTGGCGAGCATGTCGAAGAGAATCACGAGACCCCGAGCGAGGCTCATGCCGAACCTCACGCGGAAGAACATCACGACGAACCGCATCACGAAGCTCATGCTGACGCCGAACATCCGGCCGGCAGCGAAGCTCCGCACGATGAACATCATGACGAGCATCACGATGAGCCGCACGCTTTGGCCGAGAGCGGCGAAGCCGCACCGGTAACCGAACTCAACGGCAACGGCGCCGAACATCCTGAGCATGCCGAACCCACGGAAGAAGAAACCGTGGAATCCGTCGGCGGCGCCGACGCGATGGAAGAAATGCCCGACCGCGCGCCGCGTCATCGCCGCCGCGAATACAAGATCCAGGAAGTCATCAAGCGCCGGCAGGTGATGCTGGTGCAGGTGGTGAAGGAAGAGCGCGGCACCAAGGGCGCTGCACTCACGACTTATCTCTCGCTCGCCGGCCGCTATTCGGTGCTGATGCCGAACACCGCGCGCGGCGGCGGCATTTCCCGCAAGATCACCTCCGCCGAGGATCGCGGCCGCCTGAAGGAAATCGCGCAGGAACTCGAAGTGCCGGAAGGCATGGGCGTCATCCTGCGCACGGCAGGCGCCAGCCGCACCAAGACGGAAGTCAAACGCGATTTCGAATATCTGCTGCGGCTGTGGGAGACGGTGCGCGACCTTACGCTGAAATCCACCGCGCCCAAACTCGTCTACGAGGAAGGCTCGCTCACCAAGCGCTCGATCCGCGACCTCTACAATAAAGACATCGACGAAATCATCGTCGCGGGCGAGGAAGGCTACAAGGACGCCAAGGACTTCATGCGCATGCTCATGCCGAGCCATGCGAAGAACGTGAAGCTCTACAAGGACGCCCAGCCGGTCTTCACGCGCTTCGGCATCGAGAGCCAGCTAGACGCCATGTTCTCGCCGACGGTGCAACTGCGCTCCGGCGGCTACATCGTCATCAACCAGGCCGAAGCGCTCGTTGCGATCGACGTCAACTCCGGCAGGGCGACGCGCGAGCACCACATCGAGGACACCGCGCTCAAGACCAATACGGAAGCGTCGGAAGAAATCGCGCGGCAGCTGCGCCTGCGCGATCTCGCGGGCCTCATTGTCATCGACTACATCGACATGGAAGAAGGCCGCAACAACCGCAACGTCGAGCGGCGGCTGAAAGAGTCTCTCAAGCACGACCGCGCGCGCATTCAGGTCGGCCGCATCTCGCATTTCGGCCTGCTGGAAATGTCGCGCCAGCGCATCCGCACATCGGTGCTGGAAAGCTCGACCGAGAAATGCCCGCATTGCGACGGCAGCGGGCATGTGCGCTCGGTGTCTTCGGTCACGCTGCAATTGCTGCGCGCGCTGGAAGAGCACCTGCTCAAGGTCGCGACGCATAATCTGATCGTACGCACGCGCTCGGAAGTCGCGCTTTACATCCTCAATCAAAAGCGCGGCCACCTGCGCGCGCTTGAGGATCGCTTCCAGCTCAGCATCACGATCACCGCCGATCCGACCATTCTCGGGCCGCAGTCTTACGTCATCGACCGCAGCGACCAGGTTCATACTGTGGAAGCCGCCAAGGCGATCGCGGCGCAGCGGCCCGACACCTTCACGAACGCGGAGATCGACGAGGAAGATGCGGCCGCCGATGCGGCTGCGGAAGCCGAGGCCGAGGAAGGCGAACCGATCGCCATCCCGGCGGCGGCCGATCACGAAGAAACATCGCACGAGCCGGAACGCGCTCCCCTTACTGACGAGAATGGCGAACCCCGGCGGCGGCGTCGGCGCGGACGCCGCGGCGGCAGAGGACGCGGTGAAGGCCGTGGCGAAGGGCGCGAAGGCGGCGCAACTCCCGCGCACGCGCGCGACGACCAATATCAAGGCGGCGCACCATCCGAACACGGCATGGACGCTCAATCGGACGCACAATCGGAGACGCAACCGGGCGAACACGCCGATATGCAGGCCGAGCCTGGCGGAGCCTCCGGCGAGCCGCACGAGAACAACGGCAACGCCACCGACGCAAACGGCGACGTACGCCGCCGCCGGCGGCGCGGGCGGCGCGGCGGACGCCGCAATCGGCAAGGCCGCGAAGGCGGCCCCAATCCGGGCGGCAATTCACCCGGCGGCGATTTCCAGGCCGGCGAACCGCACGCCGGGGATACGCATTCCGGCGAAATGCCAAACGAGGCCAGCGGAAATTACCCGGCTGGCGATTTCCAGCCGCCGCCACCTGCTCGCTTCGAACCCCCGGCTCCCAGCCAGCAATTCGAGCCGCCCGCATCGCAAGCTGCGGAACCGGGCGAGGCCCCGCGCCGCCGCTCAACCATCCGCGAGCCGGCGCCATTCGCCGCAGCAGCGCCGATGCCGCCACCGGCTCCAGCGCCAACACCCATCGTGTCGAGTTCAGCGGGCGAGGAACCCGCGCAGCCAAAACGCGGCTGGTGGGGCAAGCGCAACTCGGCCGAGAACGCCGAGTAGGTCAGTCGCTCGCGAGGATCACGTTCTTGACGATCGGGTAGATCTGGTTGGTCCAGGCCTTGCCGCTGAACACGCCGTAATGGCCGACGCCGGCCTGCATGTGGTGGCGTTTCAGATAGGGGCGCAGGCTTGAACACAAATCGTGCGCGGCCAGCGTCTGTCCGACCGCGCAGATGTCGTCCTTCTCGCCCTCGATGGTAAGCAGCATCGTGCGCTTGATGGCGCGCGGCTCGACCTTTTCGCCGCGCCATTTCATTTCACCGAGCGGCAACGCGTGTTCCTGGAACACCAGCCGCACGGTTTCGAGATAAAATTCGGCTGTGAGATCGAGCACGGCGAAATATTCGTCGTAGAACGCTTTTGTCGTGCGCGCCTTTTCGTTCTCGCCGTTGCGCAGGTTTTCGTACAATTCGCGATGCGCCTTCACGTGGCGCTCGATGTTCATGCTCATGAAGGCGGCGAGCTGCACAAAACCGGGATAGACGCGGCGGCCCGCGCCCGGATAGCGATAGGGCACGCTGGCGATCAGCGTCTTCTCGAACCAGTCCATCGGCTTCGACTTCGCAAGCTCGTTCACCTTGGTCGGGTTGACTCGCGTGTCGATCGGCCCCGCCATCAGCGTCATCGAACGGGGAGCCGCAGGATTTCCGCCTTGCGCCATCACGGCGGCGGCGACCAGCACAGCAACGCATGGCTGGCACACCGCGACCACGTGTCCCCCCGGTCCGATTGCTTCCAGAAATTGTATGAGGTGGTCGATATAGTCGTCGAAGCCGAAAGCTCCGTCTGAGGTCGGAACATCGCGCGCGTTGTGCCAGTCGGTAATATAGACGTCATGTTCCGGGAGCATCGTGCGCACGGTGGCGCGCAGCAGTGTCGCGAAATGTCCCGAGAGCGGCGCGACCAGCAGCACGCGCGGCTGCGTCGCTTCGATATCCTTCTTGAAATGCAGAAGCGTGCCGAACGGCGTCACCAGCGCCGGCTCCTCGCGCACCTTAACCTCGCGATTTCCCACCATCACGCTGTCGATGCCGTAAGGCGGGCGCTCGTGCGTGAGCCCCGCGCGCGCGATCAAATCATACGCGGCTGTGAGATTGCGGACGAACGAGTTGTCCGCCGCGCCGTTCATATGCCCCGCCGTTTGCAGAGCCATGCCGGCAAACGCCCGCACCGGCACCATGATGTCGGAATGCGCCTGATACGCTTGGTAGAGCATTCAATCCCTTGCGGCCCCGGCGGGTCGCCTGGGGAGGCTAGGGCATTTTATGCTGCACTGCGAGGTAAATTGCGATTAGCCCTATGTACCGGGGGAAACCTCTGGACGCAGTGCAAGAAGGTATTGATACACCTGGATTTTCAACTAAGGTAGCAATGCCGGGCCGAAACTGACGGGATTACACCCGATGGCCAAGGCCACCCTGACGATTGCCAGCAAGAATTACGGCTCCTGGTCGCTGCGCGGCTGGCTGCTTTGCAAGATGTCCGGCATCGACTTCGAGGAAGCGCTCGTCGCCAGCGACGATCCCTCGACGCGCGCGGAGTTGCTGCTGCTCTCGCCGTCGTTCCTCGTCCCCTGCCTCACGCATGACGGCGTGAAGATATGGGACACGCTTGCGATTGCCGAATATCTCAACGAGCAAAAACCCGACGCCGGCCTGCTGCCGAAATCGCGCGACGCGCGCGCACGCTGCCGCTCGATCTGCGGCGAGATGCATTCCGGTTTTTCAAACTTGCGATCGGCGCTGCCGATGAATCTCAAAGCCCGCTATCCCGGTTTCAAGGTGTGGGCGGGCGCGCAGGCCGATGTCGATCGCATCACCGGCATCTGGCGCGAATGTCTGGAACAGGGCAAAGGGCCTTTTTTGTTCGGGCGCCTGCCTTGCATGGCCGACGCCATGTTCGCGCCGGTGGTGACGCGCTTCATGACCTATGACGTGCAGCTGGATGAAGCCTGCACCACTTATTGCAAAGCCATCATGGCGTTGCCGCAGATGCAGGAATGGATCGCCGCCGCCAAAACCGAGCCGGACGAAGTCGAAGAACTCGACGTTGAATTCTGAAAGCTATTCGATCGGAAAGTTGACCGTGCAAACGAGGCCTTCCGGCGCGTAATCGAAATGCGCGGTGCCTCCAAGTTGCGCCGGCAAGCCCTGCTCGATCAGCGTGCTGCCGAAACCCTGCCGCGTCGGCGCTTCAACCCGGGGACCACCGCGTTCGCTCCAGCGCAACTCGGCGGACGGCTTGCCGTCGCGGTTGATAATATCCCACGCGATGCTCACTTCGCCGCCCGGCACCGACAACGCGCCGTATTTCGCGGCGTTGGTGGCAAGTTCGTGCAGCACCATCGACGCAATCAGCGCTGCCTGCGGGGAGAGCCGCAAATCAGGCCCCGCCAGATGAAAGCGCGCGGCATCCCTTGTCCCGTGCGGCGCCAGCACACGCTCGATCATCTCGCGGATGTCGGCGCTGCGCCATTTCTCCTCGCTCAGGATGTCGTGCGCGCGGCCTAATGCAACCAGCCGCGCGTCGAATTTCTGCCGCGTATCGTGGGGATCGTTGAGGCCGCGGAATGTGCGAGCGGCGATCGACTGCACGGTCGCGAGCGAATTCTTCACGCGGTGATTGAGTTCGTTGATCAGCAATTCGTTCATCGCCTCGGCGTGAGCGATCTGCGTCGCCATGCGGACGGCGAACGCCAGTCCCAAAAGAAGCAGAACGATTCCAACCGTGACGGTGATGGCGAGCGTGTTCCAAAGCGGTGCGTTGATCGTCGACGAAGCAATACCCGCAGCGACGATCCAGCCCGACACCGACGATTTCGAAAACGCGGTGAGCAGCGGTACACCTTCCAGCGAAACGGTTGGGATGATCGCTTCATCGCGGCTGAACATCTGCGCATAAAGCGTCGGCGAAGCACGTTGGCCGATGGTTTGATCGGGATTGGGAACGCGCGCGAAATTAATGCCGTCCTGGTCGAAAATCGAAATCGTCCAGTCGGGTCCGAACCTCTGCTGTTCGATGATCGTCTGGAAACCTTCAATCGGCGGATTGAACGACAACGCGTAGGCGATGTTTTCGCCGCGGTGGACCGGCACGGTCACCGTGATGATGCGGCTGCGGGTCACCGAACCGATGAACAAGCGCGAGTAAGCGGGCGCGGACGTCTCGAACACCCGATCGAAAGGCCCGCGATTGCGCAGCATGGGCGGCGTCTGCCCCGCCGGAACGCGCGAATTGAAAATCTGATTCCCTTCGCGGTCGCCGATCGAAATCGCGGACTCCGCCGGATAGCCTCGCAGAAACGCGGCGGCGTCGGTGCGGAAACCCTCGATGTCGCCTTTCTGCAGCGCCTGCGAGAGCGCGAGAACTTCCAGCCCGGCGGTGACGCTGCGTGTCTCGGTATCGAGCACGCGCCGGATACCGCGCACGACTTCAAGAACGCGTTCGGCGGCCTGCTGTTCGTCCTGCGCGTGGTAGCGGTAAACCAGAACGGTCGCAAAGATGATCAGCGGCAAGGTTGTGCCGGCAACCAACAACGCAAGGCGGGCGAAAAGAGACGCTCTGGTGGCCACTGGACGCGCTTGGTTGACGAAAATGGAACTTCTGGAATCTTAGGGCAGCGCCGCCGCAAAGCCTAGCGCCGTATTCGCGCTATCGCTTTTGCAGCCACTTGCCGATGCGCGCCACCGCTTCGTGCATGTCGGCGGCGGAACCGGCGTAGCAAAAGCGCAGGAAATCGCGCCCGTGCACGGGATCGAAATCGACGCCCGGCGTCGCCGCCACGCCCGCCTGCTCCAGCATCTGTTTTGCAAACGCCAGACTGTCGTTGGAGAAGCGCGACACATCCGCATAAAGATAAAACGCGCCATCGACGGGCAGAAATTTATCGAGCCCGGCCTTCGGCAATCCCTCGACCAGGGTGCGGCGGTTTTCCTCATAGCCGTGCTTCACCGCCTCCATTTCGGCGCGCCCTTCGAAGGCGGCTTCTGCTGCGACTTGCGAGAGTGAAGGCACCGAGATGGCGAGGTTCTGCTGCAACCGCTCGACTGTGCGCACCAGCGGTTCCGGCACCACCATCCAGCCGACGCGCCAGCCGGTCATGCAGAAATACTTTGAAAACGAATTGATGATGAGCACATTGCTGGAGAACTTCACCGCGGTCTCCGCTCGGAACGCATAATCGAGGCCGTGATAGATTTCGTCCGAGATGACGCGGATGCCCTCACCCTCGGCGACCGCGATCAAATTCGCGAGCGCGCCCGCTTCCATCATGGTGCCGGTCGGATTGGCGGGGCTTGCGACCAGCAGACCTTTGAGCGGCTTCTTCTTGTGCGCGGCGATCAGCGCTTCGCCTGTCATCGCCCAGCGCGTTTGCGCGGTGGTCTCGATCAGCACCGGCTCGCATCCCAGCGCCGTGAGAATGTGGCGGTACGGCGGATAACCGGGGTTGGCGAGCGCAACGCGATCGTCCGGCTCGAACAGCGACAGGAACGCCAGAATGAATCCCGCCGAGGAGCCGGTCGTCACCGCGATGCGTGAAGGATCAAGTGAGAAATTGTAGACCTCGGCATAATGCCGCGCGATGCGCGCGCGCAATGAAGGAACCCCCAGCGTCTCGGTATAGGCGATGGGCCGCTCCAGCGCGGCGCGCGCGGCGGACAGCGCGGTCTTCGGCGCAGGCGCCGCGGGCTGGCCCACTTCCATGTGAACGACGCGCCCGCCTGTAGCCTCGATCCGGGCCGCCGCGGCCATCACGTCCATCACCATGAACGGCGGCACGTCGCTTCGCCGGGATGGCACCAGCCAGTGTTTTGCCTTCTCAAGCATCGGCCGAAAACCCGTTTCTGCCCATCAATACGAGCGGTTCACGCACGCCTGCCCCGCTGCTGCCGCATTCGCCGGGCTTTGATTTCCCGGCATTTCCGCGCAATAAGACGTGATCCGAATTGCATTCAAGTTGCGTTGACCGGCCACCACCGCGTCACTAGGTTCCGGCTCATCCGGTACGAAACACGCATGATCGACAACGGCACAACTATCAGGGCGCGGCGGCTGATGCCAGCAAGACGCACGATTGCGCTGCTCACCTCGGCCGCCCTTGTGGCGGCTGCGGCGCCGGCGCATGCGCAAGCTCCTCCGGGCCTTCCCTTCATCCGCGACGCGGAGATCGAGCAGGTCCTGCGCGGCTACACGCAGCCGATTTTACGCGCCGCCGGCCTCGCGCAGCAGAACATTCAAGTCGTCATCATCAACGACCGCGCGTTCAACGCCTTCGTGATGGATGGGCGGCGAATCTTCGTCAACGCCGGCGCGCTGGTCGAATCGCAGACGCCGAACGAGATCATCGGCGTGCTGGCGCACGAGACCGGCCACATCGCCGGCGGCCATCTGTCGCGCCTGCGCGAGCAACTCGCCGCGGCCCAGACGCAATCGATCATCGCCATGCTGCTCGGCGCCGGCGCGATGGTCGCGACCGCCCGTTCCAGCAACGTCGGCGGCAATCCGGCGGCGGCCATCATGGGCCCGCAGGAAGCGATCCGCCGCTCGCTGCTCGCCTATCAGCGCAGCCAGGAAGAACAGGCCGACCGCGCTGGCGTGAAATTTCTCAACGCCACCCAGCAGTCCACGAAGGGGATGTACGACACCTTCAAGCGCTTAAGCGACCAGATCATGTTCAACACGCGCTACATGGACCCTTACGTCCAGTCGCATCCGATGCCGGCTGAGCGCGTCGCGGCGCTGGAAATTTTCGCCAAGGAAAGCCCGTACTGGAACAAGAAAGACTCGCCGGAGATGCAGCTGCGGCACGACCTGATGCGCGCCAAGCTCTACGGCTTCCTTGAGCGCGGCGACACGGTCGCGCGCCGCTTCCCGCTCGGCGATAACGGCCTGCCCGCGCGTTACGCCCGCGCCATCGCGGCCTACCGGCATTCCGATTTGCGCGTCGCCATCGGGCAGATCGACGCGCTGATCCAGGCGCAGCCGAACAATCCCTACTTCCATGAACTCAAGGGCCAGGCGCTGCTCGAGGGCGGGCGCGCGGCCGAAGCGGTCGCGCCGCTGCGTCACGCGGTGCAGCTCGCGCCGAACCCGGCGCTGATTCAAATTCTGCTGGCGCAGGCGCTGATCGCAACCAACCAGACGCAAGCCGCCGAGGAAGCCGTGACGATGCTTCGCAGCGCGCTGCAGCGCGAGCCGGAAGTACCGGACGCCTACGTTCAGCTCGCGATGGCCTATGGCCGCAAGGGCGATCTCGCGCAGGCTGACCTGGCCTCCGCGCAAGCCGCCTTCCTGCGCGGCGATCTCAAAACCGCCCGCCAGCTCGGCGCGCGGGCGAAGACGCGTTTTCCCATTGGCTCGCCGGCCTGGGTCAAGGCTGACGATCTGGTCAACGTCAAACCTTTGGCCGGCGCCAAATCCAACTGATTTTGAAAAGGACGACGATCATGACATCGAGCCTGCGTTTCACCGCCGCCGTTTGCGCTTTGCTGCTGGCGGCGCTCGCGCCGATGGCGGCGCGCGCGCAGGATTTTTCCACAACCCAGCGCGGCGAGATCGAGCGCATCGTCAAGGACTACCTGCTGAAGAATCCGGAAATCATGCAGGAAGTCATGAACGAGCTTGAGAAGAAGCAGAATTTGGCGGAAACCGAAAAGCATCAGACGGCGGTGAAGACCAACGCCAATAACCTTTTCAATTCGACGCGCCATGTCGTGCTCGGCAATCCGCAGGGCGACGTCACGATGGTCGAGTTCTTCGACTACAACTGCGGCTACTGCAAGCGCGCCATGACCGACATGATGGAGTTGCTCAAGGATACCAAGCTCAAGGTGGTGCTGAAAGAATTTCCCGTGCTCGGCCCCGGCTCGGTCGAAGCGGCGCAGGTCGCCACCGCGGTGCGGATGCAGGACAAGAGCGGGAAGAAGTATCTCGAATTCCATCAGAAGCTGCTGAGCGGGCGCGGCCAGGTCGATCGCGCGAAAGCGCTCGCCACCGCCAAGGAAGTCGGCCTCGACGTCGCGAAGCTGGAAAAGGACATGGGCAGCACCGAAGTGAAGGAGAGCCTTGAGGAGAGCTTCAAGCTCGCCGAAGCACTCGGCCTCAACGGCACGCCCAGTTATGTGATCGGCTCTGATGTGGTGATCGGCGCCGTCGGCCTGCCTGCGCTGAAGGAAAAAGTGAACAAGGCCCGCTGCGGCAAGGCAACCTGCTAAACCGCGCTAGCCAGACTTCTATTTTTTAGGCATTTTTATCCGGCGGGCCGCGATGTCCGCCGGATAATACTTTTTTGCACTTATTTCTTGATTCGCGATGGAACTTGCCCGGGGGGAACACGTTCTAGTCGGCCATGTATACGATCGGAATCGAAGAAGAGTATTTCGTGTTCGACGCGAAGACGCGCCGTGCGGTCACGCGCGCGAATAAGAGGTTTTTGGCCGGCGCCAAGAAACGCCTCGGCGACCGCGTGATGACGGAAATGCTTCAGATGCAAATCGAGGTGGCGACGCCGCCGTGCGAAACGATGCAGGCTGCGCGCGAACATCTCATTCATTTCCGCAGCACGCTTAGCGAAGAAGCGCAAAAGCAGAAACTGGGCATCGCCGCGATGGGCACCTTCCCGCTCGCGAAGTGGCCGGAGCAAACCGTGACGCCCGGCGAGCGCTACGACGCCATCATCGACGATTTGCAGATGGTCGGCATGCGCAACATGTTGTGCGGCATGCACGTGCACGTCGAAGTGCCAGAACCGGATTCGCGCGTCGAACTGATGATGCGGCTCACGCCGTATCTGCCGCTCCTGCTCGCGCTCTCCACTTCGTCGCCGTTCTGGCAGGGACACCCGACGGGCCTGCACGGCTATCGCCTCGCGGCCTATGATGAGTTGCCGCGCACCGGACTGCCGGAACTCTTCCGCACCAAGACGGATTACGACGAATTCGTCTCGGCGCTCACCTGGGCGAAAATCATCCCGGATGCGAGCTACATCTGGTGGGCGATCCGCCCCTCGATCCGCTATCCGACCATCGAGCTGCGCGTCGCCGACAGCTGCACGCGGCTGGAAGACGCGCTGGCGATCGCTGCGCTGTATCGCTGCCTCGTTCGCGCACTCGACCGCGACCGCGCGCTCAACGCCGGTTTCGACCGCGTCGGACGCGCCATCACGATGGAGAACAAGTGGCACGCGCAGCGTTACGGCATCGCCGCCACCTTCATCGACCCGTTCCGCCGCTCGCCGCGAACAGCGAAGGAATGGCTCGACGAGATTCTCGACTTCATCGCCGAGGACATCGCCGCGCTCAACTGCCAGAAGGAAATCGCGCACGCCGCGAAAATTGTCGCCAACGGCACCAGCGCCGATGTGCAAATCGGCATTTACGGGAAGTCGAAGGCCGCCGGCCGCCAAAGGTTAACGGCGCTGAAGGAAGTCATCGACTGGGCGGCGGCGGAAACCGTGGCGCCGGCGCAGTCCGGCCGCGCGGCGGCTTAAGGTTTAACCCCAAACTCAGGGCTGGGCTTCCCCTTCGCGCCGGGGGCACCTATAAACGCGGCTGGCTGCGCTCATTGCCGCCGATTCCAACGAATATCATGATGAAAACGGTCTACGTCCTCAACGGCCCGAACCTCAATCTGCTCGGCACGCGCGAGCCGGAGAAGTATGGCCGCTCGACGCTCAAAGACGTGGAAAAGCTTTGTAACGCATCCGCCAAAAAGCTCGGCCTGAATATCGTATTCCGCCAGTCCAATCTGGAAGGCGAAATCGTCAACTGGATTCAGGAAGCGCGCGCCAAGAAGGCCGCCGGCATCCTTCTCAACGCCGCCGGTTACACCACCACGTCGGTCGCCATTCTCGATGCGCTGCTGGCGGTGAAACTGCCGGTGATCGAAGTGCACATCACCAATATTCACGCGCGCGAAAAATTCCGGCAAAATTCGTTCGTCTCGAAAGCCGCCAAGGCGGTGATCTGCGGTTTCGGGATCGAGGGCTACGCGCTGGCCCTGACCGGACTTGCCGGCATGATCGGCGTCAAGGCGAAGAAATAAGACGGAAAGATAAAGGCAAGCAGGCTAGGACAAATGGCAAAACCGCCGCAAAAATCTTCCAAATCCGGGATCGACCGCGATCTGATCAAGGAGCTTGCAAAGCTCCTGGAAGAAACCGGACTGACCGAAATCGAAATCGGCCATGAAGGCCAGCGCGTGCGCGTGGCGCGCAACGTCACCGTCGCTGCAATGGCGGCGCCGGCATCCGCTGCGCGCGGCCCCGCGCCGGCGGCGGTCGGCATCACCTCGATTGCGCCGATCGATCCCGCCAAGCATCCGGGCGCCGTCATCTCGCCGATGGTCGGCACCGCCTACGGCAGCCCGGAACCCGGTGCCAAGCCTTACGTCGAAGTCGGCTCCACCATCAAAGCCGGACAGACGCTGCTCATCATCGAAGCCATGAAGACGATGAACCAGATCCCTGCGCCGCGCTCCGGCAAGGTAATTCAGATTCTTTTTGAAGACGGCCAGCCGGTCGAGTTCGGCGAGCCGCTGATGATCATCGAATGATGATCGCGGGACTGCGATGTTCGACAAAATCCTGATCGCCAATCGCGGCGAGATCGCCATGCGGGTGCTGCGCGCCTGCAAGGAGCTCGGCATTCCGACGGTCGCGGTGCATTCCACCGCCGACACCGACGCCATGCACGTGCGCTTCGCCGACGAGAGCGTGTGCATCGGCCCGCCGGCGGCGAAGGAGAGCTATCTCAATATTCCGTCCGTGCTCGCTGCCTGCGAAATCACCGGCGCCGACGCGGTGCATCCGGGCTACGGCTTTTTGTCCGAGAACGCGCGTTTCGCGGAAATCCTCGGCGAGCACAACATCGCATTCATCGGTCCTAAGCCCGAACACATCCGCCTGATGGGCGACAAGATCGAGGCCAAGCGCACCGCCGTGCGCCTCGGCATTCCGGTGGTGCCGGGCTCTGATGGCGGCGTTACCTCCGATGTCGAAGCCGCCAAGATCGCCAAGGAGATCGGCTTTCCGGTGCTGGTGAAAGCTGCGGCAGGCGGCGGCGGGCGCGGCATGAAGGTCGCGCTCACGGCGGATGAATTATCCAATGCGCTCTCCACCGCGCGCGCGGAGGCAAAGGCCGCCTTCGGCGATGACGCGGTTTATCTGGAAAAATATCTGCAGAAGCCCCGCCACATCGAAATTCAGGTGCTCGGCGACGGCAAGGGCCACGCCATCCATCTCGGCGAGCGCGATTGCTCGCTGCAACGGCGGCACCAGAAGGTGCTGGAAGAATCCCCCTCGCCCGCGCTCAACACCGAAGCGCGCGATGCCATCGGCGAGACGGTTGCGAAGGCGATGCGCGAACTGAAATATCTCGGCGTCGGCACCGTCGAATTCCTCTACGAGGAAGGCAAGTTCTATTTCATCGAAATGAACACGCGCATTCAGGTCGAGCATCCGGTGACGGAAATGATCACCGACATCGATCTGATCTTCGAGCAAATCCGCGTCGCCGCCGGCGATCCGCTCACGCTCAAGCAGTCGGACATAAAATTCCACGGCCACGCCATCGAATGCCGCATCAATGCGGAGAACCCCGTCTCGTTCCGCCCCTCGCCCGGACGCATCATGCATTATCACGCGCCCGGCGGCCTCGGCGTGCGGATGGATTCAGCCGTGTATCAGGGCTACAGCATCCCGCCGTATTACGACTCCCTCGTCGCCAAGCTGATCGTCCACGGCAAGACGCGCACCGAATGCCTGATGCGCCTGCGCCGCGCGCTCGACGAAGTTGTAGTGGACGGCATCGAGACGACGCTGCCGCTGCATCGCGCGCTGGTCGGCGAGAAGGACATCATCGACGGCAACTACCACATCCACTGGCTGGAGCAGTTCCTCGCTCGCGGCGGGATGGAGAACTAGACCGCATATCCCGCCCGCCCCTAATTGGGGATATACTCGCAACTCGTTGTGGGAGGGCGTACCAATTGGCGGCACCTGCGGTTCGGCGCGCTGACTTCCTCATGACGCTGGCCTATGCGACGGACCTCGCCACCGGTCACTCGCGGGACTTTGCCTTGCGATCCTGCGTGCTGGCGATGCGGCTGGCCGAAGTCGCCGGTCTCGACGAGCTTACGCGCCGCAGCGTCTATCATCAGGCTTTGCTGCGTTACATCGGCTGCAATGCCGACACCCATCTGCTGTCCGCGGCGTTCGGTGACGAGATCGCGCTTCGCCGCGACTTGCAGCGCATCGACATCGGCAACAAGCCGGAGCTGGCAGAGACGATTGTACGCGCCCTCAAGCGTACCTTCGCGGACCTGCCGCCGGAGGAGCTCGCCAAGGCTGTCGAGCGCGGTCTCTCCGAGGCGATGCAGGTGAGCGTTCCGATCCTCGCCGGGCATTGCGAGGTCGCTGAGCGGATTGCCGAACGGATCGGGCTTTCAAAAGAGATCCGCGAAAATCTCGGCCAGCTCTACGAGCGCTGGGACGGAAAAGGATTGCCGCGCGGCCTGTCCGGCAATGCCGTGAAGCTTCCGGTGCGGCTGGTGACGCTCGCGCAGGATGCCATCGCGCTGACCGAGGCGCATGGCTACGAGACCATGACCACGATGATCGCCAATCGTGCCGGCGGCGCTTACGAAAAGGAATTGGCCGGTCTTTTCATTGCCCATTCCGAACGGCTACTCGCGGGACTGGAAGAACCCGTCGACCGCGAAACGATCCTGGCGCTGGAGCCGACTCCCCATGCGATGCTTGAGGAGGAGGCTTGCGAGGAATCCTATCTGGCGATCGCGGACATGATCGACATGCGCATGCCCTCCACGTTCGGCCATTCGCGCGCCGTGGCGGCGCTGGCGGATGCGGCGGGCAAGAAGGCGGGCCTTCCCGCCTCGGACATTCGTAGCGTCCGCTGGGCGGCTTACACGCATGATATCGGCGAACTGGCGATTCCAGTCTCGATCTGGATGAGAGCCGGCGCGCTGACCGAACGCGAAACCGACGCGGCGCGGCTTCATCCCTATCACGGCGAGCGCGCGCTTGCGTCGTTGGGCGGCGAAGGCAAAGCCATCGCGGCGCTGGTGCTGCGCCATCATGAGCGCCTCGATGGCAGCGGCTACCACCGCTACGCGCGCGGCAGTGACCTCTCGCCTGCCGCGCGCGTCCTTGCCGCAGACGAGGCGTTTCAGACCGCGAGGGAAGCGCGGCCCTACCGTGCCGCATTGAGCGACACGGCCGCAGCCGCCAAACTCCGCAGCGCGGTCAAAGACGGAAAGCTTTGCGCCGATGCCGTCGAGGCCGTGCTCACCTGCGCCGGTCAACCGGGCCGCCGTGCAACTGCAGAGCGCCTGGCGGGTCTGACGCCGCGCGAAATCGAAGTCCTGCGGCTGATCGCGGCCGGGCATACAGCCAAGGAAGCGGCCCGCCTGCTCGAGATCGCGCCCAAGACCGCCGACAATCATATCCAGAGCCTCTATTCCAAGATCGGCGTCTCAACCCGGGCCGCCGCCGCCCTCTACGCGCTTGAGCGCGGCATGATCGAACACGGAACTTCAGCGGCATAGGGAATCCTCCCCATGTGTGGGCGTCGCGTCGCAGCCATCCTGCTGACGCGATGGCGCAACAGCGCGCCGGCACACAGGAGGATGAAATGATTCTCGCGACGACAAAGGTCGAAGATTTCGACCGTTTCTTGAAAGTTTTCTCAACGACAAGCGCCGTGAAGCGCAAGCAGCACGGCTCCAAGGGCGCGACCGTCTTCCGCGATCCCGCCGAAGCGGACCGGCTCTGGGTGCTCTTCGACTGGGATGAGAAGGGCTGGCAGAGCTTCGTCTCGGATCCGGAAGTCCCGCCGATCATGAAAGAAGCCGGTCACAAGACCAAGCCCCAGGCGGCGCCATTCGCCGTCCACTACAGCGCCTGAAAACTCCAGCTCGAACAAAGGAGAATGCGATGAAGTACGTGATCAGCTGGAACGAGCGTTCGCAAGGATCGCCGATGGAATACGAGAACGCCCAGAAGCGCATCCTGGAGGTTTTCACGCAATGGAAGACGCCCGACAGCTTCAAGATCGAGATGTTCGTCATCCGCGTGGGTGACTGGGGCGGGTACATGCTGCTGGATTGCGACGATCCGCTGGCGGTGCACAAGTTCTGCTCGATGTTGCCTGCGTTTGAATTCCAGGCGCGGCCCGTGGTCCCCGTCATGGACGCCGTCCGGGTCGAACTCGAAGCGATGGCCTTCCGCGATGGACTTAAAAGCAAATAATGTCTGGAAGCATCGCGTCGCATTGATCTCGTGCAATGCGATGTAAAGAAAACGGCACTCAATTTGAGTGCCGTTTTTTTCTTTCTCGATGGGCCGGAGAGTTAAACTCTCTTTAGTGCTGCATCGTCAGCCGCGTCAGCAGCGTGCAGACAGTCATCGGATCGTACGGCTTCGGCAAGAACACCGAACGTGTCACCAGCGGCTGTATCGCCGAGGCGCTGTAGCGCCCGGAGGCGTAGACGATAGGCAGATCGGGGCGCAGTTCGCGCGCGCGGGCCGCCAGCTGCGAGCCATCCATCTGCTTGGCGAGATTGATGTCGGTAAAAAGGACATCCACCGGCGAACCCGAATTGAGATAGCTGAGCGCATCCTCAGCGCTCGCGACCGTGTGCACGTTGAAACCGCCCTCGGTGAGCACGCCGGCGACAAGGTCGCTGATGAGGACTTCATCCTCCACCAGCAGAACGTTGGCTTGAATCGCTTGGATCATGGCCGCCGGTTTCCTTGCAATGCCGAAAATGCTTTCAACATCACAACGCGCGCCGAACGGTTTGTGTTCAATCTTTCAGCGATTTGACGGCTTCATAGTGACCCACTGGTTAAGATTGCCCCTCCCCAAATAAGGCAGCGCCCTTTAAGTTCGTAAGTTCCTTTTAAACGGACGCCCACCACGATGGCCAGCCGCGAGAACGCTTTCGTCGAGATAACGCCGCAGGTGCTGCTCAAGGCCTATGCCTGCGGCATCTTTCCGATGGCCGAGAGCGCGGAAGACCCGGCGCTTTACTGGATCGAGCCGGAGCAGCGCGGCATCTTTCCGCTCGACGGGTTCCATGTGCCGGGACGGCTCACCCGCACGGTGCGCTCGGACCGTTACACGATCTGGGTCAACCGCGACTTCAACGCCGTCATCGACGGCTGCGCGGAACCCGCGCAAGGCCGCGCCCGCACATGGATCAACGAGCGCATCCGCGCGCTCTACACCAAGCTGCACGAGGCCGGTCATTGCCACAGCCTTGAGGCTTATGACGGCGATACGCTGGTGGGCGGCTTGTATGGCGTGAGCCTGGGGCGCGTATTTTTCGGCGAGAGCATGTTCCACCGCGCGCGCGACGCTTCGAAAGTGGCGCTGGTGCATCTGGTCGCGCGCCTACGCGCCGGCGGATATGCGTTGCTCGACACGCAATTCGTGACGGACCACCTGCGCTCATTCGGCGCGGCCGAGGTCTCGCGGCGGCAATATCACAAGCTGCTGGAGGCGGCGCTGGTGGGCGAGGCGGATTTCGCGGCGCTCCCCCTCGATGTGCCGGTGAGCGGCGCGCGGGCGCTTGAACTTGCGCTCGCGCCGGCGCACCCGCGCCAGAATAAAAACTAACGGCTCAACGGCGGCGGGAAGAACGACGGCTGCTGCGCCGGCGGGCGCGCTGGCGGCGGCTGTTGCGGCCGTGGTGCCTGTTGCGGCTGTTGCGCGCGCACGGGCGGCTTCGGTGCTTCAGGCGGCGCCTCGGCGACAGAAGACGCGCCGCCTTTGCAGTCGGTGAGCCAGACGTCGTAAACCGGATGCTCGACTGCGTGCAGGCCGGGACTGGCAGCGAACATCCACCCCGTGAAAATGCGCCGCGTTTCGCCCTGCAGCGTCATCTCATCGACTTCGACGAAGGTGTCGGTGTTAGGTGTCTCGGTCGGCGGGCGCGTGTAGCACGCGCGCGGCGTCACCTGCAGCGCGCCGAATTGCACGGTCTCGTTGATCGCGACATCGAAGCTGATGATGCGCCCGGTGATCTTGTCCAAACCAGAGAACGCCGCCTGCGGATTGGTGATCTTCTGCGCCGGCGGCTCGACCACGACTTCATCGCCGGGTTGCGGACCGGTATTGGAAGGCGCCGCGGTGCCGCGCGGCTGGCGCACGCCGGGCGGTAACCCCGGCAGCGTTTGCGCGGGCGCGGTCTGCTGCACAGGCGCGCGCGGATCTGGATCCTGCGAGCGGCGGATCTCCGGGGCGGCGGGCGAAATCGAGCCGGGCGGCGGCGGCAGCGGCTGCGACTGGATTGCGCCGGAGCCGGGACGACTTGAGGGCGGCAAATTCATCGGCGCCGGCAGCGGCTGCGCCGGCGGCTCGTCCGGGCGCAGCACATCGAGCGGCGCGCGGCTCGGCACGTTGGCGGGCGGGCGCGGCGGAGGGTCGCGGAAAAGATCGCCGAATTGCGCGGCGGCCGGACTGGCGGCCAGCACGGCGGCTGAAATCATCAAAGCAGCGAGAGGGGGGCGGAACATGGTGGGCTTTATCTTAGCCTCGATCGGCGCAGCGCATGTACGGCGCCCTTCAACCGGCGTCCGGTTAACACGGGGATTGCGGCGGGGAAAGGGCGCAACTTGAGGCACTTATCGCAGAGGGCCCATCCGGCCCGCCTTGTGGGCAGGCTTGGGAACTTGCATTCTCACGCTACGTATAAAACAGCCCCCGCGGATTTCACCCAAAAGGCGAAACCGGCGAGAGGCGAAAAGCCCGCCCGTCAGGCCGGCGCCAGGGAGGAAAAAAGATGTCGCGGTATTTAGGACGTTGCGCGCTGGTCGCATTGGCTCTTGGCATGACCCAGCCGAGCATGCCGGCGGCCGCTCAAAAATATCCGGAAAAGACCATCACCATCGTGGTCTCGCTCGCCGCCGGTTCGGGCATGGATACGCTCGTGCGCCTTTATGCCGAGAAGCTGCAGGAGTCGCTGGGCAAGCCGGTCGTGATCGAGAACAAGCCCGGCGCCGCGCTGATGCTGGCGGCTGCCGCCGTCGCAACCGCACCGCCTGACGGCTACACGCTGCTGGTCTCGACCAGCTCCGCAATGGCGATCAATCCCGTCCTCTACAAGAAGATCAATTACGACCACGTGAAGGATTTCACGCCGGTGTCGTTCTACGTGAAGTCCCCGTTCATCCTGGTCGTTAATCCCGACCTGCCCGCGAAAACGGTTCCCGAACTCATCAAGCTCGCCAAGGAAAGCCCGACGCCGCTCACCTTCAGTTCGCCCGGCGCCGGCGTCGCGCAGCATCTGTCGATCGAATACATGAAGCAGCGCTTCGGGCTGAACATGACCCACGTGCCCTACCGCAGCACGCCGCAATCCATCACCGACATCGTTGCGGGTCACGTCAATCTCGGCTTCGCCGAAGCCGGCGCATCCCTGCCGCTGATCCGCGAAGGCAAATTGCGCGCGCTCGCGGTGTCGTCGTCGACGCCCATTCCGACGCTTCCCGGCGTCCTGCCGTTCGCGGAAGCCGCCAGCGCGCCGGACTTCGAAGCGGTGTCATGGCACATGCTGTTCGCGCCGGCGGGAACGCCGAAGGACATCGTCAACAAGCTGCATGCGGAAATGACCCGCATCATGAGCGATCCGGTGATGAAGGAAAAAGCTTCCGTCATCGGCCTGCTGCCGCTCAACCCGCCGTCCCTGCCCGACACGGAAAAATATCTGGCGTCGGAGCGTGAAAAGTGGGGCTCGCTGGTGAAGAAGCTCGGGCTTGAAGGCACGCAGTAGCGCGAGCGCTTAGCGCCCCGGCGTCCACGCCTTGTAATCGCCGGTCGCCTTCGGGCGCCGGCCTTGCGCCAGCGTCGAGCCGCTCGGGCGGTGCGCTGCGGGCGTGCCGGTCAAATTCGCCCGGTGCGGCTTTTGCCACGGGCGCGGCTTGTAGCTCTCCTGCGTCGGCGGCACATCGACGGTGTGGTGCATCCAGCCGTGCCATGACGGCGGAATGGTCGAAGCCTCGGCATAGCCGTTATAGACGACCCAGCGCCGCTCAAAGCCGAGCGCGGGGTCGATCTTGCCGCCTTTGGTGCGGTAATAGCGGTTGCCCGCCTCGTCCTCGCCGACCAGTTCGCCATAGAGGCGCGTCCACACTTGCGTGCCGAACGTCTGCCCGTTCCACCAGGTGAACAACTTCAAGAAAAAATTCTTCATCGCGGGCGGCGATCTCTGTTGCGAAGGATGTGAGGCTTTTGCCACCACGGCGGCACTCTTGTCCAGACCATCATGCACAGGCGAGCGGCCCTGCAAAGCAGCTTGAGAATGCCCACATGACATTCATCGGCTAATATGACGGCGGCATGCTGGATTCTCTGCGAACGGCACTAATGAAAATGCACGCTTTGATCGATTGGGCGCCCGACACGCTCGTCGCGGTACTGGCGCTCTCGATCGCCGCCGCCGTCGCCCTGTCACTGCACAATACCGCCCTGCGCCTGCTCGACGAATTCTTCGGCAGCCGTTTTCCCTATATCCGCACGCTGCTGGCGAAGATGCATGGCGTGACACGGCTGGCGCTTTTGGTCTTTGCGCTCGTCATCACGGTGCCGCTGGTGCCGCTCGATTACGACACCGCCACGGTCATGGCCCGCATGCTGGTCATCGCCTTCGTCGTGATGATCGGCTGGGCGGCGGTCATCGCGGTCAATCTCGCCGCCGACCTTTACCTGAAGCGCTTCCGCAACGCCGCCAAGGACATCTTCTACACGCGCAAGCACGTCACTCAAGTTCGCATCATGCTGCGCGTCGCCGACACGCTGGTCATCGTGTTTACCATCGCCGCCGCGCTGATGACGTTCGATTCCGTGCGGCAATATGGTGTCAGCCTGTTTGCCTCCGCCGGCGTCGCCGGCCTGATCGCGGGCTTTGCCGCGCGCCCGGTGCTGAGCAATCTGTTCGCCGGCATCCAGATCGCGATGACGCAGCCGATCCGCATCGACGACCGGGTGGTGATAGAAAACGAATCCGGCCAGGTGGAGGAAATCACCTCCACTTACGTCGTCGTGAAGTTGTGGGACTGGCGGCGAATGATCGTCCCAATCACTTACTTTATCGAGAAGCCGTTTCAGATATGGACGCGCGATGGCACCGAACTGATCGGCAGCGTGATCCTCTATCTGGATTATTCCGCGCCGATTGAGACCATCCGCGCCAAGCTCAAGGATATCGCTTCGCAGACGAAATTATGGAACGGAAAAGTGCTGCGCTTGCAGGTGGTTGACGCCAAGGAGCAATCGGTCGAGGTGCGCGTGATCGCAAGCGCCAATACATCGTCGGAAGCCTGGGATTTACGCTGCGAAATCCGCGAGAAACTGATCGACTTCTTGCAGCGAGAACATCCGCGCGCACTGCCGCGCCAGCGGCAGGAAGCGATGGCGCAAAACGCCGAAAAAGGCAGCGGGATCGAATGAAAATGGTCAGGTTCGTTCGCGCCCTTTGCGCCGCCGTTACGCTGTTGCTGATTTTGCCCGCCCGCGCGCAGGAACCAGCCGTGCCGGCCGCGGATAATCCGTGGGTCACGCTATCCCCGTTTCAGGAACCATCCGAGGAACTGCTCGGCGCCGCCGCCAACGGCAAGCTCTATGTCTTCGCGGGGCTCGCGCAGTGGAAACCGAAGGGACTGGTGTTCGAATTCGATCCCGCCAGCAACGCATGGGCGAAGAAAAAGCCGATGGCGTTGCCTTCGCATCAGTTCGCGCTCGCTTCGTTTGGCGATAAAATTTACGTCTTTGGCGGTTTCAAATATCCGGATTCCGGTCAGGCGGCATGGCAGCCCATCGATAATGCTTGGGAGTACGATCCCGCCACCGACACATGGAAAGCTCTTGCGCCAATGCCGTCAAAACGCGGCGCGGCGTCCGCCGCCGTGGTGAATGGAAAGATTTACGTTATCGGCGGCGCCGGCGTGACGCCGGGCTCGTCCGACACAACGCTGCTTCCCGCGCGCCGCCACATGCTGTCCGGCAACGTGGATGAGTACGATCCGAAGACGAATACATGGAGAGCGCGCGCAGTTTTGCCGACGCCGCGCAGCCACTTCGCCATTGGCGCAGCCGCCAACAAAATTTACATCGCCGGCGGGCGCATCGGTTCGGCTTTCATCGCTGCTGGCAGCAACACCGACGTGGTAGAAGCCTACGATCCCATCGCCGACACATGGAGCCGCCCGCTTGAGCGCATGCCGGGCGCGCGCAGCGCGGCGGGCGCAGCCGTCTGGCACAACCGCATTTTCATTTTGGGCGGCGAAGGGCCGGAGAAAAACGCGGCCGCGAATTTCAAAACGGTCGAGGCTTACGATCCCGCGCGCAACGAATGGAAAAGTCTTCCGCCGATGCCGAATGCGCGACACGGTTTTGCAACCGCCGTCATCGGCGACCGGCTCTACATCGTCGGCGGCGCGCCGGATGACGCAGTCTCCGCGCAAGCCTTGCAGCTCGACATGCTGAAATAGCCGCGCCGCCCGCCCGGCCTGCGTTGCTTTTCGCGCAACTTGGCGGCGAATGGATCGCCGGTTACTCCCAGACAAGCATTTTGAGGCTCTTTTGGAACCCGGCGGACAGGGTCTAATCCATTGCTACGCCAACGAGAATCGGTGCGCGCGAGCCTTCAAAACGAACGTGAAAACTGTCGCATTTCCGACATTGCGCTGTCATGAATCGAAGTTTCCCCCCGCCCGATGCACCTCAAAAACCCCTGTCCCCGGCGGGTTTTTGCGCTGACCACAGCCCGTGAACCGGCGCCCTGGCCGGGGCACGAATTGAGGGCTTCCGATTCAGCCCCGTCTTTCCGATAGTTCTTGCATGGGGCCTGTACTCATCCCCGAAATTAACAGGCAAAACACAACATTTAGCGTTTGATTCAGACTCTGAGACTAGTTCTTGACGGGTGCAACGAGTCTTACTAGATTTTGTATCAGCACGGCGCGGGTGGGTATGTGCGTCTCCGCCGACCGCTTCTCCTCAATGTCATCGGACGATACCCGCCCGGCTTTTGACGCTTGGCGGGCGTGGATTTCGCGTCGCCGGGAATGGGCCCTTTAGGTCCGCGTTTTTTGTGGTGAACCGGAGCCATCAACGGCTTTGGGCATTAGTTCGAAACAGGGACGTCAAAAACAGAAACCGGACGGGGCGGGACAGGACCGCCTCGGCGTCTTCGCGGTGCGCGAGGGCGGCATAAGAACAAGGGGCTTAAGGCAATGCGGATCGAACGGCGCTACACCAAAGAAGGTCAATCGGCTTACGCGGACATCGCGTTCCGGCTCACCACCAGCGAGATCAAGAACCCCGACGGTTCGATCGTTTTCAAGCTCGACAATGTCGAGGTGCCGGAATTCTGGTCGCAAGTGGCCTCCGACGTGCTGGCGCAGAAATATTTCCGCAAGGCGGGCGTGCCCGCGCGGCTGAAGAAATTCGAAGAGAACTCGGTTCCCTCGTTCCTGTGGCGCTCGGTCGCCGACGAGCGCGCGCTTGAAGCGTTGCCGGAAAAGGAACGCATCATCGGCGAGCATTCCTCCAAGCAGGTTTTCGATCGCCTTGCCGGCACCTGGACCTACTGGGGCTGGAAGGGCGGCTATTTCGATTCCGAGAATGACGCGCAGGCTTTCTTCGACGAGCTGCGCTACATGCTGGCCGCGCAGATGTGCGCGCCGAATTCGCCGCAGTGGTTCAACACCGGACTTCATTGGGCCTACGGCATCGACGGGCCCAGCCAGGGCCATTTCTACGTCGATCCCTTCACCGCCGTGCTGACGAAATCCGCATCGTCCTACGAACATCCGCAGCCGCATGCCTGCTTCATCCAGTCGGTGAAGGACGATCTGGTGAACGAAGGCGGCATCATGGACCTGTGGGTGCGCGAGGCGCGCCTGTTCAAATACGGCTCCGGCACCGGCTCGAACTTCTCCCGCCTGCGCGGCGAAGGCGAAAAGCTGTCCGGCGGCGGCCGCTCCTCCGGCCTGATGAGCTTCCTCAAGATCGGCGACCGCGCCGCGGGCGCGATCAAGTCGGGCGGCACCACGCGCCGCGCGGCGAAGATGGTGGTGGTCGACATCGATCACCCGGATATCGAGACCTACATCGACTGGAAGGTGATGGAAGAGCAGAAGGTGGCGGCGCTCGTCACCGGCTCGAAAATCAACCAGAAGCACCTCAAGGCGGTGCTGAAAGCCTGCGTGAACTGCGAGGGCTCCGGCGACGATTGCTTCATGCCGGAGAAAAATCCCGCGCTCAAACGCGAGATCAAGCTGGCGCGCAAATCGATGGTGCCGGATAATTACATCAAGCGCGTCATCCAGTTCGCCAAGCAGGGCTACAAGGACATCAATTTCCCGATCTACGACACCGATTGGGATAGCGAGGCCTATCTCACGGTCGCTGGACAGAACTCCAACAATTCGGTGCGCGTCACCGACAAGTTCTTCAACGCGGTGGAATCCAACGGCAAGTGGGATCTCACCTATCGCTCCAAGGGCAACGTCGCGAAGACGCTCGAGGCGCGCGATCTGTGGGAGAAAATCGGTCACGCCGCATGGGCGTCCGCCGATCCCGGCCTGCAATACCACACCACCGTGAACGACTGGCACACCTGCCCGGCATCGGGCGAAATCCGCGCCAGCAATCCGTGCTCGGAATACATGTTCCTCGACGACACGGCGTGCAATCTCGCTTCGCTCAATTTGCTCACCTTCCGCGACAAGGCGGACGGCAAATTCCAGGTCGAGAGCTACGAGCATGGCGTGCGGCTGTGGACGCTGGTGCTGGAAATTTCGGTGATGATGGCGCAGTTCCCCTCGCGCGAAATCGCGGAACTGTCCTACGAATTCCGCACGCTTGGTCTCGGCTACGCAAATATCGGCGGCCTGCTGATGACGTCGGGCATTGCCTATGACTCGCAAGCCGGACGCGCCATCGGCGGCGCGCTCACCGCGATCATGACCGGCGTGTCTTACGCAACGTCGGCTGAGATCGCCGCCAAGCTGGGACCGTTCCCCGGCTACGGAAAAAACCGCGAGCACATGTTGCGCGTGATGCGCAATCACCGCCGCGCCGCGCATGGCGAAGCTGCCGGCTATGAGCAGCTCGCAATCGCGCCGGTGCCGCTCGATCACGCATCCTGCCCGGACAAGGACCTCGTCGAACACGCCAAGCGCGCATGGGATCGCGCGCTGCGCCTCGGCGAGGAACACGGCTACCGCAACGCGCAGGCGACCGTGATCGCGCCGACCGGCACCATCGGCTTGGTGATGGATTGCGACACCACCGGCATCGAGCCGGACTTCGCGCTGGTGAAATTCAAGAAGCTTGCCGGCGGCGGCTACTTCAAGATTATCAACCGCGCGGTGCCGGAAGCCTTACGCACGCTTGGCTACAAGGAAAACGAGATCGCCGAAATCGAGGCCTATGCAGTGGGTCACGGCAGCCTCGGCCAGGCGCCCGCGGTCAATCACACGACGCTCAAGGCTAAAGGCTTCACCGACGAAGCGCTGGCGAAAGTCGAGAAGGCGCTGCCCACCGCCTTCGACATCAAGTTCGTCTTCAACAAGTGGACGCTGGGCGAGGAGTTCTGCGTCAAGACGCTGGGCATTCCGGCCGAGGACATCGCCGCCCCCGCGTTCGATCTGCTCGCCGCCATGGGCTTCTCCAAGCGCGAGATCGACGCCGCCAACGTGCACGTCTGCGGCGCGATGACGGTGGAAGGCGCGCCGCACCTCAAGCTCGAGCACTATCCGGTGTTCGACTGCGCCAATCCGTGCGGC
>CAMDSH010000019.1 GCA_945907045.1 Rhizobium sp. Q54 | reverse complement strand
GGTCGCAGGTCGCGATCTCGCGGCTCCAGTCGAGCGACAGCCCCATCGACTGGAGCTGCTTCTTCATCGTCGCGATGTTGGCGTAGGTCCAGGTCTTGGGATGGCTTTTGCTTGCCATCGCGGCGTTTTCCGCCGGCATGCCGAAGGCGTCCCAGCCCATCGGATGCAGCACATTCATGCCCATCGCGCGTTTGTAGCGCGCGACCACGTCGCCCATTGTGTAATTGCGGACGTGGCCCATGTGGATGCGTCCCGATGGATAGGGGAACATCTCCAGCACGTAGTATTTCGGGCGCGGGTCGTCGTTCTTGGTGGCGTAGATGCCCTGGGCGTCCCAGGTTTTCTGCCACTTCGGTTCCGCCGCGTGGGCGTTGTAGCGGTCGTTTTTCTGCGAATCGGCTGTCATTTCCGGCTCTTTCTAGGGCCGGCGGACGAGACATGAAAGGGGGAGGCCGGTCAATCGGCGGGGCGGGAACCTTCGATCCGCGCCGGAGGTTAACCCCATGCGAAGCAGGAGGTACCCATGGCGAGTAACATGAACATCAAGGAGCACATGGAAGTGCTCGGCTCCGACGGCAAACACATCGGCACCGTCGATCACTTGGAAGGCGCGGACAAGATCAAGCTGACCAAGACCGACCCGAGCGCCGGCGGGCAGCATCATTTGATTCCGATTGAGTGGGTGCACCATGTCGACCGGCATGTGCATCTGACCAAACCGGCGAAAGACGCGATGACGCTTTGGAAGGCCGCGGCCTGACCGGGTTCGCGATTCCGCCAGCTTGAGCTTGACGCCCGTCCCTGTTCTGGCAGGGATGGGCGCATGACGGCCTCATCCGACAGTGCGGGCGCCTTGGCGGGCGTGAATCAAGAAATCGCCCGCGCCTGCCGCGACGCCAAACGCGAGCCGTCGTCGGTGACGCTGATCGCGGTTTCAAAGACCTTTGACGCCGGCGCCATCGAGCCGGTGATCGCGGCGGGACAGCGCGTGTTCGGCGAAAACCGCGTGCAGGAAGCCAAAACGAAATGGCCGCTGCTGACGGCGAAGCATCCCGGCATCGCGCTGCATCTGATCGGCCCGCTGCAATCCAACAAGGCGAAGGAAGCGGTGGCGCTGTTCGACGCCATTCATTCGGTGGACCGGCCGAGCCTGTGCGAGGCCTTGAGCAAAGAGATCGCCCGGCAAATCCGCAAGCCGCAGCTGTTCGTCGAGATCAATACCGGCGCGGAGCCGCAGAAAGCCGGTGTGCTCCCGCAGGATGCAAACGATTTTCTCAAGCGCTGCCACGAGGCCTACGGCCTGACGATTTCCGGGCTGATGTGCATTCCGCCGCTGGATGAAGCCCCCGCGCCGCATTTCGCGCTCACCGCCAAAATCGCGGAGCGCAACGGATTGAAACTTTTATCGATGGGAATGAGCGCGGACTTCACCGTAGCGATTGCGATGGGCGCAACGCACGTACGCGTCGGCAGCGCGATTTTCGGAACGCGGCCTAAAATTTAGCGAAAGCGCGAGGGCGGCGGCGCGAAGCTGCCGGTGCTGGCGTCGATCGGCTTGCGCAGCGTTGGCGCAGCTCGCGGCGCGATGGGCGCTGCGGGCGCCGGCATTGGCGCCATTCTCGGCGACGGCGCGGCCGCAGGTTGCAACGGCGCTTCGTCGCGCACCGGCATCGGCGGCGAGTCAAAGTCGTCATCCATCGACATGCGGTGGCTCATGGTCGAGGAGCGCCAGCGCTCGATGATGGTCTCGAGCGCGTTCTTGTCCATCGTGCCCTGGCAATCGACGCGCGTATTGCCGCCCGCTTCGCTGTTCGGGCGCAATGCCACCGGCAATTCCTTGAACGTGAGACGCGTCGGGACGGCGACCGCCGATCCGAACGCGAATACTTCGCGAGTGCCGAGCGAAGGAATAAACGTGAGCAGGCTCGCCGCCGCGTCCGACACCGCCGAGCGGATCAGGCCCTGGTCGCGGTCGTTCGACATGCGCATCGCAAAGAGCGTGCTGCACTGGGAAATGATGGTGGGATCGATTTCCGCCGGGCGCTGCGTCACCAGCCCGAGGAACACGCCGTACTTGCGGCCTTCCTTGGCGATGCGTGAGAGCGCGCGGCGCGTGGGCCCGAAGCCGATCTTGGAATTGGCCGGCGCGTAACGGTGCGCTTCTTCGCAGACGAACAACAGCGGTGCGACGCCGTCGCTCCACAGGCCGAAGTCGAACGCCATGCGGCAGAGCACCGAGACGACCGAGTCGACGACTTCCGCCGGGAAGCCCGCCATCTGCATGATGGTCATCGGCTTGCCGTCCGGCGGCAGGCGGAACAGATGCGCCAGAATTTCCGACATCGTGTCGCCGCCGATGTTGGCGTTCTCGAACATGAAGGCGTAGCGCGGATGATTGCGGAAGGTCTGAATGCGGCCGATCAGCTTGTGATAGATCGTGCGCGAGGTGCGGTTTTCCAGCTTGCCCATGCGCTCGTCGAGCAGATTGATCAGGTCCTCAATGCGGTACGGCACCGGGGTGTCGGCGGTGTAGCCGGCGGGCCGCGTCTCTTTTTTCTTCACGATCGCGCGGTCGGCGGAAGCGCGATACTGGTTGTAGGCGCTCTTCGCCAGCGGGATGACTTCGGCGAGAATCTCGACTTCCTCGTCGATGCCGGGACGGCCGCCGAAGAAGGCGTCGATGGTTTCCTCGAAATTGAACAGCCAGAACGGCAGGCGCAGATTGCGCGGCGTGAGTACCTGCGCCTTCTCGCCGAAGCAGCGTCCGTACTCGTTGTGCGGATCGACCAGGAAGATGCGCAGGCTGGGCCGCGCGTTGAGAATTTCCTGCAGGATGATGGCGACGCCGCTCGATTTGCCGACGCCGGTGGTGCCCAAAATCGCGAAATGCTTGCTCAGCAGGTCGTCGATGTTGACGTGAACAGCGATGCTGTTGTCCTGCTGCAGCGAGCCGATATGCGCCGTGTCGGCATCGCCCGCGCCGTAGACCAGCCGCAACTCGCGGTCGGTCAGCATCATGCAGGGATCGCTGATCGAGGGATATTCGGTGATGCCGCGCTGAAAGCGCGCCGCGCCGCGTTCGTCGGATTTGATTTCGCCGACCATGTCGAGGCGCGCGGTGCTCACATGCGCCGCCTGCGACGGCGGCTGTTCGGCCAGTTCAGTGATGACGCCGATGATGATGGATTTGCCGCTGACGATGCCAAGAAATTTCCCGACCTTGGCTTGCGCCTTTTCGGCGAGGTTGCACGAGGCCGCGCTCAATCCGACGGTGGCTTGCGCGCCGCCAACGGCGATGACGCGTCCAAGCGACTCGCGCGCCGCCGCTGCGGCAGGTGCAGCTGCGCGCATAGGCGCGGCTGCCGAAGCTGATGTGGCAATCGTCTGACGGGTAATCCCGGTATCCATCGTCGTCCCCAAAAAAATAATCGGCACGCCGCCGCAAAATGACGGAGCTGCCGGATAACGGGAAAATAAACGAGCGGGATTTGTGTTTTGTTAATTCCGGAAGCGGGGTTCCGGCGTAAATTTGGTATGCTTAATCAATCGCAACCTGCGGGTAACGAAATTTTATCCAACAACGATCTTCGTGCGCAGGCTCAAACGTGCGAGCAGACGCTGCAATGCTTTTTCTTTGAGCGCCACACATCCGGCGGTCGGCGCAAAACCATCGCGTGCGATATGCACGAACACCGCGCTGCCGCGCCCGGCAATGCGTGGGAGGGTGTTGTGATCGAGCTCGACGATGAAATCGTAGAGACTGTCTTTCCGCATGAGGCGGTCGGCCTTGCTCCCGTCTGGCACATGCACCGGCTGGTTGTAAAGACGGTGGGCGGGATCCTCGCACCAGCCGTCGCGAGGTCCGATGCGGCGTACCGGCAGCATGGTCCGCGGACGCGGATGGCGGTCCGCGCGCCACCACAGCCGCACCGGCCGGAATATCCCGCGCGGGGTCGCGCCGTCGCCTTCGCGTTTGTTGGTCTTGATGCCGCCGCGCCCTAGCGCGACCGGCACCGCGAACGGACCGGCGGTGAGCCAGCCCTGGGCCGCGTTTCCCGGCTTGCCCCGGACATACAGCACTGGGAGGGAATATTTGCGCATCGCCTGTGTCTTAAATCCCTGACGGAGCGGGCTACCCCTAACTAGCAACCCCCGCTTGCTCTTTTAGCCCTGAATGTTCTACTCCGCGACTGCCGGTGAGATGGGTCCCCGTGGGTTTTTGGGGGTCCCTTAAGGGGGCTGCAAGCGAATGCCCAATACGCGCACGATCCTGATCGTGGATGACGACGACGAATTGCGCGAAGCGCTGGTCGAGCAGATTGCGTTGCACGAGGAATTCGACGCCGTGGCGGTGGATAGCGGCACCAAGGGCGTGCAGGCGGCGAAGGCCGGTCAGATCGATCTCGTGCTGATGGATGTCGGACTGCCCGATGTGGACGGGCGTGAAGCCGTGCGCATTTTGCGCAAGAACGGATTCAAGGCGCCGATCATCATGCTCACCGGCCACGACACCGACTCCGACACCATTCTCGGGCTTGAATCCGGCGCCAACGATTACGTCACCAAGCCGTTCCGTTTCGCCGTGCTGCTCGCGCGTATCCGCGCGCAACTGCGCCAGCACGAAGCGAGCGAGGACGCGGTGTTCAACATCGGTCCCTACACGTTCCGTCCCTCATCGAAACTTCTGCTCAGTCCCAAAGGGAGTAAAGTGCGGCTGACGGAAAAGGAAACCGCGATCCTGCGTTATCTCTATCGCGCCGGACAAAAGCCGGTGTCGCGCGAGACGCTGCTGCAGGAAGTGTGGGGTTACAATTCCGGGGTCACCACGCACACGCTGGAAACGCACATCTACCGGCTGCGCCAGAAGGTCGAGCGCGACGCGGCAGCGCCCGCGATCCTGGTCACCGAGGCTGGCGGCTACAAGCTGGTGCCGTAACTTAAAATCATGGGCATCGAAGAAGACATCGGATTTTTCGAGCGGGTGCCGATGTTCTCGCTGCTCGGGCGTCCCGCGTTGCGCATTCTCGCCATCGGCGCCGAGAGCCAATACCTGCAAAGCGGTGCTGTGCTGTTCAACGCGGGCGATCCCGCCGACGGCGGATATATCATTCAGGAAGGTTCGCTGACGCTCGAACCCGGCACGCCGACGGAAGGCATCGTCGAACTTATCGCCGGCCCCGGCACGCTGCTCGGCGAACTTGCGCTGCTCACCGACACCGTGCGCCCGGCGACGGCTTCCGCGCTTGAGCCCACCATTGTCGTGCGCGTATCGCGCAGTCTTTTTCTTAAAACACTGGAAGGCTATCCGGCGGCGGCGAAAAAATTACGCGACACCATGTCGGCGCGCGTCGATCAGTGGACGCGCGAGATCGCCAATGTGCGGCGCGTACTGGACACGCGCGACGCGCCGAGTTTCCGGCCCGGACGCGGCGATAACTAGATTTCTATCGTCGCCGTCACCGGCACATGGTCGGATGGCTGCGTGGCGCCGCGATAATCCTTGGCGATTTTTATTTTCGAAACGCGGTCCGCAAGCGCGGGCGATGTCCAGATGTGATCGAGCCGGCGTCCACGGTCGGCCTCGCGCCAGTTGTCCATCGCGCGGTAGCTCCACCATGTGTAGAGCTTTTCCGGCTCGGGCGTGAGCACGCGCATGGTGTCGACCCAGCCGCCGGTATTGCGCGCAAGGTTGAGCTTTTCGCATTCGACCGGCGTATGCGAGACGACGCGGATCATCTGCTTGTGCGACCACACGTCGTGTTCGAGCGGCGCGACGTTGAGATCGCCGACCAGAATGGCGCGCTCGGATTTGCCCGGACGCAATCCCTTGTGCTCGCGCATCTCGTCGAGGAAGGCGAGCTTGTGCTCGAATTTCGGATTGAGCTTGGGATCGGGAATGTCGCCGCCTGCCGGCACGTAGAAATTATGCAGCGTGATCGGATCGCGCAGGCCCGCGCGATCGCCGATCACCGCCGAGATGTGGCGGCAATCGGTCTTGCCGCAAAATGTCTGAATGTCGAAACGCTCGAATGGGTGGCGCGAGAGCACGACCACGCCGTGATAGCCCTTCTGTCCGTTGAGTGCGATGTGCTGGTAGCCGAGCCGCTGGAAACGCTTGAACGGGAATTTATCGTCCGGGCATTTGGTTTCCTGCAGGCAGAGAACATCGGGCCGCGCCGATTTAATGAACTTCGCCACCAGATCGATGCGAAGGCGCACCGAATTGATGTTCCAGGTGGTGATTTTGAATTGCATGGCCCATCTACTTAGTCATTCCGGCCGAGCGCGCAAAGCGCGCGAGAGCTGGAATCCAGAGCTTTTGTAAAACCGTTGTGTTTCTGGATTCCGGGTTCGCTGCGTTGCAGCGCCCCGGAATGAAAAGAGCTACTGAATATTCCGCGTGTAATCGATCTTGAACATCGCGGGGTCGGGCCGCTTGGTGGTGTTGAGATTGTATACCGCGATGGTGGTGTCGAAACCCTGCGGGTCGGTCACCGTCCACTGCTTGAGCTGCATGTCCTGCGCGCTGAACATGATCATCAGCCGGCTGGTGCCGATGACGCCGTTCTTTTCCTCGATCACCGTGGTGATGAACACGTCGTCGGCATAGACTGCGACAAGGTTCGTGTCTTTCAGCAAATCGACGCGGCTGGAGAGAAGAAAACGCAGCGGCGTTTGCGAGAGCGGGAAAAGATCCTGCGTCGCGAGCTTGCGGTCGCGCACCACGACGGATTCGCCGTCGGCGATCAGCTCGATCGGGCTCGGCGGTTCATACTCGAAGCGCACCTTGCCGGGCTTCTGGATATAAAACTGTCCCTGCGTGCGCTTGCCATCGGGACCGACTTGCACGAAGTCGCCGGTGAGGACCTGCACGCTGGAAAGATAATTGCTCACCCGGTCGATGACCTTGCGCTGCTCGGGCGTGACGTTGGCGGGGCCGCTTGGCTTGCCGTCGCCGAACAACGCAGCAAAGGGATTGGTAATGGCGGGCGGCGCTTCGCGCTGCGGGGCGGCCTGCACGGCGGTCGGCGCCTGCGCCGGCCTGGCGGGTTTCGCGGGCGTCACGGTCCCGGTGGTCTTTGGCGCCGGGGTCGGCAGCGGGACGGCCTGCGCCCAGACGGGCGTAGCCGCCAAACTCAGGAACAATGCGCCTAAAACGGCCTTACGGCTCATCGGCCTCAAGTCCTTATGTCTGCTTGGTCTCTGCTCGCGCCCTTGACGATTCATCTAACCGCGGGCTGTGGCGATTTCACGGCCCAGTCCGAGTTAACCGCGGTTGCGGCGATTCTCAATAGGGGAGTTTTCAGAAGCGTTGCTGCGGGTCTTCGCCGACCAGAATTTCACGTTTTCCGGCATGATTGGGCTGGCCGATAATGCCCTCCTGCTCCATCCGCTCCATGATGGTCGCCGCCCGGTTGTAGCCGATCTGCAGGCGGCGCTGGATGTAGCTGGTGGAGGCCTTGCGATCGCGCGTGACGATGGCCACCGCCTGGCTGTAGAGATCGCCCTCGCCGCCGCCCATGCCGGTCTGATCGAACAACGGCGTATCGCTGTCTTCCTCGTCCATGGCGGTGACTTCTTCGAGGTATTCCGGCGCGCCCTGCGACTTGAGATGGCGCACAACCTTTTCGACCTCGTCGTCTGAGACGAACGGCCCGTGCACGCGGCTGATGCGCCCGCCGCCTGCCATATAAAGCATGTCGCCTTGGCCCAGCAGCTGCTCGGCGCCCTGCTCGCCCAAGATCGTGCGGCTGTCGATCTTCGACGTGACCTGAAACGATACGCGCGTCGGGAAGTTAGCCTTGATGGTGCCGGTGATGACGTCGACCGACGGGCGCTGCGTGGCGAGGATGACGTGGATGCCGGCCGCGCGCGCCATCTGCGCGAGACGCTGGATCGCGCCTTCAATGTCCTTGCCGGCGACCATCATCAGGTCGGCCATTTCGTCGACGATGACGACGAGATAGGGCAGCGCTTCGAGTTCAAGCTCTTCCTTCTCGTAGATAGCCTGACCGCTTTCCTTGTCGTAGCCGGTGTGCACGGTGCGCGAGAGCGACTCGCCCTTGGCCTTGGCTTCAAGGAGGCGCGCGTTGTAACCGTCGATGTTGCGCACGCCGAGCTTCGACATTTTCTTGTAGCGCTCTTCCATCTCGCGCACGGCCCACTTGAGCGCGACGACGGCTTTCTTCGGATCGGTCACGACCGGCGTGAGCAGATGCGGAATGCCGTCGTAGACGGAAAGCTCAAGCATTTTCGGATCGACCATGATCAGGCGGCATTGGTCGGGCGTGAGCCGGTAGACCAGCGAAAGGATCATGGTGTTGATGGCAACCGATTTGCCCGAGCCGGTGGTGCCGGCGATGAGCAGATGCGGCATGCGCGCGAGATCGACGATCACGGATTCGCCACCGATGGTCTTGCCGAGACAAAGGGGAAGCTTGGCGGTGGTCTCGTTGTAGTCGTCGTTCGACAGCAATTCGCGCAGGTAAACTTTTTCGCGCGTCGGGTTCGGCAATTCGATGCCGATGGCGTTGCGGCCCGACACGACCGCGACGCGCGCCGACACCGCGCTCATCGAACGGGCGATGTCGTCGGCAAGGCCGATGACGCGGCTGGATTTGATGCCGGGCGCGGGTTCGAGTTCGTACAGCGTGACGACCGGACCGGGGCGCGCATTGATGATTTCGCCGCGCACGCCGAAATCGGCCAGCACGCTTTCCAGCATGGTGGCGTTTTCCTGGATGACTTCCTTCGGCAGCGTCGTGCGCTCGATGGCGCGTTGCGCGGTGAGGAGCGAGAGCGCGGGCAGCGTGTAGCCGTTGCCTGAGCGGCGCGAACGTGGCGCGGCGCGGCGGCGCGTTCGTTGCGGCGCTTCTTCTTGCTCGCCGGTGTCGTCGTATTCCGCCTCAGGCGCGAGCGGCGCGCGGGCGAAATCGTCAAAGCGCGGCTCGACGCGCCCGCCCGCGGCATGCGGTATGGCTGCGCGGCGTTGCGGACGCTGCGATCCGCCGAACAGGCGGCCGATGCGGGATTTGAGGCTGAGCCGCGCATGCACGATCCATCCCAACAGCACCGAGGCGCGCTCTTCTTCCTGCAGATATGGCTCGTCAATTTCTCCGGCGCGCGAAGCGGGAGCGGAGCTTTCATCGGCGGGCGGCGCCCAGCCGATTCCAGTCGCTAGGCCAAGCGCGGCCACAGCGGCAATGCCGAATACGATCGCGATGAGGAGCAGATTAAAGCCGGTGGGCGCACCCAAGATCATCGCGGGCAGACGCAGCATTGCATCGCCGGTGACGCCGCCGAGCCCTGTGGGGAGCGGCCATGATGCGCTGCGCGGCAGGCATGAGACAAAACCTGCGGCGAGCGGCAGCGCGAGAATCCACAACGCCGCGCGGCTTTTGGTCCCGAGCGGGCGATGCGCGATCAACCGGATGCCCCAGACGGCGGCGGGCAGCAGAAACACGATGGCGGCCAGCCCGAACAATTGCATCAGCAGATCGGCGGCGATGGCGCCGGTGGTGCCGAGCAGATTGCGCACTGGCGTGCTCACCGCGTGACTGAGCGATGGGTCCTGCACCGACCAGGTGGCGAGCGCGATCGATCCGAGCAGCGCAAGCGTGATCAGGACAAGCCCCGCGCATTCGCGCAAACGGCGGCGCAGAATGTCGCGGAAATGTTCCGAGAGGAACGCGACGGCATCGAGGCTGCGGTCGATCGCAGGCATTACTTTGGCCTTCTCAATTGGCGCATGGTCTTTTCCGAAAACCGGTTTCCACTTTTCGGGATCATGGGCTTAACCCAACACCGCGACGAGGCGATGCAGCGCCTCCGCCGTGGCAGTATTGTCTTGCACCATGGCGACGCGGATGTAGTCCGCGCCGGGATTGCTGCCGTCGTTCTGTTCGCGCGCGAGATAGCGACCCGGCACGACGCGAACGCCGGCCTCGCGCCATAGTTTTTTGGTGACGGCTTCGCTGCCGCCTTGCGCGGCGACGTCGAGCCAGAGAAAAAATCCGCCGGCGGGGCGCTTGTAGCCGTAGCGGTCGCCGATGATCTGGTCGGCGAGATCGAACTTGGCGTTGTACAGGCGCCGGTTTTCCTCGACATGACTCTCGTCGCCATAAGCCGCGACCGCGACCTCCTGCGCCGGCACCGGCACCTGCGGCGCGGCAACGTTACGCAACTCGAGAAAGTGCGCGAGGAAGCGGCGGTCACCGGCGGCGAAACCGACGCGCAGGCCCGGCAGGCTCGAACGCTTGGAGAGCGAGTGGAACACGACGGCGTTGGCGAAATCCGGCCCGGCGGCCTCCAGCATTCCAGGCGGCGCGTGCTCGCTGTAAATCTCGCAATAGCATTCGTCGTTGAACACCAGAAACCCGAAGCGCCGCGCCAGCCCCGCGAGCCGCGCGAGATAAGCCTCGCTGGCGACCGCGCCCTGCGGGTTCGCGGGCGACGCGAGATAAAACACGACCGTGCGCGCGAGCAGTTCGTCGCCCAGCGCATCGAGATCGGGCAGGAAACCATTTCCCTTGCGCGCCGGCATGTACACCGGCTCGCATTCCGCGCCGGAAGCACCGGCGGCATAGGCGGCGTAAAACGGATTCGGAATGAGAATCGCGGGCGGCCCCGCACGCTTTTGCACCCAGCGCTTGGCGGCGATGGCGGCGAGAAATAATCCCTCGCGCGTACCGTTGAGCACGAGCACTTCATGTTCGGGATCGACCGGGCGCTTGAGCTTGTAGCGCTGGTCAAGCCACGCGGCGGCGGCGCGGCGAAAAGATTCGGTGCCCTTGTTGGGCGGATAGCGGCCGAAGTCGGCGAGATGCGCGGCGAGCACCGGCCCGACGAACGGCGGTACAGCGTGTTGCGGTTCGCCGACAGAGAGATTGATCGCGGGCTTGCCCGGCTTGGCATCGCCCAACAGTTCGGTCAGCCGCACGAACGGCGAGCGCATGTCCACCGCGGGCGCGGCGCTGGCAACTGTTTGGCGCTCGGCACTTGTCATGATCACAGACCGCAACGGACACGCGACAGCGGGCGCCCCCGCGAAGCCGCGAGGGTCAGGTTTGGCAGCATAGGAGGAGCGAGGTTAAGACCCGATTAACCATCGGTTGGCGGGCATTTCCCGGCGGCAAAGGCCTCAAAAAGAGAGAGCCCCCGGTCCGGGTGGACCGAGGGCTCGACGGAAGGGACAGTGCCGGGTTTCCGCCCCTGCCGTTAGGCTGTCAGGACGCGGCTCTTACATGTTGTAAGCGCGCTCGCCCTGTTCGGTGAGATCGAGGCCTTCGCGCTCTTTATCGGACGGAACGCGCAAGCCGACGATCAGATCGACCACCTTGTAGAGGATGGCGGAGCCAACACCGGACCACACGAGAGTCGTCAGGACGGCTTTGCCCTGCGCGATCATCTGCGTGGTCATGTCGTAATCGGCGATCTTGCCGATGGTGTAGTCCATGATGCCAGCGCCACCGAGCGCCGGATTCACCAGGATGCCGGTGCCGAGGGCGCCGATGATCCCGCCGATGCAGTGCACGCCGAACACGTCGAGCGAGTCGTCGTATCCGAGCGCGTTCTTGATGGTGGTGCAGGAGACGAAGCACACCACGCCGGTGACGAGGCCGAGCACGATGGCGCCCATCGGTCCGGAGAAGCCGGACGCCGGAGTGACGGCAACCAAGCCGGCGACGCAGCCGGACAGCATGCCGAGCAACGAGGGCTTACCCTTGACCGCCCATTCGACGAACATCCACGACAGGGCAGCGCCGGCCGTAGCGACGAACGAGTTGATCATGGCGAGCGCAGCGCCGCCGTTTGCTTCAAGGTTGGAACCGGCGTTGAAGCCGAACCAGCCAACCCACAAGAGCGCAGCGCCGATCATGGTCATGGTCAGCGAGTGCGGGGCCATCAGCTCTTTGCCGTAGCCGGTGCGCTTGCCGATCATGATCGCACCAACGAGACCGGCGATGCCGGCGTTGATGTGCACGACGGTGCCGCCGGCGAAGTCGATGGCGCCCCAGATGAAGACCTGGCCCGCATCGGCGTTGACGGCGTCGAGAGCATCCTGCGCCACTTTCTTGGCGGCAGGAGTTGTCGCGGCAGCGAGAGCTTTCGCAGCTGCGTCGATGGCGTCAGGACCGGCCCAGTACCAGACCATGTGCGCGATCGGGAAGTAGACGAACGTCACCCAGAGCGGAATGAACAGAACCACCGCCGAGAACTTGATGCGTTCGGCGAAGGCTCCGACGATCAGCGCGGGCGTGATCGCGGCGAAGGTCATCTGGAAGCAGATGTAGATGTATTCGTGGATGGTCGAGCCGACTGAGAACGTCGCGGCCTGAGAATCCGCCGTTACGCCCATCAGGAAGGCTTTCGAGAACCCGCCGATGTAAGGCGAGCCGCCGGTGAAGGCGAGGCTGTAGCCGTAGACCACCCAGATGATGGTGACGATGCACACGGTGTAGAAAACGTGCGCGAGCACCGAGAGCATGTTCTTCGAACGGACGAGTCCGCCGTAGAACAACGCAAGGCCGGGAATGGTCATCAACAGCACCAGCACGGTGGCCGAGAGCATCCAGGCATTGTCGCCTTTGTTGAACGTAATCGGCGCAGGCGCTGCCGGAGCAGCCGCAGGCGCGGCGGCTTGAGCAAACGCCCAATCCGAAATCAGTAGACCGGCGGCGAGAGCAGCAAGCCCCAGTCCCGCACGGTATGTTATTTTGAACGTCATGGTCTAACTCCTGTCCGTGTACGATTGAGGTGCGGGTTCAGAGCGCCGCGGCGTCGCTCTCGCCGGTGCGGATGCGCACGGCGTGATCGAGGTCGATGACGAAGATTTTGCCGTCGCCGATTTGGCCGGTCTTGGCCGCTCCGGTGATGGCAGCAATGACTTTGCTGACCTGATTGGCCGGCACCGCCACCTCGACCTTGAGTTTCGGAAGGAAGCTCACGGCATATTCAGCCCCACGGTAGATTTCCGTGTGACCCTTTTGACGTCCGTATCCCTTGACCTCGGTAACGGTAAGTCCTTGCACCCCGGTCGAGGTCAAAGCATCGCGGACCTCGTCGAGCTTGAATGGTTTGATAATGGCCATGACGATTTTCATGGATTCGATCCCCGCTTGAGCCCGTTTATGCCTCACACAGTGCGGGCGGTTCTCACTGAGCTCCGCCTTACGAAGCGTACTTCGCGGGCATAGCCAGGGAGATAGAATCAAACGCCGTGCCAAATACCGGGCAGAGGGCTATGCGGCTGAATCGGTGGAGGAATTTTTGAAAGTTCCGAATCGGCGAAAATGCCGCCCGGCCTGTACGCCCAAAGAGTCGTCAGGTTTGCATAATAATTAGTCAGAAAATAAAGGCAGCCGCCGCACCCGATTTAGGCCGGATGCGGCGGTTGCCGGGTCGCGTTATTGCAGCGCCTCGCCGTGCTGGGAAACGTCGAGTCCCTGACGTTCGTCTTCCAGACTCACGCGCAACGGCACCATCGCGCCGATCAGTTTCAGCAGCAGGAAGGTCATGATGCCGGACCACGCCAGCGTCACGCCGATTCCGTAGAGCTGGAGCAGCACCTGATGGGGATTTCCTTCCAGTAATCCGGCCACGCCGCCCGGCGTTTCCGGACTGGCGGAGAGCGCCGCGACCGCGAATACGCCGGTAAGCAATGTGCCGGTGAAGCCGCCGACGCCGTGCACGCCGAAGACGTCGAGCGAGTCGTCATAGCCGAGCTTCGCTTTCAGCCACGTGCAGGCCCAGAAGCAGAAGGCGCCTGCGATGATGCCGATGATGATGCCATGCATCGGCATCACGAACCCGGAAGCGGGCGTAATTGTGCCGAGACCGGCGACTGCGCCGGAAATCATGCCGAGCACGGAAGGTTTGCCGCGCGTCCACCACTCCAGCGCCATCCAGGTGAGCGCGCCGGCGCTGGCGGCAAGATGCGTCGAGACGATCGCCATCGACGCGCGCGAGTTTGCGCCAAGCGCCGAGCCGCCGTTGAAGCCGAACCAGCCGACCCACAACAGTCCGGTGCCAATGACAGCGAGCGAAAGATCGAACGGTGCGAGATTTTCCGAACCGTATCCGCGACGCGCGCCGAGCACGTAAGCCGCGACCAATCCCGCGACACCGGCATTGAGATGCACCACCGTGCCGCCCGCGAAGTCGAGCACGCCGGCTGCACCGAGAAATCCGCCGCCCCACACCCAGTGCGCGATCGGCACATAGACGATGAACAGCCAGCCGACGCAGAACAACAGAAACGCCGAGAAGCGCAAACGGTCGGCAACAGATCCGGCGACGAGCGCGACGGTGATGATCGCAAACGTCATCTGGTAGATCATGAACAGGCTTTCCGGAATCGTTTTCGCCAGCGGACTGATGGCGTCGAGATTCATGCCGTTGAGAAACAGCCGCTCGAGCGTGCCGATGAAAGGTCCTTCGCCGGTGAAGGTCAGCGTGTAGCCGGCGAGCGCCCACAGCACCGAGACCAGCATGGTCGCGGCGAGGCTCTGCGCCATGGTGGCGAGCACATTCTTCTTGCGGACCATGCCGGCGTAGAACAGCGCGAGACCCGGAATCGTCATCATCAACACAAGTCCGGTGGCGGCGATCATCCATGCGGTGTCGGCCGCGTCGATCTTTGCCGCCGTGACGGCTTGCGCGAAGGCGGGCGATGCCGTGATGAGTGCGAGCGCCGCCGCGGCAATAAGCGCGAGCGGGCGTAGTGACGCCTTTGTCATTCTTAGTCCCCCCTTGAATGCTGAAAATCGTTAGAGCGCGTCGTCGTCGGTTTCGCCGGTGCGGATGCGCACCGCCTGCTCGATGCCGGTGACGAAAATCTTGCCGTCGCCGATCTGCCCGGTTTTCGCGGCGGCGCCGATGGCGTCCACCACCTTGTCGGTGCGGTCCGCGGTGACGCCGACCTCGATGCGCAGTTTCGGCAGGAAGTTCACGGCGTATTCCGCGCCGCGATAGATCTCGGTGTGGCCTTTCTGCCGGCCATATCCCTTGACCTCGGTGACGGTCATTCCGTGGACGCCCATGGAGGTGAGCGCGTCGCGCACCTCATCGAGCTTGAACGGTTTGATGATCGCGATGACGAGCTTCATGACTGCAATATTCCCCGGCAAAAAGCGGCCACCCGGCCGCATGACTCTTCAGTCGGCAACGAAACCCGTTCCGCTCCGCGCGGTTGCGGGCTCGTTGCCCACGGTATCGACATGCAGCCCAAAAATTAAGCGGGAAAGTTGCCGCACCAACAGGCAAATGCCGGGACGCTGGGCGGATTAGGTCAGGAATCCTGACTCATTTGGCGAGGTTCAGGTCGCGGATTAAACGCGGCAAAAGCCGGCTTACCTCGTCCTTGGTCATGCCGGGCTTGATGCGCGGGTCGTAGAGCAGCGTAAGCATCGTGCGGTCATAGACAGAAAGGTAGCCGACCATCCGGCGTTGATTGAGCGTGGTCCACGGATTGCGGTCGTCGTGGTTGGACAGTCCGAAGGCGTGCAGCGTTTCGTGATAGGCGCAATCGAGAAATACGCCGTCGCCCCTGTCGACGATGATGAAGACATCGGCGCGCAGAACCTTGCCTTCGGCCTGCGATTTAAGGCTGGTCATGCATTGTGGATCGGTGCGCTTGACGAATTCGCGCGCGGTCTCGCGCCCGAACGCCGCTTCCATCGCGGAAACAAAATCCTTCTCGTCGATCAGCCGCACGACGATGTTGGCGTTCGCTGCGTCCGCGACGATGCTCGCATTCAGATTGGGAATCTTTTCGGTGAACTCGTGCAGGATCAGCCGGTACGCTTCGCTGCGAGTGACGCTGCCCCCGGTGGCGACGTGAATGCGCACCGCATTGTCGAAGCGGCGGATGCCTTTCGGTTTTGTGCCGACGCGCAAGTCCGATCCGAAGGCAAGCGCCAGAAATCCGCGCGACAATTCCGCTGCCGAGAATTTCGTGAACTCGGCGGGGGCGCCGTCATAGGAGCCTGCCGGCGCGGAGCGCTTCTCCGATGCCGCGAAGGATTGCGTGGCAAAAATTATTGAAAATGCAAAGGCGAGAAGGAACGCGGCGCGCGGCATTATTTCCGCCGCTCGCGCACCAGTCCCTCTTGCGCGACGGAAGCGACCAGCGTGCCGTCGCGCTTGAATATGAGACCGCGCGAAAAGCCGCGCGAGCCATGCAGATTCGGGCTGTCCTGCGCGTACAGCAGCCAGTCATCGGCGCGGAACGGCCGGTGCAGCCAGAGCGAATGATCGAGGCTGGCGCCCATGAATTCTTTTTCGAACAGCGTGCGCCCGAACGGCACCAATGCCGTGTCGAGCAGCGTCATGTCGGAGGCGTAAGCCAGCACGCATTGATGGATCGCCGGATCGTCAGGCAGCTTTTCGGTGGTCTTGATCCAGACATGGAATCGACCGTCGGGAAGTTTCTTGCCGCGATAGCGGTCGAACTCAACGGGCCGCAGCTCGATTGGCCGGTCGCGCTCGTAATAGCGGCGCACAGGGTCCGGCATCAGCGGCAGGATGCGCTCGCGCACCTCCGCCTCGGTCGGCAATTCTTCCGGCGGTGGAACGTCCGGCATCTGCGCCTGATTGTCGAGGCTCGGCTCGTCATTGTGGAACGAGACCGACATCGCGAAAATGCGCTGGCCGTGCTGGATGGCGATGACGCGCCGGGTGGTGAAGCTGCGGCCGTCGCGGATGCGGTCCACTTCGTAGATGATCGGAACCTTGGGATCGCCCGGCAGCAGGAAATAAGCATGCATCGAATGCGGCACCGTGCCCTCGACGGTGCGCACGGCGGCGACCAGCGCCTGCCCGATGACCTGCCCGCCGAACACGCGCTGCCAGCCGACTTGAGGGCTGCGCCCGCGAAACAGGTTCACTTCCAGCGCTTCGAGATCGAGAATACTGAGCAGGTCTTCGACGGCGGAGGCCATGAAAAAATCCTGGCGGGCGGCTATACGGCGGCCACCCTGCTATGATGGCGCGCAGTTTACAAGGAATGCGTATGGCGGCGAAACCGCAGGTACAAAAGCCATTTGACGTGGTGATCGGCGGCGCCGGTTTTGCCGGGCTGGCGCTCGGCATCGCACTGCGTCAGGGGCTGGGCGGCGGCTTCAACGTCGCGGTTGCCGATCCGGGCTTGAACGCCGTGAAGTCGAACGACATGCGTGCGTCCGCGATTGCCGCCGCCGCGCGCCGCCTGTTCGAGACCATCGGTGTGTGGGACGCGGTGGCGGGCGACGCGCAGCCGATCCTCGATATGGTGGTGACCGACTCCAAGCTGGAAGACGCGATGCGGCCGACGTTCCTCACGTTCGGCGGCGAGGTGGAGAACGGCGAGCCGTTCGCGCACATGATCGAGAATCGTCATCTCGTCGATGCGTTGGTGAAAAAGGCGCGCGAGGAAGGCGTCGAGCTGCGCGCGGCGGCGGTCGAGTCGTTCGATACATCCCCGCAGCACATCGACGTGAAATTTGCCGGCGGGGAAAATGTTTCCACGCGGCTCCTCGCCGGCGCGGACGGTGCGCGGTCGCGCATTCGCGAGCGCGCCGGTATCGCCACGCACGGCTGGAATTACGGACAGTCCGGCATCGTCACGACGGTGGCGCATGAGCGCGACCATAATGGCCGTGCCGACGAACATTTTCTCCCCGCAGGGCCGTTCGCAATTTTGCCGCTGACCGGAAAACGCTCGTCCATCGTCTGGACGGAGGAAACGCGCGAGGCCGAACGCCTGATCGCGCTGCCCGACAAAGAATTTCACGCCGAACTGGAGCGCCGCTTCGGCCTGCATCTTGGCGATATCGAAGTGGCGGGGCCGCGCCGCGCGTTTCCGCTCGGTCTTTTCATCGCGCGCTCGTTCATCGCCGAACGGCTGGCGCTGGTCGGCGATGCCGCGCATGTCATTCACCCCATCGCGGGGCAGGGTTTGAACATGGGCCTACGCGACGTCGCCGCGCTGGCTGAAGTCGTTGCCGACGCCGCGCGGCTTGGTTTGGATGTTGGTGGCGCGGATGTGCTGGAGCGCTATCAGCGCTGGCGGCGCTTCGACACCATGACGATGGGCGTTGCGACCGACGGGTTGAATCGATTGTTCTCCAATCGCTCGGACGTATTACGGCTGGTGCGCGACGTTGGGCTGGGACTGGTCGAGCGGCTGCCCGCGCTCAAGCGCGTGTTCATCCGCGAAGCGGCAGGCTTCACCGGCGACGTGCCGAAGCTGCTGCGCGGCGAGGCGATTTAATTTTCAAGTCAGCGGAATGCCGCCGACGTGATCGTGGAACGCCTTGCGTTTGGCGATGGCGTCGTACCAGCGATCGAGGTTCGGCGTCGCCGGGCGGTTCGGCACCAGGTGCCGGTAGCGGAAACACATGACGCCGACCGGAATGTCGCCGTAGGAAAATGAATCGCCGGCCACGAATGCGGTCTTCGCCAGTTGCGCGTCGAGAATCTTCATCGCATCGGTGGTTTTATCCTGCGATGTTTTGATCGCGGCGAGATCGCGCTTTTCCGGCTCGGTGCGGATCAGTCCCCAGAACGCGTGGAAGATCGCGGGGCCGACGACGGACAATTGCCAGTCCATCCATTGGCTGGCGCGCGCGCGCATTTGCGGATCTTTCGGCTCCAGCGTGCCGGCGCCATGCTTGCCCGCGAGATAACGGATGATCGAATTCGATTCCCACAGCGTGAAGCCATCATCTTCTTCCAGCGTCGGCACCAGGCCGTTCGGGTTCATCGCGAGATAAGGAGCTTCCTTGTTCTTGCCGAACTTGCCGCCGACGTCGATGCGCTCGTGCTTGATTCCGAGTTCGCCGACCGCCCACATGGCCTTCTGCACGTTCGACGAGGTGTTTCGCCCCCAGATTTTCAGCATGGGTCGTTTCCTGTTTTCGTTTCTATGTTTTGAATGAACTCGAAATCGCGAGGCTCAGTCCAGTTTGCGGGCTTCCTCGGGCAGCATGATCGGAATGTCGTCGCGGATCGGATAAGCGAGCTTGGCCTTGCGCGAGATCAGCTCCTTGCGCGCCGCGTCGTATTCGAGCGGGCCCTTGGTGAGCGGGCAGACGAGAATTTCCAGCAGCTTCGGATCGACGCCGGCGCGTTCGATGGACGGGGTGGTACTCATGAAGCCTCCCAGCGATTTTGCCCTTATTAGCATGCCGCGCAGGATTATTGCAGCGGCGTCTCGCCGGAATTCGAGTTCTTGGCCAGTTCGATCTCGGTCAGCGCCACCAGTATTTCCGCGCGGGACTTGAGGTCCATCGCTTCCAGCATGGCCTGTTTCTCGGGTGGGCCATACGGCGACATCATTGCCAGCGCGTTAACCAGCGCTTCGTTGGGCGCGTTCTCGATGCCGTCCCAGTCGGCTTTCAGGTTGTTGACCTTGAGAAATCCGCGCAACGCGCGCAGCAGCGCGTCGCGGTCGACCGCGTCCTCGCCCTTGCGCGCGACGAAATCGTCGGCGAACGGCGCGAAGGTGACGCGGCATTGGCGATAGTCGGTGGAGACCTTGAGTTCCTGTTCAACGCGAAACCGCGCGACGCCAGTCAGCTCGAGCAGATAGCGCCCGTCGCCGCTCTCGGCGAGCTGGGTGATGCGGCCGGCGCAGCCGATCTTGTACAGCTGCGGCTTATCGTCCGGCTTCGGGTGCGCGGTGTCGGGCTGGATCATGCCGATCAGCCGGTGGCCGTCGCGCAGCGCGTCGTCGACCATGGCGAGATAGCGCGGCTCGAAAATATTGAGCGGCATCTGCCCGCGCGGCAGCAACAGCGCGCCCGGCAACGGAAACACCGGGATTACTTCCGGCAGATCGACGGGCCCGCGATAGACGGCGTTCATCGGCATTGGCTTTCTCCGCTTCCGGTGCCGTGACCGGATGAGAGAATCATCACGAAAACAAAATCGACGACAGCCGCTTGCGGCCATCGACGGTGGCTTCGTCGGTCGGACCCCAGGCGTCGAAGAACTGCACCAGCTGCTTGCGCGCGCCGTCCTCGTTCCATTTGCGGTCGCGCTTGATGATCTCGATCAGATGATTGACCGCCTCCGCGCGCTGGCCCTTGGCGTTGAGCGCGGTGGCAAGATCGAAACGCGCCTGATGGTCGAGCGGATTGGCGGCGACCTTCTGTTCAAGTTCGTCGGCCGGCCCGACCGATTTGGCCTGCTCGGCGAGTTCGATCGCGGCGCGCGCCGCCGCCACCGCGGGATCGTTGCGCTTGGCTTCCGGCACCAGCGCGAGCGTCTGCTTGGCCGGTTCGAACGCGCCGGCTGCGACATGACAACGCGCGAGGCCGGCGAGCGCGGCGACGTTGCCGCCGTCCTGCGCCAGCAGTTGCGTGTAAATTTCCGCCGCCTTGGTGGCGTCGCCCGCGGCCAATGCCGCGTCCGCGACTTTCAGCAAATCCGTATCGCCGCCGCCGAGTTTTTCTTTCGTGAGGCGTTCCAGAAACGCGATGACCTGCGCCTCGGGCAGCGCGCCCATGAATCCATCGGCCGGCTGGCCGTTGACGAAAGCGATCACCGCCGGGATCGACTGGATGCCCATTTGCTGGGACACCGCCGGATGCTCCTCGATGTTCATCTTGACGAGCTTGACCTTGCCCTTGGCGGACTTGACCACCTTCTCGATGATCGGCGTGAGCTGCTTGCACGGTCCGCACCACGGCGCCCAGAAATCCACCAGCACCGGCTGGCGCTTGGATTCCTCGATCACGTCCTTCATGAACGTCTGCGTGGTCGTATCTTTTATGAGGTCGTCGCCCGCGGGCGGCATTCCAGTCGTCACGCCTGTACCCGCGCTCGGCCCGCCGTTTTGCAGCATATGTCCTCGCTCTTAAGCCCGTCCGGGCGCGCAAATTACAAAGCTCCGCCCAATTAAATGGGCATACCGCCGTCGAATGCAATCATAGCTTTATTCGCTGTCGTCCGCCGCGCCAGCCGCCTCATCCTTGCCCGTAATCCGCTCGATCCGGGGCATGTGGCCGGTTGATTCGAGAAATTTCACCAGATCGCCGCGCGCAATCGATGTCGTCATGGTGTTGTCGAGCGGATGATAGTTGAGCGTCTCGTGCTCCATCATGCCGGAGTCGAGCACCACCGTGACTCTGGCTTGCGTGTCGTTGATGGCCGCGAACGGCGTCACCGCGCCCGGCACGACGCCCAAGACTTCGCGCAACAAATCGGCCGAGCCGAAGGAAAAGCGCCCGTTGGCGCCGAGCCTGCGGTGCAGGCTCTTGAGTTCGATCTCGGCATTTTCCAGCGCGACCACGAGATAAAGCGCGTTTTTCTTGTCGCGCAGGAACAGGTTCTTGGTGTGCCCGCCGGGGATTTTTCCGCGCAGGGCGCGCGATTGTTCCACGGTGAACAGCGGCGGGTGGTTAACGGTGCCGTGAGCGATGCCGAGGGCATCGAGCGCGGCGAACAGCTGGGGGGGCGTCATTGGCATGCGGTTTTAATGGCGAATCCGGGCGCGGTTGCAAAGCCCCGTCTCTATTGGGTATAGGAACGCCCTTGGCGGCGTGAAGCCGTCATTGCCTCAAGGATGCGGGTGTAGCTCAGGGGTAGAGCACGACCTTGCCAAGGTCGGGGTCGAGGGTTCGAATCCCTTCGCCCGCTCCAAAGGGTTCCGGTTTGTAGGGTTGCGTAAGATGCGGCGGTTTTTGGCGCCCAAGATCATCGAATTGCCCCGCCAGACCTTCGGCGGAATGACGCCGGTTGCCGGCGCTTTCCTGCCGCCGGGCACGGCGATGGCCGCGATCCGGATTGTCCGGCGCGGGCAGCAGCAGCAACAGGCGCAAAGCCCCCGCCGCGTGCTGTTTTCGGGCCGCCGCCGTCAAGCCGGCTGATAAGCTGGTTAAATCAAAAGGCCGGCTAAAAATCGCTCAATCGGTAATCCGGCGAAACCAAATCGCCGTTCGCGCGTATCTCCTTATCAGGAGTGAACCCATGCCGCGCACCATCCGCTTTCTTCTTCCAGCCGTTCTCCTCGTATCGTTCATCGCCAGTGCTTTCGCCGCGCAAGGCCCCGGCGCCGGACAAGGCACCGCAGGCCCGCTCGCGCAATTGATGTCGGTGTTGTGCGTTATCGGGCTGGCGACGCTCGGCGTCCTATTCTCCTTCAACGACGACGGAAAATACGGCGACTTCTAATATCCCGCCGCCAGCGCGCCGCGCGTGCGTGTGTCGGCCGCGCCGATGAGACCGTCCGCCGTCACCTGAATGGTGTTTGCGGACGATGCAGGCGGGCGCGGTGAAATTTTATGCCCACGCGCTTCCAGCGCACGCAACGTCTCCGGCGCAAATCCGGATTCCGTCACAACTTCGTCCGGCTGCCATTGATGATGCAAACGCGGCGCGGTGACCGCCTGCGCGATATTCATTCCGAAATCGATGGCGTTGACGATCACCTGCAGCACCGTCGTGATGATGCGGCTGCCGCCGGGCGTGCCGGTGACGAGAAAAACCTTGCCGTCTTTGAGCACGATGGTCGGCGACATCGACGAGAGCGGGTGCTTGCCGGGGCCGGGCAAATTGGCCTCATAACCGACGAGGCCGAAGGCGTTGGCGGCGCCGGGCCGGGCGGAAAAATCGTCGAGCTCATTGTTCAGCAGCACACCAGTGCCGTCGGCGACCAGGCCGAGGCCATAGGAAAAATTCAGCGTATAGGTATTGGCGACCGCGTTGCCGTCGCGATCCACCACGGAAAAATGCGTGGTGTTGTCGCCCTCATGCGCGAGCGGATTGCCGGGGCGCACATCGCTTGATGGCGTCGCGCGCGCGGGGTTGATCAGGGCGCGCAGGCTTGCCGCGTATTTTTTCGAAGTGAGCCCCGCAACCGGCACCTTCACCGTATCGGGATCGCCGAGAAACACCGCGCGGTCGGCGTAGGCGCGTTTCATGGATTCGATCATCAGGTGCAAGGCATCGACGCGACCCATGCCGGCGAGCTGGTAGCCTTCGAGAATGTTGAGCATCTGGATCAGATGCACGCCGCCGGAAGATGGCGGCGGCATGGATACGATGTCGTAACCGCGAAAGCTGCCGCGCACGGCTTGCCGCACGATGGCGCGATAATTTTTCAGGTCTTCCGCCGTGACGATGCCGCCGGCGGCGCGCACCGCGGTGGCGATTTTGTCCGCGACCGGGCCTTCATAGAAACCGCGCGGTCCATTTCGCGCGATGATGTTGAGTGTGGCGGCGAGGTCGCCTTGCACGAGGCTCTGACCCTGCGTGAGCGTGCCGCCGTCGGAATTGAGAAAAATCGGTGCCGATGACGGCCAGCGTGCGAGCCGCGCCTGCGCGCGTGGCAACGAATCGGCGGTGTCATCGACGATATCGACGCCATTGCGCGCAAGCTCGATGGCCGGCGCAATCAATTCGGCGAGCGTGAATTTGCCGGACCCGTATTTCTCATGCGCCAGCGCGAGACCGGCAACCGTGCCGGGGATGCCGACAGCCAATGCCGAGTCGCGCGATTTGCGCGCATCGGGTTCGCCGCGCGCATCGAGAAACATCTCGCGCGTTGCCGCTGCCGGAGCGGTCTCGCGATAATCGATGGCGATATTCTGGTTGCTCTTGGCGAGATGGATCAGCATGAACCCGCCGCCGCCGATATTTCCGGCGCGCGGATAGGTGACCGCGAGTGCGAAGCCGGTGGCGACCGCGGCGTCCACCGCGTTGCCGCCGCGCTCGAGTATCTGGACGCCGATTCGGGCGGCGCGCGCCTCCTGCGCCACCACCATGCCGTTGCGGGCGGCGACGGCCTGAACCGGGGGGATAATTCGCAGAGTGGATTCGAGATTGGGCGAGGATTGCGCCGCTACTTTGTGCTGCGCGAACGCCGCTGTCACCAGCGCACAGGCGGCTACAACTGCGATAAACCGCACCGTCCGCGTCATGAAAAACTTCCCCGACACTGAACCAATGTGCAGTGTGGAGCGACAAATGTCAGCCTGATTTCGCCGCGAGGATGCGCTACGCTTGTCCTATAGAGGCGGGCGTTACGCCGCCTGGGGAATCTTACGGAGAGTTGTCATGGCTTTCTCTGCAACGTTTGCGCGTTTCATCCGCATTCCAATCCTCGCCGCGATGCTGGGGCTTCTGCTCTCGGGCTGCGGCGTCAACAATATTCCGAGTCATGAGGAAAGCGCCAAGGCGAAATGGTCTGACGTGCAGAACCAGTATCAGCGCCGCGCCGATCTCATTCCAAACCTGATCGAGACCGTGAAAGGTTTTGCCGCGCAGGAGCGCACCGTGCTTGAAGCGGTGACAGCGGCGCGCGCCAACGCGACTTCGATCAAGATATCGCCGGAAATCATCAACGATCCTGAAGCGTTCAAGAAATTCCAGGAAGCACAGGCGCAGTTGTCCGGCGCGCTCGGGCGATTGATCGCGGTATCGGAGCGCTATCCCGAACTCAAATCCAACCAGAACTTCCTCACTCTGCAATCGCAACTCGAAGGCACCGAAAATCGCATCGCGGTGGCGCGGCGCGATTACATCGAAGCCGTGCGCGTCTACAACACCGAGCTGCGCACGTTTCCCGGCGTGATCTGGGCTTCAACGCTCTACAAGAGCAACAAGCCGATGGAGACCTTCACCACGGCGACGGACTTGTCGCGGCCGCCGCAAGTGCGGTTCTGACGGAGCGCCCATGCGCCGCGCATTGCTGGTCCTCGCATTGCTGTTCGGCGCATCGGCTGCTTACGCGCAGACGCCGACGTTCCCGCAACAGACCGGGCGCGTCACCGACGACGCGGGCATTCTCGACAGCGCGACGCGCGCGGCGCTGGTCGAGAAGCTCGCCGGCCTGGAAGCCAGGAACACCGATCAGCTGTTCGTGGTGACGGTGAAATCGCTGCAGGGATATGCGATCGAGGACTATGCCAACCGGATGTTCCGGCAATGGGGCATCGGCCAGCGCGACAAGAACAACGGCGTGCTGCTGCTGGTGGCGCCGAGTGACCGCAAGGTGCGCATCGAGGTCGGCTATGGCCTTGAAGGCACGCTCACCGACGCGATCACCAAGCTGATCATCGAGAACGCGATCATCCCCCGTTTCAAGGCCAACGATTTTCCCGGCGGCATCACGCGCGGCGTTGACAATCTCGTCGGGTTGTTGCTTGGCGAAAACAGCGCGCAAAACATCGCCGCGCAGAAATCAGCCGGCGAGTCGAAAGCAATCCCAGTGATGGCAGTGTTCCTGACGATCTGGTTCCTGATCGCGGGTTGGATTTTCTATATGATGCACAGGCGAGGGCTTGGCGGCGGAGGCAGCAATTATTCGTCGGGAAATCATTCATCTTCGTCCTGGTCAAGCTCAAGTTCTTCATCCAGCTCGTCGTCGTCCAGTAGCTCCTCGGGCGGCGGCGGTTCGTCCGGCGGCGGCGGTTCGTCGGGAAGCTGGTAAACCGCCAATGAGACGGCTGTTTCTCCATGCCGCATTTGCCGTTTTCGCGGCGTTGGCCTTGTCGCTGCCGGCCGCCGCGCTGGATTTTCCGCCGCTTACCGGACGCGTGGTGGACGAAGCCGGCATACTCGATGAAGCCACCAAGAGTTCGCTGACTAAAAACATCGAACGTCTGGAGACGCGCACTACCGGCCAGCTCGCAGTCGCGACGGTCAAATCGTTGCAGGACACCTCGATAGAAGATTTTGCCAATCAGTTCTTTCGTCATTGGCAATTGGGACAGAAGGACAAGAACAACGGCGTGCTGCTGCTGGTTGCGCCGAACGAGCGCAAGGTGCGCATCGAAGTCGGCTATGGCCTCGAAGGCTCGCTCACCGACGCCACCAGCAAGCTGATCATCGAAAACCGCATTCTGCCGCGCTTTCGCACGGGAGATTTTTCCGGCGGCGTGAACGAAGGCGCGGACGCCATCGCTACCATTTTAATCGCCGCCGCCGAGGATCGCGGCGAGGCGGTACAGCCGGCAATTCCGGCGGCATCAAGTGACGACGCCGATAAATGGTTCTTGCGATTTATGGTCGCGCTGATGGTGTTATGGTCGCTGACATTGATCATCCAGGTGGCCACGTGGGCCAGGCTGCTGAGCCCCAAACGAACCGGGTTTTGGCGTATTTTCGACGTGATCGTGTTCCTGGGCACGTCGATCACGATGGGAGGCTCGTCCGGATCTTCGGGGTCTTCGAGTTCATCGTCCGGCGGCGGCGGATCTTCGGGCGGCGGCGGTGCATCGGGAAGCTGGTAAGGAGCAAACATGATTTCGCAAACGGACAAGCAGCGCGTGGCGGATGCGATCAGCGCGGCGGAAGCGAAAACCTCGGGCGAAATATTTTGCGTGATCGCGGCGCATGCCAGCGATTACCGGCTGTTTCCCATCGCATGGGCGGCGGCCATCGCGCTGTTCGTTCCGCTGCCGCTGATTTTTTTGACGGCATGGCCCGCCGACACGATTTATCTCGCGCAGCTCATTGCGTTTATTGTGCTGGCCATTCTGTTGTCGCTGCCCGCGATCCGGTTTCACATCGTCCCGAAACGCGCAAAGCACGATCGCGCGCACATTGAAGCGATCCGGCAATTTCTGGCGCAGGGCCTGCATCACACCGAACACCGCACCGGTGTTTTGATATTTGCCTCGGCTGCCGAGCGTTACGCCGAGATTGTGGCGGACGGCGTCATCAATGAAAAAGTGCCGCCCGCCGTGTGGGAGGATGCGATCAAAGCGCTGGTGTCGGCTATCAAGCAGGACCGCGCGGGCGATGGTTTCGTCGCCGCCGTCGAGCAATGCGGCGCCGTGCTGGCGAAGCACTTTCCGCCCGGCGCATTCAAACAAGGTTTGCCGAACAAGCTGGTGGAGATTTAAGGCTCGCCGGTCAGTACGACTTGCCGTTCTCGTCGAGGAAAGCCTGCACCGCCTCGAACAGCTTCATCCGGTTCTTTTCCATGATGATGGTGTGCGTGCCTTCGGCGAGTTCGACGTAGCGCTTGCCCGGTGAGTTGACGAGCAACGGAAACAGCGCCGCGCGCATATAGGCCGGATTGTCGCGATCCCACTCCGCGCCGATGACCAGCGTCGGCACCGTGATCTTCGCCGGATCGTAATAAGGTTTCCCGGACGACCAGAATTCCGCCGTGTCGGCGAGCGTGCCGTTCGGCGCGCGCAATGTCGGCGGATTGCTCTTCATGCCTTCCGCGTCCGTCGCCCAGGTGGCGTCGACCCATTGCTCGAACCAGCCGGCGGGAATGAGATCGGCTTTTTTGTCTTCGGGAACGCCGTTGAGCCAGCGGTCGCGAGCCTGATCTTTCCGCACAATACGGTAAGCCGCGATCGGACCGGAGCCGCCGATCAATGTCGGCGTGGTGCGCAGCCATTGCGGAGCATAGAGAACGAGCCGCTCGACCTTGTTCGGATTTTGCGCCGTATAAGCGGCCATCTGCGTCGTGCCCCATGACCAGCCGAGCAGATTGAGCTTCGCGAGGTTGCGCCGCTTGAGAATGAATTCGACGACAGAGGAAATATCCTTCACCGCCGTATCGGTGCGCACGATTGGCGGATTCGCATCCGGCTTCTCGCTCATTTCCTTCGGCTTGGTGGATTTTCCGTAGCCGCGCAGGTCGAGCAGATAAACGTCGTAACCGCGCGCGGCAATGTATTCCATCCACGATTGCCCGCCGAGCTGCAGATCGAACGCGGTGTGAGAGGGATAAGTCGAGCCGTGCACGTAAAGGATGGTCCTGTCCGCTCGGAAGCTCGTCATGTCCGCCGGGCGCTTGTTGCGCACGTAAATCTCGATGCCGGCATCGGCGGACGGCACCATCATTTCTTCCGTGACGAGACGCGGCGTCTGCGCCAGCGCGGCGCTCGCCATTGCTGCTGTGACGGCGGCAACCATGATCGTGCTCCTCATCGTACCCCCCGTTATGTTTATCGTGCTTGCGCGTGATATTGCTTGTTAGGCCGCATGTCGGTGGCGCTCGCCACGCGATTGCTCATGTTGAAGAACCCCGCGACCGACGAAATATCCCAGATATCGCGGTCGGAAAAACCGGCGCGGCGCAACCGCTCGCGGTCGCCTTCCTCCACGCCCCACGGCTGCCCGGTGAGTTTGACGGCGAAATCGAGCATCGCGCGCTGACGCTTGCCCAATCGCGCGCCGCGATAGTTCATCACCATGTGTTCGCCGAGCTGCGGATTGCCGGACATCTGCCGCACGGCGGCGCCATGCGAGACAAGGCAATAGTAACAGCGGTTCTGCGACGACACCGCGACCGCGATCATCTCGCGCTCCAGTTTGGAAACGCCGGACGGCCCCAGCATCAGGTCGTTGTACATCGCGACGAAGGGCTCCAGCTTTGCCATGTCGAAGGCGTTGGCCTTGAGCACGTTCGGCACGAAGCCAAGCTTCTCCTGACATTTCTTGAAATAGGCGGACATCGCGGGCGAAAGTTTCGCGGGCGGCAGGTTGAGCGCGATCACAGGCGCGTCGTCGCTGAGCGCGGCCGGCGCTATTGCCGCTTTGCTGCTCTTGAGCGCGCGCAGCGCGGCCTGCAGCGGAATGGTTTTCGCGGGCTTGTGGCGGCTTTTGCTCTTTTTGCTGCTCTTCTTCATTTCCGCCCCTTGTCGTTCCCCAACATGAGATTAAGCGTACATCGTTCCGCACCCTCGCGATACGACCGCAAAAGCCTCTTTAAGGCTTAAGTATCAGGAACTTAGGGTGATACGAGGCGTTGCGGTCTGATGAGTTGTCATCAGGCCTCCAGCGCGCGGCTTGTTTTGCTCGACGGCTTGGTGTGGATCGGGAAAACTCACCTCCAGCGCGGACTGATTCCGCCGGGGGCGGGAGACACAAGATGACCGCCGCAAGTCTTCCCGTCGCAGAATGTCTTCCCGGCACCGAGGAAGAGCGCGCCGCAGTTGCGCTGATCGGGCAGGCCGCCGCTGCGCTTGCGGCCAAACGCAGCGACATCGCGAAAGATTTCACCGCGCTGCTGTTTGCCCGCGCTTCGCCGGAAGACATCGTGCGTTACTCGCCGGAGGAACTGGCGCAGCTAACGGAAAATGCCTGGACGTTCCTGAGCGCGCGCAAGCCGGGCGAACCGAAAATCCGTTTCGACAACATGCCGCGGCCGGCGGGTGAGGCACGCGGCAAGGCATTCGCGGTGATCGAGATCGTCAACGACGATATGCCGTTTCTGGTCGACTCGGTGATGTCCGAACTGACCGAACAGGGGCTCGACATTCGTCTGGTCGTGCATCCGGTGTTCGGCGTCGAGCGCGACGCATCGGGAAAGTTGACGGTATTTCGCGGCACGGCGGCGAGCGGCACGCCGAGCGAAAGCTTCATCCATATCCACGTCGATCCGGACGACGACGAAGCGCGCCGCGCGCAAATCGTAAAAGCGATTGCGGAATCGCTCGGCGAGGTGCGCGTCGCCGTCAAGGACTGGCGTGCGATGGTGACTCGCGTCGGCGATGTCATCGCCGAGTTGAAAAGCAAACCGCCGCCGCTTCCCGTTCCCGAAATCGCCGAAGCTGTGCAATTTCTTGAATGGCTTGTCGCCGACAATTTCACTTTTCTCGGCTTGCGCGACTACGTGCTCACCGGCAGCGAACTCGATCCGCAGTTTGACACCGGCTTAGGCGTCATGCGTTCGCGCGAGATGCGCGTGCTCAAGCGTGGAAGCGAGCTGCTCGAATTCACGCCGGAGATCATGGCGTTCCTGAAAGAGCCGAAGCTGTTGATCGTAGCGAAAGCAAATGTGCGCTCGCACGTGCACCGGCGCGTCTATCTCGACTACATTGGCGTCAAGCGTTTCGACGCGGGCGGAAACCTGATCGGCGAATTCCGTATCGTCGGTTTGTTCACTTCGACCGCCTATACGCGTTCGACGCGAACGATTCCGTATCTGCGCCGCAAGCTTGCCGCCGTGGAAGCGAAAGCGGGCTTCGATTCCAACAGCCACTCCGGAAAATCGCTGGCGAATGTGCTGGAAAGCTATCCGCGCGACGAACTTTTCCAGATCGACGACGATACTTTATTCGCATTTGCCACCGCGATCATGCAACTCGACGAGCGTCCGCGCGTGCGTGTGCTCTCGCGCCGCGACCGTTTCGATCGTTTTGTCTCCGTGCTCGTGTTCGTTCCGCGCGAGCGCTACGACAGCCACATTCGCGCATTGATTGGTGACTATCTCGCCAAGGCGTACAAAGGCCGCGTCTCGGCGTTTTATCCGTTCTTCCCGGAAGGGCGGCTGGTGCGCGTGCATTTCATCATCGGCCGCTCCGGCGGTGCGACGCCCGATGTCGTGCGCACCGAGCTGGAAAAAGCCATCGGCGATATCGTGCGGAGCTGGGACGATGCGCTTTCCGATGCGCTCGCCGCCGCGCACGCGCCGGAGAAAGCACGCAGCCTGTTCGAGCGTTATCGCGGCGCGTTTTCCGCCGGCTATCACGAAGCCTATCCGCCCTCGACGGCTGTCGACGACATCAAGGTGATCGAAGGGCTTTCCACCGAGCGCCCGCTTGGCGTCGATTTTCACCGCCGCGCCGATGAGGGCGGCGCCGCCGGACTGAAAGTGTGGAGCTTCAACCGGCCGCTGCCGCTCTCTGAGCGTGTGCCGGTGCTGGAGAACATGGGTTTCCGCGTCGTCGACGAGCGCACCTATCACATCGCGCCCGACGGCGCGGACAAGCCGGGCACGTGGTTTCACGACATGCTGCTCGCGCGCGCGGACGGCGGCGCCATCGATCTCGGCGAAGCAAAATCGCGGCTTGAGACCGCCTTTCTGATGGTGATGCGCGGGGCGGCGGAGAGCGACGGCTACAACGCGCTGACGCTCGCCGCCGGACTGATGTGGCGCGACGTTGCGCTCATCCGCACGATCTCGCGTTTCCTGCGGCAGATCCGCGTACCTTATTCGCAAGATTACATGTGGGCGACGCTGCGCAAGCACTCAGGCATCGCGGCGGAAATCGTGCGGCATTTTCATGCGCGCTTCGATCCGCGTCCCGACATCAAGCCGGAGAATCGCGCGAGCAGCGAAGCCGAGATCGTACTTCGCATCGAGGAGGAACTCAAAAAAGTCGAGAGCCTCGACGAGGACCGCATCCTGCGCCACTTCGTCAACGCGGTGGCGTCGGCGATCCGCACCAACTTTTATCAGGTGGATGGAGGCGGCCAGCCGAAGCCGCTGATCGCCATCAAGTTCGAAAGCGGCAAGCTCGACGATCTGCCGAAGCCGCGCCCGCTGTATGAAATTTTCGTCTATTCGCCGCGCGTCGAAGGCGTGCACATGCGCTTCGGCAAGGTCGCGCGCGGCGGCATCCGCTGGTCCGACCGGCCGCAGGATTTTCGCACGGAGATTCTTGGCCTCGTCAAAGCGCAGCAGGTGAAGAACGCCGTCATCGTGCCGGTAGGCGCCAAGGGCGGCTTTGTGCCGAAGTTTTTGCCGGTCGGCGGTTCGCGCGAGGCAATCCAGGCGGAAGGCATCGCAGCGTATAAGCTTTTCATCTCGACGCTGCTCGACATCACCGACAATATCGGCGCAGACAATAAAATTATTCCGCCGCCGAATGTCGTGCGGCATGAGGGCGACGATCCTTATCTCGTGGTTGCCGCCGACAAGGGCACGGCGACTTTCTCCGACACCGCGAATGCGCTGTCGATCGCGCACAATTACTGGCTGGGTGATGCTTTCGCGTCCGGCGGCTCGGACGGTTACGACCACAAGGTGATGGGCATTACCGCGCGCGGCGCGTGGGAGGCCGTAAAGCGCCACTTCCGCGAGATGAATATCGATATCGGCACCACGCCGTTTTCCGTCGTCGGCGTTGGAGATATGTCGGGCGATGTGTTCGGCAACGGCATGCTGCGCGAGAATACGACGCGGCTGCTGGCGGCGTTCGACCATCGCGACATTTTCATCGACCCCGATCCCGATCCGGAAAAGAGTTTCGAGGAACGCAAGCGCATGTTCGCGCTGCCGCGTTCGAGCTGGCAGGACTACAACAAGGCGCTGATTTCCAAAGGGGGCGGTGTTTTCCCGCGCTCGTCGAAGGAAATCTCTCTCAGCAATGAGGCGCGGAAGCTTTTCGGGTTGCCGGAAAAAGTGACGCCGCAGCAGCTGATGAAAACGATCCTGCAGGCGCCGGTCGATCTGCTGTTCTTCGGCGGCATCGGAACTTACGTCCGCGCCTCCGCTGAAGGCGATGATGCTGCGGGTGACCGCAACAACGACGCCCTCCGCATCACCGCCGCCGAGCTGAACTGCAAGGTGATCGGCGAGGGCGCCAATCTCGGCATGACCCAGCGGGGGCGGGTTGAAGCGGCGATTCGCGCCGTCCGCATCAACACCGACGCCATCGACAATTCCGCCGGCGTCAACACGTCGGACGTCGAGGTCAATATCAAGATCGCGCTCTCGTTGCCGGTGCGCGACGGGCGTCTGACGTTCGAGGCGCGCAACAAATTGCTGATCGGGATGACCGGCGATGTCGCCCGGCTGGTGCTGCGGAATAATTACCTGCAAACGCTGGCGCTCTCGCTCGCCCAGCGGCGCGGGCTGGAGGACGCCGGCTTCCTGCGGCGGCTGATGCAGATTCTGGAATCGCACGGCCATCTCGACCGCGCAGTTGAATTATTGCCCGACGACATGGTCATCGCCGAGCGCATCAAGCGCGGGCAGGCGTTCACGCGGCCGGAGCTCGCAGTGCTGCTCGCGTATGCCAAGCTCACGCTCTATGCCGATTTGCTCGACTCCACCGTGCCGGACGATCCTTATCTCGCGCGCGAACTCGGGCGTTATTTCCCCGCCGCGCTGGCGGAGCAATTCCCCGACGCGCTGGAGAAGCATCGCTTGCGCCGCGAAATCATCGCCACGCAACTCGCCAACTCGATGATCAACCGCGCCGGACCGTCGCTGGTCGTGCGCATCGCCGACCAGACCGGGGCGAGCGCGGAAGCGATTGCATTCGCCTTCGCGGCGGTGCGCGACAGCTACGGCATGCCGGCGCTCAACGACGAGATCAACACGCTCGACAACAAAGTGTCCGGTGCCGCGCAGATCGATCTCTACGTGGCGGTGGAAAATCTTCTGCTCGACCGGCTGGTGTGGTTCCTGCGTAACGTCGATCTCGGCCAGGGTCTCGCGAAAATCGTCGCGCATTATCGCGACGGCATCGCCGCCGTTTCGGCCGCCCTCGACGGCGTGCTGCCGAAGGACGCGGCGGTGGCGCGCGCCGTGCGCGAAGCCGAATTACAGAAGGCGGGCGTGCCCGACAGGCTGGCACGGCTGTTCGCCAATCTGCCTTTGATCAAAACCGCGCCCGACATCGTGCTGGTTGCCGACCGCACCAAAAAACCGGTCGCCGAGGTTGCGGCCACTTATTTCGCGGCGCAGGCTTTCTTCCGCGTCGATCGCATCGCCGATGCCGCGAAGGATATTGCAGTCGCGGATTATTTCGACCGGCTCGCGCTCGATCGCGCGCTCGATTCGATTGGCGATGCCGGGCGGCGGCTCACTGCTGCGATGGTCGGCAACGGCACGGCCGGCGCCGGTTCGGTGGAGGAATGGGTGAAGCCGCGCCAGCAGGAGGTCGAGCGCATCCGCGCCTCGATCCACGAAATCGCGGGCTCAGGACTCACGCTGTCGAAGCTCTCGGTTGCGGCGAGCCTGCTGGGAGATTTGGCGAAGCAGTAATTTCTCCGCTCATTTCCCGCGGAAGCGGGAATCCAGCATCTGCCGCTCTGGGTCCCCGCTTTCGCGGGGACGAGCGGATGAACTCAATGCTTGAAATGCCTTGTCCCGGTGAACACCATCGCCACGTTGTGATCGTCGGCGGCCTTGATCACCTCGTCGTCGCGCACCGAGCCGCCGGGCTGGATTACCGCCGTTGCGCCCGCCTCGATCGCCACCAGCAATCCGTCGGCGAACGGGAAGAATGCGTCCGACGCCACCACCGAAGCCTTGGTCGCCGGAGTCTTTGAACCGGATTCCCTAGCGGCGTCTTCCGCCTTGCGCGCGGCGATGCGCGCGGAATCGACCCGGCTCATTTGCCCAGCGCCAATGCCGACGGTGGCCAGACCCTTGGCATAGACGATGGTGTTGGATTTGACGTGCTTGGCGACGCGAAACGCAAAGCGCAGATCGCGCAACTCAGCCTCGCTCGGCGTGCGCTTGCTCACGACTTTGAGCGTCATGTCATCGGCCACCGCGTTGTCGCGCGACTGCACCAGCAGCCCGCCCGCAACCGATTTCACCAGCAATCCCGCCGCGCGCGGATCGGGAACGCCGCCGGCGATCAGCAGCCGTAAATTCTTCTTCGCGCCGACGATGGCAATGGCGTCTTCGCTGGCGCTGGGCGCGATGATGACCTCGGTGAAGATTTCGGTAATCGCTTTCGCCGCCTCGGCGTCGAGCGCGCGGTTGAGCGCGACGATGCCGCCGAAGGCCGATGTCGGATCGCACGCCAGCGCTTTGGCGTAAGCTGCGGCGAGGCTCTCGCCTTCCGCAACGCCGCACGGATTGGCGTGCTTGACGATGACGCAGGCGGCGGTGCGCTTGGGGTCGAACTCGGCGATGCACTCGTAAGCGGCGTCGGTGTCATTGATGTTGTTGTAGGAGAGCTGTTTGCCCTGCACCTGCCGCGCGCTGGCAACACCGAAGCGCGTGGCCCCGTCGCGATAGAACGCCGCGCTCTGGTGCGGGTTCTCGCCGTAGCGCAACGCCTCGGCCAGCTTGCCGCCGAAAGCGCGATAATCCGGCGCCGGATCGTTGAGCGTTTGCGCGAACCAGTTGGAAATCGCGGCGTCGTAAGCCGCGGTGCGCGCGTAAGCTTTCGCCGCGAGTTTTTTCCGCAGATCGAGAGTCGTCGCGCCCTTGTGCGCCGACAATTCGTCCAGCACTGCCTTGTAGTCGGACGCATCCACCACAACGGTCACGTCGGCGTGGTTCTTGGCGGCGGCGCGGATCATCGCCGGCCCGCCGATGTCGATGTTCTCGATGCAGTCGTCGAACGGCGCGCCCTTCGCGACTGTCGCTTCGAACGGATAAAGATTTACGACGAGCAGATCGATCGGCTTGATGTTGTGCTGCGCCATCGCCGCTGCGTGCGCCTTGTCGCCGCGCACCGCCAGCAAGCCGCCATGCACGTTCGGATGCAGCGTCTTCACGCGGCCGTCCATCATTTCCGGAAAGCCGGTCAACTCAGAGACGTCGATGGCTTTCAACCCGGCGTCTTTCAGCGCCTTCGCCGTGCCGCCGGTGGAGACGAGTTCAATGCCGTGGCCCTCGAGCGCGCGCGCAAATTCAACCAGTCCCGTTTTGTCGGACACCGAGAGCAAAGCGCGGGTGATGCGGCGCGGGGAGGCGGTCATTGCGTTCTCTTCGATTCGCCCGGCGCTCCGTATATCACAGCGGCAACTCCGGTTCGTCGATGCGGCCCCGCCGTCCGCTCGAATGCGCGGGCGGGGTGTGCACAAATGCCCATTGCACCCGGTGCCGGTTGCGGGCGTTGCCGTAGATCACGATCTGCACCGTGCGGCGCGGGCCGTCGGGGCCGGCGAGAAAGACGCTTTCCTCGATCTCAACGGCTTCGTCGAAGGCATTGAATGTCCACACGTCGCGGTCAGGCATCAGCAGCACCGCGCCATGCCCGTCGGTCAGCCCGCTCGCCTTGATCGCCGGATTGAGATGGAAGCGGATGGCGTAATTGTCCGGGATACGGTTCGGAATGGCGTCGCCGTAAGAGGGCGAGAACCTGTCCTCGCCATCCAGCCGGTGGCCGTCGGCGGCGAGTTTCAAGATGCGCTCGTGCCGTACGCGGAACGGGTGCGCGTAGCCGTCATGCGATGCATCCAAGACCTCGGCCTGATCCTGGTGGCCGCGCGTGATTTTGACTTCGCTGGGGCCCCCGACAATAGGAATGCCGGACAGCAGCCGCCGGAGCGATCCGGAATCGAGAAAGCGGCACGAGGATGTGTCGTTGAAGGTGACGGTGGAATGCGCGGCGGTGGCGCGCGCGACCTGCCGCCAGTTTTCGCGGTTCGCTTCCGGCAATCCGCAATTGACCACGATGCGGTTGAACCGCCACGAAAACTCGAACGACAGGCAGCCGGCATGCGCTTCCTGGCTCAGGCCAATCGGCGGCGGGCGGCCGGTATCCACCAGCACGACGGCCTTGCCGGCATCGAGCCGCTGGTAGCCGGAATGCGGCGCGTTCGAGAGCGGCGTGCCGTGTGCGTCGTCGAATGCCAGCACGGTCGCGATCTGATCGGGCGGCGTCGGGCCCATGCCGTTGAACAGCGCGAAGCTGCCGTCGCCGTGACGGAAGAAGCGCAGCATCGGCATGATGCGATCGAGCGCGTTGAGCAATGCCACGGGCGGCGGGACGTTGCGCGCCGAGAACGCCTGCCGCAGCGGCAGCAGGTCGAGCAGCAGTTCGATCAGCGCGCCGGGATTGCGGCTGATGTGTCCGCCGTCGGGCAGGATTTGCCGCTCCAGCTCGGCGCTGAGGCGGCGCGCGGTTGTCCGCAAATGCCGCGCCTGTCCCTGCATGCAGAGCGACGCATAAGTGAGCGCGATCACGGCCTGCAAAGCGGGTAATCCATCGCGCGCCTCGTTCGCGGTGCGTCTTAAGTAACGCACTTGCCGAGTCAGGCTGCGCAAAAATCGGCGATAGAACCGCGCATCCGCCTCCTTGATGACGAGCGGCGCCTGGCTGAGCCACGACATGATCCGCCGCGACAGAATATCCGCGCGCCAGGCCAAACCGCCGCCGGTGCCTAGCAGCGCGATCCAGTCGTCGACCAATGCGCGCGCATTGGCGCGGGTGATGGCGGAATCGCCGGCGCGTAAGTGCCGCAGCCAGCCGAAGCCGAGCAGGTTCACCGCCCATTCGTCGGACGGCGGCACCATTTCAAACGGGGAACGGCGGTCGCAGATCACCACCTTGCCGGCGAAAGCAAACCGTCCGGCGTAAATTTCGGTGGCTCTCGTGGCGTCCGCGGTGCGCAAGTCCTGCGGCGCGATCACCAGACGGTCGGTCATGCCGGGCGCGAAGCGCCAGCGCAGCAGCGGGTGTGTGTTGAGACGGCCGGTCAGGCTGCGATATGCGCGGCCTCCGATGAGCACGGAGAGCCTGGTCCGCTCCGCGACCGACAGCCGCATCATGAAGGCGCTCGTTTCCTGGCCACAGGCCCCGAATCTCCCGCGCGGCATTCAAGATAGCGAAAGCGCCGGTGAGGGGCCAACCGGCGAAAAGTGTCTTTAAAAGCGGCTATTTCCGCGTCAGGCGGGCGGCGTAAAAGCCGTCGAGCCCGCCCCAGGGCGCATCCGCATCGGGCAGGTGCGAGGGCAGCGTGCGCAGGTCGCCCGAAGGCGTGATGAATTCGCCGCGGTCAAAAACGTCACCGGAGCTAAGCCGCTTGCGTTCGACACGCGGATCGCGCGCCAGCAATGCCGTGATCTGGTTCTCGCCTTCTTCCGGTTCGAGCGAGCAGACGCAATAGACGATTGTGCCGCCCGGCTTTGTGAGTTCGACCGCGCGGTCGAGCAGCCGCTGCTGCAACGAGGTGAGCACCGCGATTTCCGTTTCGGCCTTGAGCCAGGGCACATCGGGATGGCGGCGGATGGTTCCGGTCGACGAGCAAGGCGCATCGAGCAGCACGGCGTCGAAGTTTTCCGGCGGTTGCCATTCGGTCACGTCGGCGGCGACTGTTTCGGCCTCGAGCGCGAGACGCGCGAGATTTTCCTTCAGGCGTACGAGCCGCTGCGCCGAACGGTCGATGGCGGTGACGCGCGCGCCGGCGAGCGCGAGCTGCGCGGTCTTGCCGCCGGGCGCCGCGCATACATCCGCCACGCGAAGGCCGCGCACATCGCCGAACAGATGAACGGGAAGCGCCGCCGCCGCATCCTGCACCCACCACGCGCCTTCGCTGAAACCGGGCAACATCGTGATCGCGCCGTGCGCCTGCGTTCGCACCGTGCCTGTGGGAAGCACGCGCCCGCGCAAACGCGCGGCCCAGGATTCCGCATCCTGTTTCACGCTCAGGTCGAGCGCGGGTTCAAGCCCGTTGGCCTGCGCGATGGCGCGCGCCTGCGCGTTGCCGAAATTGTGCCGCCAGCGTTTCATCAGCCAGTTGGGCGTATCGAGTTTCGCTGCGTCGATGTCGGCGAGCTTCGCGGCGCCGTTCTCGGCGACACGTCGTAGCACTGCGTTGACCAGCCCGACAAAATGCGCGCCGCGCCGGTCGGCCTGCGCGAGGCGCACGCTAAGATCGACCGCCGCATGGTCGGGCACGTCGAGCCATAAAATCTGCGCGGCGCCGATCAGCAAAACCGATTCGATGCGCGGGGCTTCGCGCGGGAATCCGCGTTCGAGAAAACCGCCAAGCAGATGACGCAGCGTTCCCAGCCGCCGCAGCACGGTCGCGACCAGCCGGCGCATCAGCGCGCGGTCACGGTCGGCGAGCGTGACGAGGCCGGGGTGCGCGTTCTTGCCGGAGAGCTGTTCGTCGAGCGAGACCCGGCGGCGCAGCACTCCGTCGATGATATCGGCGGCGATCCGGCGGGCGGCGAGGCCTGGAACTTCGGGCTGCGGCAATGTGCGTGCGCGGCGCATTGTGATTCTTTTTGCACGAAAGAGAGCGCGAAGCGAACCGCCAATCAGCCCCGGCCAAAGTGCCGCGCCGGTATCGAAAATTGATTGTGGGTATGTCAAATACACGCATAGATTGAGATTGCGCGAATCGGATTTCCCGCCCAAATCGCAAGATCGCGCCGTTACTTGCATTTCCGGCAAACGCGGCGCGGGACGCATTATCGTTTTCCATCGTGCCTCGGCCATGATTTTCTGGCAAAATACGCGCGGCGAGGGGGCGCAATGGCCGGTGCAAAGATGAGAATACTCAAGATTGCTGCAGTGATCGTTGCGGCGTCCGCATTCGCGGCGGGGCCGGCTTATTCGCAGATGGGCTCAAAAGGCGGCGCCAACGATCGCGCCAAGGCGGTCGACAAGATGACCGCGGAAGAACGCGAGCGGCACGACAGGCAAATGGCGGTTGACCGCGCCTACAAGGAGACGCTCGAAAAGACATCGGGCGCCGAGCAGAAGGCCGACCCGTGGGCGACCGTGCGGCCCGCGGCGCCCAGTAACGCCAAGCGCTAGAGCGTTCTCGCAAGTTACACCGTTCATTTTTTCGTTCGCCGGTTTCGTTTGCCGGCGCGCTTAAACGACTCCTTTTGCAAATCTGGACATCGCACGTGCGAAGCACATTTATATCGCTCAATTCGTTTTCACGGCCGCGTCAGGGCGGCGCGTAGCTATTCGGGAGGACGGCGGGAGAGCTGGTGTTTCTGATGTAGTGTTTTTAGCGCAGCACCACGACCGGCGTGCCGGGCCGCACCATCCGGTAAAGCTCCAGCACATCCTCGTTGTACATGCGGATGCAGCCGTAGGAGACGAAGCCGCCGACGGAGCCGGGATTGTTTGTGCCGTGGATGGCGTAGTCGTTGACGTTGAGCGAGAGCACCGCCGCGCCCATCGGATTGTTCGGCGCGCCGCCGGGAATCAAACTCGGCAACCCGGGATTATCGCGCCGCACGTCGGCGGGCGGCATCCAGGCCGGTCGAATAAATTTTTCCGCGACGAAGGCGTTTCCTGCCCAGGCCTTGCCGGCGCGGCCGACGCCGACCGGATAACGCAACGCGCGGCCTTGCGCGGTGACGAAATAAAGCCGGCGTTCGCTGGTCATCACGACGATGGTGCCGGGTGCATAGCCGCTGAGCGCAACCGCCTCGCCGCGCGCCAAGGCCGTTTGCGGCGCGGCGGCGCTAAACGCGAGCGCGAAAATCAATGCGAGCGGGCGGGCTAAATTCATGCGGCGAAGATAGCCGCAGGCTCGGGCCCGCGCGCCGGAAGCCCGAAGTTAACGTAAACGCACCGCGCGGCCCGTTCAGGAAGCGGCTTTCGCCGCCTGTTTCTTGTTCTGCCGGTTGTTCACGAGGTCATCGACCACGGCGGGATCGGCGAGCGTCGAGGTGTCGCCGAGACTGCCGTATTCGTCCTCGGCGATCTTGCGCAGGATGCGGCGCATGATCTTGCCGGAGCGCGTCTTCGGCAGGCCGGGCGCGAACTGGATCAAGTCGGGCGAAGCGATCGGCCCGATTTCCTTGCGCACCCACTGCACGAGTTCCTTGCGCAATTCCTCGGACGGGTTCTCGCCCGCCATAAGCGTGACATAGGCGTAAATGCCCTGGCCCTTGATGTCGTGCGGATAACCGACGACCGCGGCTTCGGACACCTTGGTGTGCGCGACCAAAGCGCTTTCCACTTCGGCGGTGCCGAGGCGGTGGCCGGCGACGTTGATAACGTCATCGACGCGTCCGGTGATCCAGTAATAGCCGTCGGCGTCGCGGCGGCAGCCGTCGCCGGTGAAATACTTGCCCTTGTAGGTCGCAAAATAAGTCTGCTCGAAGCGTTCGTGATCGCCATAGACCGAGCGCATCTGGCCCGGCCAGGAGTCGGTGATGCAAAGATTGCCGCTACACGCGCCTTCAAGCGTCTTGCCGTCGGCATCGACGATTTCCGGCTTGATGCCGAAGAACGGCCGTGTCGCCGAGCCGGGCTTGAGCCTGGTCGCGCCCGGCAGCGGCGTAATGAGAATGCCGCCGGTCTCGGTCTGCCACCAGGTATCGACAACCGGGCAGCGTTCGTCGCCGACGACGCGGTGATACCACTCCCATGCTTCCGGATTGATCGGTTCGCCAACCGAACCGAGCAGCCGCAGCGAAGCGCGCGAGGTTTTCTTTACTGGCGCGTCGCCCGCCTGCATCAGCGCGCGGATCGCGGTCGGCGCGGTGTAGAAGGTGTTGACCTTGTGCTTGTCGATCACCTCCCAGAAACGGGAGTTGGTCGGATAATTCGGCACGCCCTCGAACATCAGCGTGATCGCGCCGTTGGAAAGCGGCCCGTAGAGAATGTAGCTGTGGCCGGTGACCCAGCCGACATCCGCGGTGCACCAGTAGATGTCGCCGTCGTGATAGTCGAACACGTATTGATGCGTGATCGAGGTGTAGACGAGATAGCCGCCGGTGGTGTGCAGCACGCCTTTCGGTTTTCCGGTCGAGCCCGACGTGTAGAGAATGAACAGCGGATCCTCCGCGCTCATTTCCTCGCACGGGCAATCGGCGGGCACGGTTTTCGCAATGTCGTCGTAATAAACATCGCGTCCCGCTTTCATATTCACCGCGGCATTGGTGCGCTTGACGACGATGACGCTCTTGACGCCGCCCGCCTTCTCGCAGGCGGCATCGACGTTTGCTTTAAGCGGAATCTTGCGGCCGCCGCGGATGCCTTCATCGGCAGTGACGATCACCGTCGACTTGCAGTCCTCGACACGGCCGGCGATGGAGTCCGGCGAAAAGCCGCCGAAGATCACCGAGTGGATGGCGCCGATGCGCGCGCAGGCGAGGATGGCGTACGCCGCTTCGACGATCATCGGCAGATAGATGGTGACGCGGTCGCCCTTTTTGACGCCCTGCTTCTTCAGGACGTTGGCGAATTTCTGCACTTCGGCGTGCAGCTGCTTGTAGGTGACTTTCTTTTCGTCCTTCGGATCATCGCCTTCCCAGATGATCGCGGTCTGGTTGCCGCGCTTTTCCAGATGCCGGTCGACGCAATTGAAGCAGGCGTTGAGCTTGCCGTCCTCGAACCATTTGATCGAGACTTTGCCCGGCGCGAACGAAGTGTTCTTCACCTTCGTGAACGGCTTCATCCAGTGGATGCGCTTGGCGTGCTCGGCCCAGAATTTATCCGGGTCCTTGATCGAGGCCGCGTACATCTCCTGGTACTTGGCTTCGTCGATAAAGGCGCGTTTTGCCCACGCAGCCGGGACCTCGTAAATCTTCTCCGACATCGCACAACCCTCCCGACCCGCCATGACGCGCGGGCGATATTTTCTTAGCCGTTGGAGCCATTATGCGCCGCTCACCGCAGCCCGGACAAGGTGCGGATTGTCCCACTTTGGTCGTGGAAACAGAGCCTTAGGGCAGCCTTGACCGCCCTGACTTGTCTAACCGCCCCAGGCGCCGACGATCCCGCCGATGATCAGCAGCCCGATAAGCCAGTGAATGCCGTCGATGACGGTCAGCATGAGCTTTTTCCCGCCGAAGGCGTTGTTCACCGTCATGGTGGTGAGCACGAAGCCGAACCAGCAGAAGGCACTGGAGATCATGCCCGCGCGCAAGGTGAACGTGCCGAGGTGGCGCAGGATGCCGTACAGCACCCACGCCATGATCAGCGCGCCCACGAACGCCAGGACGAACGGCATCGTCATCGCGAGGCGGGATTTGCCCGCCTGTTCCGCCTTGCATTGATCCATCGTCTTGCCTTGCGCGGCGAGCCACGGCTTGCTCAGCGCGGTGTAGTAGACGCCGCCGAAAATCCACGCCGCCACGGCGGCGGTGAGGATCGAGAGAAAATTCACGTTCGCGAAGTGCATCGCAGTCTCCTTACATTCCGCCCATCTTGCAGACGAGCTTCCATTCTTCCGCCGTCACCGGCTGCACCGAGAGGCGCGAGAATTTTATCAGCGCCATGTTCTTGAGCTTCGGTTCGGTTTTGACCGCGTCGAGCGTGACGGGCCTGGGCATCGGCGCGGCGGCTTTCACGTCCACGACAACCCAGGGCTCCCCGGCCTTCGCGCCCGGATCGGGGTGATGTTCGCGGATGATTTCCAGCACGCCAACAATCTCCTTGCCGACGTTGGAGTGATAGAAAAAAGCGCGGTCGCCTTTTTTCATCTTCATCAAATTCAATTTTGCGGTGTGATTGCGCACGCCCGTCCACTCCGCGCCCTTGGATCCGGCTTTCACCTGCTGATCCCACGACCAGGCGCCGGGTTCGCTCTTCATCAGCCAGTAAGCCATGTCATTCCTCTACGCCGAATGGGCGGGCGAGCAGCGACTTGATCGCGTCGTCCACGCTGCTCTTGCCCGACAGCACCGCTGCGATGGCCGAGTGGATTGGCATGTCGATGTTGCGCGCCGCGGCCATCTCCAGCAGCACAGGCGCGGTGAATGCGCCCTCGGCGAGTTTTCCGCCGCTCGCCTGCGCGATGGGAACGCCCTTGCCGAGCGCCTGCCCGAATGAAAAATTTCGCGACTGCGGGCTTGAAGCGGTGAGAATCAAATCGCCGAGACCGGAGAGGCCCATCATCGTTTCGGTTTTCGCGCCGTAGGCTTTTCCGAAACGCACGATCTCGCCAAAGCCGCGCGTGATCAGCGCGGCGGAAGCGCTCGCGCCAAGTCCTTGTCCGGCGGCGATGCCTGCGGCGATCGCCAGCACGTTTTTCATCGCGCCGCCGATCTCGACGCCGCGCACGTCGGTGGCGTGATAGGGGCGGAAGGTGGTGGAGCCGATGGCGAGCGAAAGTTCGGCCGCGATCTTTGCGTCTTTCGCCGCCAGCGTCACTGCCGTTGGCATTCCGCGCGCCACGTCGGCGGCGAAACTCGGCCCCGACAGAATTGCAGGGATAGCGTCCGGCGCGCACTCGGCGACGATCTCGGTCATGAATTTCTGCGTGCCGTGTTCGATGCCCTTGGCGCAGACGATCACCGGCGTAGCTTTGGCGAGCATGGGCGCCAGCGCCTTGGTGACGGAGCGCAACACCTGCGCCGGGACGACCATCAGGATCGCCTGCGCTTTCGCGGCATTCGTCAGGTCAGTCGTGACGGCGATGCGGTCGTCAATTTTCACGCCGGGAAGAAACCGGCTTTCGCGTTTTTTCAAAAGCGATTCGGCGTTGCCGGGTTCGTGTTCCCACAACGTCACGCTACGTCCGGCATGCGCGCAGGCCTGCGCCAGCGCCGTTCCCCAGGCGCCGCCACCCAATACGGCGATGCGTTCGATGCTCATAACGGCGAGGCGCTTGGCTTCAGGCTGCGATAGGGATCGGGCGCACGCGCGCCGGTGACTTCATCGAGCGGCCAGCGCGCGCGCGGCGCGACATCGAGCGTGTCGGTGAGGCCCAGCGCGAGACGTTCGGCGCCCGCCCACGCGATCATCGCGCCGTTGTCGGTGCACAGCTCAATCGGCGGCGCCACCAATACGGTGCCGACTTCGAACGCGAGACGATGCAATACTTTTCTAATTGCCTGATTGGCGGCGACGCCGCCGGCGGCGACCAGCGCCGTGGGCGAGCCGTATCGCGTGCGGAACGCGCGCAAACCCGCGCGCAGGCGATCGAGCACCACGTCGACGACGGCCTGCTGGAACGAGGCGCACAAGTCAGCCACGTCCTGATCGGACAGCGGCGCGATTTTTTCCGCCTCCAGCCGCAGTGCGGTTTTCAGTCCCGAGAGCGAAAAATCCGCATCGTTGCGTCCGAACATCGGACGCGGCAGCGTGAAGCGGGCGGGATCGCCCTTCTCGGCTTCCTTCTCCACCTGCGGGCCGCCGGGATATCCGAGCCCGAGCAGCTTCGCGGTTTTATCGAAGGCTTCGCCGATGGCGTCGTCGAGTGTCGTGCCGAGCCGGACGTAATCGCCGACGCCGCGCACCGCGACGACTTGCGTATGCCCGCCCGACGCGAGGAACAGGCAATAGGGAAACGGAGTTCCGTCGGTGAGCCGCGCGGTGAGCGCGTGCGCTTCGAGATGATTGACCGCTATCAGCGGTTTTTCATTCACCAGCGCGATGGCTTTCGCGGTGGTCAGCCCGACGATCACGCCGCCGATCAATCCCGGGCCGGCGGCGGCGGCGACGCCGTCGATGTCACTGTAGTTGCGCCCGGCCTGCGTCATCGCCTTGGTGATGATGCGGTCGAGCGATTCCACATGCGCGCGCGCGGCGATTTCCGGCACCACGCCGCCGAATGCCGCGTGCTCGCTCACCTGACTGAGCACGACGTTGGACAAGATCTTGCCGCGTCCGTCGCCCTGACGCTCGACGAGCGCCGCCGCGGTCTCGTCGCAGGTCGTCTCGATCCCGAGTACAACCATTCGCTTTCCCCGCTCCGGCGGCGTCCCTATGATCCGGTTTCGACTGGCCTAACATTGCGAGGTCCAATGGCGCAATCCTCCACCGCGCTGCGCATCGGTACGCGCGGCAGCCCGCTGGCGCTGGTGCAGGCGCGGGAGGTGGCCGCGCGGCTGCTCGCGGCGCATGGCGTCGCGGCGGAGCTGAAAATCATCAAGACTTCCGGCGATGCGCTGCAGGACCGCTCGCTGGCGGACGAAGGCGGCAAGGGTCTTTTCACCAAGGAGATCGAGGAGGCTCTGCTGGCGGGTCACATCGACCTCGCGGTGCATTCGGCCAAGGACGTGCCGACGCTGCTCCCGAACGGGCTGATGCTGGCGGCGTGTCTTGAACGCGAGGATGCGCGAGATGTGTTCATCGGCGCTTCAGTGAAAACGCTTCGCGATTTGCGAAAAGGCGCGGTGGTCGGCACGTCGTCGCCGCGCCGTCAGGCGCTGGTGAAACGAGCGCGGCCGGATGTCGAGATTGCCGTCATGCGCGGCAATGTCGAGACGCGGCTGCGTAAACTTGCAGATGGCGCGGCGGACGCCACCATATTGGCGCTGGCGGGGCTCAAGCGATTGGGTCTGGCTGCGCACGCGAGCACCATCATGAGCGTGGAAGAATTTCTTCCCGCCGCCGGGCAGGGCGCGATTGCGATTGAAGTGCGTGAAGACAACGAAAAAATCCGCGCGCTGCTCAATGCCATCGATCACGCCGATACTTCGACGGCGCTGGCTGCCGAGCGCGCGTTTCTCGGCGTGCTTGACGGTTCATGCCGCACGCCGATTGCCGGTCACGCGACGATTGCCGGCGGTAAATTGAAATTCCGTGGGCTTATCGCCAAGCCAGACGGCAGCGCCGCCTTTGACGCGAGCCGTGAGGGGAACGTCAGGGATGCCATCGCGCTCGGTACCGATGCGGGACGCGAACTGAAAAAGCGCGCGGGTCCGGATTTTTTCAGGTGAATGGCTTGCGCATTCTCGTCACACGCCCACTGCCCGATGGGACGCGCACCGCCAAGACGTTGCGCGCGCTTGGACACGACGTGCTGCTGGCGCCGCTGACGCGCATCGAAACCATCGCCGCCGATTTCGGCAAAGGTCCATTCGCGGCAATTTTGATCACCAGCGCCAACGCGGCGCGCGCCATCGCCGGACACGCACGGCGCGATGAACTAAAAAAATTGTCCGTCTATGCGGTTGGCCGTCACAGCGCGGACGCGGCAAGCGAAGCCGGGTTCTCCGATGTCACGTCCGCCGATGGCGATGCAAAAGATCTTGCGCGCATCGTCTCGGCGCGCGCCGCGAGCGCGCCACTGCTCTATCTCGCAGCGCAAGACCGCGCGGGTGATTTGCCCGGCGAACTGGACGCGCGCGGAATTGCCGTGACCACCGCCGTGATTTATCGCGCCGCCGCGGTTCCCTTTCCGCAGGCGCTATCGCAGGCGCTTAAATCCGGCGCGCTTGACGCGGTTCTGCATTTTTCCCGCCGCAGCGCCGAGTTGTACCTTAAAGGCGCCGGTGAAACCGGAGTTGCCGCCCCGGCGCTGGCGCTGCATCATCATTGTCTGTCAAAGCAGGTCGCGGAACCGCTCAGACAAGCGGGGGCGGGCAAAATATCCATCGCGCCGCGCCCCGATGAAGCCGCGTTGATCGGGTGTTTAGCTTTGCCGCAAGGATAAGTTGCCCGCGTCATTCCTCCGCGTTATGCCACTTGGGTGAATTGAGGCAGGGCGGCAGATTCGCCGGAAATACTCATGGCCAGCGGAAAACGCACATCATCGGAAACGGCAGGGACAGCGGGCGCGCGCCGCCGCCGTCCCGCGACGACCATAGATGTGACCGCGACCGAAATCGGCGCGGCGCCGCAAAAGCCCGCTCAGGAATCGCCGCAGGCCGCCCGCGAACAGCCCAGCGCGCGGGGACCGGTTCCGCCAAAGCCGGAAGATAATGGCCTCGGCCAGAAGGCGTGGTTCTGGCTGCGTGGCACCCACACCTGGCCTTATGTCGCGGCCGGTTTGGCCGGCGGCATTTTCGTTTCGGCGGTGCTGTTCATGCTGTGGCTCACCGGCATGGTGCCGATCCGCTACGCCGGCACCACTGCGATGCGCGCGCGCGTCGCAGTGCTCGAGATGCAACTGCGCGATCTTCAGGTTCACCCGGCCACCATCGACGCCAAAAAGCTCGACGAACTTTCGCAGCGTCTCGCCAAGCTCGAGCAATCCGCCGCCGCTCCGCGTTCGGCGGCGAACGATCCGGCGCTCGCCGAACGTCTCGGCGTAGTGGAGACCGCGATGCAATCGCTCGGCATTGCGCTCACGGCGCTGAACCGGCGCGGCGATGAAGTGGCGGCGAATGCCGCCGAAACAAAATCCAACGTCGCGGCAGCTTCCAAGGCGGTAGCCGATCTCGACACGCTGGCAAATCGCATCGCCGCGCTGGAGACCGCCACCAAGAACGCCGGCGCGCCGGACACGGCAGGGCGTCTCGCGCTCGCCACCGCTGCGCTGCGTGGCGCGGTCATTCGCGGCGAGCCATTCGCTACTGAATTTGCCACAATCAAATCGCTCGGCGGCGAGGTCAATTTGCTGGCGCCGCTGGAGCGGTTCGCGGCTTCCGGCGTTCCGAGTGAAGCGGTGCTGGCGCGCGAATTGTCGGCGCTGGTTCCCGTGTTGCTCAAAGCGTCCGGCGTCAACGCCCCGCGCGAATCCGGTTTCCTCGACCGCCTGCAGGCGAGCGCCGGCCGGCTGGTGCGCGTGCGCCCCGCCGGCGAGGCGCCCGGCAATGAACCCGCGGCGGTGGTCGCGCGCATCGAAGTCAAAGCCGCGCAAACCGACATTTCCGGCGCGCTGACCGAGTTGAACAAGCTGCCCGCTCCCTTGCGCGGACTGGCGGACGGCTGGATCGCCAAGATCGAGGCGCGCAACGCGGCGCTCGACGCCAGCCGCAAAATCGTCACCGACACTTTCGGCGCATTGGGTAAATGAGAGCCGCCACGCGATGATCCGGGTCGCCGTTTTCCTCGCCGCGGTCGGACTGGTTGCCTTCGGTATTGCGTGGTTCGCGGATCGCCCCGGCGACGTCGTCATCACCTGGCTCGGATGGCAGATCGAAACCTCGGTGATGGTCGCGGGCTTCGCGTTCATCTTTTTTGTAATCATTTGCATTTTACTGTGGTCGCTGGTGCGCGGGATTATCCGCTCGCCCGAACAGTTCTCGCTGTTCCTGCGCAATCGCCGCTCGCTCAAGGGGTATCATGCGATCTCGCGCGGCCTGATCGCGGTCGGCGCGGGTGATGTGCGTCTCGCGCTCAAATCCGCGAATGAGGCAGAGCGGCTGGCGCCGCACGAACCGCTGGCGCTTTTGCTGTCGGCGCAATCGGCGCAATTGTCCGGCGAGCGCACCGCCGCCGAACGCGCGTTCCGCGCCATGGCGGGACGCGACGACACCAAGCTCATCGGCCTGCGCGGTCTTTATATGGAAGCGCGCCGCCGCGACGATGCCGCCGCCGCGCGGCTTTACGCCGAGGAAGCCGTAAAGACGGCGCCGGATCTGACCTGGGCGGGGCAGGCGGTGCTCGATTTCCGCTCCGCCGCCGCCGACTGGGCGGGTGCGCTCGATGCGCTCGACCACATGAAGGGCGCGCTCGATAAAGCCGATTACCGCCGCCAGCGCGCGGTATTGCTGACGGCGCGGGCGCTGGCCATCGAGGACAGCGAACGCGACACAGCCCGCGCTCTGGCGTTGGAAGCGGTCAAGCTCGCGCCGGCGCTGGTACCCGCGGCGGCGCTCGCCGGCCGCCGGTTGGCGGAAGCCAACGAGCTGCGCAAGGCGGCGAAAATCATCGAAGCTGCGTGGAAAGCCAATCCGCATCCCGATCTCGCCGACGCTTACGCGCATTTGCGCTCCGGCGATTCGGCGCTTGAGCGGCTGGTGCGCGTACAGAAGCTTGCCGAGAAGGGGCCGTCCGGCGTGGAGAGCGCACTGGCGGTCGCCCGCGCCGCGCTCGATGCGCGCGAATTTTCGGTGGCGCGCGCGGTGCTCGCCTCGCATCTCGCGGCGCCGGCGCAGCGCGTGGCAACGCTGATGGCCGAGATCGAGGAACTCGAGCACGGCGATGAAGGCCGTGCGCGGCAATGGATGTCGCGCGCGATGCATGCGCCGCGCGATCCGGCCTGGACTGCCGACGGCTTTGTTTCCGATAAATGGATGCCGGTCTCGCCGGTGAGCGGACGGCTTGATGCATTTCAATGGAAGGTGCCGCTGGCGGAAATCGGCGTTGAGCGCCCGGTGATCGACGCCGACCTGCTGGCGCCGGGCGAGCCGCGCTTGCGCGCCATGCCGGAATCCGCCGGCGCCGCGCCGTCACTCAGGCCTGCGCGCCGCAGCGCGAAGCCGAAAGAGCTGCGGCCGGTGGAAGCGGTGATTCCGCTGGTGCACGCTCCCGACGATCCCGGACCGGATTCCCGTTTCGAGCCCGATCCTGTCCCCGAGCCGACCACGCCGCCGGCGGATCCGTGGCGGCGGATCCGCGAATTTTTCCGGCAATGAAGGCCGCGGCCCTCCGGCGTTCGCTTGCAAAGGGGGCCCGGCGCCGATATCAGGAGCGCGGAATTCGCCGCAATAGCTCAGTCGGTAGAGCACGTCATTCGTAATGACGGGGTCGGGGGTTCGAATCCCTCTTGCGGCACCATTTCTCCCTTGAGTACCGAATTCCAGCATTGCGCGCAGCGCATCGCAGACTTCGCGCTCTACTCCATTTTTTCACCGTAGATAGCCTGGCGAGGGCTCCGGCCGGGCCGGTATCGGCGTCCGGTTCGTCCGGTTTTGGCCCTTAAAAGCGCTGCGCCGATGGTCCGGCGAGGAGAGGACTTTTCCGCTGGAAATGCCGGTAGGGCGCTATTTATAGGGACATAACAACAAGATAGGCGCGGGCAAAGCGTGCTACGATAGGACGAAGGTCCATTGCATCTTATTGTGCCATGCTTATAACGTATCGCAGTACCGCAGAAGTATTCCGTGTTGCGTTCAAGGGTTAGTCGATGGCTAAGCCAGCAGTGATTTTGGTGGGCGCCGACAAGGGCGGCGTCGGTAAGACGACGGTCGCGCGCACGCTGCTCGACTATTTCACCGCCCATAACATTCCGACCCGCGCCTTCGACACGGAATCTCCGCGTGGAACGCTCAAGCGGTTCCATCCCGACATCACCGAGGTCGTGGACGTCACCACCGTTCCCGATCAGATGAAAATCTTCGACACGCTCGGCAGCGCCGAGGCGAAGGTGACGGTGATCGACATTCGCGCCGGTCTGTTGTCTCCGACACTTGCCGCGTTGCGCGACATCGGATTTCTGGATTCGGCGAAAAAAGGCCAGATCATCTTCTCGGTCTTCCACATTCTCGGGCCGTCGATCGCTTCGCTCGACGAAATCGCCGAGACCGCGCAGTTCGTCGGCGACGCGAATTATTTCCTGGTGAAGAACTTCATCAACAACACCACGTTCTTCGATTGGGACCCGGCGACCTACGACGCCTACTTCAACAAGATCAAAGGCGCGCACGAGATCACCATCCCCAAGCTCGACGAAATGGCGTGCGAGCAGGTTGAGGTCGCGTCCGTGCCGTTCGTTACCTTCGTCGCCAACAAGAACAGCAAGGGCGATGCCGCCAACTATTCATTCGTGCTGCGCGGTTACGTCCGCCACTGGCTCGGCAATGTCTGGGGCGAGTTCGATCGGGTGAAACTGCCGGAGCTTGTTGCCGCGAAGACCGAAGGCAACGTCCGTCAAGTCGCCGGCTAGGGCGCGGCCATTCTCCAGGCAACGGCGGCTTGAGCAATGCTAGGCTCGCGTCCGACAACCCGATGCCGGATCGAACGGTTCCGATCCAAAGCCGCCATGCCATGAGGCCCGCTACCGCCGCCACTTCCGTGACCGTCGTTTGCTCGCCGCGTCCGCGCGTCGGCAGGACGCTGGTGGCACGTCTGCTGACAGATTTTTATCTCACCAACGGCCGCGAAGTGGCGGCGTTCGACCTCAATCCCGATCCGGATCTGACGCAATTCCTGCCCGGCTATGCCGTGGCGGCGAAGATAGACAACATCAAAGGCAAGATGGCGCTGTTCGACCGGCTGATCGCCAGTGACGGCGTATCGAAGGTGATCGATCTCGGCCCCAATGCGTTCGAGACATTTTTTGAAGTGGCGCGTGAGATCGATTTCGTCGGCGAGGCGCAACGGCGCTCGATCGCGCCGGCCATTTTGTTTGTAACCTCGCCGGACCGTTCCGCGATGGATGCCTACGCAAAACTGCAGCGGCATTTCGATCGCACAACGATCGTGCCTGTGCACAACGAGGCGGCGGGCAAGGTGCAGCATCGCGACATGTTTCCGCCCATCGGCGGCGCTTCGGTGCCCATTTATCTTTCGGTGCTGGCGCCGGGAATGAAGCGATACATCGACAAGCGGCCGTTCTCGTTTTCCGATTCCAACTCCACCTCGATGATGGACATGCCGCTCGACATCCACATGGAGATGCAGCGCTGGGTGCGGCGCATATTCGTCGAGTTCCGCGAGCTGGAACTGCGTATCATGCTCACGAACCTGAAATCCTCATTGCATAATCAATAGCTTAGCGTCGCCTGAAAGCCGGGAACCCGCGCGCACCCTTGCGCGTTTATTCCCGCAGAAGCCCCGCCTGGGGCCAAAAACACTAAGAGGAGGAGGTTCGTCATGTGGATCTCGCTTTTCACCATCGTCATGGCCGCTGCCGTGGTCCTGAGCGTGGCGGCAATCGTCATGCAGCCGGGCCAGTCCGGCGAACAGGTCCGCTATTACTAAGCGGCATCGTTTGTAGCGTTGCGTTTGACGCGTCGTATCTGGGGCGGCCTTCGGGCCGCCCCTTTTGCTTTCCAGTTTTCAAAAAAAGATGCTTAGGTGACGGCCTCGATCGCCGGGCTCCCTTTTCATGCTGATGCTCTCAAGGCGCTTTGCGCCGCTGTTCTGGTGCCAGTTTTTTTCGGCGTTCAACGACAATTTCCTCAAGACCTCGCTGGTCTTTCTGATTCTGTTTCACATCGGCGGGACGGACGGCGCGGCGCTGATCACGCTCGCGGGCGCGGTGTTCATCGCGCCGTACTTTTTTCTCTCTGCGCTGGGCGGCGAAATCGCCGACCGCTACGACAAGGCGCATGTGGCGCAGCGGCTGAAATTCATGGAGATCGCCGCGGCGTCTGTCGCGGTGACCGGGTTCTGGCTGCAATCCATCGAGATTCTCTTTGTCGCGCTGTTTTGTTTCGGAACGATCGCTTCGCTGTTCGGCCCGATCAAATACGGAATCTTGCCCGATCATCTGGAGAAGTCGCAGCTTCCCACGGCCAACGCGCTGATCGAGGGCGCGACCTTCATCGCGATCCTGACCGGCACCATCACGGGCGGCATCGCGGCGAAAGGCGGAGGCGACAGCGCGACTTTCTCCGTGCTGGTGATGGGCTTCGCCGTGCTGTGCTGGTGCGCCAGCCTGCTGATCCCGCCGAGCGGCGAGGGCGCGCCGCATCTGAAGGTCTCGCGCAACATCGCCGCCTCGACCGCGTCGCTCATCCGCCATCTGCGCGCCGATTCGCGGCTGTGGTGGGGCGCGATGGTGACGAGCTGGTTCTGGGCGGTGGGCATCGTCATTCTCTCGCTGCTGCCGCCCGCGGTGAAGACGCTGCTCAGCGGCGACGAGGAAGCGATCACTGCCTACCTCGCGATATTCTCCATAGCGGTCGGCGTCGGCTCCGGTCTTGCGGCCTTGCGCGCGCGCGGGCGCATCGTGCTCTCGACTGCCGTGATCGGCGCTGTGCTGCTCGGCGTCTTTTCGTTCGATGCCGGCTTTAGCACCTATGGTGTTGCCGAGGCCGCGAAACTGTCCGGACCGATGGACGTACTCACATCCGCGCGCGGCATTCGCGCCGCCATCGATCTCATTGGATTGGCGATAGGCGGCGGGCTCTACATCGTGCCGGTGTTCGCGGCGGTGCAGGCCTGGGCCGGCTCCGACTTTCGAGCGCGCACGGTGGCCGCTGTCAATGTGCTCAACGCGGCCGCCATGACATCCGCCACGGTGCTGGTCGCGATCCTGCAAAAGCAGGGCGTTACGATCCCGATGCTGTTCCTGGCGATCGGCGTGGGTACGCTGTTCGTGGCGCTGGCGATCTGGAAAACGATGCCGCGCGGGAATTAGGGCTTCCGCATCCGCAACGCGCGGTCGACCATGCCGCCGGCAACGCCGAGGTAATTCGCCGGATCGGTAAGCTTGTCGATCTGCTTGCGGGTGAGGTGCTTGGAAATTTCCTTGTCTTTCGCCAGCAATTCGTTGAGCGGACGCCCGGTCGCGATCACCTTGCGGCAGATGTCATAAACCAGATCGTGCGCGCGGTTGCGGCCGAGATAAGGCCCGAGCCCCATCATCACCGCCTCCGACATGATGAGACCCTTGGTGATGCCGAGGTTCTCTTTCATCTTCTTCGTATTGACCTGAAGACCGCCGACGAGAAAACGCGTCTGCGCCAGCGCGCCTGCCGACAGCATGAAGATGTCCGGCAGCACGATCCATTCGATTTCCCACGGGCCGGTGGAGCGTTCGTGGTCTTCCACCTGCGCTTCGAGGAGCGCCGCGACGTGCTGCTTCACCACCGCCGCCTGCGCGGTGATGTAGACGGATGAAATCGGATTGCGCTTCTGCGGCATCGTGGACGATGAGCCGCGTCCCTCGTGGAACGGCTCGTACACTTCCTCGACTTCCGTCTGCATCATCAGCTTCACGTCGAAGGCGATCTTGGCGCAGCTTCCGGTCACGAGGCCGAGGAAGCAGCCGACCTCCGCGATGCGGTCGCGCACCGTGTGCCAGGAAATTTCCGGCTGGCCGAGCTTGAGCTCCTTCATCAGCGCGGCCTGGCACTTCAGGCCTTGCTTGCCGAGCGAGGAGAGCGTGCCGGCGGCGCCGCCGAATTCGCCGACCAGAACACGCGGGCGCATTTGCTTGAGACGCTGGCGGTGGCGCTCGAACGCCGAGAGCATCGTCGCCATCTTGTAGCCGAAAGTAATCGGCACGGCCTGCTGCAGATTGCTGCGCCCGGCCATCGGCGTGTCGCGGTAGCGTTTGGCGAGCTTCGCCAGCGAATTGCTGATCGCGTCGAGGTCTTTCTCGATCAGATCGAGCGAGTCGCTGATCTGCATGATGGTCGCGGAGTCGGTGATGTCCTGCGTCGTGGCGCCCCAGTGGCTCCATTCGCCGAGACCCTTTTTGCACAGCTTCACAAGCTGCTGCACGACCGGGAGCACCGGATAGCCGATCTTCTCGGTCTGCGATTTCAGTTTTGCCATGTCGTATTGCTTGGCGAAGCAGTGCCGCCGGATTTCCGCCGCCGCGTCCCTGGGGATGATGCCGAGCTTGGCCTGCGCCTTCGCCAGCGCGCCCTCGAAATCGAGATATTTCTGCACGCGCGTTTCGTCCGACCACACTTCGCGCATGGCGGGCGTGGTGAAGATGTCGCGGAACACGGCGGAATCGAGGATCGTTGAGGGCATTAGGGTCTCCTGTCGGCCGGGTGCACGTTAGCTTTTTCCGTATCAGCGACAAGCCCGGCCATGACAGAATAAACGAAATGGTCCTTGCCCCGAATCTCGCCCGCATTGTCGAAGCCGAGTACCCGCGCTTTTCTCATCCCGAGATGGCGCGGCGCCGTGCGGCCATCGAGGCCGTGCTGGCGCAAGCGGGCTGCGAGCATCTGGTGTTTTGCGGCGCCAACCGTTTTGGCTCGGCGGTGCAATGGCTGACGCAATGGCCGGTGACGGCGGAAGCCGTTGGCGTGTTTTCGCCGGGAGCGCGCGACGCGCTGTTCGTGCAATACGTCAATCACGCGCCGCAGGCGAAGATTCTTGCGAGCGATGCCGATGTGGCATGGGGCGGCGAATCCTCGATCCGCGCGGCCATCGCCGTGCTGGAGCAGCGCAAGGCGCGCAGCGGCGGCGTTGCCTTCATCGGGCCGCTGAGCGTCGATCAGCACGCGGCGCTCGCCGCCAAGTTCGGCGCGCTGAAAAACTTGAGCCGCGATTATGTAAAACTGCGGCAGGTGAAGTCAGCGGAGGAAATCGACTGGCTGCGCATCGGCGCGCATTTTTCAGATTTGGGCATGGCGGCGCTGCGCGATGGCTTGCAGCCGGGGCGCAACGAACGCGAACTGGGCGATCTGGTCGAACGCGCCTATGTCGCGCACGGCGCAACGAACGTGATCCATTATATCGGCGCGACACCGATGCGCGATCCGCAGGTCGCCGTGCCACGGCAGTTCCCCTCAACGCGCAAGATCGCGAAAGGTGATGTGGTGACAGCGGAAATCACTGCCGCGTTCTGGGAGCATCCGGGGCAGGTGCTGCGCAGTTTCACGGTCGGCGAGGAACCGACGCAGCTCTATCGTGATCTGCACGACGCCGCGGACGCCGCCTTCGATGCGATTGCCGCTGTTTTGAAAGATGGCGCTACGCCTGCGCAAGTCATCGAAGCCTCAGGCGTGATCGAAGAACGCGGCTTCACCATCATCGACGATCTGCTGCACGGTTACGGCGGCGGCTATCTGCCGCCGATTTTGGGAAGCAAAAGCCGTCCCGCCGGGCCGGTGCCTGATGAGCCGTTCAAGGCGGGGCAGACGGTGGTGATCCAGCCCAACGTCGTGACGCGTGACGGCAAGGCCGGCGTGCAAACGGGCGAGTTGGTGCTGATTACGAAAACCGGGGTCGAGCGGCTGCACGCGTTCCCGCGAGGCTTTGCGCGCGTCTAGCGCAGCTTCTCCGCCAGCCAATCCGCCGTTTGCGGGCGGTAGCGGTGCGGACGGTTGTTCACGACGTGCGTGCCGTCCTCGACGAGCAGCAATTCGACCGGGCCTTTGACCTCGCGCGCGAGGCGGTCGGAGTGCTCCCACGGAATCACGCGGTCGAGCTTGCCGGTGACGATGTAAATCGGGCATGTGATTTTTGACGCAACGCCCTTGAGCGAGAGCGTCGCCGCTTTTTTCTTGGCCTCTTCATCGCTCGCCGATTTGCTGCGCACCTTGAACGCGAGACGCGTCAAATCCGGCATGCTGTCCCAGCAATCCGACCAGTCGTAGGGACCGGAGAGCGAGACGCAGGCCTTGATGCGCTTCTCGAACGCGGCAGCGCGCGGTGCGTAGTATCCGCCAAGGCTGACGCCCCACAGGCCGATGCGATTGAGATCGACATCGCGGCGCGATTGCAGCCAGTCGATCACGGCGGTGACGGCGACTTCGTAATCGCCGCGAATGGCGAAATCATACTCGCCTTCGCCCTGTCCGGGCCCGTCGAAGCACAACGTCGCCATCCCGCGCGTCAGGAAAGTGGCTTCAAGGCCGTCCATTTCCTCCTTGCAGGAGTCGAGGCCCATCGCCATCACGACGACCGGCGGGCGCGCAACGCCGGGCGGCTTGCGAAAAATGGCGGCGAGATGTTTTCCTTCGTACGGAATTTCCACGCGCTCGCCGGGCGGATCGAGATGCGGCAGCGCGAGCTGGCGGCATTCCACCGCCTTCATGTGCGCGGCCTTCATCTGCGCGAGATCGTGGACGAAGAGGAATTTTCCGAAGTGATAATAGAGCCCGGCGCGGGTGAGATGCTCCGCCGCGCTCTGGCGGTGAGATTTCGCCAGCGCTTCGCGCCCCATGCCCTCATGCAGTTCGGCGCGCCTCGACCAGGCGGCGCACCACTCGCTCCATGATTCAATTGACGAAGTGATGTCCTGGTAGTCCGCCAGGATGACGCCATTGGTGACGAGGCGATGCGCCCAATGCGTCGCCGCCGTCTTAAGCTGGGCGTCTTGCGCCTTCCCTTGCGACATTCCGGAGTCACTTCTTCTTGGTCAGCGCGTCGGCGTCTTTCCAGACCGATTGATCGACCAGCCGCTCGTATTTCACCGGCTCCTTGCCGGGCTGGATGCCGCCGGTCTTCACCGACACCGCGATCATGGCGTCGAGCTTCTTTTTCTCGAGGCCGTCGTCATTCGCCGCCCAGAAGCCGATGTCGAGGAACTGCTTGAGCGCCGCCTTGTTGATCTCTTTGCTGTGGCCGGTGGGCGCGGCAGCGTCGGCGACCCTGTCGGCGTTTTTCGGGTCCTGCATGAAGCGCGCGGCTTCGATCATGCCTGCAAGGAAGCGAACATAAGAATCGCGGCTTTCCGCGAGCTTGTCCTGACGGGCGACCGCGATGAGATAATGGCTGGTCGGATTGGTTTTCTTCATCTCAAGCACAAGATTCGTCTTCTTGCCCTGCACCGCCAGCACGGCGAGATCGTCGAGATGCAGCACGCCGAGGCTCAGGCGTCCTGCGACCATGGCGGGAGCGGTGTTGGAAGAGAGCGGCACCTGCTGCATGTCCTCGATCTTCACGTCGGGGCAGCCGCCCGAGAGCATAATGCGGAGCGCAATCGAGCGCGCCGCGCCGATGGCATCGACGCCGACGGGCTGACCGGCAAGGTCCTTGCAACTCGTTTTCGTCGGGTCGGTGGAGGCCAACACCCAGTCCGGGCTCGGGAAGCCGTAGAAAGTTACGACGTTGGCGTTGGCGTTGGAGATTTGATTGATGACGAGCGATGTCGGCGCGAGCGCGACTTCGATGTCGCCGGTGAGCACCGCGCGCGAGGCGGCGGTGCCGGTGTCGAACGGCCTGATCTCGACATTCGCGCCATATTTCTTGAAGAAGCCTTCCTTCTCGGCGACGTAGAGAATGACCGAGGCGTAGATCGGCGGAATGCCGGGCGCGGCGACGACGATTTTTTTTGCGTCTTGCGCCTGCGTGGACGGAGCGGCGAGAGCGAGCAATAGCGCGGCCAGCAAGGCCGCCTGAATTTTTTTCTTGTGCGACATTGTTTATCCTCCCTGCGATCAAGTGCCTCTGTCGTCGCGACGATACCACGGCAGGAAGCGCTTTGTGCTCCAGTTCACCAGCACTTCGAAGCCGACGCCGAAGCCAGCGAGCAGAAGCACGCCGACGAACGCCTCGGCGTGGTGGAACGTGCGCGAATTATACAGGATGAAGTGACCGAGCCCGCCGATAGCGGCGAAGAATTCCGCCACCACGGCGCCGATCAGCGCGCGTCCCGCTGCAAGCCGCAATCCGGCAAGGAAATACGGTGTCGCTGCCGGGAGCACGATCTCGATATACATGCGCAGCTTGCTAGAGCGGAACGAGGCGGCGACTTCGAGATATTCGCGCGGCACCGCGCGTGCGCCGTCGGAGACGTTGATGATGATGGAGAACACCGCGGCGAAAACGATGGTCGCGAGCCGCGCCGCTCCGGTGTAACCGAACCACAGCGTCACCAGCGGCAGGATGACGATCATCGGCACGGCGTAGAAGCCGTTGACGTAATGCCGCAGCATCCGCTCCATCGTCACGCTGCGCCCGAGCAGCAATCCGATGATGGTGCCGAAGATAAGCGCAAGGATCAGTCCTTGTGCTACCGCGCCGAGCGTTTGCGCCGTCGAATTCCAGAAAAGCGGATCGGTCATCACCTTCGGGATGACCATGACGATATTGCTCGGCTTGGCGACGTAAGCCGGCGCGAACATGCGAACGATGACTTCCCAGGCGAGAAGAATGCAGCCGCCCGCGATCAGCCGCGAAATAAGCGCGCTACCGGCGCGCTTCGGTTTTGCGGCGGACGCGCTGGTGGCGGGAATGCCTATCGCTGCGTTGGCTTCGGTCATGTCCTACACCCGCCAGCGCGCGAAATGGTTTTCGATCATCGACCCGATCCGCATCAGGCCGACGCCGATCAGCCCGATCATCAGGATCATCGCGAACACCCCGGAGGTGTCGAAATTCTGCGACGACGACATGATGAGCTGTCCCAGCCCAGTGGAGCTGAGGAAAAATTCCGCCGCCACCATGCCGACGAGACCGCGCCCGATCGCCTGCCGCACGCCGGTCATGCAGAACGGCAGCGTGTAAGGCACCATCACCTCGCGCCACAGCGACCATTCGCTGGAGCGGAACGAGCGCGCGACTTCGATCAATTCCGGCTTGATGCTGCGCGCGCCTTCCACCGTATTGTAGAGAACGGGAAACACCGCAAACAAAAAGACGACCAGAACTTTCGGCGCAAAGCCGAAGCCCATGATGGAGAGAATGAACGGGATCAGCGCCACCATCGGCGTGGCGTAGAGCGTCATGATGTAGGGATCGAGCGCGAGGCGCACGGCCGGGATGCGCGCGAGCAGCATGCCGAGCGGCATGCCGACCACGATCGCGAGGCCGAGGCCGGTCAGAAACAACGTCGCCGAGTCGAGAAACTGCGCGGGAAACTGGCCGTTGTCGACGAGCTGCCAGAAACGGGCGAGCGTCTCCGACAACGGCACCATGAAGGCGGGACTTGAGTTCCGCCCGACGATTTCCCAAAGCGCCATGCCAGCGAACAGACTCGCGAAGAACGGCAAGCGCCGGCTGAGAGTGTTACGCAGCACGCGCGCACTCCTCGACGAACGGCGTCATTACTTCTTGACCATCGCGTTGGCGTCTTTCCAGACGCTGGGATCGACCAGCTTGTCGTACGCGACGGCTTCCTTGCCGGGCTGGATGCCGCCGACCTTTTTCATCAGTTCGATGACGGCTTCGATTTTCTTGCGGTCGAGGCCGTCTTCATTCGCGGGCCAGAAGTCGATGGCGAGGAACTCCTTCAGCGCAGCCTTGGCGATGGCCGGCGAATGGCTGGTCGGCGCTGCCGCCGCGGCAACCTTGTCGGCGTTCTTGGCATCCGCGATGAAGCGCGCCGCTTCGATCATGGCGGCGAGAGTGCGAACATAGGCGTCGCGGTTTTCCTTCAATTTATCGCCGCGAACCATCAGCGACAGATAGTGGCTGGTCGGGTTGGTCTTCTTCATCTCCAGCATGAGATGCAGCTTCTTGCCCTGCATCTCGATCATCGCGAGATCGTCGAGATGCAGCACGCCGTAAGTGAGCCGGCCGGCAAGCATCGCGGTGCCCGGCTGCGAGCCGAGCGCGACCTGTTGCAAGTCTTCGATTTTAACGCCGGGGCATCCCGCCAGCATCGAGCGCAGCGCGACCGAACGCGCGCCGCCGATTGAGTCGACGCCGACGCCCTGTCCGACGATATCCTTGCAGGTCTTGCCGGGTTCGATTGAAGCGAGAACCCAATCGGGGTTGGGCCAGCCGTAGATCGCCACGATATCGGCGCCCGAGTTGGACACCTGATTGACGACCGGGGGCGTTGGCGACATCGACATGTCGATTTCGCCGGCGATCACCGCGCGCGCCGCCGCCGTGCCGTTGTCGAATTGCCGCAACTCGACGTTGGCGCCGTATTTCTTGAACAAGCCTTCCTTCTCCGCCACGTAAGGCTGCACGGTGGTGAAGACCGGCGGAATGCCCGGCATTCCGATGACGACTTTCTTGTCTTGCGCCATGGCGGGGCTTGCCAGCGCCGCGCACAGCATTGCGAGGCCTGCGCCCGCAATCGTGAATTTACGCATCATGTTCTCCTCCATAGGTCCGGCCGTGATTGGCGGGGCGCCATCACGGCTTCTCGAGTTCAAACTCAGCTTTTTGTGCTTCGGCCATCAACGTGCCCCACACCCTTTCGCGCAATTCGGCGAAACGCGGCTCGCGCAGCGTCGCGCGGGTGCGCGGGTGTGGCAACTCGATCTTGATGGTCTCGTAGATTCCGCTCGGCCGTCCTTTCAGCACGATGACGCGGTGGCCGAGCAGCACCGCCTCCTCGATCGAATGCGTGACGAAAATCATCGCGGTCGGGCGCTGTTCCCAGATCCGCAGCAACTCGAATTGCAAAATCTCGCGCGTCTGCGCGTCCACCGCGGCGAACGGCTCGTCCATCAGCAGCACGCTTGGTTCGACCGCGAGCGCACGCGCCAGTCCGCAGCGCTGCTGCATGCCGCCGGAAATTTGATAAGGGTAAGCCTTCTCGAAACCGGCGAGTCCGACGAGCTTGACGAATTCCGGCACGCGCTTGTCGATCTCCGCCTGCGGCGCGCCCGCCATGCGCAAACCATAAGCGACGTTGTCGTACACCGTCTTCCACGGAAACAGGCCGAAGTGCTGGAACACCATTGCGACGCCGGGGAGCGGACTGGTGACGCGCTGCTGGTCGAACCAGATTTCGCCCTCATCGACCGGCAGCAATCCGTCGATACAACGCAGCAAAGTGGTCTTGCCGCAGCCGGACGGGCCGACGATGGCGACGATCTCGCGCTCGCCGACGTCGAAGCTGACGTTGCGGAAAACCTCAAGCGTCCCGTAATGCTTGCCGAGGCCGTTGACGCGAATGCGCGCGGAGTCTTTCGACACCGGCGCGCCGCCGGCTGGCCGTTCGTGCTTGGTCATGACTGCCGTTCGTTCGCCGCTCACTCCGCGGCCTGCGAGGAAGGTTTCGGCGCGACCTTCGCCCAGTAGTCGGCGGCCTGCTTGGATTGCTTGAGTTCTTCTTCGGTCTTGAAGCCGGGCGCCATCGAGCCGTCGCTGCCCGCCAGAATCTGGTGATGCTCGATGTTAAGCGTGCGCAGCCAGCGCTGCTGGCCCATTGTGATGGCGATGAAATAGCCGATCTCAACCAGTTCCGGCTCGTTGAAATTCTTGTGCAGCCGCGCCCAGAACGCATCGTCGGTCGGCAGGTCCCAGGTGATCGCTTCGGCGTAAGAGAGCGCCGCTTTCTGCTTTTCGTTGTAGCGCGTCGAAGACTCGAAGTTGATCAGGTCGCGATAGTCTTCCTCGATCAATCCGGCCTTGGCCGATTTCATCGAACGCTGGTTGCCGCAGAACTCGCAGAGCACGGAACGCGAGACGTAGATGCGGCACAGCTCCTTGATGTTGTGATCGGCGACGCCGGTGTGAAACACGTCGTGCCATGTGTTTGCGAACGACCAGAAGGTCGCCGGCACATGCGCGCGCACGGCCTGGCTTTCCGGCCGCGGGGTGCCTTCGCGCGCGCAACGCTCGAATTCGGCGCGCATCTTGGCGTCCTTCACGTTCGCCGGATCGACATAGCTAATACGAGGTTTCGACATCGGCCGCTTTCTCCCAAATGGCATTGATTGCGAGCTGGCTGCCACCCAACGCCTGGCCCGGCAAATTCGCCGGCATGTTGCCGCAACCGCGCCGTGCGGGCAACGCCACCGGCGCGGCGAAAGCGCACGATTGCACGCGGATTCTTGTGGCTCATTCGAATGGGCGAAGATTTGTCCGCTGTTTCCGCGCCGCGTTCCACGTGGCGAAGCGGTAGCACCTCGTTAGGCTAAACAGATGATTACAATATTGGCGTACGCGCCCGCGTATTCTTAACGAGCTTAAAGGTTACTCTAAAGTTGAGCCAAGGCTAGACACCTTTCATAAACAATAGGAATTCAGGCACTTTTCAGCATAGACCGAGAACCCGGTACAGTTTCATCAATTGAATACTTCCTCCCAACATATACTCGGTACACAAGACCGGAGAAAATTTTTCGGTTGCGTTGGACAGGATGTAAGCCGTGCGTGCCAGCACCATTGTCATGATCGGGTTTGCCGTCGTTTTCGGCTTGCTCGCGGTCTTCATCTCGCAGGCCTGGCTCAACAACCAGGCCGACATGCGGGCGAAGAATCTCGAGGCCAATAAGAAGCAGGTCGCGACGCAAACCGTCGTGGTTGCCAAGCAGCCGTTACGCTTCGGCACCGAACTCAACGCCGCGGTGTTGCAGGAAGTGACGTGGCCGGCGGAAGCCCTGCCGGCAGGCGCCTTCGCCACCGTCGCGGAAATGCTCAACGGCGGCCGCCGCGTCGTGCTCGCGGCGATCGAAGCCAACGAGCCCGTGCTCGCACTCAAGATTACCGGCGCCGGTCAGCGCGCCACGTTGTCGGCGCTCGTCGCGCCGGGAATGAAGGCCGTCACCATTCGCGTCAATGACGTTGAAGGCGTCGGCGGCTTTGTGCTGCCGGGTGATCGCGTCGATGTGGTGCTCACGCGCCAGATCGACAAAGGTTCCGCCACCACGGAAGTGGTTTTGCAGAATACCCGCGTTCTCGCCATCGACCAGAGCGCTGACGAGCGCGCCGCCAAGGCGACCGTCGCAAAGTCCGTGACGCTCGAAGTCGGCACCGTCGATGCGCAAAAAGTTTGGCTGGCGTCGTCCGTCGGCAGTCTTTCGCTGCTGCTGCGCAAGGCCGGCGAAAACGACGCGGAGAAGACGCGCAAGATTTCGCTCAAGGATCTCGGCAGCGATGTGCTGTCCGACGAGAAGAAAGGCGACAGCGCCACCATCGTGGTGACGCGGGCGTCGGCGAAGCAGGAATACAGCGTACCGATCGAGGGCCAAAGTGGGGTGGTCGCTTCGACGGGGCGGAGGCAAGTAACTCAGTAAATCGACCTGGGGAATAACTGGGGTTGGGGAGAGTGTCGTGAATAACAATAATGACTACGCCGCGCGCGAAGCCTGCGAAGGTTTTGCCTGGAGGCGTCCGGACGGGAACTCAAAGCGCGGATCGTGGTTGCGCGATCTCGCGATGGCCCTGGCGATCGCTCTCGCGGCATCGCTGTTGTGTGTCATTGGCGACGCGCACGCGCAGTACAAGACCATCCAGATCAGCGGCAAGAACCGCACCGCGATGGTCACGGTCGCGATCGGCAAGTCGCAGGACGTACGCACCGGCGAAAGTTTCGTCGATGTCATGGTCGGCGATCCGGAAGTCGCGGATGTCAATCCGCTCACCGATCATTCGCTCTCGATTCTCGGCAAGAAGGTCGGCACCACGCGCGTGTCGGTTTACGCCGAAGGCAAGAAGCTGGTCGGTATTTTCGATGTCGAGGTGTCCTACGACATCACGCGGCTGTCGAATGAACTGATGCGCCGGTTCCCGGAATCGAAGATCTCGGCGTCCTCGGTCAACGGCCGCATCATGCTCTCCGGCTCGGTCGCCGACGCGGTGACGCTCGACAAGGCGGTCACCATCGCGCGCCAGTTCGGCCCGGACATCATCAATGCGGTTTCAGTCAACCAGCCGCAGCAGGTCATGCTGGAAGTGCGTTTCGTCGAAGTCTCGCGCACCGCCGGCCGTGAACTCGGCGTGCAGTGGAACATGTTCTCCAACAATGGCCGCGCGCTCGCCAATATCGGCGATCGCACCAACGCCAGCCAGCTGCCGATCACCAACGGCCGCACGTTCGATCAGCCGAACGCGACGACGCCGACCGTCGGCGGCCCGAACATCGCGGCTTCCGCGGCGACGATCTCGCCGGTGGTCGCGGCGGGCGTGCTTTCGGGCACCGCGCCGTTTGGTTTCATGATCGGTAAATTGATCGCCGGCGGCATGTCGGCCGACGTGCTGATCAACGCGCTCGAACAAAAAGGCATCGCGCGCAGCCTGGCCGAACCCAATCTCGTGGCGCTTTCGGGCGACACCGCCAGCTTCCTCGCCGGCGGCGAGTTTCCGGTGCCGGTGCCGGGTGCGCTCGGACAGGTCACCATCGATTACAAGCGTTACGGCGTCGGTCTCGCGTTCACGCCGACCGTGCTTGCCCAGGGCCTGATCAATCTCAAGATCGAGCCGGAGGTGAGCCAGCTCGACACCAGTCATCCGGTGACGGTGGGCGGCATCTCGGTTCCGCCGCTGATCGTGCGCCGCGCCTCGACCACGGTCGAGCTGCGCGACGGACAGAGCTTCGTCATCGGCGGCTTGTTGCAGAGCCAGGGTCAGACCGCCGCGCAGCAGCTTCCGTGGCTGGGCGACGTGCCGGTGCTCGGTGCGCTGTTCCGCAGCGCGCAGTACCAGAAGAACGAGACCGATTTGGCCATCATCGTCACGCCGCGCCTCGTGCGCCCGGCGCGGCCCGGCGACACCATCAAGACGCCGCTCGATAACACGCAGCCGCCCAACGACACGGACTTCTTCCTGATGGGCAAACACGAACTGACGCCGGCGATGGCGCGCGTCGCCATCGGCAGCAGCCGTCCTTTCACCGGCCACATGATCGATCTTCCGACGGGAGGCGCCAATGCCGAAGTCCAGTAATGCATTAGCGCTGCGCGTGATCGCTCCGGCGCTCGCGCTCGGCGTGCTGCTCGGCGGATGCTCGGACATCTATTACGACCGCCGCGACATGATTGGGCTGACCACCGGCGATGCACGCGCATCAAACGATGTCACGCAGATGGTCGATCCGTGGCCGAAGGACAGCGCCAACCGCGACATCGTCTCGAACGGCGCCAAGATGCAGACGGCGGTGGAGCGCTATCGCACCAATCGCGTGATCCCGCCGACCAACGCAACGACCAGTTCAACCGCTTATCAGCAGGCGCAGCAGAGCGCCAACGCGGCCTCGAACTCGGCGCCCACGACTTCAAACAGCCCGCCGCTGCCGGCGGTCAAGTAACGAGTTGAACCGATGCGCATAAGCCGACCCAACAGCGCAGCCGACAAGACCCGCGTGGTGGTGCTCACCGCCGATTCTGCCTTTGAGCAATCGGCGCGCACGACCTTCGGCGCCGGCGCGCAGATCGATCTGCGTGTCGTCTCCGGAACGCTCGTTTCCGTAGCGGATACGCTTGATGTTGCGGGCGCGACCGTCATCGTGATCGATCTCGACGCTGGCGATGCAGAGATGCAGGCGCTGCAGCGGCTGATGGTTCGCGCCGGATGGCCGCCGGTCGTTGTGGTCACGCAGGCGTTCGATGAAAACGTCGCGCGCATGCTGTTGCAGATGCGCGTTGCCGACTTTCTGGTAAAGCCGGTCTCGCCGCTTGAGCTGGTGCGCGCTTGCGCGCGCGTCGCCAAGGGCCAAGCCGGCAATGAAGCGACCGAGGCGCAGATTTATACCTTCTTGCCCGCCGTCGGCGGCGCAGGTGTCACCACGCTCGCCGTGCAGACCGCGATGCTGCTGCTCAACAGCGGCCAGCGCGTGCGCGCGTCGACGTGCCTTGTGGATCTGGATTTCCAGCACGGCGCGGTCGCCGATTATCTCGACCTCGAACCGCGTCTCGATCTCGGCGAAATCGAAGGCCGCCCGGAGCGGCTCGACCGCCAGCTGCTCGAAGTCATGCTCTCGCACCATTCGTCCGGTCTTGCCGTGATCGCCGCGCCGAATCGTCCGGCTGAGATGCGCTCGTTCGATCCGGAAATGGTGACGCGCCTGCTCGATCTGGTTTCGACCAATTTCGACTACGTTGTGTTCGACATGCCGCGCACCTGGTTCTCCTGGACCGACAGCGTGCTGCTCGGCTCCAACAAGTTGTTCATCGTCAGCGAAACGACGGTGCCCGGCCTGCGCCACGCCAAGCAGCTCGTGAATGCGATCAAGGAACGAATGCCTGACGGACCGAAGCCGCAGGTCATCGTCAACCGTTTCCAGCAGAAGATGTTCTCGCCCGGTCTGCGCCGCGCCGATTTGCAGCAGACGCTCGGCGATTCTTTCGCCGCCGATATTCCGAACCACTACAATCTTGTGCGTGAGGCGATCGACCGCGGCGTTCCGCTCGACGAGGTCAAGCCCGGCAACAAGATCACGCAGCAGCTCAAGAAGCTGGTACTCCCGCAGGTGGCCGCCAAAGTGGCCGCTCCGCAGGCAACGCAGATCCTCAAAAAACTCAAATTCTCGCTCGCGCGCTGACGCGGGCAAACGCCGGACAACAAGGACTTGAGATAAAAAAATGGCCGGCCGTTTCACCGCAAAACGAATTGCTGCGCCCGATCCGGTGATCGAGGAACCGTCGCCCTCGGCGCTCGAAGGCGTGTCGTGGACGGTGTTCCCGGAATCGCCGGCGGAGCCCTCCGCGCCCGCGCAGCAGGCTTCCAATCCGCTGCTCAGCGACAAGTTGCTCGACGCCAAGGTGCGTTTGCACCGCCGGTTGATCGAGGAAATCAATCTTTCCGCGCTGGAAAAACTCCCCGAAGAGGAAATCCGCAATCACGTCCAGCAGCTGGTATCGCAATATGTGCTGGTCGAGCGCCTCGCGCTCAACGCGCAAGAGCTGGCGGAATTCGTCTCGGAAATTCTCGACGAAATGACCGGCCTCGGGCCGCTCGAACCCTTGCTCAAAGACCCGACAATCAGCGACATCCTGATCAACGGTCATGAATGCGTCTATGTCGAGCGCGCCGGCATCCTTGAGCCGCTGGCGGTGCGCTTCAAGGACGAGCAGCATCTTCTCCGCATCATCAACAAGATCGTATCCGCCGTCGGCCGGCGTGTCGATGAATCGCATCCGATGTGCGATGCGCGCTTGCTTGACGGCTCGCGCGTCAACGTCGCGGTGCGCCCGATCGGCGTCGACGGGCCGCTGGTCTCGATCCGTAAATTCTCCAAGAAGCCCTACAACCTGAGCAAGCTGGTCGAGATCGGCGCGCTGCGCCCGCAGATGGCCGAGTTGCTGGCAGCCGCCGTGAAGGCGCGCATCACCACGATCATTTCCGGCGGCACGGGTTCGGGCAAAACCACGATGCTCAACGCACTCTCGGCATTCATCTCCGAAAAAGAGCGCCTGCTCACCATCGAAGACGCCGCCGAATTGCAATTGCAGCAGCCGCATGTCGGCCGCATGGAAACGCGCCCGCCCAACGTCGAGGGCAAAGGCGAAATCCGCCAGCGCGAACTCGTGAAGAACGCGCTGCGTATGCG
>CAMDSH010000018.1 GCA_945907045.1 Rhizobium sp. Q54 | reverse complement strand
GGCCCGGATTCGCCTGATGCGGGGAGCTTCCCTTTTTATCGTCGCGCTGGCTGTTGCGCTGGCAGCTTCCGGCTGCGCGCGGCGGCAAGCTGCGCAGCAGCAATACGTGCTGGTCGATCCGCAGACCGGGCAGCCGATCGCGATGGCGCAGCAAGCGCCGCCTCCACAAATGCCGCAACAGGCGATGGCGCAAGAGCCGCGCGAGCGCGGACTGTTCAACCGCCCATTGGCGCGCGCGCCGTATTACGCAGCGCCCGCGCCAATGGGCGGGCCTTACGCCGCCGCTCCTTACGGCTACGCGCCGCCCGCCTACACGCTCGACGCGGGCGATCGCCTGCGCATCGTCGTGTTCGGGCAGGACGGCATCAGCAACACTTACATTGTGGACGCCGGCGGCAACGTCACGCTGCCGCTCATCGGCGCGATCCCGGCGCGCGGCTTTGGCACCGCGCAGCTCTCGCAGATGATTTCGGAACGGCTCCGCCAAGGTTACGTGCGCGAGCCGCACGTCACGGTCGAGGTCGAAGGCTACCGGCCGTTTTTCATTCTCGGTGAAGTCACCAATCCGGGGCAGTATCCCTACTCGCCCAACATGACGGTGGAGACGGCTGTCGCGATTGCCGGCGGCTTTGCGCCGCGCGCGTCGAAGGGCAGCGTGAAGATCACGCGCAATCTTCCGGGACAACAAATGCGCGGCGACGTGCCGCTGAGCTTCCCGTTAAAGCCCGGCGACACCGTCGTCGTCGGCGAGCGATGGTTTTGATTTTTCTGATCCCTCCCCTCTTTCAGGGGAGGGATGAAGCAAGCTACTTCAAATTCTTCGCCAGGAAATCCCGCGTGCGCTTGCCAGCGATCTCGGCGCTTGGGCCATGAAAGCTCGGGCGGTCGCTGTTCGAGAACGCATGACCGGCACCGTCATAGACGAACACTTCGATCTCCGGCCGCTGCTGCTTGATCGTCTCGACATCGGTGAGCGGAATGCTGGGATCGGTGGCGCCGAAGTGCAGCATCACCGGAATTTTGGGTTTCTCGCCGGCGTTCTTGGCGATCATGCCGCCGTAATAGCCAACCGCCGCGCTCAATCCGTTCAGCTTGCAGGCTGCGAGGAAGGCGATGCTCCCGCCAAGGCAGAAGCCGACGATCCCAACCGGACCCGCCGCTTTCACTTCGTCGATGGCGGCCTGCGTGTCGCGCAGCATCGCGCCGATGTCCGGGCTGGCGAGGAACTTGCGCGCCTCGGTGACTTCCTCCGGCGAATAGCCGGATTCGAAATCCCGCCTGGTGCGGTCGAACAAAGCGGGCGCGATGGCGACATAGCCCAGCGCGGCGAACTCATCGCAGGTGGCGCGGATGTTCTTGTTGACGCCGAAAATCTCCTGGATGACGACGACGGCGCCCTTCGGCTTTCCGGCCGGTTCGGCGCGATAACCGCCGAGCTTGAAACTGTCGGCTGCGGTCAACGATACATGCTTACCCAAAACAACCTCCCGTTCTTGCTTCCCTCCCCCTGAAAGGGGGAGGGTTAGGGTGGGGGTCGATCCCCACCCGGTTTGCTTCGCAAACCGACCTCCCCTTTTCAAGGGGTGGTTAGCTTAAGTCTTCAGCCCGAACGCCTGCGCCAGCAATTCGTAGCAATGCCGCCGCGCGGCGTGGTCGAAAATCATGCTCGTCACCATCACCTCGTCGGCCTTGGTGGCTTCGATCATCGCGCCCAGATGCTGCTTCACGGTCGCAGGGCTGCCGCAGAACAGCCGCTGGCGCGCTTTCGCGATGCTGGCGCGGTCGGACGGCGTGTAGGTGTATGCGGCGGCTTCTTCCGGCGAGGCGAGCGGCAGGAATTCGCCCTTGGCTCTACGCACGGCGTTGAGATCGTAAGTCGCGGCAAGCTTGTCGGCGGCCTCGTCGGTATCGGCGCAGATCACGGCGGTGCCCAAGATAGCGTACGGTTCTTTTCGCCATCCCGACGCGCGGAAATTGTCGCGGTAGAGCCGCATTGCCTCGACCGCGTCGAAGGTCGCAAAATGGTGAGCGAAGGCAAAGCCCGCGCCGATCTGCGCCGCGAGTTGCGCGCTGTAATCGCTCGACCCGAGCAGCCAGATCGGCGGCATCGCGACCCCGGACGGCATCGCTGTCACGTTGTGAAACGGATGCCCTTGCGGGAATGCGCGCGACTCCAGCAGCACCAGCTCCTGAAAGCGCTCGAGAAAATCGTCGTCCTCGGAAATTCCCTGCCGTCTTCTCAACGCATAAGACGTCGCCGGGTCCGTGCCGGGCGCGCGTCCAAGCCCGAGATCGATGCGGCCGGGAAACAATGCCTCGAGCATCTTGAAGCGCTCCGCCACCATCAGCGGCGCATGGTTCGGCAGCATCACGCCGCCGGAGCCGACGCGGATGTTTTTGGTCAGCGCCGCGATCTGCCCGATCATGATTTCCGGCGCGGAGCTGGCGATGGCCGGCAGATTGTGATGCTCGGCGACCCAATAGCGCGCGTAGCCGAGCTTGTCGGCAAGCTGCGCGAGGTCGAGCGTATTGCGCAGCGCCGCCGCGGGCTTTGTTGCGGTGGTGACGGGGGACAGATCGAGGACTGAAAGCGGGATCATGTCTTCTATGTAGTACGTTTTCCCGCTGTCATCACCGGGCCGCGCCAAAGGCGCGTGTCCCGGTGATCCCGAGAATAAGGCAAAGAATTGCGCGCTTAATCGGGATGGCCGGGACAAGCCCGGCCATGACGGGAAGAAGAACTATTTGCTGGTGAGCACGACGAAATCGGTCTCCTGACCGGTTTCTTCCGAGAGCGGGTTGTCGGAGATGGTGATCGCCGAGCCGACATCGAGCAGCGCGGTGATCCGCTCCAGCGCATCCTGCGGAATTTCGAAACGGTCGAGCGCTTCCGCCGCGGTGGGTGCTGCGGCCAAATCGGCGGCGAGCTTGTCGAGGCGGGCTTGAGCTGCGATGGCAAGTTTATTGTTGGGTAGCGGTTTTGCGGCCGGGCGCTTGTCATCAACTTTCGGCAGATAGCCGCTCGGGATCGTCACCGCGCTCCAACGCATGGCGGCGCCACCGTCCTTCAATTCCATCGCCGTGAACACGTGCGTGCCCCACGGCTTGTCCGGGTCGGCGATTTTCACCGGCGCTTCGAACACCGGCGCGAAGGCGACGCGCACGAACATTTTCGCCTGCTTGCGGCTGATGAACACCTGCACCGGGCCCTTGCGCGGGGTCGGGGCCACGCGGTAACGCGATTTTTTCGGCACGGCTTCGATCATCGACGAAGGCTTTGCAACCGGCTCCGGCGCGATGATGGATTCCGGCGCCATCATGGGAAGCGTGCCGGTCACGTCCGCGGTCTTCACTTCGATGGCTTTGACCGGTTCGATTTTCGCTTGTTCGCTTTTGGCCGGCTCGCTCGCAGCGGGCGCGGCGGCGACCGGAACATCCGACGGTTTTTCTTCCGGCTTCTTCGGCTGCAGCAGCCGCGCATGCACGATCTCGACCGGCTCGACGGTCTCGCGCGAGACGATCACGCGCGCGCCGATCTTGCTGATGTCGAACAAACGGTTGGCGAATTTTTCCGGCATGCGGATGCAGCCGTGCGAGGCGGGATAACCCGGCAGCACGCCGGCGTGCAGCGCGACGCCGGACCAGGTGATGCGCTGCATGAACGGCATCGGCGCGCCGCTGTAGATGTTCGAATGGTGCAGCCGCGACTTGCCGATGACGGAGAACACGCCCATCGGCGTCAGATGGCCGGCCATGCCGGTCGATACCGGCTCGGTTGCGACGATTTTGCCGTCGGCGAACACCCGCACTTTCTGATCGGCGACGGAGACGATGATGTGCAGCTGGCCGGGCGGAATCGGCTCTTTGACTTCGGTCTCTTTCGGCTTGATCGAATAGCGCGCGGGCCGGTCGGCATTGAGCCGCCGCATGCCGTCGCGCGAATTGCGGTCGTAGCGCGAGGCGCTCAGAAAATCGAACAAGTCGGCACTGGCGGGCGTCGCTAGCGGCGCGCCCATGAGGATCAGCACGGCCAGCATCACTGGCCGCGACTTTATTATGCCCGCTGCGGTATCCGTCACCTCAGCCCCCGACGCTATTTCGCCCAACCACCATGCCACTATGGTGACGCCCAAAAAGGGCCGCCGCAAGCTTATCACCGCTAATTCCGGTGTGGCCAGTTTTCAGGTTATGCTATCGGGCCAGGTGCAACGGAGTTTTTTTACATGGCTTCACCGAGTGAATGGAAAGTGCCGCCCGCGGTGGTGCCCAAGCCCGAGGACTATTCCTACGATCTGGACCGCGCTTTATCGGCGGTGGTGGGCCTGCGCTCGATCGTGCCGCCGGATGCTTTCACCGCGGAAACGCTGGGTGTCGAGCGCGCCGGTAACGGCGTACTGATCCGCGACGGCCTGATCCTGACCATTGGCTATCTGGTGACGGAAGCCGAGATGGTTTGGCTGCATTTCGGCGATGGCCGCGTGGCGCAGGGCCATGCGCTCGGCTTCGACCAGGAAACCGGCTTCGGGCTGGTGCAGGCGCTTTCCAAACTCGAATTACCCTCGCTCCCCCTTGGCCAATCTTCTGCAGTGGAAATCGGCGAGCGCGTGGTGGTTGCAGGCGCGGGCGGGCGCTCGCGTTCGGTGGCGGCGCGCATCGCGGCCAAGCAGGAATTCGCCGGTTACTGGGAATACGTTTTGGACGAGGCGATCTTCACGCATCCCGCACATCCGAACTGGGGCGGCACGGCGGTGATCGGCTCGAAGGGCGAACTCATCGGCATCGGCTCGCTGCAGCTCGAGCGCGCGCGCGACGGCAAGAACGAGCACCTCAACATGATCGTGCCGATCGATCTGCTCAAACCCATTCTCGACGACATGCTCAAGTTCGGGCGCGTCAACCGTCCGGTGCGCCCGTGGCTCGGGATGTATTCCACCGAAATCGAAGACAAGGTCGTCGTCGTCGGCATTGCCGGCAAGGCGCCGGCCGCGCGCGCGGAAATTAAAACGGGCGACGTCGTTGTCGCGGCGGCGGGCGAGAAGGTGACGAGCCTTGGCGGGCTCTATCGCAAGGTGTGGTCGCTGGGGAATAGCGGCGTCGAAGTGCCGCTGACGATCTACCGCGACGGAAAAACTTTCGATGTGCGGGTGAAATCGAGCGACCGCGCGAAATTCCTCAAGGGCCCGCAGTTGCACTAGTCGATCTTGACGCCGATTTCCTTGATCAGCTTGCCGTATTTTTCGTAGTCGCGGCGGATGAGCGCGGAAAATTCCTCCGGCGGCAGAATCAGCGGCTCCATGCTGCCCGACACGTTCATCTTCTCGATCACGTCCGGGCGCTTGAGCAGCGCGTTCACTTCATTGCGCAGTTTGGTGACGATCGGCTCCGGCGTTCCCGCCGGTGCGAACAGCCCGAGCCAGATATCGACCTCGTAGCCCGGATACATCTCGCCGATGGTCGGCAAATCCGGATAGCGCTTGGAGCGGTGCTTGCCGCTCGCCGCCAGCGCGCGCAATTGCCCGGCCTGGATGTTCGGCGCATTCGATGCGCCCGCGAACAGCACCTGCGTTTCGCCCGCGATGGTCGCGGTGGTGGAAGGCGCGCCGCCGCGATAGGGCACGTGCAGCATGTTGATGCCGGCGCGCTGCTTGAGCATTTCCATCGCGATGTGATGCTGGCTGCCATTGCCGCCCGAGGCGTAAGCGAGCGGCGGGTTGGCTTTCCGCGCGTAGTCGATGAATTCCTTCAGCGTGTTTGCCGGCACGTTCGGATTGATCGCGATCATGAACTGGTTGGTGGCGATGCTGGCAACCGGGATCAGATCCTTGAGCGTGTCGATGGAGAGCTTCGCGCCATAGACATGCGGATTGATGGTGATGTTGCTGTCGGCGGCGGCGAGCAGCGTGTAGCCGTCCGGGTCCGCCTTGGCGGCGGCATCCATCGCGATGTTGCCGTTGGCGCCGGAGCGGTTCTCGATCACCACGCCCTGGCCGAGCGCTTCGGAGAGATAATGTCCGATCACGCGCGCCGCGATGTCGGGCGCGCCGCCGGGCGGGATCGGCACGATGATGCGGATCGGCCGCGCCGGGTAGGGCGTCTGAGCCGGCGCAGGCGTGGCGCTCGCCGCGAGAGCCAGCGCGGACAGTGAGACGATGAGGCGGAGAATTTTCATGTCGCGCTCTCTGCGATGATGCGCTGTTTTGAAAGTGGCGCGCCCGAGACGATTCGAACGTCCGACCTTTGCCTTCGGAGGGCAACGCTCTATCCAGCTGAGCTACGGGCGCCTGACCTCCTCAATAGCCGAACCGCCCAATAGCGGCAACGGCGGGTGTCTGGTTGCCAGCCACCGGTCCCGTCTATAATGCCATCACGAGGGTCAATCTGCTCAAGGGAGGTTCCATGTCGCAGGCAGCCGGGAAGGTCGCTGCTAAGCCCGCAGCCGCGCTCAAGGATGCGAACTTCAACTGGGAAGACCCGCTCGATCTCGAAGCTGAGCTGACCGAAGAAGAGCGCATGGTGCGTGACACCGCGCGCGGCTATGCGCAGGACAAGTTGATGCCGCGCGTGCTGACGGCCTACCGCGATGAGCGCTTCGATCCTGAAATGTTTGGCGAGATGGGTGCGCTCGGCCTGCTTGGGCCGACGATCCCCGAAGAATACGGCGGCGCGGGGCTGGGCTATGTCGCCTACGGGCTGATCGCGCGCGAACTCGAGCGTGTCGATAGCGGCTACCGCTCCACGATGTCGGTGCAGTCTTCGCTGGTGATGTATCCGATCTACGCATACGGCACCGAAGCGCAGCGGCGGAAATATCTGCCCAAGCTCGCCACCGGAGAAATGATCGGCTGCTTCGGCCTCACCGAGCCCGACTTCGGCTCCGATCCGGGCGGCATGGTCACGCGCGCGGAGAAAGTTTCCGGCGGCTACAAGCTCGACGGCGCCAAGACATGGATTTCCAACTCGCCGCTGGCCCACGTCGCCGTTGTGTGGGCGAAGCTCGACGGCGTCATTCGCGGCTTTTTGGTCGATCGCGGCACGAAGGGTTTTTCGACGCCCAAGATCGAAGGAAAGCTTTCGTTGCGCGCCTCCGTCACCGGCGAAATCGTGCTGGAAGGTGCGGTGGTGCCGGAAGAGAATTTGCTGCCGAACGTGAAGGGCCTCGCCGGTCCGTTCGGCTGCCTCAACAATGCGCGCTTTGGTATTTCATGGGGCGCGATGGGCGCGGCGGAATTCTGTTGGCACCGCGCGCGGCAATATACGCTCGACCGCAAGCAATTCGGCCGCCCGCTCGCCGCCAATCAGCTGGTGCAGAAAAAACTCGCCGACATGCAAACCGAAATCGCGCTCGGGCTGCACGGCGCGCTGCGTCTCGGGCGCATGCTGGAAGCCGGCACCGCAGCGCCGCCGGCAATTTCGCTGATGAAGCGCAACAATTGCGGCAAGGCGCTCGACATCGCGCGGCTCGCGCGCGACATGCACGGCGGCAACGGCATCGCCGACGAGTATCACGTGATGCGGGTGCTCGCGAACCTCGAGACCGTGAACACCTACGAAGGCACGCACGACATCCACGCGCTGATTCTGGGCCGCGCGCAGACCGGCATTCAGGCGTTCTTCTAATCGATGATTGAAATCAAAACACCGTCATGGCCGGGCTTGTCCCGGCCATCTCGCTTAGGAGGGCACCGCCTTGCCTTATGATCGGGATCGCCGGGTCAAGCCCGGCGATGACAGCTAGGGTATGGACTCCTTTCACATTCTCCTGCTGCTCGGCGGCGGGCTTGTCGGCGGCACGATTTCCTCCATGGTCGGCGGTGCGGCCATCGTCACCTATCCGGTGCTGATTGCGTCCGGCATTCCGCCGCTGCTCGCGACCTCGTGCAACATGACCGCGCTGGTGCCGTCAAATTTCATCGCCGCGCTCGCCGACCGCACGCAACTGCCGCCGTTCAATCGCGCATTCGCGGGTTTGATCTTTGCATCCGTCGTTGGCGCGGGGCTGGGCGCGGTTTTTCTTCTCTCGACGCCGGAGCGTGTGTTCGAACTGCTGGTGCCGCTGCTGCTGGCGTTCGCAACATTGCTGTTTGCCTTCTCGGGACGCATCGCCGGCTGGCTGCGGGCACGCGCGGAAAAGCGCGGCCGCGAGATCGGGTTCAGCGTCACGAGCCTGAAGTTGCTGCTGCCGGTTTCGTTCTACGGCGGTTATTTCGGCGCCGGCGTCGGCGTGCTGCTGCTCGGCGTTTTGTCGATCGCGACGGGCGGCGATTACCGCTCCGCCAACGTCACAAAAAATCTCGTCACCAGCCTGAACAGCGTCGTCGCGTCGGCGATCTTCATCTGGCAGGGCATCGTGGTCTGGCCGCAGACGCTGACCCTGATGGCCGGGACGATTGCCGGCGGGTTGATCGGCTCGTGGCTGGCGCGCGTGCTGCCGCGTGAAATGGTTCGCATCATGATCGTGGTGGCGGGCGCGGCTCTCACCGTCGTCTTCGCCAAAAGCTACTGGTTTTGATCAGCGCGCCTGCGTTTGGCGGCTAAGCTCCACAATGCGCGCGACCATTTTGCTTTTCGGATCGGAGAGCGCATCGACGATGGTGAAATGGTTCTTGCCGGCGATTTCCTCGTAATCGGTCATCGCTTTTTGCGCGCCCCAGCCGTCGGCGATGATTCTGCTCTGGCGCAGAAATTCGCTCGACTCCAGCGCGCCGACAGCGGCGTCGAACGTGCGCCCCGGCGGAATTTTCCAGAACAGCGGCGACACCGCGTGCGCCTGTTTGTCATCCAGCCGCAATTCCTTATTCATCGACACCTTCAACAGCGGCGTAAGGTCGAACACCCCGGAAAGCGAATAGGCGGCTGGCACCAGGTCGGCCGGCACATCGGGCGAAATTTGTTTCCAGTCCGTTCCCGCCATGCAGGCGGCAAGGTGTCCGCCGGCGGAATGGCCGTACACGGTGAGCCGCTTCTTGTGCTTGCGATAGAGCGCAAGGCACGCCGCGCGGATTTGTTCGATGATTTCGGCGATGCTCACTTGCGGGCAAAGATCGTAACCCGTCACCGCCACGTCGATGCCGTGCGCGTTCGGGCCTGCCGCCATCTGGCTGAATTGCGAAGGATCGAGCGAGCGCCAGTAGCCGCCGTGGATGAACACCGCGAGCGGGGCATCATCGCCCCCACTTATGTTGGGAAAAACATCGACGTGCTGGCGCGGGCTCGTGCCGTATTTGCGGTCGAGCTTGGCGTCGGCCTTGCGCGCCTCGCGGTAGGCGGCGGCTTCACTCGTCCAGCGTGCGAAAATCTCGTTGTGCTCCGGCACCCGCGCGCGGTTGTTGTATTCGGCCTCGTAATCGATCGCCGCCATTCGCCTTCTCCCGCCGGATTTATCCGGCGGGAGATTGCGGCAAACCGGAGCGCGCAGCAAGCCTAGCGCTTGACCTGCGCTTTCAGCGTCTCCGCCACCGCGCGGTCGAAACTGTCGGCGGCGGGTGCGGGAGATTTTGCCCGCTGTTCGGTCACGTACTGATCGCGCTGTTTCACCAGCGTGCTCATGCGCTCGTTGAACTGCTTGCGCTGAGCCTGCTGCTTGTCGAGATAGGCGGCGCGTTCGGGTGCGCTTAAGGTGCGTACCGAATCCGGCAAGTCATCGTCCTTCACCGCCGCGAGCTTCTGCCGTCCGGCGGCAACGTCGGCGACAAGATCGCCGCGCCCCGTAATGGCTTCGCCCGCCGAGGATTTGCTGGCGTAGCGCGACATGTAGCCCGCCATTTCGGAAGCGACCGAGGCGGGCGCCGCCGCGGCCTGGCGGGTCTTCTGCTCGACGCTGGAGCGCTGCGATTTTGGACCGTAGGGAATCACCGTGCCGTTGATGCGCCCCTGCAGCTCGATGATCTCGGTGTCGTAGGGCGTCTCGATGACGACGAGATGCCCGCCGTCCTGCGGGATCGGGATGTAACGGCCGTTGCCCATCTGAGCGATCTCGCGCCACACCCGCTCGGTGTCGCGCGCGGCGCCCGCCTGCACGGCGTTGACGGTGATGCCGCGCTCGCGCGCCATCCGCATCACTTCCGGATATTTCACGTCCTGCGCATAGTCCATGTGCGGCGGCGCATCGCCGACCAGGAACATGATGCGGCAGATTTCAGAACCTTGCGTCCACGCGAGCTTGGTCACGCTCACATGCAGCGCCTCGTTGACGCTCTCCGGCCAGTCACCGCCGCCGCGTGCTTTCAACTCAAGCAAGTTGGCGTAAAGGTCCTGGATGTCGGTGGTGAGTTCGAAACGCTTGGTGACGTAGTCGTCGCCGATATCGCGGTAGGCGACGAGGCCCATGCGAATTTCGGCGTCGGGATTGGCGTCGACGATCGCGGTGGCGATCGACCAGATCTTGCGCTTCGCGCCCTCGATCAGCGGCCCCATCGAGCCGGTGGTGTCGAGCACGAAGGCGACTTCGACCGCGGGTTTCGCCGCGGCCTGAACGGAGTAGGAAAACGGCAGTACAAAAAAAGCGAGGGCAGCCGCCCTCGCGAGATAGCTTCGCATGATTTCACCCCTCAAAAAATGAATCAGAAGCGGGGGAACCATCGAAAGTCTTCGCGACCGGCGCGGGCCGGAATTGCGGCTGAGCACCGGCGGATTTATGACCGTTTTGTCTGTGGCCTTGGCGCAACTTGTGTTGCTTGTTTGCCGCCTATCCGGCCTCGCACTCCTTGATGCGGCCCTTCAATTCCTTCGTCTTGCCTGTGCTTGAGATTTTGAGCACATAGCGGCCGAAATATTTGCTCTGCCGTTCGTTGAATTGCGTGAGAATGACGAGATCGACGTTCTCGTTCGCCGCCTCGTCTGTGACTTCGACTTGCAGTCGTAATTCTTTGCCGAGCATCCATTGCTGAATGATCTGCGGGCGGTCGAACGTGATCTGCGGTGTCTTCAGTTTTGCCGCCGCCGGTTTGATCTCGATGGCGCCGACCTGGACCTGTACGATAGGTCCCGATCTGCCGGCGATCGCTTCAAGTTCAAATTTCAGGAAAGCGTCGTCGATCAGGCATGACACATTCGCGCTCGCCAGCGCGGGCGCGGCCGCCGTCAGCCACGCGGCGGCGCAAAGCCACGGCCAGGTTGTTCGCAAGCGATTTGACAAGCGCTGCGTCAACGCGGCGCGCGCTTGGCCAGAATGCGCTGCAGCGTGCGCCGGTGCATGTTGAGCCGGCGCGCGGTCTCCGAGACGTTGCGGCCGCACAATTCGTAAATGCGCTGGATGTGCTCCCAGCGCACGCGGTCGGCCGACATCGGATTTTCCGGCGGTTCGATCTTCTTGTTGTCGAGCGCGAGCAGCGCCGCCACCACGTCGTCTGCGTCAACCGGCTTGGCGAGATAATCGACGGCGCCGATTTTCACGGCGTTCACGGCGGTGGCGATGTTGCCGTAACCGGTGAGGATGATGGCGCGCGCCTCGGGCCGGCGGCGCTTGAGCGCAGAGATCACATCGAGGCCATTGCCGTCGACCAGCCGCATGTCGACCACCGCGAAAGCGGGCGCCACCTGCTCGACCTGCAGCAACCCGTCGGCAACCGACTCGGCGATGGTGACGTCGAAGCCGCGCTGCTCCAGCGCCTTGGCGAGTCGCTGCAGAAACGACTTGTCGTCCTCGACGATGAGCAGCGAACGCTCGCTCGGGATTTTCTCCCGCACGCTCGCCGACACGGCGTCGCTCATGGCTAGATCCACGGCATTACCCTCAATTTAGCAGCGAAGTTCCATCGCAGCGTTCGCATTTTCCTACAAATTGTCGGTGTACTGCAAGCAATAGCGATATAGGCGCTCGTCCTCAAGTGGCGGCAAAAGCGAGTTCGCGCTCGAATTCCGTGCGGCCCCAGCGCACTTTGATGACTGCGCCATATTCCGGGAACACGCGGTTTTCGAAGGCGAGCGTGGCGCCGGAGCGCTCCAGCAAAGTCTTGGCGATGAAAAAGCCAAGCCCGAGGCCGATGGCTTCGGCATCGATATCCTTGCGGCGGCGGCTGGTGACGTAAGGCTCGCCGATGCGGCCCATAATCTCCGGCGCAAATCCCGGTCCGTCGTCGCTGATGGTGACGGCGACATCCTGCCCGCTCCACACGGCGACGACCTCGACCTGCTCGCGTGCGAAGTCCACCGCGTTTTCGACCAGGTTGCCGAGGCCGTAGAGAATGGCGGGATTGCGCGCGCCCACCGGCTCGGCCACGCGCTCCGCCGGCATTGTCACGTCGATGGCGACGCCGAAATTGCGGTGCGGCGCGACGACTTCCTCGATCAGCGTTGAGAGCGGCATGCGGTCGAACGGCTCGCCGCTCGCCGAGAGTTCGGTGATCTTCGCCAGGATGCCGCGGCAGCGTTGCGCCTGCTCGCGCAGCAGCCGCACGTCGTCGCCGTGCGGCGCATTCGGCGCGATGGCGTTTTCCAGCTCCTTGGCGATGACCGAAATAGTCGAGAGTGGCGTGCCGAGTTCGTGCGCGGCGGCGGCGGCGAGGCCATCGAGTTGCGAGAGATGCTGCTCGCGCGCCAGCACCAGTTCGGTGGCGGCGAGCGCGTCGGCGAGCTGGCGGGCTTCTTCCGTGATCTGCCAGGCGTAGACGCCGATGAATCCGATCGCGAGCAGGATCGAGAGCCAGACGCCCATCATGTAGATCGGCGGCAATTCGAGCGGATCGTCGCTGTCCCACGGCAATGGGTAATGCACGAACACCAGCACGGTGGCGCACAGGATGGCAAAGCCGCCGAGCATCAACGTGAAGCGCGGAGGGAGCGCGGTCGCCGAAATCAGCACCGGCCCGAGGAACAGGAAGGCGAACGGATTCTGCAATCCGCCGGTGAGGAACAACAGCACCGCGAGTTCGGCGATGTCGAAGGCGAGCATCCAGGCGGCGCGGTCCGGCTCCAGCCGCTGCGTCATGTGGAAGCGCAGGCGCAGCGCGATGTTGAGCCAGGCGGAGAGCGCGATGACGGCGAGGCACGCCCAGATCGGCAATTCGAATTCGAGGCCGTAATGCACGCCGAGCACGGCCGTGGTCTGGCCGATGATGGCGAGCCAGCGCAGGCGCACCAGCGTGTCGAGGCGCACATTGCGCCGTGGGTGATCGTGGATGAGATCGCGTGCGGCCATGCCGGCACTCTATCGGACGCAAGCCACGCTCTCAAATCGCGGCGGGGCTTGCACTGGAGGCGGCGGGAGGTCACATCTGGCTGGATCAACGGACTTAAGCATGCACGCAGCCACCCCCGCCATTTCCATTCAAAGTCTGGTCAAGCGCTACAAGAACACCACCGCGGTGAACGGCATTTCGTTCGAACTGGAACCGGGCACTATCACCGGTCTGCTCGGCGGCAACGGCGCCGGCAAAACGACGACGATTGCCACCATCATGGGCCTCGTTATGCCGACCTCCGGCACGGTGAAGGTGCTGGGCGCCGAGATGCCGCGGCAACGCTATCGCGTGCTGCACCGGATGAATTTCGAGAGCCCTTACGTCGATATGCCGATGCGGCTCACCGTGTGGCAAAACCTCAACGTGTTCGCGCGGCTCTACGGCGCTGCAGATATCGGCGCGCGCATCGAAGCGCTGGCGGAAGAACTCGATCTTGGCGAATTCCTCCACCGCCCAACCGGCAAGCTCTCCGCCGGGCAAAAGACGCGCGTTTCGCTGGCGAAAGCGCTGCTCAACAAGCCGGACGTGCTGCTGCTGGATGAACCCACCGCCTCGCTCGATCCCGACACCGCCGACTGGGTGCGCGGACGGCTGGAGCGCTTCTGCGCCGAGAACGGCGCAACCGTATTGCTCGCTTCGCACAACATGGCGGAGGTCGAGCGGCTGTGCGCGCGCGTCATCATGATGAAGAAGGGCGACATCGTGGACGACGACACGCCGGCGAACTTGCTCGCGCGTTACGGGCGGCAGACGCTGGAGGATGTGTTCCTCGACATTGCGCGCGGGCGCGGCGAAGCGCGGGCTGTATCATGACGTTTTCATTTTACCGCGTGGGAGCGATGGTGCAGCGCTACTGGTATCTGCTGCGCTCGTCGTGGCCGCGTATTCTCGATCTGATTTATTGGCCGGCGGTGCAGATGCTGATGTGGGGCTTCCTGCAACTCTACATTTCGCAGAACGCCGGATATTTCGCACAGGCCGGCGGCGTTTTCATCGGCTCGGTGTTGCTGTGGGATATTTTGTTCCGTGGCCAGCTCGGCTTCTCGATTTCGTTTCTGGAGGAAATGTACGCGCACAACCTCGGCAACATCATGATCTCGCCGCTGCGCCCGGTCGAATTCCTCGCCGCGCTGATGACCATGAGCATCATCCGTCTTTCCATCGGCATGGTGCCGGTGTCGTTCCTCGCCATCGCCTTCTTCGGCTTCAACGTGTGGAGCATGGGCCTCGCACTGGCGGCGTTCTTCCTCAATCTCATTCTCACCAGTTGGGCGATCGGAATTTTCGTCTCGGGGCTGCTGCTGCGAAACGGCATGGGCGCGGAATCGCTCGCCTGGACCATCATGTTTTTGTTCCTCCCCCTCACCTGCGTCTATTACCCGGTGGCGGTGCTTCCCCATTGGCTGCAATGGGTGGCGTGGTCGCTGCCGCCGACTTACGTGTTCGAGGGCATGCGCGCGCTGCTCATCGACCACGTGTTCCGCGCCGACCTGATGGTCGAAGCGTTCGCCATCAACGTGGTGTTTTTCATCGCCGCCAGCGTCGCCTTCCTGAAGCTTCTGGACAGCGCCCGGGTGCAGGGCTCGCTGATGCAGACCGGAGAATGAGCAGTCCGTTCTGGCGGTTAGCCCGCGGAGACGATTGTTTCCCGGTGTAAACCGTGCGGGAACGTCTGTGCTTTAGGTTGACGATATGACGGAAAAGCGACACTCTGCTGCAGTGCAGCAACCGCCGGGGGTTGAGCCGATGGCGATCGGGGAATTCGACGGGGCAGCAGCGCTCCCCGGCGGAGAGGGCGTCATTTTATCGACGCCGATGTACTGGCTCTACGAGATGGGCCATGCCGCGCTCAATCCATCGCGCGCGCTTGCCGACGCCACGAAACTTTTCTTCAAAAACCCGGCCAACCCGCTCTCGCACACGACCTACGGCAAAAGCATCGCCGCCGCCGCCGAATTGTTCGAGCGCTCGACGCGCCGCTATGGCCGCCCCGACTGGAACATCCCCTCGACGCTGATCGGCGGCGAGCGCGTGCCGGTGCATACCGTGCCGGTGTGGGAGCGCCCGTTCTGCAAGCTGCTGCATTTCGAACGCGCGATCAAAAATTCGCCGCGCCGCCCGCAACCGAAACTTCTCATCGTCGCGCCGATGTCGGGACATTATCCGACGCTGCTGCGCGGGACGGTCGAAACCTTCCTTCCCAATCACGATGTCTACATCACCGACTGGGCCGACGCGCGCATGGTGCCGGCGGCGGAGGGGCGTTTCGATCTCGACGATTACATCGACTACGTCATCTCCATCCTGCATGTGCTCGGAGGCGATACGCACGTCATCGCCGTCTGCCAGCCGTCGGTGCCGGTGCTCGCCGCCGTCGCGCTGATGGAAGCCGACAACGATCCTTACGTACCGAGTTCGATGGTGCTGATGGGCGGGCCGATCGACACGCGCATCAATTCCAACAACGTCAACAAGCTTGCGATGGAGCGCGGCCTGGAATGGTTCCGCACCCACGTCATTACCAAAGTGCCGTTCCCGCATCCCGGCTTCATGCGCGATGTCTATCCGGGGTTCTTGCAGCTCGGCGGCTTCATGAGCATGAATCTCGACCGCCACGTCGAAGCGCACCGCGATTTGTTCACGCATCTGGTCAAGGGTGACGGCGACGGCGCGCAGAAGCATCGCGAGTTCTACGACGAATATCTCGCGGTGATGGATCTTGCCGCTGAGTTCTATCTGCAGACGGTTGACACAGTGTTCATCCGCCACGCGCTCCCCAAAGGCGAGATGACGCATCGCGGCCGCGCCGTCGATCCCTCCAAGATCAAACGCACTGCATTGCTCACCGTCGAAGGCGAGCACGATGACATTTCCGGCGTCGGCCAGACGGAAGCCGCGCACCGGCTGTGCCCGAACATTCCCGCCGACCGCAAGGCGCATTATCTGCAGCCCGCCGTCGGCCATTACGGCGTGTTCAACGGCTCGCGCTTCCGCGCCGAGATTGCGCCGCGCATCGCCGATTTCGTGCTCTCCAATAATAAAGCCGGCGGCGCATCGGCGCGAAAGTCCTCCGCCGGGCGTTGAGTCTCTTTCATCCGCTCCGGTAATCTTGCAAGTATTATCGGGTTGGCCGAATCGGCCACGGCACTCTTTCCGGACGTGCTCCGATGTCATTGCGCGCCTTGCTCTTCCGCCGCCCGCTCGACCGCCGCGCCAGCGAACCGAAATCAATCACCGTGTTTTTCGATGACGTGGTCTTTCCGGTGCGCGTGCGGCGCCACCGGCAGGCGCGCCGTTACACGTTGCGGATCCAGGCGGCGACGCGCGAAGTGGTGCTCACCATGCCACCGCGCGGCAGCCTGAAGGAAGCAAAAGCCTTCGCGCAGAAACACGGCGGCTGGATTGCGGCGCGGCTCGAACGTCTGCCCGAGGCAACACCGTTCGCGCATGGCGTCATTGTGCCCTTGCGCGGGACACCGCATCGCATCGTGCACCGCCGCGGTGCGCGCGGCACCGTGTGGGTCGAGACCGGCGGCGAGGAAAGTTTGCTGTGCGTGGCGGGCGAGGCCCCGCACATCGACCGGCGCATCTGCGATTTTCTCAAGCGTGAGGCAAAAAGCGATCTGGAAGCCGCCTCGCGGCTTGCGGCGGAAAAGATCGCCGTGAAAATAAGACGCGTTTCGGTGCGCGACCAATCGAGCCGCTGGGGCTCGTGCTCGACCACGGGGAATTTATCTTATTCGTGGCGGCTGATTTTGGCGCCGGTCTTCGTGATCGAATATCTCGCTGCGCATGAAGTCGCGCATCTCGTCGAGATGAACCACTCGCGGCGGTTCTGGCGGCTGGTGGATCGTATCTGCCCCGACTCGGGCCGCGCCAAAACCTGGCTCGACGCGCATGGCACCGATTTGCATCGCTACGGAATGCCGGTCGCCTGAACTAAATCCTCAGCGGCGGCCGAACAGCCTGTCCATCAGCCAGTCGTCGAGGCTGGCGGTGGTGGCCGGTGCTGGCGTGGTGACGGACGCGAATAACCCGCCGCTGCCGATGCCCGGCAGCGCAGCCACCACGATGCCCTGATGCGCGGACCGCATGAAACGGCTCCAGACATCCACAGGCATGCCGCCGCCGGTGACCTTCTTGGTCGGCGTGCCGTCGTCGTTGCCGAGCCAGACGCCGGTGACGAGGCGCGCGGTGTAGCCGATGAACCAGGCGTCGCGGAATTCCTGCGATGTGCCGGTCTTGCCGGCGGCGGGCCAGCCCGGCAGTTCGGCCTTGTGCGCGGTGCCCATGGTGAGTGTCTCGCGCATCATCGCGTTCATCATGCCGACGTAAGAGGCATCGACAATGCGCCCGAGCGATTGCTGCTCGCGGGTATAGAGCACCTTGCCGGCCGGCGTGCGTACGCGCTCGACCACATGCGGCGTCACGGCCATGCCGCCGTTGGCAAACGTCGCGTAGGCGCTGGTGAGTTCGAGCACCGAGACTTCGGAAGTGCCGAGCGAGATCGAGGCGTTCGGCTCCAGCTTCGAGGCAATGCCGAGCCGGTGTGCGGTGCGCACGACGGCGGTCGGACCGAATTCCATGGTGAGGCGCACCGAGACGGTGTTGAGCGAGAGCGCCAGCGCCTTGGTCAACGGCACCGCGCCGAAATACTCGCGGCTGTAATTTTCCGGCTGCCAGCCTTTGATCTTGATCGGCTTGTCTTCGCGTACCGTCTCAGGGGTGAGCCCCCGCTCCAGCGCGGTGAGGTAGACGAACGGCTTGAACGCAGAGCCGGGCTGGCGCTTGGCGGCTACCGCGCGATTGAACTGGCTCTCGGCGTAAGAGCGCCCGCCGACCAGCGCGCGCACCGCGCCTTCCGGCGTCATCGCGATGATGGCGCCCTGGCTGACGTTGTTCTTTTCGCCCTTGAGCGTGAGTTCATCGACCAGCGCCTTTTCCGCGCTGGCCTGGAGCACCGGATCGATCGAGGTTTCCACCACGATGTCCTGCTCGACGCGGCCGACGAGGTCTTCGAGCGCGTCCATGATCCAGTCGGCGACATAATTGATCGAGCCTTGTCCGGGCTGCGGCGCGATGCGCGGGCGCTGGGTAATGGCGGCGGCGGCGCTGGCGTCGCTGATGAAGCCCGCATCCGCCATGCTGGTGAGCACGACTTGCGCGCGCCGCTCGGCGCCGTCGAAGTTTCGCGTCGGCGCCAGCCGCGTCGGCGATTTGACCAAGCCCGCAAGGATGGCTGCTTCAGGCAGCGTCACCTGCCGCGCGGATTTGCCGAAGTAGCGCTGCGCCGCCTGCTCGATGCCCCACGCGCCGGCGCCGAAATAAACCCGGTTGAGATAAAGCTCCAGAATCTGCGTCTTGGTGAGCTTGCGCTCCAGCCACAGCGCGAGGCCGAGTTCCTGCAGCTTGCGGTGAAGCGTGCGCTCCTGCGTGAGGAACAGATTTTTCGCCAGCTGCTGCGTAATCGTCGAGCCGCCTTGCGCGACGCTGCGGTGGAGGACGTTCGCGGCCGCGGCGCGCGCGATGCCGATGGGATCGACGCCGTGATGCGAATAAAAGCGGCGGTCTTCGATGGCGATGAATGCCTTCGGCAGATAGGGCGGCAGCTCCTTCAGCGACAGCACCGCGCCGCCGGCGTCGCCGCGCGTCACCAGCACGCGCGAATTCACATCGACGATCAGGATCGAGGGTGGACGCTTGGGAATTTCCAGCGACTGGATGGCTGGCAGATGTGCGCCGATCCAGGCTACGGCGCCGACGCCGCCGATCACCGCCCAGAGCACGAGCACCAGCATCCAGTAGAACGCGCGGCCGATGAAAGAACGGCGGCCACCGCCACCGCCGCGGCGGCGCTTGCGGGGAGTTTTTCGCCGGGCTGGCGGCGAGCTTGCGGAACCCGCGGACCGGTCTCCCGGATTCACGCGCAGATCGCTGCCGGGGTTCGCATCGAACACCGGCTCGCGGCGCGAGTTCCCTTTTCGCCGTCCCAACGCCATCTCACGTCCCGGTGACACATTCCAAATGCAACGAGCGGCGGCCCCACGCCGTATTGTGAGGCCACGCTAATGGCGGCGGTTTAAGGTGTCGTTAAGCGCCAAAATAGCAGCAAACGCCGCGTTAAATGAACCGCCGTTTAGAAACTGCGGCGCGGCGGCAACTCTCCGGCGGATAATCTGCCGAATATCGCAAGTCTATATTTCCGGTACGGGAATTCTCTGCATAGATGCCGCCGCCGGATAAGCCGGTTGTGTCAAACAAAAGCTCTGGGGATTTTCAAATGCGTAAGAGTGCACTGTTGCTTGCGGCGCTGATCGCCGTCACCGTTCCGTCGCTGGCGGAAGCCAAGAAGGCCAAGCGGGCGAAGGCTCCCGCCGCCGCCGCGGCTGTCGATAACAGCAAGTTCTTCATGGACGCGGCTCGCCAGTGGGTGGTGCCGGCCGAGTCGCTCGCCGGCAAGCCGGCGATCGTGAAGAAGCACAGAAAAGCGAAGAAGAAGAAGTAATCGCTTCTTTCTCGACGATCTGACTTCAAAAGTTTTTCAAGCGGCGCCGGCGCGGTTCAAAACGCTCCGGCGCCGTTTTTCATCCGCCAAAGGCTAAACAGCCGCGGATTCTTTCGCCATTTTCGGTTCGGTTTTTCCCGGCGCGAACAGCGCGATCAGCGCGCGCTTGATCGCGGCCTGCCGCGTCGGCGAGGATATCTGCGCGCCCATCAAATCGGTGACGTAGAACACGTCGACCACGCGCTCGCCGAACGTCGCCACGTGCGCGGAGGCGATGTTGAGATTGAGCTTCGAGAGCGTCGTCGTCATCTCGTAGAGCAAGCCAGTGCGATCGAGGCCGGTGACTTCCACCATCGTGTAGCGATGCGACCACTGATTGTTGATGGTCACCGATGGCTCGACGGCGAAGGCTTTGAGCCGCGCCCGCGATGCCGCGCGTTTTGCCACGCCATCGGGCAGCCGCAGCTCGCCGCGCAGCGCTTTCTCGATCGAATCCGCGATGCGCGCGGCTCGGCGCGCTTCGTCTTCGTCGAGATCGAATTCGCGCGACACCGCGATGGTGTCGAGCGGGCGCCCGTCGGTGGTGGTGTAAATCTGTGCGTCGACGATGTTGGCGCCCGCCATCGCGCAGGCGCCCGCGATAATGGACAAAAGCCACGGATGATCAGGCGCGAGCACGGTCAACTCCGTGACGCCGCGAGCGGCATCGAAGCCGACGGACGTTGCGAGCGACTTGCCGGTTTCCTCGGCGCTGCGCACGAATTTCGCATGCTCGATCTTGCGCGGCAGGTCGACTTTGAGCCAATAGGCCGGATAAAGCCGCGCGGTATAGGCCTCAAGCTTGTCCGGCGGCCAGTCGGCGAGCGCATGTTTGAACTCAACCTGCGCCATCGACACGCGCTGGGCGCGGTTCACTTCCGAGAAGCCGCCGGTGAGCACCGGCTCGGTCTCGTAATAAAGCGTGCGCAGCAATTGCGCCTTCCAGCCGTTCCACACGCCGGGGCCGACCGCGCGGATGTCGGCGGTGGTGAGAATGGTCAGAAGTTTCAGCCGTTCGAGCGATTGCACCAGCGCCGCGAAATTCTCGATGGTCTTGCGGTCGGACAGATCGCGCGACTGCGCCACGCTCGACATCACCAGATGGTTCTCGATCAACCACGCCACGGTATCGGTGTCGCCGGGAGAGAAGCCGAGACGCGGGCAAAAGCGGCGCGCGACGCGGGCGCCGGCGATCGAGTGGTCCTCGATGCGGCCCTTGGCGATGTCGTGCAGGAATACCGTGACGTAAAGCAGCGCGCGATGCTTCGGCAGGATCTTCTTCATTAGTTCGGTGGCAAGCGGAAATTCATCGCTCTTGCCGCCGTCGATCTCCGCCAGCACGCCGATGCAGCGGATCAGGTGCTCGTCCACGGTGTAGTGGTGATAGAGATTGAATTGCATCATCGCCACCACGCGTCCGAAGGCGCGCACGAAATGGCCGAGCACGCCTGCCTCGTTCATCCGGCGCAGCACCGTCTCCGGATCTTTCTTCGAAGTGAGGATTTCGAGGAACAGGTGATTGGCTTCCTCGTTTTCGCGCAAATCGGCGTCAATCAGCTTGAGCGAGCGCGTGATCACGCGCATGGCGTCCGGGTGGAAGGCGAGATTGTGCTTCTGCGCGAGATAGAAGATGCGGATGAGATTGACCGGGTCGCGGCGGAAGACATCGGCGCGCGCCACGTTGATGCGGTTGTTGTCGATGATGAAGTCGTTGCTTTCGCTCAGGCGGCGGCGGCGCGCGGGACGGAATTTCGCCATAACGCGGCTGAGCACCGGCGTGCTCTTGGCCTGCCGGTCTTCCAGCTCGGCGCACAAGATGGCGGTGAGATCGCCGACATCCTTCGCCACTAGAAAGTAGTGCTTCATGAAGCGCTCGACATCCTGCTGGCCGGGATGCTCGGTGTAGCCGAGCCGCACCGCGATCTCGCGCTGAATGTCGAACGAGAGCCGCTCCTCGGCGCGGCCGGTGACGAAATGCATGTGGCAGCGCACCGACCAGAGAAAATCCTCGCAGCGGCGGAATAATTTGTATTCGTCGCGGTCGAACACGCCGCGCTTGATGAGCTCGTCCGGCTCATGAACGCGATAGACGTATTTCGCGATCCAGAACAACGTGTGCAGGTCGCGCAGGCCGCCTTTGCCGTCCTTCACGTTCGGTTCGACCAGATAACGCGACTGGCCGGAGCGGCGGTGGCGCTCCTCGCGCTCGGCCAGCTTGGCGGCGACGAATTCCGGCGCGGAGCCGCGCGCGACCTGGCGATCGAAGCGCTCGATCAGTTCGTCGAACAGTTTCCGGTCGCCGAGCAGAAAGCGCGCTTCCAGGATCGCGGTGCGGATGGTCATGTCCGCCTTCGACTGACGGATGCATTCATCCACCGAGCGCGTGGCGTGGCCGACTTTGAGCCCAGTGTCCCACAGACAATAGAGAATGGTTTCGGCGACCGACTCGCCCCAGGCGGTCTGCTTGTAGGGCAGGAGAAACAGCAGATCGATGTCGGAGCCCGGCGCCTGCAGCCCGCGGCCGTAGCCGCCGGTGGCGATCACCGCCATGTGCTCGGCCTCGGATGGATTTTGCGATGGATAAAGATGCTTGCAGACGAATTCGAACGCGATGCGGATGATTTCGTCTTCCATCAGGCACAGCCGTTCGGCACAGCGCCGGCCGTGGCGATCTTTCAGCAGCATCTGCTCGGCCTTGGCGCGCCCTTGCGCCAGCGCGGCTTTCAGCCGCTGCGCCACCGCCGTGCGCAATTCGCGCTCGTTGGCGTTCTTCTGCGCGGCGAGCTTTTCGAGATCGGCGGCGATCGCGCGCGCATCGATCAATTTGGTGGCGGCTGGAACGGGAGGCATGGGGGCATCCGATAGCGGAGCGGAACCGTTGTGTCACCGCCAGAGAGGGGGAAAACGCGCAAATCGGTTTGATGAGGAAATTGAAATAAAAATCTACTTTATGACATTAAAAAGATAAAAATATGTGTTTGACGGCATTAATTCTGTTTTTGTAGAATAATCGTAGCGCCGATTTGAGCGAGCAGCTTGCGGGCGCTTAAAAAATACAGCTAAAGCGCGGGGCCAAGTTGTCCCTCGCCGCGCTGAAGGCGGGGCTTCCTTAAAAAATCCCGCCTCCATCAACAGCGGTGTTCGCGTTGGGAAACGCGGAAGAGCCGTCACGCTAATGGAGATTGTCATGAAACTGCTTTCCCGGCGTTCGTTACTTGCTTCCGCCGTTCTCGTCGGCCTGATTCCGACCACGGCTCTGTTCGCCGCCGACAAGGTGAGCGAAATCCGCATCGACTGGGCGACCTACAATCCCGTGTCGATGGTGCTCAAGGAAAAGGGTCTGCTGGAAAAGGAATTTGCCAAGGACAACATCAAAATTGTCTGGGTGCAGACGCTCGGCTCCAACAAGGCGCTGGAATTCCTCAACGCCTCCTCGATCGATTTTGGTTCGACGGCGGGCTCCGCCGCGCTCGTTGCCAAGATCAACGGCAACCCGATCAAGTCGATCTACGTCTATTCGCGTCCCGAATGGACCGCGCTCGTCACCGGCAAGGATTCGAAGATCGCCAAGATCGCGGATCTGAAAGGCAAGCGCGTCGCCGTGACGCGCGGCACCGATCCGCACATCTTCCTTGTGCGTGCGCTGCAAAGCGTCGGCCTGACCGAAAAGGACATCACGTCGGTGCTGCTCCAGCATCCCGACGGCAAGACCGCGCTTATTCGCGGCGATGTCGACGCCTGGGCCGGTCTCGATCCGATGATGGCGGCGGCGGAAGTGGAAGAAGGCGCCAAGCTTTTCTACCGCAACAAGGAAGCCAACACCTGGGGCATCCTCAACGTGCGCGAGGCGTTCCTGAAAGATAACCCCGATCTGGTGAAGCGCGTGCTCGCCGTCTACGAGGAGGCGCGCAAATACTCGCTCGCCAACTACGCCGAGGAAAAGCGCGTGTTCATCGCCGCGACGAAACTTCCGGAGACGGTGGTCGACAAGCAGCTGAAAGAGCGCACTGAGCTCACGCACAGCCGCATCGGCGCGCCGCAACGCGCGTCGATCCTCGCGGCCGGCATCGCCCTGCAGCAGGCAGGCGTGATCGCCGCGGATGTCGATGTCAAGAAAACGGTCGATGATCTCATCGACGACCGTTACCTCGCCGTCACGAACTGATCCTCGAGTTCGCGGCGATAAAGCCGTCCGCCCGGCGCGCATCCGGGCGGACGGTCCCTGTTTCCGGAATCTTCACGTTCGAATATTGCGTTTCGCGGTTGGGTTATGTCTCTTGTCCTCATGACGACGACGGTTGAGCCGGCTGCGGCCGGGCAGAGCGAACGAAAGAGCGGCCTTGCGCGTTTCGCGCGTCCGGTGCTCGGGCTGATCGTTCCGGTCGGCCTCGCGTTAGGATGGGAACTGGCGGTGCGGGCCGGTCTCTCCAACGGGCGGCTGGTGCCGCCGCCTTCCGTCATCTTCAACACATTCGCGGAACTGGCGCGCACCGGCGAATTGCAGCGCCACGCGGCGGCGACGCTGGCGCGCGTTGCAGCCGGTTTCGGCATCGGCGTCGCGGTCGGCACGCTTCTCGGCGCAATCACCGGCTATTCGCTCTTCCTGCGCCGCCTGCTCGATCCCACATTGCAGGCGTTGCGCGCGATTCCGTCGATTGCATGGATTCCCTTGTTCATCCTGTGGCTCGGCATTTTCGAGACCTCGAAGGTGGTGCTGATCGCTGTCGGTGTATTTTTCCCCGTTTATCTCGGCGTCATGGGCGCGGTGATGTCGGTCGATCGCAAGATCGTCGAGGTTGGCCGCGCGTTCCGGCTTTCCGGCACGGCGATGGTGCGGCGGATTTTATTGCCCGCGGTGCTGCCTGCTTACGTCATCGCGCTGCGTTCGGGTCTGGGTTTGGGATGGATGTTCGTCGTCGCCGCCGAATTCATGGGCGCGTCCGAGGGGCTTGGTTATCTGCTGGTCGATGGCCAGCAACTCGGCAAGCCGGCGCAGATTGTCGCGGCGATTGTCGCCTTCGCCGTGATCGGCAAGACCACCGACTGGATCGTCGCCGCTGCCGCCGCGCCGTTCCTGCGCTGGGAAGACCGCTTTGGCGCGCGCAGCGAGGAGACCTGAGCATGCTGGCGCTCGATCGCATCGGGAAAACTTATGCCAACGGCGTGCGCGCGGTGGACGGCGTGTCGCTGCAGGTCGGCCCCGGCGAAATCCTCGCCATCGTCGGCGGCTCCGGCTGCGGCAAGTCGACATTGCTGCGCGCCATTTCCGGGCTCGATACGCCGAGCCAGGGCCGTGTCGTGCTCGACGATGAGGCGATCGCCGCGCCGCACGAGAAAATCGGAATCATTTTCCAGGAGCCGCGGCTGCTGCCCTGGCTCACCGTCGCCGGCAATGTCGGCTTCGGGCTGGAGCAGCGCCCGCGCAAGCAGCGCGAGGAACTCGTCGCCAATGCGCTGGCGCGCGTCGGCCTCACGGAAAAAGCGCGGATGTGGCCGCGCGAACTCTCCGGCGGACAGGCGCAGCGCGTGGCGATTGCGCGCGCACTGGTGCCGCGCCCGCGCGTGCTGCTGCTCGACGAGCCGTTCTCGGCGCTCGATGCCTTCACCCGCGCCGATCTGCAGGATCATTTGCTCGGCCTGTGGGCGGACACCAAGCCGACGCTTATTCTGGTGACGCACGATGTCGACGAGGCCATCGTGCTCGCCGACCGCGTGATGGTGATGCGCTCGAAACCGGGGCGTATCTTCGACGAGATTCCTTGCGATCTGCCGCGCCCGCGCGACCGGCAATCGGCCGCCTTCGATTTCGCCAAACGAAGAGTGCTGGCGGCGCTTGACCGCTCGCTCTCCCGCGCCGCCACCGATCCGGTCGAGAGCAAGACCGAAGCCGGCGCCGCGCTGTGGTGGTGATCGTTTCTCTCGGCTATTGTTTCCGGCCATAACAAGAATGCCGGGGACACAATGAAAAGCTTCCAGGTCTGCGAGTGCGGCGCGCCGCTCAAATTGGTCGAGGCGCCGACGCCCGAACCGGTCGGCACGCAGGTGCTGCTCAAGGTAATTGCGGCGGGCGTGTGCCACAGCGACCTGCACATCTGGGACGGATTTTATGAACTCGGCGGCGGCAAGCGCATGCAACTGCTCGAGCGCGGCATCAAGCTGCCGCTCACCATGGGCCACGAAAATGTCGGCGAGATAGTCTCCGCCGGGCCGCAGGCGAAGGGCGTGAAAATCGGCGCGCGCGTGCTCGCGCATCCGTGGATGGGCTGCGGCGAATGCACGGTGTGCAAACGCGGCGACGAGCAGCTGTGCAAGACGCCACGCAATCTCGGCGTGTTCAGCAACGGCGGCTACGCGGATTATCTGATGGTGCCGCATCCGCGCTACCTGTTCGAGATCGGCGATCTGGCCCCGGAAAAAGTCGCGCCGCTTGCGTGCTCGGGCGTTACGACATATGGGGCGTTGAAAAAAGCCGGCGCGGCGATCAAGGACGAGCCGGTGGTGATCATTGGCGCCGGCGGGCTTGGCCTGATGTGCCTCGCGCTCAACAAGATGATGGGAAACAAGGGCGCCATCGTCGTCGATATCGATCCGCTCAAACGCGATGCCGCGAAAAAAGCCGGTGCGCTCGCCGTCATCGACGGCAACGCGCCTGATGCCGCCCAGCAGATCATCGCGGCGACCAAAGGCGGCGCATGGGCGGTGATCGATCTCGTCGGCTCGTCCGCAACGGCGCAACTTGGCGTTGATAGTCTGACCAAAGGCGGCAAGCTGATCATCGTCGGCCTGTTCGGCGGTGACATCACGGTGTCGACACCGTTCTTCCCGATGCGCGCGATGGCGATCATGGGCTCCTACGTCGGCAGCCTGCCGGAGATGAAGGAGCTGCTCGATCTCGTCCGGGCCAAGGGTCTGCCGCCGATCCCGCTGCGCACGCGCCCTTTAAGCGACGTCAACGCCGCGCTCAACGACCTGCGCGCGGGAAAGATCGTCGGCCGTGTGGTGCTCACGCCCGCCTGAATCTGGATCACTGTTAAGAAGAAAAAGGAGATCGACATGGACGCCAATGAACTGCGCGCGATGCAGGCGCCGATCAAGGAGCGCTACAAGAGCGAACCGAAATCCGCGTTCATCACGCTCAAGGCAAAAGGCACGCTCGACGATACATCCATCGCCTGCAAGGTGGAGACCGGCCGTGCGCTCAGCATAGCGGGTCTGCATCCGGCGACCGGCGGTTCCGGCATGGAATTGTGCTCCGGCGACATGCTGCTGGAAGCGCTTGTCGCCTGCGCCGGTGTCACGCTGAAAGCCGTCGCCACCGCGCTCGCGATCCCGCTCAAGTCCGGCAAGGTATCGGCGGAAGGCGATCTCGATTTTCGCGGTACGCTCGGCGTTGCCAAGGATGCGCCGGTGGGTTTCGCGCAAATCCGCCTGCGCTTCGATGTCGAGACCGATGCGCCGCAGGAGCAACTCGACCAGCTGCTCAAGCTGACCGAGCGCTATTGCGTCGTCTATCAGACCATCAAGAGCGGCCCGCCGGTGGACGTGAAGCTGGCGCGGATTTAGACCGCAATATAATATCGCCGTCATGGCCGGGCTTGTCCCGGCCATCTCGCTTAGGAAGGCAAGGCCTTGCTCTCCTTGCAGGGATCGCCGGGACAAGCCCGGCGATGACATCAGAAAAATTTCTATGCCCCCTGAAATTCTTTTCTGGCTCTCTCTGATCTCGAAAATGGCGATCACCGCCGCCTTCGTGCTGGCGGCGACGATCACCGCCGAGCGCGCGGGGCCGCTGGTTGGCGGACTGGTGGCGACGCTGCCGATAGCGGCAGGTCCGGTTTACGTCTTCCTTGCGCTCGATCACGACGCGGCGTTCATCGCCAACAGCGCGCTGATAAGTTTCGTCACCAATCCCGCCATTGCGGTCTTCGCGCTCACTTACGCGCTGTTGGCACAGCGCTTCGGATTATCGATCAGCCTCGGCGCCGCCTTCGCGATCTGGATCGTCCTCGCGTCGTTTCTGCAATCGCTGCAATGGACATTCACCCCAGCATTGCTGCTGAGCGTCGTCGTGTTTCCGGTCTGCCTGTTCATCGCGCGGCCCTTACGCAATGCGCCAGTCCCGCGCATGCCCGGTTACTGGTACGACAAGGTGCTGCGCGCATTGTCGGTCGCGCTGCTGGTTGCGTCCGTCGTCGCGTTGAGTTTCCGCATCGGCCCGGCGGGAACCGGCGTGCTGGCGGTGTTCCCGATCGTGCTCAGCAGCATCATCGTCATTCTGCACCGGCGCGTCGGCGGAAAAGCCGCGGCTGCGGTGCTGGCCAACACGGTGCTCGGCCTGGTCGGTTTCGGCTGCGCGCTTGCCACGTTGCATTTGACGGCGATTCCGCTGGGGCCCGCAATCGCGCTCCCCATCGCGCTCGCCGTCTCGGTCGGTTGGAGCTTGGCTGTGCTGCTCGCGCGCAAGCGCGGCATTCCAGTCTAAGAACTTGCCGGTGCGATCAGTTTTTAATGCCGCCGAGTTTTGCTTTCAAAGCGTAAAGCGCGTCCATTGCTTCTCGCGGCGACATTTCGTCCGGATTGATGGCGGCTAACGCAACGACGAATTTTTCCAGTGCGGAATCCTGCGGAGTGGGCGCAGCACGCGATGGTGCGGCGAACAGCGGCAGATCGTCGAATCCGCGCGGCGTGGCGCGGTTTTCTGATTCCAGTTTGGCAAGCACCAGCTTGGCGCGCTCGATCACGCTCGGCGGCAGACCGGCGAGCTTCGCGACCTGAATGCCGTAGGAGCGGTCGGCGGCGCCGGGCACGACCTCGTGCAGGAACACCACGTCGCCCTGCCATTCCTTCACGCGTACCGTCGCGTTGTGCAGCCGCTCAAGCTTCGCCGATAGCGCCGTGAGTTCGTGGAAGTGCGTCGCGAACAACGCGCGGCTGCGATTGCCGGCATGCAGATGCTCCACCGCCGCCCACGCAATCGAAAGCCCGTCGAAGGTTGACGTGCCGCGGCCGATTTCGTCGAGGATGACGAGCGAGCGTTCGGTCGCCTGATTGAGGATCGCCGCTGTCTCCACCATCTCGACCATGAAGGTCGAGCGGCCGCGCGCGAGATCGTCCGCCGCGCCGACACGCGAGAACAGCCGGTCGATGACGCCGATGTGCGCCGCTCGCGCGGGGACGAAACTCCCCATCTGCGCGAGGATCGCGATCAGCGCGTTCTGCCGCAGGAAGGTCGATTTGCCCGCCATGTTGGGGCCGGTGATGAGCCAGATGGTTCCGGCGTCCGCGCCGCCGGGCGGAGACAAATTGCAATCGTTGGCGACGAACGGTCCGCCGTCGCGCGCCAGCGCCTGCTCGACCACAGGGTGGCGTCCGCCCTGAATATTGAAATTGAGCGACCCGTCGATTTCGGGCCGCACGTAATCGCGCTCGACGGCGAGCATCGCCAGCGCCGACGCCACATCGAGCACGGCGAGCGCGTCGGCGGTTTGCTTGATCGGTTCGGTCGCAGCGATTACGCGCGCGGCTAGCCGCTCGAAAATCTCCAGTTCCAGCCCGAGCGCGCGGTCGGCGGCGCTGGCGATCTTCGATTCCAGCGCACCGAGTTCGGTCGAGGTGAAGCGCACTTGCCCGGCGAGCGTCTGGCGGTGGATGAAGGTGGCGTTGAGCGGCGCTGCCATCAGCTTTTCGCCGTGCTGCGCGGTCACCTCGACGAAATAACCGAGCACGTTGTTGTGCCGGATTTTCAGCGCGCGGATTCCGGTCTCGTCGGCGTAACGCGACTGCAGCGCGGCGACGACGCGGCGCGACTCGTCGCGCAAGCCACGCGCCTCGTCGAGCGCGGGTTCATAGCCTGCGCGCACGAAACCGCCGTCGCGCTTGAACAGCGGGAGTTCATCGCCGAGCGCATTGGCAAGCTCGTTGCTCAGAGCGGCATCAGGCTTGCGGCAAGCGCTCGCGGCTTGCGTGATTTCGTCGGCGGTCTCGTGCAGCGATTTGAGCGCTTTGGCGAGATCGGCGGCTGCGTTAAGCCCATCGCGAATAGCGGCAAGATCGCGCGGTCCGCCGCGCCCGACTGCCAGCCGGGAAAGCGCACGCACGAGATCGGGCGTTTTCTGCAACCGTGCCCGCGCATCGATGCGCGCGGTGGCGTCGTTGGCGAAGGCGGCGACCGCATCGAGCCGCCGGGCAATCGCTGCGGGATCGGTAAGCGGCGCGGCAAGACGCTGTGCAAGGAGACGCGAACCGGCGGAAGTCGTCGTGCGGTCGATGGCGGCGAGCAGCGAACCCTTCCGCTCGCCGCTCAGCGTGCGCATGAGTTCGAGATTGCTGCGCGTCGCCTGGTCGATCGCCATGCTGGCGCCGGCCTTCTCGCGCACCGGCGGCGATAGAGGCGGGCGCTTTCCGAGTTGCGTGCGCTCGACATAAGTCACGCAAGCCGCCGCAGCGGCGATTTTCAGCCGCGAAAGCATACCGAAGGCTTCGCTGGTCGCGACCGCGAAGAAGGACGCCAGCCTGCGCTCGGCGGTGGCGCCGTCGAACACATCGCGCGTGAGCGGCGTCACGGCGGGCAGCGAGCGGAAATACGGCGCGAGTTCAACATCGCCATAAAGCGCGTCGGAGACGATGATTTCGCCCGGCTCCAGCCGCGCAATTTCAGCAGCGAGCAAAGCGCGGCTGCATTCCGCGATGCGGAATTCGCCGGTGGAAATATCGATCCAGGCGAGGCCGAAACTGTCAGGCGCGTCGGCCGAGGACGCGCGCGAGCGAGCGAGCGCGAGCAGGAAGTTATTGCGAGTAGGGTCGAGCAGCGTATCTTCGGTCAATGTGCCGGGCGTGACGAGGCGCACGACATCGCGGCGCACGACGCTTTTGGCTCCGCGCTTTTTCGCTTCCGCCGGGTCTTCCAGCTGCTCGCAGACCGCGACACGATGGCCGAGCGCGATCAGTTTGTGCAGATATTCGTCGGCGCGCACGACCGGCACGCCGCACATCGGAATGTCACGGCCCTGATGTTTGCCGCGTTTGGTGAGCACGATGCCGAGCGCGCGGCTCGCCACTTCCGCGTCATCGAAGAACAGTTCGTAGAAATCGCCCATCCGGTAGAACAGCAGGCAATCCGGATTGGCGGCCTTGATCTCGATGAACTGCTCCATGACCGGAGTCGTGCGGCTCGCCTCGGCGGGCGGGCCGGAATCCGGTTCGGGCTGCAGCGGGAGCGCGGCTTCCATGGGCCGCGAGGCTAGCAGATGGCGCGCGGGCTTTCATGCCGGGAGCGGAAGTAACCCACAGCGACCGCTTCCCGGAGTCAGGCGAAATCGGCCTGCTACTTCACAAACTTAACGCCGGTGAGTTTTTCGAGGTTGCCGTGGAAAATCTTGTCGCTGTCCGCCTTTGACAGATTGAGTCCGTCGAGAATCTTCAACGTCTCGCGGATGTACATCGTGCCTTTTTCCGGGTCGAACGGGCAGTCGGAGGCAAACAGGATCTTGTCCATGTCGTAGAACGACATGCCGCACACGGTGGCCGGCTGGCCGCCGAACACGGCGGTGTCGGCGTAGAAGTCGTGCTTGAAGTAATCCAGCGGGCGTTTTTTCAGGCTCTTGCGAACAAGACTCAAATCCTCGTCCGAAGTGCGCGCACCGAGCTGGTCCCAGCCGGGGCCGATGCGCCCCTCCAGCATCGGCACGATGCCGCCGAAATGGTGCGTAATGATTTTCAGGTTCGGATACTTGTCGAGAGTTTTCGAGAACACCAGCCGCGACATAGCGGCGGCGGTTTCGTACGACCAGCCGAGCGTCCACCAGATTTCATATTTCGATTTCTTTTCGGTGACGTAATCGGGGAAAGTCGCCGCGCGCGCCGGATGCATCCAGATCGGCTTGCCGAGTTTGTTCATGGCGGCGAAGAACGGCTCGAACTCCGGCTCGTCGAGCGGCTTGCCGGCGATGTTGGTGTAAATCTGCACGCCGAGCGCGCCGTTCTTGATCGCGCGCTCAGCTTCGCGCACGCCGGCGTCGGGCGCGGCGAGCGATGTCTGTGCCACCCAACCGGGAAATTGCGTAGGATTCTTCGCGCAGATTTCAACGAAGCCGTCGTTGATCAGCTTGGCGTATTCATCGAGCTGCGCGCCCTTGGTCATGAGTTCGAGCGGCGGCATCGGATAGGAGAGGATTTGCGCGTAATCGGGAAACGAATCAACGATCTTGCAGCGGATGTCGAGGTCGTGAATGCACGGAACCTCGCGCACCCGCTTGCCGATGTCGGCATGACCGCTCTCGACGATCTTTTCGAAGAATTTTTTCGGGATGAAGTGAGTGTACGCGTCGATCCGCATTTTACTTAGCCTCTCTTCTCAGTAGGGACAGATGACATTGACGAGCGCTTGTTTCTTGTCGTTGACGACGGCGTCGCGCGCGCGCAGCAGCGCCGCGGGGAGATCGGCGGGCCGCTCGACGCGCTCGGCATGGGCGCCTTGCGCCTTCGCCAGTACTTCGTAAGGCGGCGCCGGATCGAGATCGGCGAGCGTGCGGCCGTCGTTTTCGCCTGACGCGCCCTCCTTGAACATCGATAGCGTGGCGTTGCGCACCGCGCCGTAGCGGCTGTTGTTGAAGATGATGATGAGGATCGGCAGCCCGTGCTTCTCCGCGGTCCAATGCCCGACGGTGGGATTAGAGAATAAATATGCGCCGTCGCCGAGCGTCGCGACGATGAGCTTGTCGGGTGCCGCCAGTTTTGCGCCGAGCGCAGCGCCAAGGCCCCAGCCAAGGCCGCCGGCAGGGCCGAGCGCGAAGAACGTACCGGGTTTTTCGCGCACGCAATGATCGGGCCGCAGCGAATATTCGTTGATGATGATCGCGTCGGGGCCGACAGCTTCGCCGATGGCGCGGCTCAGATAAGCCGGCGAAATGCGCTCGCCCGCGCCGGAATCCTTTGCGAGTTGCGCGCGGCGGGTGCGCATGCGCTCGGTGAGCCGGGCCCGGCGCGCGGCGATGCGCGCCTCCGCCATTTGCAGGCGATGATCGAGCGCGTGGTTGAGTTCGTTGAGCGCGACTGCGGCGCTCGATGTGATTGCGAGGTCGCACGGGAAACTGCGCATCGGGTAGCGCGAGAACGAAGGATCCTCGCCGATGTGAACCGTGCGGCAGCCGGCGGGCGGATGTTGCAGGCTCGGAATCCACGGCACGTCCGATTCCAGCACGATGACGAGATCGGCTTCCGCCAGCAGCGCGCCCGGCTCGAAGCCGAAATGCATGGGATGGCTTGAGGGCAGGCACAGCGTGCGCGGATTATGCGTTACCACCGGAATGGCGCAGCGTTCGGCCAATTTTCCGAGCGGCTCGACCGCGTCGGCGTTAAGCGCAGCGGTGATGATGAGCGGGTGTTCAGCGGCGGCGATCCATTCGCTCAAAGATGCGATTGCACGCGGATCGGGGTGCGCAGGCGCCGAAAGTACGCGTGGCTTCACCGGCGCTGGCGGCTCATTGAGTGGCGCAGACAACGGTTCGCGCGGCAGCACCAGATAGACCGGCCCGCGCGGGCTGGTCATCGCAATCTCAAACGCGCGCGAGACCACGTCGGTGATTTGTCCCGGCACGCGCAATTCATAATCCCATTTCACCAGCTCGCGCAGCATGCCGGCCTGGTCGAACATTTCCTGCGCCCAGTGGATCGACCGGTTGCGCGAACCGAACGCGCCTTTCTCGGTGATCGGCGTGCGCCCGGCGGCGAGAATGACCGGCGCGCGGTCGCGGCTCATGTTGGTGAGGTTGTTGATGGTGTTCGCGGTGCCGACGTTGACGTGCACCATCACCGCCTGCGCGCGCCCGGTCATGAGATAAACGCCGTGCGCCATCGCCATCGCGAGATTTTCGTGCGGCACCAGAACCGGACGCGGCACCTTGGCGTTGGTCTTGGCGGCGCGCGTGAAGGCCTCGACGATGGGCGGGAAGTCGGTGCCGGGATTGGCGAAGAAATAATCCGCGCCGTGATCGGCGAGCGCGCGTAAAAACGCATCGGCGGCGATGGGCCCGCGCGCGGCGGATTGCGGTGCTTGCACGGCCATTGCCATTCCTTCATTCGCTCGCCCGGACGAGCCGGGCGAGCGCGTCTCGTTTGCGAGTTTACTGCGCCCTCTTGAGACCCAGTAACTTTGCCACGCCGTCGATCTGATCGGTCTGTGCCTTTTGCGCCGCGGCGAATTCGGCCGCGGTGCCGGGGCTGATGTTCTGCCCGGTTGCAGTCAGCTTCTCTGCGATGGCGGGGTCGGCAAGCGCCTGCCTGGCGTCCGCCGCGATCTGCGCGCGCACGGCGACCGGCATCTTTGCAGGCCCGAAGATTCCAACCAGCCCGTCAAACTGCAGCTTGGGGAATCCGGCTTGCGCCGCCGTCGGGATGTCGGGCGCGCCCTTGGCGCGGTCGCGGTTGGTCACGGCGAGCACTTTGACTTTGCCGGCTTGCATCTGCGGGCGCATGATCGCGTAGGCGCCGACATACATCTGGATGCGGCCTTCGCCGAGGTCATTGATCGCCGACACCGTGTCGCGGTACGGCACCTTCACCATGTCGAGTTTGTTTTCCTTCAGATAGCCCTGGAACGCGAATTCGTTCGCCGCCGTCGCGCTGGCCCAGTTCAGCTTGCCAGGTTCCGCGCGCACCTTGTCGAGCAACTCCTTCATCGAATTGACGCCGGTCGAGACCGGAACCGCGAAGCCGATGATGGTGGTGGTGACGCGCGTGATCGGAGTGAGCGCGGCCGGATCGTACGGCATCTTCTCCTGCGTATAAGGATGCGAGGAGAACGCGCCGGTCGGCGTGAACAGCAGCACGTGATCGTCGTTGGCGGAGATGAAGCCGGTGATGGCGATGATGCCATCGCCGCCGGGCCGGTTCTCGATCACGACCGCCTGACCCCACTTCTTCGAGAGCGTGTCGCCGAGCAGGCGCGCGGTGATGTCGACGCCGGAGCCGGGACCCAGCGGCACGATGAATCGAACGGTCCGCTCGGGCCAGGCGAAAGCCGGCACGGCGGCAAAGGACCAGATAACGGCGGACAGTATTACCGCCGCTGCGGCACGAAAAAAGTTCGGTGATTGGCGCATAGCATCCTCCCTGCAACATTCATTATATTTTTTGTTTGTCTTGGGGCCGAGTCTTACGCGAGGCGGCCGCAGCCGACAATACCGGGGGCCAATACGGGAGCCATGCCGCAAAGCATCGCAGATACGCGCGTTTAGGGCATTTATCTTGCAACGCAGCCGGCGCGGCTGCGTTCACTCCGCCGCGATGCGCATGGCCGGTTGCGGATCGATCGCCTCCAGGCAGCGGGTGAGGCCTTCGCCTTCGGGATCGACCAGTGCCGCCGTGCGCGCGCTGGCGACGGCATCCGCGCCCTGCTGCGATGGGATGCGTCCCATCAGGATCGGACGAATGACGCGCGCCTCGATAATGCGGTAGTTTGAGCTGCCGCGCGCATGCGTATCGCCGTAGCCCTTGATCAGCCGGGCGCACTCGGTGACTTCGAGCGCGAGATCGCCCGACATTTTCGCCGCCTGCGCGATGAGATCGAGCCACGACGTGATCGCCGTCTGCTCTTCGGTGTAACGGTGGCCGAACGGACGGAGGCGTTTGAGTTTGGCGAGCATGAAGAAGCGCAAGTAACCGGAGATCGACGTCGAGTTGACCTCCATGCCGAGATAGAATTTCCCCAGCCAGCCACGGCGTTGCGATACGCGCAAGATCGGCCGCGCCAGAAAACCCGGGAGCAGCTGGCACATTTCCTCGATGCCGGGCTTGAGGAAATCGTAAACGATGTAAGGCTCGTCCGCACCCGCGCGTAATTCCTCGCTGGCGATGCGGCGGAAACGTTCGGGCGCGATCTTCGCCTCGGCGACGCGGACCACGTCCTCGAACGACATGCGCACGGCGAGTTGGCGGGCAACTTCGCGCAGCAGCTTGCCGTCCATGTTCGCGCGCGTGTCAGCATCGCGAACAGGAATGAGACGGTCGAGATAGAGCCGCGCGTAGGCGATGCTCTGGTAGGATTTCAGCCGGCGCACGCCTTCGGTCATGATCGCGCGCGCGGCGGCGGGCATGGTGGCGATTTCGGCTTCGAGAGTCTCAACCGTTGTTCTGGCGGGCTTCTTGTTGTCGCCCGCGGCAGCGGCAGGCGCTTTCACCCGCGCCGCGTTCAGACCGGCGCGGAAGCCCCGCAGGTTCGCGTCGATCGCCTTACCGTCTTCGCGGATCGCCGCTTCAAATGCTTCAACCGAAATCGGCAGCCGTCCGCTCCCCGCGATGGCGCCGAGCATGACAGCGTTGATCATGGCGCCGCTTTGCCTGGCGAGCGCGTCGAGATCGACGAGCAGGCTTTCCCTGGAATTTTCGACAATCGCCTTGCTCAGGCTGTTCTGGTCGAAACGGCCGTCGGCCATCGCGATCTTTTCATCCATCGCGTAGAAGCGGCTGGTGGATGCGATGGTGAGCGTGCGATCCGCGGTGACGAAGCCGCTGGCGACCGTGCGGCCCGCTTCCAGCAATTCGCTCGCCACGACGATGTCGATGTCGCCGATGCCGGGCGTGAGCGCAAGCACCGGGCGGCGGTTGCCGAGCTGCGTGGCCGTCACGGGCACAATCTCGATGTAATAAGTGGTCGCGCCGGTACGCTGGGCGACGCCGGGAATGGAAGTGCTCTGCACCGGATAGCCGAGTTGCGAAGCGGCTTCGACGATCCAGTTGGTCAGCACGCCGCCGCCTTCGCCGCCAAGCGCGGCGATCAACAATTTCAGCGGCGCCGTCGTGGATTCCGGGGAATTCCGCGCGATCGGCACAGCTTCTATTGGGAGTGCCGGCAGCGGCCGACTTTCTTGATCCGGAGCGGCAGCAGAAGTGCCGCCGAGCCAACCGATTATGCGCTGCCGCACACGATGCAGCGCGCGGTCGCGCCAGGTCGGGTTGCGTACCAGCTCGGCGCGGTAGAACGAGGGACACAGCACGGCGGCGTGCGCGACTTCGCCGCACAACCCGCAGCCGACGCAGGACTCGACCACAGTGGCGACCGGATCGCTGCGCAGCGGATCGGGGTTCGGCTTGATGGTGAGCGAGGGACAGCCCGACAGCCGCATGCAGGAATGATCGCCGGTGCAAATTTCGGCATCGACGCCGTAGCGTGCGCGCACGACGCGTTCGCCGCGTTTGAGCTTCTCGGCGTCCTCCGCGCGCACGCGGCGCTGACGCGCGAGCTGGCATTCGCCATCGGCGATGATGACCTTCAGGCCGCGCTCGGCGGTGCGCATCGCTTCTTTCAGCGTCTTCACCATCGCGGCGACGCCGTAGGTGCGAACCTTGCGCAGCCATTTCACGCCCATCGAGCGCAGCGTCTGTTCGATGTCCATGCCGGGCGCGGGACCGGCGCGGCTCGCCAGACTCGACGGCATGTATTGCAGGCCGGTCGCCGAGGTGTAGCCGTTCTGTATGACGATCAGCACGCCGTCGCCTTTGTTGAACAAGTTCGACGCGACGCCCGTGATCAGTCCGTTATGCCAGAATCCGCCGTCGCCCATGATCGCGATCGAGCGGCGGTCGAGATTGGGTCCGACCGCGGCGGCGCTCGCGAGCGACATGCCGTAACCGAGAATCGAATTACCGAGCGAAAACGGCGCGAAGGTCGCGAACGAATGGCAGCCGATGTCGGTGCTGATGTGTGTGGGCCCAAGTTCGCGCTGCATCAGCTTGATGGCGGAAAATACCGGACGCTCCGGGCAGCCGGTGCAGAATGCGGGCGGGCGCGGCGGCAGCGGGCCCAGCGATTTGGCGGCATTGGCCTGATGGCCGAGCATCTTCTGTACGCGCTGCGCGATGTCGTCTGCGTCGATGCCGTTGGCGCGCGCTTCCCTAAAGAACGCTGCAAGGCCATTGAGCAGAACGTCGGAGGTGTATTCCCCCGCGCTGGGCAGCGGTCCCTTGCCGATGACGCGGGTCTGGATGTCGGCGCGGCGCAATTCGACGTTGATCGCTTGCTCGATGTAATCGGGATTGCCTTCCTCGACGATGAGCACCGCGCTTTTGCCGGCGCAGAATTCACGGATTTCTTCCGGCACCAGCGGATAAACGACGTTCAGAACGAGAATCGGAATGCGCGAGGCGCCGAACAGATCGGCAAGTTCGAGGCGCGAGAGCGCGCGCAGCACGCTGTTGGTCAGCCCGCCCATCACCACGATGCCGACGCCGGAAATATCGCCGGGGATTATTTCGTTGAGCTTGTGCTCGCGGATGAAAGCGCGCGCGGCGGGTATGCGCTCGCTGACCTTGAGCTTCTCCTGCACGAAAGTGAGCGGCGGATGCGCGAGCCGCGCGTATTGAAAGCGCGGCGGGCCTTCGATGCGGTTCAGCCCCGAGAATGTCGCGCGGCGATTGTCCTTTGCCTCGAACTCGCCGGTCGCGTGGCAGGCGCGGATGCGGAGTTCCAGCATCACGGGCGCGTGTGTTGCTTCCGACAGTTCAAAACCTTTTTCCACCATGTTCACGATGGCCGGCAAATCCGGGCGCGGATCGAGCAGCCACATCGTCGACTTCATGGCGTAGGCGTACGAGCGCTCCTGAATGACGCTGGCGCCTTCGCCGTAATCCTCGCCGATGATGATCATCGCGCCGCCGACAACGCCGGGCGACGACAAATTAGAAAGCGCGTCCGCGGCGACATTGGTGCCGACGATGGACTTCCAGGTCACCGCGCCGCGCAGCGGATAATTGATCGAAGCACCGAGCATCGCCGCGGCTGAGGCTTCGTTCGAACACGTCTCCAGATGCACGCCGAGTTCGGCCATGATGTCTTCGGCATCGACCAGCACGTCGAGCAGATGCGAGACCGGCGCGCCCTGATAGCCGCCGACATAGGACACGCCCGATTGCAGCAGCGCCTTGGTGACGGCGAGGATGCCTTCGCCGCGGAAGGTTTCGCCCGCACCCAGCTTGAGCGCCTGCACCTCCTTTTTGAACGACCGCTCCATGCTGTCTCCGGCTGGCGCAAGGGCCAGATCGTTGGGGTCCCAACTATCTTAGCATGATCCCCGGCAAGGGGGGCAAGCCGTGGGCGGGGGCTGCCCACTCACATGTGCGAAGGCAGCCAGGTCGCGAGAATCGGGAACATGATGAGGATGATGAGGCGGATCAGATCGGTAACGATGAACGGCAGCACGCCCTTGAAGATGGTGGCAAAATCCACGTCCTGCACCACGCTTTTTATCACGAACACGATCATCCCGACCGGCGGGTGGATGAGGCCGAGTTCCACCGTCATGACGATGATGATGCCGAACCAGATAGGATCGAAACCGAGCGCGATGATCACCGGAAAGACGATCGGGATGGTGAGGATGATCATGGCGAGCGCATCCATCAGACAGCCGAGGATCAGGTACATCAGCATGATGAGCGCGAGGATGCTGTAGCGGCCAAGACCCATGCCGGTGAGAAACTCCGTCACCTTCTGCGGCGTTTGCGTCACGGTGAGGAAATAACCGAACAGCAGCGCGCCGATCAGCACGGTGAATACGGCGGCGGCGGTGCGCGTCGCCTGCAGCAGCGAGCGGCGTATATCAGTGCGGTTGAGACGGCCGCGCAAGACGCCGATTATCAGCGCGCCGCCCGCGCCCATGCCGCCGGCTTCAGTCGGCGTGAACAGTCCGCCGTACAATCCGCCGATGGCGAACAGAAACAACAGAAGCGTCGCCCAGATATCGCGCACGCTCGCGAGGCGCTCTTTCCAGGTGTGGCGCGGCCCGGCGGGCAGGAAATTCGGCCGCACCAGCACGATGACGCCGACGGTGAGCATGTACATGGATGCTGCGAGCAGACCGGGGACGATGCCGGCAATGAACAGTTTGCCGATGTCCTGTTCGGTGATGATGCCGTAGACGGCGAGCACCGTTGATGGCGGCAGCATGGCGCCGAGCGTTCCGCCGGCGGCGATCACACCGGTGGCGAAGGATTGCGGATAACCGTAACGGCACATTTCGGGATAGGCGACGGTGGAGAATGTCGCGGCGGTGGCGACCGAGGAACCGGAGATCGCGGCAAAACCACCGCAGGCCGCGATGGTGGCGATGCCGAGTCCGCCTTTCAGGTGGCCGAGAAAACTGTTGGCGGCGCGGAACAGCTCGCGGCTCATGCCTGAATTGGTGACGAAAGCGCCCATCAGCAGGAACATCGGGATGACGCCGAAGGTGTAGTCGGTCACCGTGCGCATTGAGGTATGACCGATGATTTTCAGCGCCGGCCCGCTGCCGTTCAAATAAGCAAAGCCGGTGACGCCGACCAAACCCATCGCCATGCCGACGGGCACGCGCAGCAGCATCAGCGCGAACAGCGCGACGAAACCGATGATCGCTACGGCGTCGGTGCTCATGGCGCCCGCCTCACTCGACCGGTTTCATCTGGTAGCTGCCGCCCATCATTTCCGGCTGGAAGATCAGGCGATAGGTGCGCACCGCGATCAGCAGCACCGCCGAGACATCGCCGAGCCATGCCACCAGGAAGAACGGCCAGGTGGGGAGGCGCAGATCGAAGGTGAGCACGTTGTCGGCGTAGGTGCTCGTCACCTTGTCGAGCAGCGTATAGGTCTGCACCGAAACCACGAACAGCAGCACCAGCGTCGCGAACACGTCGATCATGCGCTGGTATTTTGCGCTCACGTTCGAGTAGACCAGATCGACGGTGATGTGCGTGCCGCGGTAGGACGTCGCCGCGATGCCCCAGAAAATCAAAATGCCGAGCAGCAGCCGCCCGAAGTCATAGGCGTCCGGAATCTGCACGCTGAAGAAATAACGAAGCAGCACCGAAATGAAGATATCGGCGGCGACCAGCCCGACGAAGAACGCCGCGATCAACTCGATGCTGTCGATGAAACGGTCCATCGCGTTGCGCTTGCGCGGCGGCGCGGCGTCCCCGCCCGCCAGTTTTGCGGCGGCTTCCGTTTCGCTCATGACTTTTTCAGCCATGACGTTCTCCGGAAACAAGTTGCCGCACCGGACGCAAAATGCTTCCGGTGCGGCGGGTTGCTAACGAACGGCGCTCAATACGCAGCGTTGCTTTTCGCGAGCTGCGCCTTGAGCTCCTTCATGATCGTATCCGGATCGCCGCCGGCCTTCTTGACGTTGTCGGCCCAGGTTTTTTGCAGCGGATCGGCAGCCTTCTTCCACTCGGCGAGTTGCGCCGGGGTGATGGTGTAGACCTCATGCGCCGGATCGGCCTTGAGCTTGGCGACGCCGTTATGCTCGAAGTCGGCCCACGGACCCGCAACCTTGCCGGCCCATTCGTTGTTGCAATGGGCGTCGATCACCTTCTTCTGCGCCGCCGACATCTGCGCGTATTTGTCCTTGTTGAAGACAAACGCAAAGGTAGTGACGTAGAGCGGCACATCCATGTGGTACTTCGTGACCTTGTCGATGCCGAACAGCGGCACCGATCCCCACGGGAAGGTGACGGCGTCGGCGACGCCCTTGTCGAGAATGTCGCGCACTTCCGGCGCGGACGATTGCACGTTGGTGCCGCCGAGCTGCGTGACCAGCGTCGCCATCGTGGCGTGCGCCGGGCGGATCTTCATGCCCTTGATGTCGGCGGGCACCAAAATCTTTTTCGTCTTGGAGTGGAACGAGCCGGGATCGTGAACGAAGGCGAGGCAGAACTTGACGTCTTTCATCTCCTTCTCGGCGTATTTGCGATACCAGGCGTCGAGCGCCTGCGAGCCGGACTTGCCGTTCGAGATCAGGAACGGAAGTTCGCCAGCGCCGATGATCGGGAAGCGGCCGGGCTGATAACCGGGATTGATGTAAGTGAGATCGGCGATGCCGTCGCGCGCCATGTCGTAATGGTCGAAGGCCTTGCCCAACTGCTGGGACGGATAGACCTTGGACTTGATGGTGCCGTTCGAGGCCTTCTCGACCGAAGCGCCCCATTCTTCCAGCGCCTTTTGCAGGGGATGCGACGGCGGCACCCAGTGCGCGAGCTTGAGTTCGAAGGTTTTGTCTTGGGCGAGCGCCAATGGTGCGCTGCCGAGCAGGGCCGCCGCGAGGACGGCCGTGGTGATGCATCCGGTGACACGGGTCTTCATCGTTTCCTCCTGGGCGTGTTAGTTTGTTTTTGAAAGCCGCTTTTTCTTTATTCAGCCGCATGTCGCCGCCGATGTAAAGCGATAGTTGGGGATCAAACTAATTGCCGGGGCGCATGTGCGCCCGCGTTTTGGCTGGATTTTCCGGGGAGATGATCTTGACGCGGGCGAAATCTTCAGACCGCCGTAAAAAAACGGCCGGCGCCGCAGCCGATGCAGCCAAGGCGATCGATTTCGGCCCGCTGGCGACCTGGGTAGGCTTCAACCTGCGCATGGCGCAGGCGTCGTCCTTCCAGGCGTTCTCAAAGCTCTCGCAGGATGTCGGCGAAAATCCCGGCCGCTTCGCAACCTTGATGCTGATCGCGAAAAATCCCGGCATCAGCCAGACCGCGCTCAGCCGCGCCAACGGCCGCGACAAATCGAGCCTGACGCCGGTGCTGGAGGATCTGGTGCGGCGCGGGCTGATCCAGCGCCAGCGAATGCACAATGACAAGCGAACTTACCGGCTCAAGCTCACGCCGGCAGGCGAGAAGACGCTGGCCAAGCTCATCGGCGCGGCGCGGCGGCACGAGGAAAATCTCGACCGCGTGATCGGCGCGCGCGAGCGCACGCGATTTCTGGCGACCTTGCGCAGGATCGCCGCCGATCTCGGTTGATCTCAGCCGGCGTTGAACTTTGCGATCACATCTTCCGGAATCGGATGCGACTTGATGCGGCCGGGGTCGGCGGCATCGCGGATCACCCACACGCGTTTTTCCTTCGCCTCGACCATCAGTTCGCCGTTCATCTTGATCTGATGCTTCACCTCGAAGCTCGATGTGCCGAATGCGATGGTGGATTCCACGACAATATCGTCGCCGAAGCGCGTTGGCTTGATGAAGCGCGCATCGGTATCGACCAGCGGATAGCCGGCGAATTTGTAGACCTTCAGAAATTCGATCTTGTTGAGTCCCAGCGCGCGCTCGAACAGCGCGCTGGTGCTGGCGTCGAAGATGGCGAAATAATTCGGATAGAAAATAATGCCGGCGGGGTCGCAGTCGCCCCACTCGATACGCACGTTGCGGCTGTTGGTGAATTTTGACATTTGCAGGATTTAGCGCGGCGCCATCCGCAGCGCGCCGTCGAGCCGGATGACTTCGCCGTTGAGATAGACGTTGCGCACGATGTGCAGAACAAGTTCGGCGTATTCGCTTGGGCTCCCCAAACGCTTTGGGAACGGCACCGAGGCGCCGAGCGAATCCTGCACGTCCTGCGGCAGCGCGCGCAGCATCGGCGTGGCGAAAATCCCCGGCGCGATGGCGAGCACCCGTATGCCGAATTGAGCGAGTTCGCGCGCGGCCGGCATGGTGAGCGCCGCGACGCCGCCTTTCGACGAGGCGTAGGCGGCTTGTCCGATTTGGCCCTCGAAGGCCGCGACCGACGCGGTGGACACGACAACGCCGCGTTCACCGTCATTGAGAGGCTCCAGCGCCTGCATGCCAACCGCCGCGAGGCGGAGCATGTTGAAGCTGCCAATGAGATTGATCTTGATGACGCGCTCGAAATCGGCGAGCGGCATGGCGCCGTCGCGGCCGACGATGCGTTTGGCCGGGCCGATGCCGGCGCAATTGACCAGAATGCGCGCCGCGCCGTGTTTGGCTTTCGCTTCGTCGAGCGCCTTCACTGCGCCGTCGGCATCCGCCACGTCGCATTTGATCGCAAGCCCGCCGCATTTCTCAGCCATTGTGCGCGCGGCATCGAGATTAATGTCGAGCAGCGCGACCTTGGCGCCGGCCTGCGCGAGCCGCAGCGCGGTCTCGGCGCCGAGGCCGGAACCCGCGCCGGTGACGACCGCGGCTTGTCCCTTGATGTCCATGCGATCAGTTCTTTCGCGTTTCTTGCTGGCGGATGATCTTATCCGAAAACCGGATTCCACTTTTCGGGATCATGCGCTCGTGTTTTCGATCAACAGCGCAATTCCCTGCCCGCCGCCGATGCAGGCGGAAGCGATACCATAGCGCCCGCCCGAGCGCTTGAGTTCACGCGCGAGCGTGAGCGCTAGCCGGATGCCGGTTGCCCCCAATGGATGCCCGATGGCGATGGCGCCGCCGTTGACGTTAAGCTTGCCCTCATCGAGACCGAGTTCGCGCGCGCATGCCATCACCTGCGCGCCGAACGCCTCGTTGATCTCGAAGCGATCGATGTCGGAAAGTTTCAATCCGGCGCTCTCCAGCACCGCCTTGATCGCTGGCACCGGCCCGATGCCCATGATTTCCGGCGGCACGCCGACGGCGGCGCCGGCTAGAATGCGCGCGAGCGGCGCATGGCCGTTCTTTTTTACGTAGTCCGATGAACCGATCAGCACCGCCGCGGCGCCATCAACGATGGCGGAGGAATTGCCGCCGGTCTGCACGCCGCCGAAGGCCGGCTTGATCTTCGCCAGTTGGTCGGCTGTTGAAGGCCGGATGTGCGTGTCGGTGGCGACTTCGCTTTCCTTGATCTTGATGCCACGCGCTTTAAGTCCCTCGCGCTCGAAGGTCTCGCTCGTCACCGGCGCGATTTCGCCGCCCAAGAATCCGCTCTTCTGCGCCGCCACCGCGCGCTCGAAACTTCGCGCGGCGTAAGCGTCCACGTCCTGCCGCGTGATCTGGTATTGCCGCGCCAGATTTTCCGCGGTGTCGCCCATGCTCACTTCCGCCGCGGGGTCGTTCAGCGCTTCCCAGAGAAAATCCTTGAACTCGATCTGCCCCATGCGGAAGCCGCCACGGTGGGAATAAGCCGCGACCGGATTGCGGCTCATGGATTCCGTGCCGACGCAGAGCGCAAGCTCGGCGCGTCCCAGCGAGACGGCGTCCGCCGCCTGCATCACCACTTCGATGCCGGTGCCGCATACGCGCTGCACCTGATGCGCCGGTACTTCCACCGGCACGCCGGCATAAAGCCCGATGTGGCGCGGCAGCATGTAGGCGTCGAAACTCGCCTGCGCCATCGAGCCCGCGATCACGGTGCCAACGTCGGCCGACTTTGCGTTGGCGCGCTTGAGCGCCTCGCGCGCGGCCTTGATGCCGAGATCGATGGGAGACACCGACGCCAGCGGGCCGTTGTAATCCGCGAACGGCGTGCGCACGCCGTCGATCAGCCAGGCGTCCTCGAAACTCGCGGCGAGACCTGCTTTGCCGTTTTTGCTCACGCTTGTTCCTCGATGGCGATGATGCGCGGCGATAGCGTCTTGGCATAGAGCTCGTCAACCAGCCCGGCGCGATTGTTCAGGACCGCGCGCTGGTTGATCGAGCCCTTGTCGGTCATTTCGCCTTTGTCCATCGACGGCAATTCTTCGAGCAATATCGCGCGGCATATGCGCGTCGAGCTGCCGGGGTTCTGCTGCGCCAGTTTGCCGAGTAGCGCGGCGAAATGCGCGCGCACGCGCACGTCGTTGAGCAAGGTGACCGGCGCGGCGCTCGCGGGCAGATCGGGGCACAGTTTGCGGCAGGCCTCGATGTCGGGGAACACCAGCACCGCGATGTCGTCGCGGTCTATGCCGGCGAACACCACGTCACGCACATGCGGCGCGAAATGATCGATGAATTTGGCGCGCAGCGGCCCGACGCTGACCCACGTGCCGGTCGCGAGTTTGTAATCTTCCGCCAGCCGACCGTCGAACAGCAGGCCTTTGCCCGGATCGGCGGCATCGACGAATTTGAGTGCGTCTCCCAATTTGTAGAAACCTTCCGCGTCGAATGCCTCGCGCGTGAGCTGATCCTGCCGCCAGTAACCGGGCGTGATGTGCGGGCCGCGCAAGCGCGCTTCCAGCTTGCCTTCGTTCGGCACCAGCTTGAGTTCGACGCCGGGCGCGGGCAGCCCGATATTTCCGGGACGGTCGAAATCCCAGGTGCAGGCGAGCGCCATCGGCGCGGTCTCGGTCGAACCTAATGAGGAGAGAAAAATAATGCGCTCGTCGGTGGTCTCGACAGCGAGCTGGGTGAGATCGTCCCATGTGCTCTGCGCCAAACCGGCGCCGGCATAGAAAAGAACTTTCAGCTTGCTGAAAAAGTTTTTACGCAGCTGCTCGTCGGCGCGGAAATGCGCCACCAGCGCCTCGAAACCTTTCGGCACGTTGAAATAAATCGTCGGCGCGATCTCGCGCAGATTGCGGGCGGTCTTGGCGATGCCCGCCGGCGTCGGGTTGCCGTCGTCGATATAGAGCGAGCCGCCATTATCGAGCACCAGCCCAAAATTGTGATTGCTGCCGAAGGTGTGGCTCCACGGCAACCAGTCGACGACCACCGGCGGCTCCTCGCGCACGAAAGCAAATCCCGCGGCGATCATGGCCTGGTTCGAGCACAGCATGCGGTGGGTGTTGATGACGCCCTTCGGCTGTCCGGTCGAACCCGAGGTGAAAAGAATTTTCGCGATGCTGTCGGGGCCGACTTTGCTATGCGCGGCATCGACCGCTTTCGTTGGTTCCGCGGCCAAATCCGCGAACATCGTCGTCTTGCGCGAGGACAATGGATTGCGCGCCACGGCGAATTCGATATTCACCGGCACGACAGCTTCGATGGCGCGCGCAAACGCAGCCCCATCATTGGCAAACACCAGACCTGGCGTGAGCAGATCGAGAATGTAACGAAGCTTGCCGAAATCGCTCGACATCAGCGAATAGGCCGCCGAGATCGGCGCGTAGGGAATTCCGACATATTGCGCGGCGAGTGCGAGCAGCGCGTGCTCGATGTCGTTGCCGGAAATGATCGCGATTGGGCGCTCGGGCGACAGATCGCGGTTGAGCAGCGCTTGCCCGATGCGGCGCACTTCGCGCAGCACCTGCGAATAAGAGAGCGTGCGCCATGCGCCGGTGGCATCGCGCTGCGCGAGGAACACGCGCTCCGGCGCCGCCTTCGCCCAGTGTTCCAGCCGCTCGGTCAGCTTGTTTGGATAGGGCCCAAGCGGTTGCGAGGTACGGATATGGATGTCGCCGCCCGCCCGGCGGTCGAGCACGGCATCGAACAGGCCAAGCCGCACCGCGCGCAGCGGCGCGGTCTTGCTCTGGCGAACCTCACGCACGGAACCCGGCATGCAACCCCGGCGCTAAATTAGTTGTCCTCGACAACATTAACGGCTGGACCGCGCCCCGCCGTCAAGGGCGCGTCACCTTCGGCGCGCGCTTCTCCAGGAAGGCTTTCAGCCGCGATTTGGCTTCGCCGTCGGCCTGCGCCAGCGCGGCGATGAGAGATTCCATCGCGTAGCCGCTGGCCGGATCGCTCTCCGCAATGCGCGGGAGCACGTGCATGATGGCGAAGTTCGTGAGCGGCGCATTGGTCGCGATGTGCTGCGCCAGCTCCAGCCCCTTGGCGAAACCCGCGCCGTCGTCAACCAGATATGTCGAGAGGCCCATGGCGTGGCCTTCTTCCGCCGAGTAAGTGCGCCCAGTGAGCATCATGTCCATCATGCGGGCGACGCCGATCAGCCGCGGCAGCCGCACTGAGCCGCCGCCGCCGACATAAATGCCGCGGCTTCCCTCGGGGAGCGCATAGAAGGCCGAGCGCTCGGCGACGCGCACATGCGCCGCCGCCGCCAGTTCCAGCCCGCCGCCGACCACCGCGCCGTGCAGCACGGCAACCACCGGCACCTTGCCGAACTGGATGTGCTCGAAGGCGCGATGCCACATGCCGGAATGTTCGATGCCTTGCGCGATGTCGCGCTCTTTCAACTCGCTCAGATCGAGCCCGGCGGAAAAATGCTCGCCCTCGCCAACCAGAAGCACCGATTTGATGTCGCCGGGCAGCGAAGTAAAAAAAGTTTCAATGCCGAGGATGGATTCATCGTCCAACGCGTTGCGCTTTTCGCTGCGCGCGAGCCGCAGGATGGCGACGTCGCCTTGCCGCTCGGCCTTGAGCGACGAGGGCAGGTCCATCTTGAAGACAACTTTGGCTGACGACATTTACATGACCTCGTGTACTTCCAGCCGCACTGCGCGAGGTTCGCGTACTCCGCGCACCAGCGCCAGAATGCGATTTAGCCAGCTGGCCGAAGGGTCGGCGGTCTCGAACCGCATCACGGTGCGGAAGTAATAAAGCTTTGGATCGACAATTTCACCCCGGCCAAGCTTGTCCATGACATCGGCGGGTCCGTGACGCAAACCCTCGCTCGTCACCAGGATGTGCGCGCCGTCCTCGCTCTCGATGCTGTATCGCGCTTCGATACTGGTGACGCCATCGGCGCGGACGATCTGCCAGTCGGCGCCGCCCGGCAGGATGCGGCCTTTCAGCTTCGGCCCCTCCACGCGCCCACCAAGGATATTGACGACGCGGCGCTCGCCCATCGGCGTGTGGCCAAAATGCAGGATTTCCGCAAGCTCGGCGTGGATTGTGAAAATAGGCTGCGCTGAGAGCATGGACGATGCCTGATAAGATATGGGCTTTAGCGCTTGGCCTTGGTTGCGTCAGCCCATTTGACCCTTTAGGTGACGGGCCGTAAATACATTTGCGCAACCGGGAAGCAGTTCGAATGGCGCGCATTCTGTCACTCGCCGAAGCCGTGAAGTCCGCCGTCCACGACGGCGATACGGTGGCGATGGAAGGTTTCACCCATCTTATTCCGCATGCGGCGGGCCACGAGATCATCCGTCAGGGGCGCAAGCATCTGACGTTGATCAGGATGACGCCGGACCTGATTTACGACCAGCTCATCGGCATGGGTTGTGTCGATAAACTGGTGTTCTCCTGGGGCGGCAATCCGGGCGTCGGCTCGCTGCACCGCTTTCGAGACGCGGTGGAGAACGGCTGGCCGCACAAGCTCGGCATCGAGGAACATTCGCACGCGGCGATGGCAAACGCTTACGAGGCGGGCGCCGCCGGGCTGCCCTGCGCGATCTTCCGCGGCTATATCGGCACTGATCTGCCGAAAGTGAACCCCAACATCAAGCGCGTGAAATGCCCGTTCACTGGCGAGGAATTGGCTGCGATCCCCGCGCACCGGCCGGACGTCGCCATCATTCACGCGCAACGCGCCGACAAGGCCGGCAACATCATGCTGGAAGGCGTACTCGGCGTGCAGAAGGAAGCCGTGCTCGCCGCCAAACGCTCCATCGTCACGGTGGAAGAAATCGTCGATGATTTCGGCCCGCGCAGCCTCAATGCGGTAATCCTGCCGAGCTGGACCATCGGCTATGTCGCGGAAGTGCCGGGCGGCGCATTTCCGTCCTATGCGCAGGGCTATTACCCGCGCAACAACGCCTTCTACAAGGAGTGGGACAACATCGCGCGCGAGCGCGACTCGTTCCTCGCCTGGATGAAAACGAACGTGCTGGAAAAAAGCCCCGGCGCCTTTGCGGCGCATGCGCGCAAGATGCGCACGGCGGCGGAGTAACGAACATGGCCGATTACAAGCCCAACGAGATGATGACGATTGCCGCGGCGCGCGCGTTGAAAAACGAGGACGTCTGCTTCGTCGGAATCGGCATGCCGTCGGCGGCGGCGAATCTGGCGCGACTCTCTCACGCGCCCGGCGTTACGCTGATTTACGAGTCGGGCACGCTCGCCACCAAGCCGACCGTGCTGCCGCTCTCCATCGGAGACGGCGAATTGTGCGAAACCGCGCTCACCACCGTGTCGGTGCCGGAAATGTTCCGCTACTGGCTGCAAGGCGGGCGCATCAGCATCGGTTTTCTGGGCGGCGCGCAGATCGATAAATTCGCCAATCTCAACACGACAGTGGTCGGCCCCTACGACAAGCCGAAAGTCCGCCTGCCCGGCGGCGGCGGCGCGCCGGAGATCGCCATTTCCTGCGGCGAGATTTTCATCATCATGGCGCAGGGCAAAAGAAGTTTCGTCGACAAATTGGATTTCGTGACTTCCGTCGGCCACGCGCAAGGCGGCGACAGCCGCGCCAAGCTCGGCCTCAAGACCAAAGGCCCGACGCGGCTCATTACCGATCTGGCGATGTTCGAGCCCGATCCGGAGACGAAGGAAATGACGGTGGTGTCGATCCACCCCGGCGTCACCCGCGAGCAGATTCAGGAAAACACGGGCTGGAAGGTGCGCTACGCGGCGAAGGTCGCGGAAACGCCGCCACCGACGGCGCGCGAACTGGAAGTGCTGCGCGATCTGCATGCGCGCACGGCGCGCGTCCAAGGCGAGGCGGCATAAATGGCAACGCGGGATGTATTTTTATGCGATGCGGTGCGCACGCCGATTGGGCGCTACGGCGGCTCATTGGCAAAGGTGCGTACCGACGATCTCGCCACCATTCCGGTGAGAGCGCTGATGAAGCGCAATCCCAAGATCGATTGGGAAAAGCTCGACGATGTATTTTTCGGCTGCGCCAATCAGGCCGGCGAGGACAACCGCAACGTCGCGCGTATGGCGCTGCTCCTTGCCGGTTTGCCCGCCAGCGTTCCGGGCGTGACGCTCAATCGCCTGTGCGCGTCGGGTCTCGATGCGGTCGGCACCGCGGCGCGTGCGATCCGCGCCGGGGAAATGGAATTCGCCATCGCCGGCGGCGTTGAATCGATGACGCGCGCCCCGTTCGTGCAGGGCAAGGCGCAGGAAGCGTTCTCGCGTCAGGCGGAAATCTACGACACGACAATCGGCTGGCGCTTCATCAATCCGCTGATGAAGCAGCAATACGGCGTCGATGCGATGCCGGAGACCGGCGAGAACGTCGCCGAGGAATTCCAGGTGACGCGCGCCGATCAGGACGCTTTTGCGCTGCGCTCGCAGCAGCGCGCCGGCAAGGCGATCGCCGCGGGTTATTTCGCCAAGGAGATCGTCGCGGTCGAAGTGCCGGGTGGCAAAGCCGGTCCCGTCATCGTCGACAAGGACGAGCATCCGCGTCCCGACACCACGCTGGAGCAGCTCGCCAAGCTGAAAACCCCGTTCCGCAATCCTGGCACGGTGACGGCGGGCAACGCGTCCGGCGTCAATGACGGCGCTGCCGCCATGATCCTCGCCTCGGAGGCCGCCGTGAAAGCGCATGGCTTGACGCCGCGCGCGAAAATTCTCGGCATGGCGTCGGCCGCGGTGCCGCCGCGCATCATGGGCATCGGCCCGGTGCCGTCGACTCGCAAATTAATGGAGCGCCTCAAGCTCAAGATCGGCGACTTCGATTTGATCGAGATCAATGAAGCCTTCGCCTCGCAATCGCTAGCATGCTTGCGCCAGTTGGGTCTTGCCGACGACGCCGAACACGTCAATCCGCACGGCGGCGCGATTGCGCTCGGCCATCCGCTCGGCATGTCGGGCGCGCGCCTCGCGATGACGGCGGCGCACGGATTGCACGCGCGGAATGGTAAGATCGGCCTTGCCACCATGTGCGTCGGGGTCGGTCAGGGCGTGTCGCTTGCTCTTGAACGCGTCTCTTAAGAAGATTGAGTGTGCGTCTAAAAGGACTACGGGGAAAAACAATGTCGCTCGTCTATCCCAAGGAAAGCCTCAGCGCTTATCCCAAGCATTTGAGCCCGGGATACAAAAGCACGATCAAGCGCTCGCCGTCGAAGCCGCTGATCATCGTGCCGCATACGATCTCCGAATTGACCGGGCCGGCCTATGGCCATGACGCCATTCAGGAAAACGACAACGACCTTACCAAGCAGCACAAAGGCGAGCCGCTCGGCGAGCGCATCATCGTGCACGGTCACATTCTCGACGAGGACAAGCGTCCGCTCCCGAACGTGCTGGTGGAGCTGTGGCAGGCGAATTCCTGCGGCCGCTACGTTCACATCGTCGATCAGCATCCGGCGCCGCTCGACCCGAATTTTACCGGCGCGGGCCGCACGGTGACCGACAAGGAAGGCTATTACCGCTTCATCACCGTCAAGCCCGGAGCTTATCCGTGGGGCAATCACAAGAACGCCTGGCGGCCGAACCACATCCACTTCTCGTTCTTCGGCCACTCGTTCCTCTCGCGCCTCGTCACGCAGATGTATTTTCCCGGCGACTATCTGTTTCCGTACGATCCGATCTTCAATTCGGTGACGGACGAGAAGGCACGCCAGCGCATGGTGGCGACTTTCGATCTGGAGAACACTATTCCCGATTGGGCGCTCTGCTTCCGCTTCGACGTCGTCTTGCGCGGGCGCGAACAGACCCCGATGGAGCACTAGGTGACGAAGTTTAAAGACCAGAACATCGAAGTTGGGATAACTCCGTCGCAGACGGTGGGACCGTTCTTCGCCTACGGCCTGACTCCGAAGGGCCGCTGCGAGTGGGACCCCAACGGTCAGTACAGCTGGAAGGAAACCATCGGCGACAATCTGATTACGCCGGACGCTTCCGGTGACCGCATTCGCATCGAAGGCACGGTCTATGACGGCGACGGCATGCCGGTGAACGATGCCATGATCGAAATCTGGCAGGCGGACTCACAGGGGCGCTATGCGCATCCGCGCGACGGCAAGGCACTGCCGAACGCGACGTTCAAGGGCTTTGGCCGCTCCGCCACCGACAAGAACGGCGTCTACGGTTTTGAAACCATCAAACCCGGCGCGGTGGCCGGCCCTAACGGCAAGATGCAGGCGCCGCACATCGTGGTCTGCATTTTCTCGCGCGGCATGCTCCGGCAGATCTACACGCGGCTGTATTTCGCCGGTGAAACCGCCAACGCCGCCGACCCGATCCTCAATCTGGTTCCCGCCGACCGGCGCGGAACCTTGATCGCCGCCAAGGAAAGCAAAGGCGGCCAGACCGTTTACCGCTTTGACATTCGCGTGCAGGGTGGCAACGAGACGGTGTTTTTCGACATCTAGGCCGGCGATTTTTTCGCCACGGCCTGATGTTAGACGCTGCCCACCGCCGTGTGGGCAAGCATGGCGCTATCCCCTTCTTCCCGGTAAGTCTGCTCGTCATGCGGTACAGCTGGCTATTGAGCACCTGCAAAAACAGCTAAAACAGCTGTGGTGGGAATTGGCCCACAAACTCTGCCCAACTTTGATGACCCTGTTTTGTGGTTGACGGAAAAAGCCCCGCTTGGTTCGCTTTCGGCCAAGGGACTTAGAGCCCGGGGGAAACGTCATGAACGAGCAAATTCTGCACGAGATCGCCGACTTCTGCCGGCAGCGGGGACTGGCGGAATCGACCTTCGGCCGCCGCGCCGTCAACGACGGCAAGCTGGCAAGCCGCCTGCGCAACGGCGGGCGCATCACCACCGACACGCTGGAGCGCATCCGCTCCTTCATGTCGCGCTCGGCTGATGAGGGAAGTGCCGCGCGCCGTGTATTAGTCAACCCATCCGCGCCCGGGCCGAGCGCGCAGCAAAAGAGTTCGCCAGTGACGTCATTGCGCGTGCCCGCCGCGCCCGCGACTTCGACCGACCCGCAGCGCAATTTCCGCTTCTTCGACAACCGGCAGAAATATCTGCTGTTCGTGAACACCTGCAGCGAGAAGTGGGAAATCGCGCACCGCGTTGGGCTCGAACTCGCCAGCCTGCATCCGCGCCCGCCCGCCTTGCGCGTGTTCGATGCCGGCGTTGGCGACGGCACCGTGCTCGCGCGCGTGATGCGGCAGATGCACGACCGTTTTCCGACCATGCCGTTCTATATCGTCGCCAAGGAAATCAGCCTGGAGGATATCCGCCTTACGCTGCAGAAGATGGCGGATCGTTTTTACGAGCATCCCTCAACCGTGCTCGTGCTCACGAACCTCGCTTACGCCGAGGCGCCGTGGCTGGCGGTGAAATCGCTGAGCGCGGCGACCAGTCTCGTGTGGCATGAAGTAGCGCTCACGGGAAATTCCTCGCATCGGTTCGAAGAGCAGATCACTGAACTCGAACCGTTCCTGGCGCAAAACTGGAAGGCGAAGGTCAGCCCGACCAGCGGCAATCCGGTTTACGAGCGGCCTGTCATTTTGGTGATCCATCGCGCCGATCATCGCTTTTTGCTGGATCCGATCTTGCCAAAGCCCGGCGGCACGACGGCGGATTACGATCTCGTCATCGCCTCGCAGCCTTACCGCGCGCGCGCCTCGCTCGACTTCAAGGCCAAGCGCGTGCTCACGCCGCTTGCCCGCGCGCTTGGTCCCGGCGGGCGCATGATCGCGATCCATTCCTACGGTCACGATCCGGGAATGGAAATCATTCACAAGGTTTGGCCGAGCGATAACCCGTTCGCCGACAGCCGGCATGATTTGCTGAAAGCCGTGAAGCAGGAACTCGGCCCCTCGGGGCGCGATCTCAACTTCAACGCTTACTCGGATCACCGCTCGCTGTTCCGCTACGAGATGCACACGCTCCCCTCCGAAATCTCGGCGTCCATCGGCACATCGACCTTGCTGGCGGCCTGGAACGCGGCGATCTACGTCGCGCAAATCGAGGACGACCGTCTTGCGGATGTGAACAGCGACCGCCGCTATATCGAGGCGACGCGTGAGGTGTTGCAGCAGCAGGGCGGGCTCTGGTTCTACGACGAATCCTTCGTGATCTCCCGTCGGCGCGAATAGTTCACGAACGTGTTCGCGCGCGACTTTTCAATCGAGGCGACGCGGCCGTCATTCGCCGAACTGGCGGAGCTTGCCGGCATCCTTGGCAATACGGCGCCGATTTATTTGAGCTCCGTGCCGGCGCAGAGTTATGTCGAGTTGGCCGAGATCGCGGCGCGCGTGCGCGTGCTGGGCCTGGAGCCAATCGCGCATCTCTCCGCGCGGCGGCTTGCTTCGGCGGACGACCTGAAGGAATTTCTCAAGCGCGTGCGCGGGCAGGCCGACATGCGGCGCCTGCTTGTCATCGCCGGAGACAACGGCGAGGCGGCGGGGCCGTTCAAGGATGCGCTGGCGGTGATTACGTCCGGTATCTTGCGCGAGGCGGGCATCGAGGAAATCGGCATCGCCGGTTACCCTGAAGGCCATTCGCATATTCCCGCGCAAGCCATTGAAGCCGCGCTGGCCGCCAAGATCGCGGCGGCGAAGTCAGCGGATTTGCGCCTGCATATTGTCAGCCAGTTCTCGTTTCAGCCGCAGGCGATTTTGGATTGGCTCAAGCGGCTGCGTGCGGGCGGCGTGGACGTGCCGGTGAAGGTCGGCATGGCCGGGCCGACAAGTCTTCCCGCGCTGCTTCGTTATGCTAAACGGTGCGGCGTCCGGTCTTCGGTGCAGGGCCTGATGTCGGGCGCGGCGTCGGCGCTGGTCGGCCAGCTTGGCAGCGGTGCTGTCGGACCGGACCGGATCGTCGAGACGCTGCGCGCCGCTGCCGGATTGGGAGATATCGCGCCGCATTATTTTTCGTTCGGCGGTGTTGTGAAAACGGCCCGTTATGCGCGTGACACGGCGGAGGGGCGCACGCCAAATGAACGTGCTATCAAGCAACCAAACTGAAGTCCGGGCCTTCGGGTAACGGGCTTATTTTGCGGGGGATTAAGATCATGCAAAGAAAAAAGCCGCCATTCCGCGCCGATCACGTCGGCAGCATTCTGCGCACGGCGCCGGTGAAGGAAGCGCGCGTCAAACGCGAAAAGGGTGAGATCAGCGCGGCACAACTCAAAGAGGTTGAGGACCGCGAGATTATCGCCATCATCAAGAAGCAGGAAGAGATTGGCCTGCAGTTCGCGACCGACGGCGAATTCCGCCGCTCCTGGTGGCACTTCGATTTCTTCGGGATGCTTGACGGCGTTGAGATCTACGAGCTCGATCACGGCATCCAGTTTCAGGGCGTGCAGACCAAGCCGCTCAGTATCAAAGTTACCGGCAAGATCGGTTTCTCCAACCATCCGATGCTGGAGCATTTCAAATTTCTGAAAGAGCACACCAAGACCGTGCCGAAGATGACGATCCCGGCGCCGAGCGTGATGCATTTCCGCCTTGAGCCCGGTGCGGTGAGCAAGGATGTTTACCCGAGCCGCGATGCGATCTTCGACGATCTTGCCGCCGCCTATCAGCAGGCGATCCGCGCGTTCTACGCGGCCGGCTGCCGCTATCTGCAGTTCGACGACACCGCCTGGGCGTATCTGTGCTCGCAGGAGGAATTGAAGAAGGCGAAGGATCGCGGCCTCGACGTCGGTCACCTGCAAGAGACCTACACCAAGTGCATCAACAAGGCGCTGGAAGCAAAACCCGCCGACATGACAATCACCACGCATGTCTGCCGCGGCAATTTCCGCTCCACCTGGATTTCCTCCGGCGGCTACGAGCCGGTGGCGGAAAACCTGTTCGGCAAGTGCAACTACGACGGTTACTTCCTCGAATACGACAGCGAGCGCGCCGGTGGTTTTGAGCCGCTGCGTTTCGTGCCGAAAGGCAACAAGATTGTCGTGCTCGGTCTCGTCACGTCCAAGTCCGGCCGGCTTGAGCCGAAGGAAGACATCAACAAGCGCATCCAGGAGGCGACCAAGGTCGTCGCGCTCGATCAGCTCGCGCTATCGCCACAGTGTGGCTTTGCCTCCACCGAGGAAGGCAACGTGCTCGCCGCTGACGAACAATGGGCGAAGCTGAAGATGATCGTGGACTTGTCGAAAGAAGTTTGGGGAAAGTGACCGGTTGAGGGAGTAAGCAAAAATGTCTCGACGAACCAAAGCCCCCTTCCGCGCCGATCATGTCGGCAGCCTGTTGCGCCCCGCGCCGCTTCAGCAAGCGCGCGCCAAGCGTGCGAAGGGCGAGATCGACGCCGCTCAATTGAAAGCGGTCGAAGACCGCGAAATCGAGAAGGTCATCAAGAAGCAGGAAGAGATCGGCCTGCAGCTTGTCACCGACGGCGAGTTCCGCCGCTCGTGGTGGCATTTCGATTTCTTCCGCAATCTGGAAGGCATCGAGTTCTACTTCACCGACAAGGGCATCAAATTCCACGGCGTCGATACAAAAGCAGAGAGCGTGCGCACCGTCGGCAAGCTCGGCTTTGCCGGTCATCCGCACATCGAGCACTTCAAGTTCGTGAAAGATCACGCGCGCGCGGTGGCGAAGATGACGATCCCCGCCCCCGGCGTGGTGCATTTTCGCCAGGGCCGCGTCTCCATCGACAAGAAGGTCTATCCAGATCTTGAGCCGTTCTTCGAGGATCTGGCGCAGGCCTACAAGAAAGCCGTGCAGGCGTTTTACGATGCCGGCTGCCGCTATCTGCAGCTCGACGACACCACCTGGGCGATGATGTGCGACGCCAACGAGCGCGCGCATTCGCGCGAGCGCGGCGACGATCCAGACAAGCTGCCGAAGATTTACGCCAAGATGATCGCGACTGCGATCAAGGATCGTCCGAAAGACATGGTGGTCACCATGCATTCCTGCCGCGGCAATTTCCGCTCAACGTGGATCGCGGAGGGCGGTTACGAGCCGGTGGCCGAGGTGATGTTCAACGAAACGCCGCTCGACGGCTATTTCCTTGAATACGACAGCGAGCGCTCCGGCGGTTTCGAGCCGTTGCGCTTCTTTCCCAAGGGCAACAAGCAGCTCGTGCTCGGCCTGGTCACATCGAAAAGCGGTCGGCTGGAGCCGAAAGACGAGATCAAACGGCGCATCGACGAGGCGACCAAATATGTCGCGCTCGATCAGATTTGCCTGTCGCCGCAATGCGGCTTTGCCTCCACCGAGGAGGGCAACATCCTGGCCGAGGACGAGCAGTGGGCAAAGCTCCGCATGATCGTCGAATTGGCCGACGAGGTGTGGCGATAGGCGGCATTAACAGTTGAATAGAACGAGTGGATTGTTGAAAATCCCGCACAAGCAAGAACTCAAGAACTAAAGATTTTTTTGTCATCAGGTTAGGGAGGAATGTCATGATTGAGAAACTTAAGCGGCCATTCGCCGCCGCCGGTCTGTTGACCGCCGCGGCTTTGGCGTTTGCCGTGCCGGCGCAGGCTCAGGAACCGATCAAGATCGGTTTTGGCATGTCGCTGACCGGCCCGCTCTCGGCGAACGGCAAATCGTCGCTGCTGGCGATGAAGATCTGGGAAGAAGACACCAACGCCAAGGGCGGCCTGCTCGGGCGTCAGGTCAAGCTCGTCTACTTCGACGACCAGAGCAATCCGTCGACGGTGCCGGGCATCTACACCAAGCTGCTCGACGTCGACAAAGTCGACCTGATCGTCAGCGGCTATGCGTCGGGCCAGATCGCGCCGGCGATTCCGATCGCGATGTCGAAGAAAAAATTGTTCATCAGCCTGTTCGGCACCGGCGTGAACGAGCAGTTCAAGTACGACCGCTACTTCTCGATGATCCCGAACGGTCCGACGCCGAAACCGGCCTTTACGCGCGGCTTCTTCAAAATTGCCGAGGCGCAGAAGCCGAAGCCGCAAACTATCGCCATCGCGATGGCTGACGCCGAGTTCGGCCGCAACGCCTGCGAAGGCGCGTCGGAGAACGCGAAAGCCGCTGGCTTCAAGATCGTCTACGAGAAGACCTATCCGCCGTCAACGACCGACTTCGCGCCGATCGTACGCGCGGTGCAGGCCACCAACCCGGATCTGTTCGTTGTCTGCTCTTACCCGCTCGACAGCGTCGGCATGGTGAAGTCGATGAACGAAATCGGCTTCAAGCCGAAGATGTGGGGCGGCGCGATGGTCGGTTTGCAGGCCACCGTGTTCAAGACCCAGCTCGGCCCGCTGCTCAACGGCCTCGTCAACTTCGAGACCTGGCTGCCGCAGAAGTCGATGGAATTCCCCGGCTCGCTCGATCTCCTGAAGAAGTATCAGGCCCGCGCGGCTGCGGAAGGCGTCGATCCGCTCGGCTATTATATGCCGGTGTGGGCTTACGCCTATCTGCAGGTGCTCGGACAGGCGATCACACAGACCAAGACTCTGGATGACGGCAAGCTCGCGGATTACATCCGCGGCGCGACCTTCAAGACCACCGTCGGAGACGTGAGATTCGGCAAGGGTGGTGAATGGGTGACCGAACGCGTAATGGCCGCTCAGTTCCAGAACGTGAAGAGCAACAGCATCGAAGAATTCCGCAAGCTCGACACGCTGGTCATCATTTACCCGCCGCAATACAAGAGCGGCGAAGTGATCTACCCTTACGAGAAAGCGAAGAACTAAGACGGCACCTTCGCCGTTGACGAACAGCGGTCGGCACCGTCATGGTGCCGACCGCTTTGTTTTGTAAATGAAGGGTCGCTCCATGGCTGGAATCGTCGCCGGGAAAGTCGCCATCGTCACCGGGGCAGGGCGGGGCATCGGGCGAGCCATTGCGATGCTGCTCGCGCAGGAGGGCGCGTCCGTTCTGGTCAACGATGTCGGCGCGGGCCTCGATGGCGCGGGCAACGACGCCGGCCCGGCGCAGGACGTGGTCAAGGAAATCAAGGGACAAGGCGGCAAGGCCATCGCCTCGACGCTCACCATCACCGAGCCGAAAAACGGCGACGAGATCGTCAAGGCGGCGCTCGATGCCTTCGGCCGCGTCGATATTCTGGTCAACAACGCAGGGATTCTGCGCGATCGAATTTTTCACAAGATGAGCTGGTCGGACTGGTCGGACGTGATTTCCGTGCATCTCAACGGCTCGTTCAACATGAGCCGCGCGGTGTCCGGGCATTTCCGCGAACAGAATTCCGGCGCCTTCGTGCACATGACCTCGACCTCCGGCCTGATCGGAAATTTCGGCCAGGCCAATTACATGGCGGCGAAGATGGGCATCGTCGGCCTCTCGCGCGGCATCGCGCTCGACATGTCGCGCTTCAACGTGCGCTCGAACTGCATCGCGCCGTTCGCCTGGAGCCGGATGATCGGCTCGATCCCGGCGGAAACCGAGGCCGAGAAGAAACGCGTCGAGCGCCTGCAGCAGATGACGCCGGAAAAGATCGCGCCGCTGGCGGTTTATCTGTCCTCCGGAAGCGCGGAGGGAATTTCCGGGCAGATTTTTTCCGTGCGCAACAACGAGATTTTCCTGTTCAACCAGACGCGGCCGATCCGCTCGCTGCAGCGCTCCGACGGCTGGACGCCGCAGCAGCTTGAGGCGCAGATCAAAGGAGCCTTCGGACCAAACTTCACGCCGCTCGACCGCTCCGGCGATGTGTTCAGTTGGGATCCCGTCTGAGCGATGGCGATTGTTTACGAAAAACTTCTCGCGCTGAAAATTCCGACCGTCGAGCACGCATACGGTTCGAAGGACTGCATCCTTTACGCCCTCGGTCTCGGCCTCGGTCACGATCCCATGAACGAGGACGAACTTCCGTTCGTCTATGAGAAAAATCTCAAAGTGCTGCCGACGATGGCGGTGGTGATCGGCTATCCCGGATTCTGGGCGCGCGATCTCGACACTGGCATCGACTGGGTGAAGGTCGTGCACGGCGAGCACAGCATGGTGCTGCATAAACCGCTTTCGCCCAGCGGCACGGTCATCAGCCGCACGCGCGTGCTCGACGTTGTCGACAAGGGCGCAGGCAAGGGCGCTATCGTTTATTCCGAACGGTTGATCGAGGACAAAAAGAGCGGCGAACTCATCAGCACCATCGTGCAGACGACGTTCTGCCGCGGCGATGGCGGCTTCGGCGGACCGCCGCGCGAGACGCGGCCGGCGCATCCTCTGCCCGAACGCGCGCCGGATAAAGTGTGCGACCTGAATACGCGCCCCGAGGCGGCGTTGATCTATCGCCTCTCCGCCGATCCCAACCCGCTACACGCCGACCCCGCCGTGGCGAAGGCTGCCGGTTTCCCGCGGCCCATATTGCACGGGCTGGCGACCTTCGGCGTCGCGGGACATGCGATTCTCAAAAGCCTTTGCGGATACGACCCGTCGCGATTGACCTCGATTGCCGGGCGTTTCTCCGCGCCGGTGTTTCCCGGCGAGACCATCCGCACCGAGATGTGGCGCGATGGCGGCGTGGTAAGCTTCCGCGCGCGGGTGATGGAGCGCGACGTGCTCGCGATCAACAACGGCCGCGCCGAGATCAAAGGTTGACGGATGAACGAACGTGACGGGCACAGCGACGAGCAAGTTGAAAACCTTGCGCCGATCCGCGAGTCGGTGCGTGCGCTGTGCGTGGATTTTCCCGGCGAGTATTGGCGCGGACTCGACCGCGAACGTGAATACCCCACCGAATTCGTCGCGGCGCTGACCAAGGCGGGATTTCTCGCTGCGCTCATTCCGGAAGAGTTCGGCGGCAGCGGGCTTAACCTGCGCGCCGCCGCCGCGATCATGGAAGAAATTCACGCCGCGGGGTGCAATGGCGCCGCCTGTCACGCGCAGATGTACACGATGGGCACGATCCTGCGGCATGGCAGCGCCGCCCAGAAAAAAAAATATCTGCCCGCCATCGCCAGGGGTGAGCTGCGCCTGCAGGCGTTCGGCGTGACCGAGCCGACCTCCGGCACCGATACGCTCTCGCTGCGCACCACCGCGACGCGCACGAACGACGGATTTTCCATCTCGGGTCAGAAGATATGGACCTCGCGCGCCGAGCATTCCGATTTGATGCTGCTGCTCGCGCGCACCACGCCGAAAGAAAAGACAAAAAAGCGCACCGAAGGTTTGTCGGTTTTCCTCGTCGACATGCGCGCGGCCAAGGACAAGGGCCTGAGCATTCGCCCGATCCGCACCATGATGAATCATGCAACGACGGAAGTGTTCTTCGACAACGTGCAGGTTCCGGCGGACAATCTGGTCGGCGAAGAAGGGCAGGGCTTCCGTTACATCCTCGCCGGCATGAACGCCGAGCGCATTCTGATCGCGGCGGAATGCATCGGCGACGCCAAATGGTTCATCGAGAAGGCATCGGCTTATGCAAAAGAACGCGTGCTGTTCGACCGCCCCATCGGTCAGAATCAGGGCGTGCAATTTCCCATCGCGCGCGCTTACGCGCAGATGCGCGCGGCGGAACTGATGGTGCATGAGGCGGCGCGCAAATATGAAGCTGGCGAGGACATCGGGCCTGAGGCCAACATGGCGAAGTTGCTGGCCGCCGATGCGTCGTGGGCCGCTGCCGACATGTGCGTGCAGACGCACGGCGGTTTCGGCTTCGCCGAGGAATACGACATCGAGCGCAAGTTCCGCGAGACGAGGCTCTATCAGGTGGCGCCGATCTCGACCAATCTGATTTTGTCATACCTCTCCGAGCATGTGCTCGGCCTGCCGCGCTCGTACTGAGATGCCGCTCCCCCTTTCCGGCCTGCTCGTCGTCTCGCTCGAACAGGCGGTTGCGGCGCCGACATGCACCTGCCGGCTGGCGGATGCCGGCGCGCGCGTCATCAAGATCGAGCGCCCCGAAGGCGACTTCGCGCGCGGTTACGACGATCTCGTGCATGGCGAGAGCGCCTATTTCGTCTGGCTCAATCGCGGCAAGGAATCCATCGTCCTCGATCTCGCCAAGGCCGGCGACAAGGCGCTGCTGGAGCGCATGATCGCAAAGGCCGATGTGTTCGTGCAGAACCTGAAACCAGGCGCGGTGGCAAAACTCGGCTTCGGCATCGCACGGCTGCGGCGCGACTACCCAAAGCTCATCGTCTGCTCGGTCTCCGGCTACGGCGAGAGCGGGCCTTACGCCGCGCGCAAGGCTTATGATCTTCTCATTCAGGCGGAAGCGGGCTTGGCGTCCGTCACCGGCTCGGCTGCCGAACCTGCGCGCGTCGGCGTTTCGGTGTGCGATATCGCCGCCGGCATGGACGCGTATGAAGCGATCCTGGAAGCGCTGATCGCGCGCGGCAAAAGCGGCCAAGGCGCGGAATTGTCCGTCTCCATGTTCGATGCGATGGCGGACTGGATGACGGTGCCTCTGTTGCAGCACGAAGGCGGCAAGACCCCGCAGCGGCTCGGCCTCGCGCATCCCTCTATCGCGCCCTATGGCGTGTTCAAGACACGCGACGGCGCCGACATTCTTATTTCCATCCAGAGCGACCGCGAATGGCGCGCGCTGGCCGAAAAAGTTCTGGGCGATGCGAAGCTCGCCGCCGATCCCGCCTTCGCCACCAATGTCGAGCGCGTGAAGCGCCGGGCGCAGACCGACGGAAAAGTTGCTTCCGCGTTTGGCGCAATGGATGTCACGGCATTGATGGACAAACTCGACAAGGCCGACATCGCCTTCGGGCGCGTCAACGACGCTGCGCTGCTGGCAAAGCATCCGCATCTGCGCCGCGTCAGTGTCGATACGCCGAGCGGGCCTGTACACATGCCGGCCCCGGCGGCGCAGCACGCCGGGGAAAAACGCCGTTACGGCGCGGTGCCTTCGCTCGGGCAGCACACGGAAAAAATTCGCACGGAATTTGGAGGCTCATAATGGATATCGGGTTCGTCGGTCTCGGCAACATGGGCCAGCACATGGCGCGCCGCCTCATTGAGGCGGGCCATAAACTTTATGTGTTCGACACGCGTCGCGAAGCGATGGAGAAACTCGTTGCGCTCGGCGCGCAGGCAGCATCATCGCCCGCCGATGTTGCCAACCGCGCCGAGACGGTGATGGCGAGCCTGCCAACGCCCGACTCGGTGATCGCCGTGGCGACCGGCAAAGGCGGCGTGATCGAAGGCAAGCTCGTAAAACGTTTCATCGATCTCTCCACTACCGGCTCGCGCGTCGCTCGCCAGGTCGCCGAAGCCCTCGCGTCACGTAACATCGTGCAGATCGACAGCCCGGTGAGCGGCGGCGTCAACGGCGCGAACAAGGGAACGCTGGCGGTGATGGTGTCCGGCCCGAAGGCCGATGTGGAGATCGTGAAGCCCGCGCTCGATATCATCGGGCGCGTTTTCGTCGTCGGCGAAAAGCCGGGCCTCGGTCAAACCATGAAGCTCGCCAACAACATGCTCACCGCCACCGCGCTTGCCGCCACTTCGGAAGCGATGGTGATGGGCGTGAAAGCCGGGCTCGACCCAACGCAGATGATCGAAGTGATCAATGCGGGAAGCGGGCGCAACACGGCGAGCGTGGACAAATTTCCGAAATCGATTCTGCCCGGCACGTTCGACTTCGGCTTCGCCACCGGATTGATGATGAAGGACGTGCGGCTGGGCCTCGAAGAAGCCAAAGCGCTCGGCGTTCCGACGGAAGTCATCAGTGCCGTCGGACGGGCGTGGGAACTCACCTGCGCCGAGATCGGACCGGAAAAAGATTTCACCACAATCGTGCAGCCGGTGGAAAAACGCGCCGGGGTCACCGTGCGCGCGCGGCGCTAAAGCCTCACGCCTGTTCGATTGCCACTTCGGCGTCGAGATCGACCGTGCTGGCGACGCCGATGTCACCGTAATGCGCGTCGAGAAAACGCCGCGCCGCGCGCTTGCCGTTGGTGCGCAGCATTTCGAAGAAATCGTAATCGGTGTTGAGATGGCTGTTGGGATCGAGCGCCTTCGATCCTTCCAACACGATGCGGTGCACGTTGATGCGGCGGTATTCGCCGGGGCCGGTGCCGCGCGGCAATTGCCCGCGGTCGATCAGCTTGGCGATCAGCGCGATGCCGCGCAGCTCCGCCATCAGCGAGGAATTGAACGTGATCTCGTTGATGCGGTTGATGATCTCTTCCTTGGTTTTCGGCAGTTGCTCGCGCCGCAGCGGATTGATCTGCACCAGCAGCAAATCCTCGGTCTGCGTCGGCGCGAACAGCGGGAACAGCGCAGGGTTTCCCATGTAGCCGCCATCCCAATAGGGAACGCCGTCGATCTCGACCGCGCGGAACAGCATTGGCAGGCAGGCCGACGCTACGATGACCTCGGCGGTGATTTTCTCGCGCGAGAACACGCGCAGGCGCCCGGTCTCGACATTCGTGGCGGAGACGAACAGCTGCAGGTTTTCGCACGCCCGCACCGCGTCGAAATCGACGAAGCGCTCGATCAGATCCTTGAGCGGATTGATGTTGAGCGGATTGACGTCGTAGGGCGACAGATATCGCGACATTGCGTTCAGCCACAGCCCGGCCGGCGTGCCTTCGAGCGGGATGAACGAAAACAGCCGGTCGACCGCGCGGCGCTGAACGTCGGGCAGATTGCCGCCGAGGCTTGCCGCGCGCCAGAAATCGGCGAGCCGCTTGCGCGCTTCGTCAGGGCCGCCGCGCGCCAGCCCGTCGGCCAGCAGAATGGCGTTGACCGCGCCGGCGGACGCGCCGGAAATGCCTTCGATCTCCAGCCGCCCGTCCTCGAGCAGATGATCGAGTACGCCCCAGGTGAACGCGCCGTGTGCGCCGCCGCCTTGCAGCGCGAGGTTGATGCGTTTTTTGCCGCCGTTCGGGCGCGGACGTTCCGGCTTAAATTTGCGCGAGAAAAAATTCATTATTGCGCGGTCCAGCCGCCGTCGATGGAATAAGCCGAACCGGTGATCGACGCCGCCGCATCGCTGCTCAGAAACACCGCCAGCGCGCCGATGTTTTCCGGCGTGGTGAACTGGTGCATCGGCTGCTTCTCCGACAGCAACGCGATTTTTTCCGCGTCGACGCTTTTGCCGGACACCTTGGCGCGCGCTTCGATCTGCGCCTGCACCAGCGGGGTGAGCACCCAGCCGGGGCAGATGGCGTTGCAGGTGATGCCGTCATTGGCGGTTTCGATGGCGACAACTTTCGTCAGGCCCACGAGGCCGTGCTTGGCGGCGACGTAGGCAACCTTCTGTCCGCTCGCCACCAGCCCGTGCGCGGAGGCGATGTTGACGATGCGGCCCCACTTTCGTTTCTTCATGCCGGGGACGGCGGCGCGGATGGTGTGGAACGAGGACGAGAGATTAATCGCGATCACCGCGTCCCATTTCTCGGGCGGAAAATTCTCAATATTCGCGACGTGCTGGATGCCGGCGTTGTTGACCAGCACATCCACCGCGCCGAAATTATTCTCGGCCTCTTTCACCATTGCCGCGATCTCCGCCGGCTTGCTCATGTCGGCGGGCGAATAGATCGCCTTGACGGAAAATTCCTTTTCCATGCCGGCGCGCAGCTTCTCGATTTCGGCTTTGTCGCCGAAGCCGTTGATAATGACGTTGGCGCCCTGCGCTGCCAACGCTCGGGCAATAGCGAGGCCAATGCCGGAGGTGGAGCCGGTGACCAGGGCCGTCTTGCCTTTCAGCATGGAGAATCCTTGTGTCTGCGGGCCGCAGGGTGGACCTGAAATAAGCTCTTTTTGTTGCAGTGCAACATATATTTAAGGCGTAGGTGAATAATCGTCGTTTGGCTTGATAACGCGCTACAATTCATGCCGAAACGAGGGTTATGGTGAAAAAGACAGCATCCGTGGCGGCTTTTCCGGCCCCCGGTCATGACCATGACCGCTGCGCGACTGATGCCATCGCGCATGCCGAGTCTCTGTGCGTCGCCCGCGCGCAGCGCCTGACGCCGATCCGCCGCCGGGTGCTGGAAGCACTGCTCGCCACCCACAAGCCGCTCGGCGCCTACGAGATCATCGAGCGCATGGGCGGGAAAGCAGCTGAGCGTCCGGCGCCGATCACAATCTACCGCGCGCTGGAATTCCTGCGCGAGAACGGCCTCGTGCATCGCATCGAGAGCCGCAACGCCTTCATCGCCTGCATCCACAAACATGCGAGCGGCGATCCGGTGGTGTTCCTGCTGTGCGAGCGTTGCGGCGCGGTGGGCGAGGCGGCGTCGGCCAGCATCGCCGAGACGCTCAAGTCTGCATCGCGTGCGGCCGGCTTCACGCCGAAGACGCCGGTGATCGAGATCGCCGGCATCTGCTCTCATTGCCGCGAAGGGTGAACGCCGCGCACGGCGTTGTCATGGCGGATATGTTTTCGCTGCGTATCTAATGCGCGCGTCGCGCGATAAAGTCCGCTCACTCACGCCGCCGGGAATATTCTTCCAATGTCCAACACGCCTGCGCCCAATGCCGCCACCCGCGCGCTCGATCCGCTCGCCGCGGCCATCGTTGTGGTGTTGTGCCTGAGCTGGGGTTTCAACCAAGTGGCGGTGAAGCTCGCGATCCACGACATTCCGCCGCTCACGCAAGCCGCGATTCGCTCGCTCGGCGCTGCGTTGATCGTCGCCGCCTGGGCGAAGCTGCGTGGCATTCCGCTTACCACGCGTGACGGCACGCTCGCCGCCGGCCTGATCTGCGGCGCATTCTTCGGACTCGAATTCGTTCTGATCTACCAGGGTCTCGTCTACACGACGGCCTCGCGCGCAGTGCTGTTCATTTATCTTGCGCCGTTCTTCGTCGTCGTCGGCGCGCGCTGGATACTGCCCGTCGACCGCTTCAGTCTGCAGCAATGGATCGGGCTCGGCTTGTCGTTCGCCGGAATGCTGCTTGCTTTCGGGGTGCCGACGCCGGTGCTCGATCCGCGCCAATACATCGGCGACATCATGATGATCGTTGCCGCCGCCGGTTGGGCGGTGACGACTCTCATTATCAAGGCGAGTTCGCTCAACAGCGTGTCGTCGGAAAAGGTAATGATCTATCAGTTGATCGTGTCGGCGCCGATGCTGGCGATATGCGCGCTGATTTTCGGCGAGCGCATCACGGGCATGCCCGGCGCAGTTGCGCTCGGCTCGCTCGCCTACCAGACGATCTGGGTGGTGAGCGTGACATTCGTCGTCTGGTTCGCGCTGGTGGTGCGCTATTCGGCGAACCGGCTGTCGGCCTTTACGTTTCTCACGCCTTTGTTCGGCGTCGCCGCCGGTCACTTTGTGCTGGGTGAGCCGCTGACATTGGCTTTCGGCGCGGCGGTGGCGCTGGTGGCGGGCGGCCTCGTGCTGGTGAACCAGTCGCGCTGATCCTGCTATAGTGGCGGCTCGCGCTTTACCAACTATGTGAATCGGATGTCAGCTAGCGTTCAGGAAAGACATAAATCGGTTGCCGTCGATGTAGGCGGCGTCATTGTCGGTGGCGGCGCGCCTATCGTCGTGCAGTCGATGACCAACACCGACACCGCCGACGTGGATGCGACGGTGGCGCAGGTGGCAGCCTTGGCGCGCGCCGGTTCCGAAATCGTGCGCATCACGGTCGATCGCGACGAGGCGGCGGCTGCCGTCCCGCGCATCAAGGAGCGCCTGCTCAAGCAAAACGTCACCGCGCCGCTGGTCGGCGACTTTCATTACATCGGCCATAAACTGCTCACCGATCATCCCGGCTGCGCCGAGGCGCTGGACAAATACCGCATCAATCCCGGCAATGTCGGCTTCAAGAACAAACGCGATCCGCAGTTCACGCAAATCGTCGAGATGGCGATCAAGCACAACAAGCCGGTGCGCATCGGCGTCAACTGGGGCTCGCTCGATCAGGAATTGCTCACGAAATTGATGGACGAGAATAGCGCCTCGTCCGCGCCGAAGAGCGCACGCGAAGTCACGCATGAAGCGATGGTGCAATCGGCGCTGCTCTCGGCCGAGCGCGCGGAAGAAATCGGTCTGCCGCGCAATCGCATTATTCTGTCGGCGAAAGTTTCCGCCGTGCAGGATTTGATCGCGGTTTACATGGAGCTTGCGCGCCGCTCGCCTTACGCGCTGCATCTCGGTTTGACTGAAGCCGGCATGGGTTCGAAGGGCATCGTCGCTTCATCCGCCGCCATGGGCGTGCTGCTGCAACAGGGCATCGGCGACACCATCCGCGTTTCGCTCACGCCGGAACCGAACGGCGACCGCACGCTCGAAGTGCAGGTCGCGCAGGAATTGTTGCAGACGATGGGACTTCGCACGTTCGTGCCGCTGGTCGCTGCCTGTCCCGGCTGCGGGCGCACGACATCTACGACGTTCCAGGAACTCGCGTCCGATATTCAGAGTTTCATCCGCACCTCGATGCCGCAATGGAAGACGCGTTATCCCGGCGTCGAGAATCTTACCGTCGCCGTGATGGGCTGCATCGTCAACGGGCCGGGCGAGAGCAAGCACGCCGACATCGGCATCTCGCTGCCCGGCACCGGCGAGCAACCGACTGCCCCCGTCTTCGTCGATGGAAAAAAAGTAGCGACCTTGCGCGGACCTAATCTCACTTCGGATTTCAAGGCGATGGTGACGGACTACATCGAGCGCCGCTTCGGGCAGGGCGCGCGCGCGGCCGAATAGCTGCGCCGAAGGGAGCGATGCATGAAATGGTGGTTGGGCGGCTTGCTCATCGCCGCCGCGGCGGCGAGCGCGTTCAATGTCGTTTCGTTGCGGCTGGAACATCTCATGGACCCAAGGTGGGGGTCTCGGGACGTCCAGTTGCTGATTACGCTCATCGTGATCGGCGTGGCGATGATCGCGGGCCTGGCTTTTGTATTCAAGCTCGCAGAGCCCGGGCGCTGGGCAATCGCCGCTGCCATGTTGATTGTCGCCACGGGGTTTGCGCCGCGCGCGATCCTCGCCTACGACGAGAGTCAGGCCGGCGCGGCGCGCGCTGAGGCCGACCGCGCCTACGAAGTAAAGCTCGTCGCCGATCTGGAAACGCGCAAGCAGGACATTGAGGCGCGCATCGCTGCGCGCCGGTCGTATACGCCGGCAGAGGCCGAGGACTTTGTCGAGTTCGTGCGCCGTTCCAATCTCGTTTATCTCGGTCTCTCGGATCACTCGCCCGCCGCGATGCCGCTGTTGCAGCGCGCACTGGAAGGAAAGATCTTCGATCCCAACGTGCCGGTGAAAAATAAACTCCGG
>CAMDSH010000017.1 GCA_945907045.1 Rhizobium sp. Q54 | reverse complement strand
CCGTCGACCATCATTCGGCGCGCGGCGGCAAAGTCGGTCATCGCAGTCTCCGGAAAAGCCAGAAAGGCGCAACGGGCAAGCCGCGACCTTTGCGCAATGGGCGGCCAAAAGGCAAGTGAACCCCGGGCCTGAAAATGACGTACAGCTGGCGCAACTCCCCGTGTTGTCGTCCCGCGCCTGCTCCTATATAGCCAAGCCGGATGGCCACGTGGCGGAGTGGTGACGCAGAGGACTGCAAATCCTCGTACCCCGGTTCAATTCCGGGCGTGGCCTCCAGCATTTCAATGCCGGATCAGGGTTTCTGCAGCCAGAACTGGTACATGCTGCCGAACAGCTTCGGATATTCTTTTTCCAGCAGGTTCCAGTTATCGAGATCGGTCATTGCCTTGTCATTGGGGAACCGCCGCCGGTATTCCTCGGCGATCGGGCCGTCGAGGTTTCCAAATCCGATGAAAGCCAGGTTGTTGTCGTTGAGAAATGTTTTTATCGCGGGAAGTTTAAATTGATGCTCCTGCACATGAAACAGCAGATCGCGGCATCCGCTTAAGGTAAAAAAATCCCGCCTTTTCGAAACATCGATGAACGCACCATCCGCGCTGCTGGCGATGTCCTGACGGCATCGCCTGATATCGCGCGTGTTGGCGCGGTATCCCCGTTCGGCAATTAACGCACGCGCCGCTCGTACATCAGCACGCGCCAAAGTGCTGTAGAGCCCGATGCGCATGAAACCGCCAAGCCGCAGCAACGACAGCAACACGCGCCAGCCTTCCAACGGGTCACGCAGATGGTGCAAGACACCGACCGCCTCGATGACATCGAAGGAGCGGCCGATCGCGCCGAGTTTGAGAATATCGGCCTGCGCATATTCGACATTGCTCATGCCGAGCTCGCGCGTTTTTCTCTTGGCATAGCTCAGGCTGGCAAGACTGAGATCGAGGGCGAGAACTTTCGTGCCGGCAAGTTGGGCTGTCTCAATTGAGTGTTGGCCGGTCCCGCATCCCGCAACCAATATTTCCGCGCCCTGCTTGCCGAGGTTCCTGCGCGGGAGTTGTGGAAACAGCCGGTGCAGATGTTCATCGAACGTCAGATGCTCACTGGCTGACACCGTCTTGACCCAGCGCGGATAGGGATTTTCCTCATATTGATCTCTGACCGAAGCGGAGACCGCGTCCTCGACCGGCGTCAGCGCAGCAATCGTTGGCCGCAATTGCCGCTCTTCCACCGGCTCCGTCACTTGCTGGACGAGGAGGCGCTTGACCGCATCCGGCCAGGCGCGCGCGGCGAGCGCCGGCGTGCCGGGGACCGCATGCAGCGGAAAATAAGCCGCAACAGCCGCGAGCGCGATCGCGGTGACATCCGCGCCCAATGCCGACGCTGTAGCGAGCGCATCGCTCAATTGCTCCGCCCGCACCCGTTCGGCATCGGCGAGTGCGTAAACATAATCGTTGATGAAGCATTGCTGCGCCAGCGCGCAGGCGAACTCGATCACATCGGCGGAGACATTCGCCGTATCCGTTCCGGTGGCGATATCGAGCAACGCAAAGCGGCTGCTGGTCAGCAGTCGCTCCAGTTCGAGATCGTGGAACGGCGCGGATTCCAGAAACGCCCGCAACAACGGATCGCGCGCGAACGCCGCAAATCCTTGCGACCCAAATACGGCTTTCTCCACGAGCAGTTGCGGCCAGGCGGCCGTGACGCAGGCGAGCGCGGCGCTTACGCCGTCGTTTTGCTTGATGAGACTGGCGACTGCCCCCGCCAGTTCGTCCGGACGGCCCCAGCCTTTCGTCAGCGCACGCAAAAGGTAGCTGCGGTTTTTTCCAAGATTCGGAAACGACGGCATTCGCGCGGCGCACTGCACGAAAAGGCTTTTGAGCGGCTGGCTCTCCTGAATTTCGAGCCCACTGACAATGATTGGCAACGCCTGATCGGGCGCGCCCACAATCAGCAAAGTCTTGGCCAAGTTGAAATGCGCCTGCGCAAATTTCGGCGCATGGCTCAACGCATGCCGAAAATGAACGACCGCCTCGTTTACCTGACCGAGGATCAGCAATGTGCCCGCAAGATTTGTGTGCGCGTCGGCATAATCGGGCCGCAATGCAATCGCGCGCCGGTAGTGTTCCGCCGCATCCTCGATACGACCAAGCGAAGCGAAAATCAACGCGATGTTGTAGCGGTATTCCGGATGACTGGCGTTCTGCTCGATCGCGCGCTCTAGCAGTTTGATCGCGCTCTGGCTATCGCCGCTCTGGTGCGTGAGGATTGCGAGATAATTCAGGCTCTCGTCATGGGCAGGGTCGAGCTCGAGAATGTCGCGATAGCCCCGCTCGGCCTCGACAAGCCGGCCCGCCTGGTGGTGCCCGATGGCCGCAAGGAACAGGTGCCCGATTGAAGTGTCGCGGGAGACCGCACCTGCGCGCGCTGCGAGTTTTTCAGCCGCCCGTCGCTCTTTTCGGTTCATGGCGAAGCCGTCAACACCACACGCTATCCGTACACTTAACGCCGGAAGGCTCCTTACGGCATTTTGCGGCGTTAATCCATCGCCGGACCGCCATCACGGCCCCGCCCCGGCACGAATGGCGCCCTCGCCCGGCCGAGCTTTGCAAATCGGCGGACGTTTGTTATAGGCGGTCCCGCAACGTAGCCGCCTTGTTCCCCGGTAGCTCAGCGGTAGAGCATTCGACTGTTAATCGAAATGTCGCTGGTTCGACCCCAGCCCGGGGAGCCACTCTTTCAAATCAGCTCCACAGTTCCTTGCTGGCGAGCTTGGCGCCTTGCGCCAGCGTCTCCAGCTTCGCCCACATGATGGACGGGTGGACGCGGCGGTGGAACGGCCCCTGCGCGAAGCCGCAGTCAGTGCTCGCGATGACGTTCTCACGCCCGACGAGTTTGGCGAGCCGCACGATGCGCTCCGACACCAGTTCGGGATGCTCGACCACGTTGGTGGCATGGCTGATGACCCCCGGCATCAGCACCCCGCCCGGCGGCAATTTCGCGTCCTTCCAGACTTTCCATTCGTGTTCGTGACGCGCATTGGCGCCCTCGATCACGTAAGCGCCGACGCGCACCTTCAGGATCAGATCGACGATGTCTTTGAGCGGCACGTCGGTGGTGTGCGGGCCCGGCCAGCTTCCCCAGCAGACGTGATAGCGAATGCGGTCTTCCGGGATGCCTTCGATGGCGTGGTTGAGCACATCGACCTGTTGCGCCAGCCAGCGGCGGTAATCCTCGAAGCTCGCGGGCGGCACCATGCGGTCATAGGTCACCGCGTTGCGCGCGTCGTCGAGCTGGAGAATGAAGCCAGCGTCGACGATCATGCGGTATTCGACGCGCATGGCGTCGGCGATGGCAATCAACAATTCCTCGTCGCTCTTGTAATACTCGTTCTTGCGGTCCGGTATCACGCTCGCGGGCGCGGCAACGGGCAAAAACGCTTCCTCAACCTTCACGCCCTTGAGCGCGGCTTTGAAATTGTCGATGTCGCGCTGTAACTCCGCCTGTCCGGTATATTTAATCGGCCCGACGCAGATAGATTCAGTTGTGGTGGCGACGCCGTCATGCGCGTCAAGCTCGGCGTAAAATTCCGCGAAGCGCTCGCGGTCGGCGCCGCGCTTGAACGGATTGGCGTCCGCCTTCACCGGACGGCGCTCGAAACCGCTCAGGCGCTCCAGCACGTATTGCGACCACGAGATGGATTTTCCAAATTCGCCGTCGCTCACAACGTCGATGCCGGACGCCGCCTGCTCGCGCACGATTTGCGCGACGGACTCTTTAAGGCACTTGTCGTGCGCTTTCTGATCCAACGCCTTGCCGGATTGTTTGGCGCGCAGAAATTCCTGCAATGCCGGCGGGCGGATCAAACTGCCGACATGGGTCGTGAGAATGCGATCGGTGCTGCGTTTCATTGTCCGGTCCCGGCGCTTTGAGCTAGCGCGCACGGAGACGCGAAATCGGGACGCGCGTCAAGGTTGGGCAGCACCCCACGGCAAAGCCGCGCAGTAAATCGCGATCAGATTTTCACCCAGCCCGCCGGCGGCTTCTTGCCGGGATGGATCGCGCCGCAGCTTGGGCATTTGCGCGCTTTCTCGTTTTCGTAAAAAGCCTGATAGATCGGCGGAAGATCCTTGACGATATTCTTGATCTTGAGTTCGGCGCGATGCACCAGAGCGTTGCACTCGAAGCAATACCACTCGAACGCATCGACATCGTCGCCGCTGTGGCGTTTCGGCTCGACCACGAGTCCGACCGAGCCCGCGTGCGGCCGCTGCGGCGAATGCCGCACATGCGGCGGCAGCAGGAACACATCGCCCTCGCGCACCGGCACGTCGTAGAACTGGCCGTTGTCCACCAGCTTGAGCAGCATGTTGCCCTTGATCTGGTAGAAAAATTCCTCGACCGGATCGTCGTGATAATCGGTGCGCTCGTTCGGGCCGCCGACCACCATCACGGTCATTTCGCCGTTATCGAAAACGCGCTTGTTGCCGACCGGCGGCTGCAACAGGTGCTGATGCTCCGCGATCCATTTCTGGAAATTGAACGCCTGCAATTTCGGACGCGCCAGCATCGTTGCCTCCTTATGCGGCGGATGATCTTGCAGCTGTTTTCAACCCGCATGCCTCAAACGCCGCGCGGGTCGCTGCCTTTTCCGCCTCGGTGAGTTGCAGCAGTGGCTTGCGTACCGGTCCGCCCGCCTGTCCGAGCAGTTCCTGCCAATATTTGGAATGCGCCTGCGGCTTTTCGGGCGGCCGCGTGCGGCGGATCGCCTGCCGCACCGGATTGAGGCTGTCGCGCACCGTGCGCGCCTTCGCCACCTCGCCGCGCATCGCCAAGTCGGTGTATTCGCGCATTCGCTTGTCGAGTTTCGTTTGCAGCATGTAGGGCGGCGACGAGCACAGATAAAGCTGCCAGTTGAGTTCGACGATGTTGTCGAACCATTCCTCCTCGGACGCGGTGCTGACCAGAATTTTATCCCCGGCGAGGCGCGTAAGCTTGGCGTACATCTCGCGCGGCACGCTGTATTTGATGGCGACGACGTTGGGGATTTCCGCGATGCGAGCGCACAATTCGGGGCTGAGCAGATAGCCGCTGTCCGGATGGCTCCAGAGCGCGATGCCGATATCGACCTTCTCGCTGATCGTCTTGTAATACCCGAACAGTGTGTCGTCCTGGGCTTTCAGAAAATGCAGCACGGGCGCATGCACGACGATGTAGTCGGCGCCTATTGCTTGCGCATGTTTCGCAAGCTCTATCACTGTGTCCATGTTCTGGTCGGAGCACGACATGATCGTTCCGGCGCGCCCGCCGATCGCGTCCACCGCGATTTCGAATGTTCGCTTGCGCTCCGCCACCGACATCGAGAAGAACTCGCCCTGCTTGCCGCAGACGAATATGCCGTCGATGGACAGATCGTTGATCCAGTGATTGAGGTTGCCGCGGAAGCCCGCTTCGTCGATGGACAAGTCAGCCGCAAACGGCGTGAGCGCCGCCGCCCAGATGCCCTTCATGTGCGCGCGGGAATATTCCTTGGCTTCGCGTTTTGTGTACTTCATGCGGCCTCGCTGGCGCGAGTGTGGCTCAAAAATACGCGCTTTCCAAGCACGCGCCGCTTGTGGCGCAATGCCGGGGTTATTTCTTCGCCACGCCAATCAGCGCTTCAAGCTTCGCTGAATCGCGCTTGAGCGTCTCGCTCGGGCCGTCATAGACGATCTGGCCGCGATCCATGACCACGGCGCGCGGCGAGATATCGAGCGCAAGCCGGGTGTTTTGCTCAACCAGAACGAGCGCAAGGCCTTCGGCCTGCGTAAGCTGCTTCATCGCGCGCGCGAGTTCTTCAACGATGACCGGCGCGAGGCCTTCCGACGGCTCGTCCATCAGGATCACGGACGGATTGCCGACCAGCGCGCGAGCAATGGCCAGCATCTGCTGCTCGCCGCCCGAAAGTTGATTGCCGCGATTGTCTTTCCGCTCATCGAGCCGCGGAAACAACTTGAACACCTCCGCGATGGTCCATGGCCCGGGACGCAAAGCCACTTCGAGATTTTCCAGGAGACTGAGCGAGGGAAATATTTCACGCTCCTGCGGCACATAACCGAGCCCGGCATGGACGCGGCGATAGGTGGCATCGCGCGAGATGTCCTTCCCGTGCAGCCACACGGTGCCGCCGTGCAAATTGGTGTGACCCATCATGGTCGCGAGCAGTGTTGTCTTGCCAACGCCGTTGCGCCCGATAACCGACAGGCTCTCGCCGGCCGCGACCGCAAGTTTCAAATTTTCCAGCACCACGGTGTCGCCGTAGCCCGCCGATACGTTCTTGAGCTCAAGCGCGCTCTCAGCCATGACCGGCCCCGGCGTCTTGCCCGAGATAGACCGCGCGCACTCGCTCGTCGGCGCGGATATCCTTAGGCGCGCCTTCGGTGAACACCGCGCCCGCGACCAGCACCGTAATCTGCTGCGCGAAGCGGAACACCACGTCCATGTCGTGTTCGATGATGAGGATCGCGATGTCGGGATCGAGACTCGCGACCACATCGAGAATGAGATGGCTTTCGGATGACGGCACGCCCGCCGCCGGTTCATCCAGCAACAGCACGCGCGGCTTTTGCGCCATCGCGATGGCGATTTCGACGAGGCGCTGGCGGCCATAGGGAAGCTCACGCACTAACTTGAGTGAATCTTCCACCAGCCGCAGCGAGTCGAGATGATCGAGCGCTTCATCGATGATGATGCGTTTGGTGCCGGCAGGACGCCACAGATTGTTGCAATCGCCGGTGCGCTCGCCGATCGCCATCACGACGTTTTCGAGAACCGTGAGCCCGCGGAACAGCTGATTGATCTGGAACGTGCGCGCGATGCCGCGGCGGGCACGCTCGGCTTGCGAAACCTTGGTGATGTCTTCGCCGTTGAGCGCAACGCTTCCCGACGATGGCGCCAGCGCGCCGGTGATGAGATTGACCAGCGTGGTCTTGCCCGCGCCGTTAGGGCCAATCAGAGCGCGCCGCGCGCCGCGCTCCAGCGTCAGATTGATGTCGCGCGCCACCCGCAGCGCGCCGAAACTGCGGTTCAAGTCGCGCACTTCGAGGGCGGGCGCGCTCACGACTTGCCCCCCGTCTTGAAATAAATGCCGATGTCCTCGATCAACCCGAGCAGGCCCCGGCGCGCGAACAACACTGCCAGCACAAGCAGCAGCCCGATGCCGAATTGCCAGAATTCAGGGCTCAATTTTGCGAGATGATCTTCCAGCAGCATGTAGATGGTGGCCCCGGCGAACGCGCCGTAAAGCCGCCCGGTGCCGCCGAGGATCAGCATCACCATCACCTTCGCGGAACTCTCGAAATCGAAAACGCCGAGCGTGGTATAAGCCGTCGATTGCGCGAACAGCGCGCCCGCCATTCCGGCTATGCCAGCAGCAATGGTGTAAGCGGCGACGAGACGCCGGTGTACCGGCGAGCCGATGGCGTGCATGCGGCGCACGTTTTCGCGGATGCCGGTGAGCGCGGCCCCGAACGGCGAATAGACGATCCGGCGCACGACGAGGAAAACAAGGAACAGCAGGACTGCGATGTAGATGTAATACGTGCGGCCGTAGAGATCGTTTTCGAAAACCCCGAACAGTTTCCAGATTTCCATGCCCGGCACGCCATCGTAGCCGCCGGTGATGTCGGAGCGGTAATTGCCCGCCTCCTGCAACAGAATGGCGGTAGCAAGCGTGAGCATCAGCAATGTCAGTCCGCGATAGCGCAGCAGGAACCAGCCCGATATGAACCCCGCAGCGGCGGAGATCAGCGTCGCGATGATCAGCGAAGTGACCGGCTCGCCCCAGTTCAGCCGCGCCGTGAGCAGCGCTACCGTGTAGGCGCCGACCCCGAAGAACGCCGCATGGCCGAGTGTGACGATCCCCGCATATCCGAGGATCAAATCAAGCGAGAGCGCAAACATGATCGCGATCAGCACCTGCGTGCCGAAAGTCATGCGGTCGGGAAATACGAAATACGCGGCAGCGATCAAAATCCACGGCAGTGCTTCCCACACGTGAAAGCGATGCCGCTTGCCGATGTATTCGATGGCCCGCGCGCGCATGGTCACCGCAGGCACGGCGTTTGCGTCACTCGCGGCCATAGAGCCCCGCCGGTTTGATCAGGAGGACGAGGACCGTGAGTGCGTAGATGAAAAAGCCGCCGGCGTCCGAGTAAAGATATTTGCCGCCGATGTCGAAGACGCCCAGCATGATCGAAGCGATCAGCGTTCCCTTCAGGCTTCCCAAACCGCCGACAGAGACAATGATGAGAAAGAAAACGAGATAGAGCACGGCAAAGCTCGGCGTCAGACCGAAGGTTTGAATCGCAAGACCACCTCCAAGCGCCGCAAGCCCGCTCCCCACCGCGAAGGTGAGCGTGAACAGCCGATCGACGTTGATGCCGACAGACTGCGCCATGCGGCGGTTGTCGACGGCGGCGCGAATTTTCGCGCCCAGATTCGTGCGCTCGAAACCGTACCAAAGGACTGCGATCAGCACCGCGCCGACCGCGATGATGAAAGCGCGATACGAGGGAACGGTGCGAACGCCGATGTCGATTTGTCCGGTTAGAAATTCTGGCAGCGGTACCGTGAGTGGCGCTGGGCCGTAGAAATACGTGTAACCGGCGATGGTCATGAACGCCAAGCCGATGGTGAGCAACACCTGATCGAGCTCGGTGGCTTTATATAGCTTGGAATACAACAGCCGCTCGAACGGTATGCTCGCGATGCCGATCACCACCGCCGCAATGACGAGCGACGGCAAAAACGGAACGCCCCAGCTTTTCGTCAGCGTCACCACCAGATAGCCGCCCGCCATAGCGAAGGCGCCATGCGCGAGGTTGACGAAACCCATCAACCCCATCGTGATCGACAGGCCGACGGCGATGATGAAGAGCACCATCGCATAGGCCAATCCGTCGAACAGGATACTGATGAGGATGACGATGGACTGCGGCAAAGCGGGTCTCTTGTCAGATGGAGAGACGCCGCCGCGATTTTGGCGCGGCGGCGTTTATCTTTAGCACGTTCGAACGCGGTTTATGGGGTTCCGCAGCGTCCGATCTTGAGTTCTTTGCACTGGTCCTTCACCTGCGAGATGGAGCCGAGCGTCTTGGTGCCGAGCTTGCCATCGGGTTTCCGGATCACTTCCAGCGCGCGCTCGTCGTTGACGACATCACGGGTTGCCGGATCGATGGAGACCTTCCCGCGCGGCCCGTTGGTGGTCCAGCCCTTGAGCGTGGCCATCACCTTGTCCGGATCGTCGAGCTTGCCGTTAAGCGTTTTGACGACGTGGAACACGGCAGCCATCGTGTCCCAGGCCGCCGCCGACATGAAGTCCGGATAGGAATTCGCGCCGTAAGTTTCGTGCCAGGCTTTCACGAAAGCCTTGTTCTGAGCGTTGTCGAAATCGGCGGCGTAGTTGCTCATGACGATCGTGCCGATCGCGGCGTCGCCCATGTCCTGCAGCTTGGTGTCAGGAACGACGTCCTTCGGTCCGATCAGTTTGACGCCGGCCTTGCGCATGCCAAGTTCGCCGTAGGTCTTCACCACCGCCGAGGCATGGTTGCCGGACGGGATGAACACGTAGAAGCAATCGGGCTTCGCATCCTTCACGCGCTGGAAGAACGGCGTCATGTCAGGAACCTGCGCCGGGTTGCCCATCGGGATCGCATCGACGATCTTGCCGCCAGCCTTCTCGAAGCCGGTCTTGAAGGCTTCGGTGGAGTCCTTGCCCGGCGGGAAGTCGGTGTAGCCCATCGCCGCCGTCTTGCATTTGAGCGTATTCGCGGCATAGGTGCCCATCGGATACGCATCGTGCCACATGCTGAACGAGAAGCGCGCGATGTAAGGTGACAGCGTCGTGATCCAGGCGGTGCCGGCGTTGGAGATCAGCAGCGGCATCTTCGCCTGCGTGATCACCGGCGCAATCGCGATGGCGGACGGCGAGAACACCACGCCGGCGATCAGTTTCACTTTGTCGTTGGTGATCAGTTCGGTTGCGACCGTCTTGGCGTTGGCGCCCGACGGCGGGCCTTCGTCACGCTTCACGACTTCGATGGTGTGCGGAGCAATGTCCTTGGCGTGGAGCTTGATGTAGAGGTCCATCGCCTTGATGTTGGCGTCGCCGAGATCGGCGTTGACGCCGGAGAACGGCAGCATGATGCCGATCTTGACGTTTTCGGCGCGAGCGCCGGTCGCAAGCACGAGGCCGAGCGCAGCGCACCCAAGCCATTTCACAGTTCGCATCTTATCCTCCCTTACGCCTTTGTGATTCAAAGGAATCCCACGGGACCGATGGGCCGTTGATGCCGGCCCACCCGCTGGGACGTAAAGTGGACAAAGGGTGGCTGCCCGTCAATCGCGGGGAAGGTCGCAGGCGCCGCGAAAAACGGCGTTAGCGGGAAAAGGGCCGGGAAAACAACGTATTGTGCCAGCGGAAATTAGTTTGAGTGCCAACGATTTTCCGTGGGCAACTCGCGCAGGCGCGTCAGCCGCGTGCTTTAAGCAGCGCTCTTTGCGGAAATCGCGGCGACGGAAGCCGCGGTGGCCGCCGGCTCTTCTCTCAAACGCTCGCGGAAGAGATCGAGCGAGCCAACCTCGACGCGGTTGCGCCCGTTCTCCTTGGCGTAATAGAGCGCCTGGTCGGCCTGGGCGAGCAGCTCCGTGACATCGAGCACGGACTCCTGGCTAAACACCATGCCGATGCTGACCGTCGAGCAGACGGGACGGTTTTCGACTTCCAGCGTGGCTTCCGCAAAGGCCGAACGGATGCGCTCGGCAACGGCATGCGCCTTGTCGCGGCTGGTGTCGTAAAGGATCGCAGCGAACTCCTCGCCGCCGAGGCGGCCGATGAGATCGCTTGCGCGCATGTTCTGCCGCGCGACTTCGGTGAAAATCTGCAACACGCGGTCGCCGATCGCATGGCCGAAACGATCGTTGATCGACTTGAAGTGATCGAGATCGATGACCAGCACCGCGAGCGGACGCGGGTTGTTGAAATGCTTGTTGGCGAGCGCCGCACCGTCCTGCAGGAACGAGCGGCGGTTGGCGATGCCGGTGAGCGGATCGACCATCGCCGCTGTCTTGTGGCGCAACTCGGTGCGCTCCTTCGCCATCGCCAGCAGAATGAAAGCGATCGAGATCGTAAACAGCAGCGCTTCGAAGCTGAGCACCGTGAGCCACACGCTGCCGAACACATGATTGGTGGACGAGACCGGCAGGATGGCGATCAGCGGCGTGCGCAGCAGGAACAGCGAGCCGTGCGCGAACAGCATGAAGATCGCCGGCCAACGCGACACCAGCGGTTCGTTGCGGGCGCGCCAGAATTCATAAGCCGTGAGCCAGGTGTAGGCCGTGATGATGCCGGAGGCGATCAACACGCGCATGTCCACCGATTCCGAAATTACCGGTAGGCGGCACACCAGCAGCCACAACACGGCGCCGGTGACGAGATAGACCGGCTCCGCCGGGCGGCCGTCGAATACGCGCGCGCCGGTCCACGTCACCGCGAAGGCGGTGAACAACACGGCGTTGGCGAGATCGATAGAAATTAGATCGGGGACCGTTCCGTACATGCCGAACAGCACGACCGAACCTGCGCGCAACAGATGGGCAAAACCCCACCAGGCAACGGCGCGGATCGCTGTGTTCTGGACCCATGCGAAAAGCAGCAGCAATCCAAGGATTGCTTCCACATAGATCGTGACCATGAAGAGGGTATTGACGTCGAGGGTCATTGCGAACGGCACCGTTTGAACCTGCAGGGACGTTGTTTTTTGTCTGTCCCCTTTGTCTAAAACTAGCGCGTGGTCAGGAAAAAATAGGTGAATCGCAGGCAATCGGTTTGCCTAATGCGCCATTATGGTTTCGAGGTTCTTTCCATCTCCACCGGGGATTGAGAAAATCGTTCTCCTCGCCGGTGGCCGTGGAGTACCGCTTCATCGCCAAATGCCCGTAAATACAAACAAATTCGGCTTTCACGGACTTGTCGCGGCGGGACCAGTCCACTAGCCTCGTAACTCGCATCCCATCCAGGTTATTTAATGCAAATCCGCACCGGCATCATTGAAGCCATCGGCAATACCCCGCTCATCAAGCTAGAACGCGCCTCCGCCGCGACCGGCTGCACGATCCTCGGCAAGGCCGAGTTCATGAATCCGGGCGGCTCGGTGAAGGACCGCGCCGGACGGCAGATGATCTTGGAGGCTGAGAAGCGCGGCGAGATCAAGCCGGGCGGGCTGGTGGTCGAAAGCACCGCGGGCAACACCGGCATCGGGCTTGCGCTGGTCGCCAATGCGCGCGGTTATCGCACCATCATCATCATCCCCAATACGCAAAGCCAAGAGAAGAAGGACATGCTGCGGCTGTGCGGGGCCGAACTGGTCGAGGTGCCGGCGGTCGCCTATTCCAGCCCGAACAATTATCAGCACGTCGGACGGCGGCTCGCCGATCAACTGCGCAAAGGCGAACCCAACGGCGTTCTGTTCGCCGACCAGTGGAACAACCTCGACAACGCCAAGGCGCATTACGTCTCGACGGGGCCGGAAATCTGGCAGCAGACCGACGGCAAGATCGACGGCTTCATTTGCTCCATCGGCACCGGCGGCACCATCTCCGGCATCTCCGCTTTTCTGCGCGAGAAGAAAAAAGACATCGTGATCGGCGTCGCCGACCCGCGCGGCGCGGCGATGTATAATCTGTACGCTCACGGCGAGGCCAAAGCGTCCGACGGCGGCTCGATCACCGAAGGCATCGGCCTCGGGCGCATGACGCCGGTCATCAAGGACCTCAAGGTCGAGAAGCCCTATCTCATTCCTGACGAGGAGGCCGTGCCGATCATTTTCGATTTGCTGGAGCACGAAGGGCTGTGCCTTGGCGGCTCGTCCGGCATCAATGTCGCGGGTGCAATACGTCTCGCGAAGGATCTCGGGCCCGGCCACACGATTGTCACGGTGCTTGCCGACTTCGGCACGCGCTATCAGTCGAAATTGTTCAATCCAGAATTTCTGCGCTCGAAAAATCTACCTGTCCCTGCGTGGCTCACGCGTAAATCGACACTCAAGCCGCCGTTCGAGAAGGTCTGACGCAGCACCGTTCGCAGCTACCGCGACAAGGAACGAGTGACTAGATAACGGCGTTAACATCGACATCCAAGAAACGGGATTTAGTAGAAATGGAATTTTATGACCACATCAAATAGCCGCTGGCTCAAATCGACCGAGTGGCTCGCCGGAAATCTCGGCAAGGACAATGTCGCCGTTGTCGACGGCTCATACTATCTCGCCACGCAAAACCGCGACGCCAAGGCGGAATATCTCGCCGGTCACATTCCCGGCGCGTTGTTCTTCGACATCAACGGAATCGCGGATTCGTCCACCGACCTGCCGCACATGCTGCCGGGCCCGGATCAATTCGGCAAAATGGTCGGCGCGCTCGGTATTAGCGACAGCGACACCATCGTGGTCTATGACGGAGTCGGACTCTATTCGTCGGCGCGGGTGTGGTGGACGTTTCGTATTTTCGGCGCCAAGAACGTCTTCATCCTCGACGGCGGCCTGCCGAAATGGAAGACGGAAAAGCGTCCGCTTGAATCCGGCGAGACGAAACGCAAACCGCGCAATTTCAAGGCCGAGATGAATACCGGCGCAGTCGCCATGCTCGGCGACGTGCAGATTGCGCTCAACAACCACGGCGCTCAGGTGGTCGATGCGCGCGCCGCCGACCGCTTCAAGGGCGAAGCGCCGGAGCCGCGCGCCGGATTGCGCTCGGGTCACATTCCCGGTTCGCTCAATGTGCCATTCGCCGGCGTCGTGGAAAACGGCACCCTCGCCTCGCCGGAAAAAATCCGGCAGGCCTTCGCCAAGGGCAAGGTCGATCTCGACAAGCCGGTGATCGCAAGCTGCGGCTCCGGCGTCACCGCCGCGATCCTGTGGCTCGCGCTCGATGCGCTCGGCAAGGAGCCGCAGAGCCTTTATGACGGCTCCTGGGCGGAATGGGGTTCGCGGCCCGATTTGCCCGTCGAGAAGGGCTAGCACTACCGGAAGTTTCAATCGCCTCATGGTGAGGAGCAGCGCGAAGCGTTGCGTCTCGAACCATGGGCCGCCCTCGCCCTTCGAGACGCCACTACGTGGCTCCTCAGGATGAGGGCGGCGAGAGACTGTGATAACTTGGCGGGTGAATCAGGCAGAGGCTTGGGTGATGATCTTCCGCCAGTTGTTCGACAGTGTATCCGGCACCTACTCGTATCTGCTCGCCAGCAGGCTGGGCGGCGAGGCGCTGATCATCGACCCCGTGCTGGAAAAAGTGGACCGCTACCTGCAACTGGTGAAGGAGCTTGATCTCAAGCTCGTCAAGGCGGTCGATACGCATCTGCACGCCGACCACATCACGGGATTAGGTGCGCTGCGCGACCGCACCCAGTGCATCACAGTGATGGGCGAGAACACCAAAGCCGATGTCGTCTCCATGCGCCTTGGCGAAGGCGACAAGCTCACGGTCGAGGGCGTCAGCCTCGATGTGCTTTACACGCCCGGCCACACCGACGACTCCTACAGCTTCGTGATGAAGGATCGCGTGTTCACCGGCGACACGCTGCTGATCCGCGGCACCGGACGCACGGATTTCCAGAACGGCGATGCGCGCATGCAATACGACTCGATCTTCGGCAAGCTGCTGAAATTGCCGGAAGAGACGCTGCTGTTTCCCGCTCACGATTACAAAGGCGAGACGGTGAGCACCATCGGCGAGGAAAAGCGTTTCAATCCGCGCCTGCAGGTGAAATCCATCGACGAATATGTCGAGCTGATGAAAAATCTTAAATTGCCAAATCCGAAGATGATGGACGTTGCGGTGCCGTCCAACATGCGCGTCGGCCTCGCGCAGCAGGAAATCGCCAAGCGCGGCTGGGCGCTCAAAGTTCCGCAAGCGATGGAACTGGTCGGCAAAGACAGCGTCGCGTTCATCGACCTGCGCGAGCAGAGCGAGCGCGACAAGCACGGCACCATTCCGGGCTCGGTGCACGCGCCCTACCCCGATTTGCAGGAGAACTTAAGAACCGGCGGCGCGCTGAAAAAACTCGGCGTCACGCCGGGCAAACGCCTGCTGTTCTATTGCGCCTTCGGTGAGCGCTCGGCGATGGCCGTGCAGGCGGCGCAGGACGCGGGGCTCAATACGGCCAGCCATATCGAAGGCGGCATCGACGCCTGGAAGAAGGCGAACGGACCGCTGGCGCGCTGACGGGAAGCGGATATTATTCGCTCAAAATGAGAACCGGGGGGCGTTATGAGCGTCGGCGTACTCGACCACTTCAACATTCGCACGCGCAAGCTGAAGGAAACCGTGCAGTTCTACGAGAACGTGCTCGGCCTCAAGAGCGGCGAACGGCCGAATTTCGATTTCCCCGGCGCCTGGATTTACAGCGAGGGCCGCGCGGTCGTGCACCTCGTCGACATCTCCCCCGGCAGCGAGCAGCAGAAGCCCGACTCCGGCGTCGTGCATCATGTCGCCTTCGTGAGCAAAGGCTTCAACGCCATGAAGCAGAGCCTGAAGGGAAAAGGCGTCTGGTTCGACACGCGCGAAGTGCCGGGCGGCGATCAGTGGCAGATTTTCGTGCGCGATCCCAACGGCGTGATGGTCGAACTCAATTACGACACCAAGAAAGAGTCGCTCGGGCGCTGAACGGCGCGCTTAGTGCAGGATTTGCGACAGAAATAATTTCGTGCGCTCGTGCTGAGGGTGTGCGAAAAATTCCTTCGGCTCGTTCGCTTCCACGATCTGCCCCACATCCATGAACACCACGCGATTGGCGACCTGACGGGCAAAACCCATCTCATGCGTGACGCACAGCATGGTCATGCCGTCGAGCGCGAGCGTGACCATGGTGTCGAGCACTTCCTTCACCATCTCGGGATCGAGCGCGGAAGTCGGCTCGTCGAACAGCATGATCTTCGGCTCCATGCAGAGCGCGCGCGCAATCGCCACGCGCTGCTGCTGGCCGCCGGAAAGCTGGCCGGGGTATTTCATTGCCTGTTCGGGAATCCGCACGCGTTCGAGATATTTGCGCGCCACTTCCTCGGCGTCCTTCTTCGGCATCTTGCGCACCCAGATCGGCGCCAGCGTGCAATTTTCCAAAACGGTGAGGTGCGGGAACAAATTGAAATGCTGGAACACCATGCCGACGTCGCTGCGGATTTCGTCTATTTTTTTCAAATCGTTGGTCAGCTCAGTGCCATCGACAATGATCTTGCCCTTTTGATGCTCTTCCAGCCGATTGATGCAGCGGATCAGCGTCGATTTGCCGGAACCGGATGGCCCGCAAATCACGATGCGCTCGCCGCGCCCGACTTTCAGGTTGATGTCGCGCAGCACGTGAAACTGGCCGTACCACTTATTCATGGCGACGATCTCGACGGCGGTTTCGTTTTTCGTCGTGTGCATGATGTGCCTCAGCGATGCGACGTGTTCAGGCGCCGCTCGACGAACAGCGAGTAGCGCGACATGGAGAAGCAGAAGACGAAATAGACGATGCCGCAGAAAGCAAAGCCGGTATAGAGCGTCACCGGCGTCGACCAGTTGGGATCGGCGAAAGCGGCGCGCATCTGCCCGAGAAAATCGAAGATCGAGACGATCAGCACCAGTGTCGTGTCCTTGAAGAGGCCGATGAAGTTGTTGACGATGCCGGGTATGACCAAACGCAGCGCCTGCGGCAGCACGATCAGGCCCATCGTTTTCCAGTAGCCAAGCCCGAGCGCGGACGCCGCCTCGAACTGGCCGCGCGGGATCGCCTGCAACCCGCCACGCACGACCTCGGCCATGTAGGCGGCGGAGAACAGCGCGACACCGACCAGCACGCGCAGCAGCGCATCGATGGTCCAGGTATTGGGCAAGAACAGCGGCAGCATGTAGGTGGCGAAAAACAGCACGGTGATCAGCGGCACCCCGCGCCAGAATTCAATGAAGATCACGCACATTCCCTGCACCGCCGGCATGTGCGAACGGCGCCCCAGCGCAAGGAGAATGCCGAGAGGAAGCGAGACCACGATGCCGGTGACGGCGACAACCAGCGTGACCAGCAACCCGCCCCACGAACGTGTCTCCACGTGCTCGAGTCCGAAACTTCCGCCCACCAGCAGGAAGAACGCGACGATGGGAAATACGCCGAAGAACAAGATCGAATTGAGCATTTTCAATGGTGCGCGCGGGATCATCAGCGGCACGAGCAGAACCGCGCCGAGCGCGAAGGTGAGATCGACCCGCCAGTGCAAATTCCACGGGTAAAACCCGTAAACGAGCTGACTGAATTTTGCGCCGATAAACGGCCAGCAGGCGCCAACACTGTGCCCGACTTTTTCAGGCAGGCAATCGGCGCGCCCCGCTCCGTCCCACACCGCGTCGATGATCAGGAAATTGATCAGCGGCACCGCCACCGCCCAGATCAGATAAAGGCTCACAATCGTGACGATTGCGTTGGACCAGCTGTTGAGCAAATTACCGCGCACCCAGCCGACCGGACCGCCAACGGCAATCGGCGGCGGCAGCGGCGCGGTGATCGCCGGGGCGACATAGGCGGTTTGCGTCGTGCCCGTCATCGTTCCACCAGCTGCAAGCGCGAGTTGTACCAGTTCATCAACGCGCTGGTGATGAGCGAGATGACGAGATAGACGGCCATCGTCACGGCGAGAATTTCAATCGCCTGCCCGGTCTGGTTCAGCGTCGTTCCGGCGAACACAGCGAACAAATCCGGATAGCCGATACCGACCGCGAGCGAGGAGTTTTTTGTCAGGTTCAGATATTGGCTGGTGAGCGGCGGAATGATCACGCGCATCGCCTGCGGGATCACCACCATGCTCATCGTGCGCCCGGGTTTTAGCCCGAGCGAATAAGCCGCCTCCGTTTGCCCGCGCGAGACCGCCTGAATGCCGGAGCGCACGATTTCGGCGATGAAGGCGGCGGTGTAGGTCGAGAGCGCGATCAGCAGCGCGGTGAATTCGGGAATCATCGTGACCCCGCCAACGAAGTTGAACCCGCGCAGTTGCGGCAACTCAAAGCCGATCGGAAAACCCGCCGCGATCATGACGAGAAGCGGCAGGCCGAGGATCAATCCCGCAGCCGCACAGCCAAGTGGAAATTGCTGTCCGGTTTTTTCCTGCCGGGCCTGCGCCCAAAATCGCAGCATCAAAGTTACAACGATGCCGGCCGCAAACGCCGCCAGCACGAGGCCTGAGCCCTCGCCAAACAATGGGCGCGGCACAGCGATCCCCCGGTTGCTCAGAAATACTCCATCGAGTACCGAAATAGCGTTACGCGGCGCGGGCAGCGCGCCAAGCACGGCGAGATACCAGAACAGAATCTGAAACAGCAGCGGCAGGTTGCGGATGACTTCGACATAAACGCCGGCGAGCCGCGCGATCAGCCAGTTGTTCGAGAGCCGCGCAACACCGACCAGAAATCCAATGGCGGTGGCAAGCGCGATGCCAAATGCAGACACCACCAGCGTGTTGAGCAGCCCGACGAAGAACACTCGGCCGTAGGTGTCGGACTCCTGATACGCGATCAGCGACTGGTTGACGCCAAAGCCCGCGGTGTTGTCGAGAAAGCCGAAGCCGGTCGCGATCTTCTGCGCCTGCAGATTGGTTTTGGCGTTGAGCGCGAATTCGATGCCAAGCCAGACCATGATGGCGAGCAGAACGAGCTGATAGAAAATGCCGCGCAGCTTCGGGTTATACAGGACCGCTAAACGCGGCCGCGCGGCAGGGCCTTCCCGTTCCCCGGTCATCGTCTCCCCTGCGCGGCGCAGCGATGTGCGCGAATATCAGCGAACCGGCGGCGCGTACTGGATGCCGCCATTATTCCAAAGATTGTTCAGGCCGCGTGCGATGCCGAGCTTGGAGCCGGGGCCGACGTTACGGTCGAATGTTTCGCCGTAATTGCCGACCAGCTTGACGATGCGCACGATCCAATCCTTGGTCAGCCCGAGCTGTTCGCCGTAATTGCCTTCGGTGCCGACAAGACGTTTCACGTCGGGCTTGGTGGACTTCAGCGCTTCGTCCAGCGTCTTCTGCGACACGCCAAGTTCCTCAGCGTTGATCATGGCGTAATGCGTCCACTTGACGATATCGAACCACTGGTCGTCGCCGTGGCGCACGACCGGGCCGAGTGGCTCCTTCGAAATCACCTCCGGCAGAATGACGTGATCGTTGGCGTTGGTCAGCTTGAGCTTCTCTGCATACAGCTGCGAGACGTCGGTGGTGAACACGTCGCAGCGCCCGCCGTCATAGGCCTTCACGGTCTCGTCGGCGGTGGCGAACGCGATCACTTCGTATTTCATCTTATGGGTGCGGAAGAAGTCGGCGAGATTGAGTTCGGTGGTGGTGCCGGTCTGCGTGCACACCGACGCGCCATTAAGCTCGAGCGCGGAGTTAACTTTCAGCGCCTTGCGCACCATGAAGCCCTGCCCGTCGTAATAATTGACGGCGGCGAAGTTGAGCCCGAGAGAAGTGTCTCGTGAACTCGTCCAGGTCGAGTTGCGTGAGAGCACGTCGATCTCGCCCGATTGCAGCGCGGTGAAACGATCCTTCGCCGAGAGCGGCGTGAACTTCACCTTGGTGGCGTCGTTGAAGATCGCCGCAGCGACCGCGCGGCAGAAATCCACATCAAGGCCGGTCCAGTTGCCCTTGTCGTCCGGATTGGAAAAGCCCGGCAGGCCCTGACTGACGCCGCAGACCACGGTGCCGCGATCTTTCACAGTCTTGAGGGTCTGCGCGGATGCTGCCTGCGCGGTGAATGCAAATGCAGCCGCGAGGGCCAAGCGGATGACAACGGGTTTCATTTGTTACGCCCTTTATGTACGAAGGTACTCGGTTGCCTTGCATCTCAGAACTATCGCATCGCAAGGTCAAGGGGTTGACCGTCGCAGGCAATAGCACCGTATATGCCTGCGGCGCGGATCAAGTTCCCGGCGAGGAAGAGATGGCGAAGAAGACCGACCGGCAAACCCCGCTCAAACCGGCAACACGCCTCGTCACCGGGGGACGGGACTCGCAGGCCTATCACGGCTTCGTCAATCCGCCGGTATTTCACGCTTCGACGGTGCTTTATCCCACCGCCGAGGATCAGGTCGCCCACCGCTCGCGCTATCAATATGGCCGCCGGGGCACGCCCACCTCGGAAGCACTGGAAAACGCGCTGGCCGAACTCGAAGGGCCGGGCTGCGCCGGTGTCGCGTTGCTGCCATCGGGGCTGGCGGCAATCTCGACTGCATTGCTATCAGTGGTTTCCGCCGGCGACCACATCCTGGTCAGCGACAGCGCCTACCGGCCGACACGGACGTTCTGCGACAGCGTGCTCAAGCGCCTTGGCGTCGAGACTACTTATTTCGATCCGCTGCTGAACGCGAAGATCGCCGGACTGTTCAAGCCGAATACGCGCGCGGTTTTCGTCGAGGCGCCCGGCTCGCAAAGCTTCGAGATGCAGGACATCCCCGCCATCGCTCAGGTCGCGCACGAAAAAGGCGCGATCGTTCTGATGGACAATACCTGGGCGACCCCGCTTTATTTCAACGCATTCGATAAAGGCGTCGATCTTTCGATTCAGGCGGGAACGAAGTACATCGGCGGCCATTCCGACATCATGTTCGGCACGGTATCGGCGAACGCGGCGACATTGCCTGCGCTCAAGACCACCTTCGGCAACATGGGCCTGTGCGCGGGGCCGGACGACATATATCTCGCGCTGCGTGGCCTGCGCACGCTCGGCGTACGGCTCGCGCGCCATCAGGATTCCGCACTGCAGATCGCGCGCTGGTTTGAGAAGCGCCCCGAAGTGCTGCGCGTGCTGCATCCCGCGCTGGAGAGCGACCCCGGTCACGCCATCTGGAAGCGGGATTTTTCCGGCGCCAGCGGACTGTTCAGCATCGTGCTCAAGCCGGCACCTGAGCGCGCGGTCTACGCCTTCATGAACACGCTCAGCCTGTTCGGCATGGGCTTCTCATGGGGCGGCTTCGAGAGCCTCGTCATCTTGTTCGACTGCGCAGAATACCGCAGCGCGACCAAATGGGCGCCGGGCGGACCGACATTGCGTTTCCATATCGGACTTGAAGATGTCGGCGACCTGACCGCCGATCTCGAAGCAGGCTTCGCTGCGCTTAACGCCTCCGCCTGACGGCGCGGCGGCGCGCGGGTGCAGGCGCGGTTCGCATAATGAATTGCAGATTGCGCAGGTAAACGAAAACGCCGAACGCTTGCCCGATGATGAAGACGGGGTCCTTGCGGTAGAGCGCATACACCAGCAGCAATAAACCGCCCGCGATAGAGAAAAACCAGAACGCCAGCGGCATCACGCTTTTGCCGGCGCGCTCGGACGCCAGCCATTGCACCAGAAAGCGCATGGTGAACATCGCCTGCGCGATGAAGCCGAGCACCACCCACCAGTCGAAGTTGAAGACAAACACGTCGTGCAGATAGCCGCCGACGGCCCTCGCGATGTCGATAAGCATCAGATTCTTCCTTTAATCTTCAGAGATTTCCGGCACGCGGCGCTTGCGGCGAAGCAGCCACCACACGCCGATGAGATCGAGGATGCCGACCCAGAGCCGGTCCCATAATCCGTAATTGGACACGCCCTGCCCGCGCGGCCGGTCGATCACATCGACATAGCCGATGTCAAAACCATCGCGCCGCACCAGTGCCGGTAAAAATCGATGCAGGCCGTCGAAATACGGCAACGCCATGAACACATCGCGGCGGAACGCTTTCAGCCCGCAGCCGGTATCGCGCGTGCCGTCGCGCAGCACGGCGCCGCGCACTCCGTTGGCGATACGGGATTGTATTTTTTTGAAACCCGTCGCTTTCCGCCCAACTCGCTGACCGGCAATCAGCCCGACGCGCGGCGCGCCCGCTTCCAGCGCCTGCAACATCGCAGGAATGAAAGCCGGATCGTTTTGTCCATCGCCGTCGAGCGTGACGACAAGCGGCGCGCATGCGGCGGAAACTCCGGTTCTCACCGCCGCGGATTGACCGCAGGATTGCGCGTGCCGCACGCGCCGCAGCCAAGGATGCTTTGCCATCAACCGCTTGAGTTCGGCATCGGTGCCATCGGTTGAACCATCGTTGATGTAGACGATCTCGAAGCGCCATTTGCCATCGAGCGCAGCCGCAATCTCGGCAACGAGCGGCGCAATGTTGCCCGTTTCGTTGCGCACCGGGACGACGATGGAAACTTTGGGGCTTTCGTTTACGCTCATCTCGCAGCCGCTCTTTTAATGTAGCGCCAGTTCGGCCACGGCAGCGGACGCACTTTTCCGTCCAGCCCGACAGAAAATCCCAGCCCGCGCGCGGCGTAGAAATTACGCACCATCAGCGCGCCGACGCCGCCAACCACCGCGCCCGCGACTACGTCGCTCGGAAAATGCGCCGTGATCACAATCCGGCTTATACAGATGAGCGCGGCATAACCCCACAAGATAAACCGCGCGCGCGGCCACAGTGCGCCGAGCGCCACGACAACGCTCAAGGCGGTGGTGGAATGTCCCGAGGGAAGGCTCGCATATTCCGGCCGCCAGACGAGCGAATTGAACACGTACGGATCGGCCATGCCCGGCACAAAGGGCCGCGCGCGCCCGATCAGGCCTTTGACCAAATTGGTGAACAGGCCAGGCAGCGCGATGGCGGTGAAGATGAACATAAAGCGCACAGCGATTGCGCCAAGCCATAACGCCGCCTGGCTCGGCACAAACGCGGATGCCGCCGCGATCATGAGAATAAAGACGCCTAGCGGATAAAGCAGCCAGCCGGATTTTCCAAAGTCGGTGATCCAGTTAAAGAAATTCACCAGCCGCGCTGGCAACTGGCGTGCGTGAGTCGCGGCAAGCGCATCGGGCAGCATTGCCGCCAAAGCCAGCATCACAACGACGAACGCGGCCGTCGCGGTCAAATACAGAAATGTCCGGTGCTGCGCGCGGTTCGCCATCGGGCGCGGCGCACGCACCAGACGCACGAGCCATGCCACGATGCTCGAGCGCGCAATTCCGGACGCGCGAGGATTTACCGTCATTGTCACAGCGCGCCTTCCGAACGATAGATGGCGATGGTCACCGGGCGGCCGCTGCTGATGTTATAGCCGTCGATGCGCGGGCCGGACGCATAGCGCAATCCAATTGCATCGGCGCGCTGCACGAAGCTGCGCTCGCTGCGCGCTTCCACCAGCGCAAAACGGCAAAGCCCCTGCCGCAGGAATTCAGCAGCCCCCGCGCCGTCGGTAAAACGCGTCTGCGTGCCTGCAAGGAACACGAGGCTCGGCTCCTGATAACTCGTCGACGCGACGAGCGGGCGCGGGCAATTGGAATCGCGCAGCGCTTCGGCGATCAATGCGCTCGGAAACAGCACGGGCAGCGAGGGAAAGATCACCGCGTAAACGGCTATGGAGACAAAGACCGAGGCGGCGAGGCCGCGCAGCAATGCGCGTTCCGCGCCATCAACATCATAAAGCCGCCAGGCGAACAGCCCGAAAATAACCGCCGCGGCGGCGAACGGCCAGGCCAGCAACCCCGGCTGGCGGCCGATCATGATGAGGCCGGCGATGCCCGCAATGCCGACCGCCAGCGGAAACAGGAACCAGCCCACGGTGCCGCGCACCATCCAGCGTGTCTTGCTCAATAATCCGAGGTCGAGAATGCCGGCGCACAAAATCGCGATGGCGGGATAAAGCGGCAGCACGTAATGCGGCAGCTTGGTCACCACCACTTCAAACACGATCCACGACGGGATCAGCCATGCGAGCAGAAAGCGCGCACCCGGCTCGCGCCGCGATTCCCATATTTTAGGCGCCGCCAGTCCGGCCAGCACCGCGCCCGGCCAGAACGTGATCCAGAACAGCAGAAGATAATATCCGGGCGGCGCGCCGTGCGCCTCCTGGCTGCTTGCGACTTTCGAGAGCATGTCGTGGCCGAGAGATTCCGCAAAAAAGCTGTCGCCGGCGCGGCTGACGATGGCGATGAACCACGGCAGCACCAGCGCGATCATCCACACGATCCCCGGCAGCGGACGCAACGCCAGCAGCCAGCGCGCGGAACGGTCGGCGATCATGAGCGTCACCGCGGTGAGTCCTGTGAACAGCAAGATCAGCGGACCCTTGATCAAAATTCCGGCCGCGAGCGCGGTCCAGAAAATCGCCGGCAGCAGCCAGCCGGGTGCAAGCCCCAGCGCACGATGCGCATTCAGATACACACGCGCCATCGCCCCCATGGCGGCGAGCACGGTCAGCAACAATACGGCGTCGGTTTTGGCGAGACGCGCCTCGACACCGAGCAAAATCGAGCACGCCATCATTCCCGCCGCGAGCAGCGCCGCGCGCCGCGACACGAACGCCAGCGCCGTCCAATAGGTGAGCAGCACCGCGCCGATGGCGCCGAGCAGCGAAGGAATGCGATAGAGCCAGATCGTCGTTTGCGCCTCCGGCACGCCGAGCCTGACGGCGGCGTTCACCACGCCCGCTTGCAGCCAATAGATGCCGACGGGCTTCTTGTAGCGAACCTCGTCCTGGAAACGGATGTCGACGTAATCGCCGCTCTCCACCATCTGCTTGGTGGCTTGCGCGAAGCGCGCCTCGTCGCGGTCAACCGGCGGCACCTGAAAAAATCCGGGCAGAAACGCGAGCAGCGCAAGCGCGACAAGCGCCGCGCAAGCGCGCGCATGCGAACCCGCCACGGCATCGAGCAGCGCGCCGAATCCGGTGGCCGCTGCAATCGGTTTTCTTTCGTGTTCGGTTGTCGTGCTCATCGTCACCGGGCCGCGGGTTCGCCGCCGGACTTATTTCCGGATGACTTTCCAGTTGTTGTAGAACATCGAGTTCGCTCCGGCGGCGAAAATGTACCGCACGACATCGAGGAAACCGGACAGCACCACCGGCAACAATGACGGCCGCACGATATCGACAAACAGGCAGTAGCGCGCCTTGTCCGATTCATTGAACGATTGATGCTGCAGCGTGTCGTCGAAAATGAACAGCTTGTCCTTGCGCCAGTAGCTCTTCACGTCGCCGACCTCGATATAAGCCGAATCGTCGTCCATGTCGTTGATATTGTAGAGCACGCGCAGGCTCGCGCGCAGCGGCCCGAAATGCTTCGAGGTCGACTGCCGCTTGTTGAATACCGAAACGCCGATCGTGGTGATGTACTTGTACTTCTCGTGAAACGCCGGAATGTCCACGATGGTATCGACGTTGGCGCTGTACCACTTGAAGAAGAACATGCTGCGCTTCTCATCCTCGGCAGCCGCCTGCAGCTTGGCGACCAAATTTTGCTGGTGCGTGGCGGTGATGAGATTTTTGATTTCCGTCTGATACGGCACCGGCAGATCTTCAAGCTTGTAGACGCCTTTGTTGATGTAGGGGAGCGAGAGGATGTCGAGCACGATGTTGAGCGGCGAGAGCAGCCAGGTAAAAATCCCGTTGCCGAGGAAATAGCGCTCGATCGTGGAGAGGCTCAGGTCCTTGTTGCGCGCAACGTCGTAAATTCCGCAAACGAAATAGAACAGCATGACCTCCGGGAAAAAATAGGTGAGCGGCGCGAGGACGATGAACCCCTTGGCGGCGCGCTTGACCGATTTATTCATGACCGATGCCTCGTTTGCCCAGATTGACGGGGTGACTTAAAGATCGCGCTTTCGGATTGTGCCGTACCCTAACAGAGCAGGCCCCGGCCCGTAAGCCGCCACCATATCGGCGCATCCGGCCCCGTTCCAGAGGCGGGAGCCCTACTTATAATGGAAGATTAACAGCTATTGCAGGCGCACCAGCACGCTGTCGGCCGCGCCGCGGGCATCCATCACAGTCAGGCGCACGAAGCCAGGGCCTTCGGGCTGGAAGAACATGGTGCGCTTGTTGGCATTCGCGGACACCGGCACGCCATTAACCAGCACGGTGAGCGGCTGCACCCCGCCGGAAATTTTCAGCGCCACCGGATCGGGCGCACTTGAAGCAAGTTCGATGCGCGCTCCATCGGGCGGGAACATGATGCGCGGCGGCTCGGCGCCCTCGCCCATCAGGCCGCCGGGGCGGAATCGCTGAAGCGGCGGCGGCAGTTTTCCGGTCGCGGCGAGTAGCGCACCCTTCGGCGCCGACGGCAACGGCGAAGCGGCTTTACCGGTGCGCGCGAATGCATCGAACAGAATGGGAGCAGCCGCGGCGCGCCCGATCAGGCCGGGAACCGGCGCGCCGTCGGGCCGCCCGGTCCACACGCCAATGGTCATGCGCCCGTCGAAGCCCACGGCCCATGCATCGCGATAGCCGTAAGACGTACCCGTTTTGAAAGCGATGCGCCCATGCGGCGCATTTTCCGGCGGCGGCGCGCCGATGAGGACATTGCCGATGTACCAGGCGGCGGCGGGATCGATCAGTCGCCGCGGCGCGGCTTCGGTGTTGCTTGCGCGCTCCATCAGCGGCAGCGCATCGCCGCCACGCGCCAAGGCAGAATAGAGCATCGTGAGATCGGAGAGCGTCACGCCGACGCCACCAAGGCCCATCGCGAGACCTGGCACCTCGCCTTTCGGTAGCACCAGCGTAGCGCCCGCTTGCGACAAACGCGCCGAGAGGCGGTTGGCGCCGACTTTTTCCAGCACAGCGATGGCGGGAACGTTGAGAGACAATTGCAATGCGCGGCGCACCGTCACCGTGCCCTGAAACGTCAGATCGAAATTCTCCGGCGCGTAGCTGCCGTAACGTATCGGCTTGTCGTCGATCAGTGTTTCGGGATGGATGAAGCCATCCTCAAATGCGAGCCCGTAGATGAATGGCTTCAGTGTCGAGCCGGGCGAGCGTAGCGCCTGCGTCATGTCTACCTGACCCGCGCGGCGCGCGTCGAAATAATCGGCGGAGGCAACACGCGCCAGCACTTCGCCGGTCGCGTGATCGACCGCGACGATGGCAACCGAAATTTCCGGCCCGAGCGCCCGCGCCCGTTCGCGCGCTAGCTCTTCGAGATTTTTCTGTAGCGGCGCGTCGATGGTGAGACGATGGAGCAGCTCGTCCGGGGCCGCTGCAACAGCTGCGTCCGCCGCGTGCGGCGCCAGCATCGGCATCGCCTTGCGCGCGCCCGGCACGACTTCCAACTTTGCGCGCAAAATGTCTTCCGCCGGCAAGCTGCCGGTGAGCGCGACGCGATCGAGCACGCGGTCGCGCGCGGCACGCGCTATTTCCACCGAACGGTCGGGGCGGCGCATCTCCGGCGATTGCGGCAGCGCGACCAGCAGCGCCGCCTCGCCCAGCGTCAGGCGGCGCGGCTCCTTGCCGAAATAACTGAGCGACGCCGCGCGCACGCCTTCAAGATTTCCGCCATAAGGCGCGAGCGAAAGATAGAGCGCGAGGATTTCGTCCTTGCTCAGCGCGAATTCAAGCTGCACCGCGCGCAACATCTGCCGCAGCTTGGCGCCGATGCTGCGCTCCTGACGCGGCTCCAGCAGCCGCGCCACCTGCATCGTCAGCGTCGAGCCGCCGGAGACGACGTGGCCTGTTGTGCCGAGTTGCAGCGCGGCGCGCGCCAGCGCGAGCGGATCGACACCGGGATGGAGGCGGAATCTTTTATCTTCGTAGGCGAATAGCAGATCGAGATAACGCGGATCGACATTCTCCGCTGTCGCGGGCAAACGCCAGCGGCCATCCGGAATGGCATAAGGCCGCAACAGCCTGCCCTCCCGGTCGACGACGCTGGTGGAGTATTCGATATCGTTGCCGCGCGGCACCGGGCCGAACGATGCGATCCACCACGCGCCCGCAAGCACGGCGATTGTTGCCGCCGTGCTCGCGCCTGCGATGATGGTACGCTTCACGTTCATTTCGCCGGCGCAATGTCGATCATGCCGGTCGCGGTGCGGCCATAGCGGTCGGGCCGGTACATGTCCTCGACATAAGCCTGAGGGAGCACATATTTCCCGGGCGACACCGCGCGCACCACATAGGCCACCGTGAACGTCGCCGGATCGCCGTTCCGGCGATTGAACGCCGCGACAAAACGGTCGTCACGGAATTCGGAATTCACCGGTTCAGCCGCGTCCGTTATCCAGTCGAGTTTGCCGGCCTCGCCGGACGAGACCAGACGTGGATTGTCGATTTCAAATCCGGCGGGCAGATGATCGGCGGCGACGATACGGCCGAATTGCGGTTGCGGCTCGGTGATCCGCAACACCACGGCGAAGCGCTGGTTCTGCTTTGCGGTAGCCGGATCGGCGGGCTTGCCGTCGAGCGTGAAATAAAGCCGCTCGATCTTGAACCCCTTCTCCGCCGCGGGCTCCGGCGTGATCGGCGCGCCGTTGACCGAAATCACCGCACGCAAATCACCCTCGCCGGTATTTGTGACCTTGAGCGGCGATTTGAGATCGTTGGCGCGGATGTTGCGATAGAGCGCGCCCGTGCGTTTTTCGCCGCCGACATCGAGCGAGACGCCGCCCGACTCCTTATTGAGCGCACGCGCGGCGAGCACCAGCCAGGCCTGCTCCTGCGTCGATGTATAAGGCGAAAGGCCGCGCGCGGATTCGATGCGCGCCACCGCGCCATCGATGGTCGGACGCGGCGCGCCGCTTTCGGAGGCAAGCGTGACCAGCGCCGCTGAATCGCGCAGCGCCGATCCGAAGTCGGTGCGGCCAAGTTCGAGTTTCGGCTGCGGCACCAGCGAGGCAAGCGCCGCGGCATAGACGCGCTCGGCGCGCAATTTGTCGCCGAGCATGCCAAGCGCAGCTGCGATTTGCGCCTTGGCGATGGGCGTGGCCACATCGGCAAGTTTCGTGTCGGCGATGTAACGCAGATCGCCGACCGGGGCGACGCCGTTACGCGCCAGCACGTAAAGCGCGTAGCTCAAGTTTCGTCCGCCGTCCTTGCTCGGCTCCGGCGCAACCGCGACGTAATTGCGCAGGCGGTCAAGCGCGAGCTTGAATGCGCCCGCGGGCACCTCGAATTTTCGCTCGCGCGCGCGCGTGAGAAAATCGACGACATAGGAATCCAGCCAGGGATCGTCGCCGCCGACCGACCACAGGCCGAACGAGCCGTTCGAGCCCTGCCGCGACAGCAGGCGATCGATGGCGTCGCGAATGCGCCCGTCGATGGCCCCGTCAATCGCAAGATGCGCTTCGCTCGCGATCTCGTTGACGTACAGCATCGCCACCGCGCGGCTGGTGATCTGTTCCGAACAGCCGAACGGATAACGGTCGAGCGCATTCAACAGCGCGGCGGCGTCGAGCGCGGTGGAGAGACCCACCGATACGTTCACGCTGCCGGTGCCCGGCACCAGATCGGCAAACATGTCGCTGGAGAGCGTCATGCTCTCGCCCTTGGCGATGGGCTTGATGGTGCGGCGCGTAAGGATTTGCGTCGCGGGTTTTGTTTCCAGCGCATAAACGCGATCAAGTGTCAGCCCGTTCGGCCCGCTGATGTTCACCAGCACCTTCGTCGTGCCGGCAACGTTCGAGGTAATCGGCACCGCGACGTAATCGCGCTGCTTGGCGGCAAGCCGCAACACTTGCGTCATGCTTTGGCCGACATCGATGGCGCCTTCGCTTTTCACGGAGATCTTGTAATCGCCGGCAGCGCCTTCGACGTTGTTGAGATCGAGATTGATGGTGCCGCGATCGCCGGTACGCAAGAAGCGGGGCAGCGTCGCGCTCAGCACGACCGGATCGCGCACGATCACGTCGCCCGATGCCTTGCCGACTTTGTCCTTGCTCCACGCCACCGCCATCACGCGAACGGTGCCGGCGAAATCCGGAATCTCGAACGGAATTTCCGCGACGCCTCCGGGGCCGACCGTGACCAGCCCGGAATACAACGCGAGCGGCGCCTGCGCCGGCGGCGAGCCGGACATTTCCGCCGCGGCGATATCGCCGCCGGTGCGAATTTGCCCGCGCGTTCCCTGCATGCCGTCGATCAATTGCCCGTAAAGATCGCGCACTTCCGCCGTCAGCCGGCGCTGACCGAGATAATAGTCGTCGGGCGCGGGCGGCTTGTAATTGGTGAGATTGAGAATGCCGACATCGACCGCGGCGATAACAATGCGCGCCTCTTCGCCGGACGCGATGCCGTCGATCTTCACCGGAACCTTCAGCGTCGTGTTGGGACGGATGTTGGCGGGAAGCTTCATGTCGAGCGCGAGCGTGCGCGCGGCGCGGTCGATACCGAACCATTGCACGCCGATGGCGCGTCCCGGCATGCGCTCGGCCTTTGCATCGAGCGGACGGCGCAATGTCGCCACGAGGTACGCGCCGCTGCCCCAGTCCTTGCCGACCGAAAGTTTCAGTTTCGCGGCGCCAGCCGACACTTCCTGCGACATGCTCGCGACTAGCTTGTTCGTGAACACGTTGAGCGTGACGCGCCCCGCCGTGCGCGCCGTCACAGCGACATTCATGGTGTCGCCGCTGCGATATTGCGGCTTGTCGAGCGCGACTTCCAACAGGTCGGGCGTATCGGCGCTCGACTCCGCATAGAATCCGGCGTCGAACGAAAGCGACGTGAGCGCGCCGTCGGCATCCCCGGACGAGACTTCCAGCCGGTAGCGGCCCCACTGCACGGGGAGCGACAACCGTGCGGGCTTGTCGTCGGTCAGATCGAGCGTGCCATCGGCGACACGCTTGGTGCTCTTGATCGGCTCGTATTCCCAAACGCCGTTCTGGCGATACCACTGGTAACGGCTGTCGACCTTGAGCAGCTCGTAGCGCACTCCCTTGCGCGCCAGCGTCTTGCCGTCGGGCGCTGCCAGCACGATGTCGAAATTCGCGTTCTCGCCATCGCCAAGCGAACCGCCGGAGAACGCCGGCTTGACGCCGATCATGACAACGTCGGGCGCGACGGGCAGCGTGAGCTTGCGCTCGACCGCACGGCCGCCGGATTCCGCCATTCGCACCGAAACCTGCGCTTGCAGCGGACGCGTTGTGACGGGAATCTTGTCGAGCTTCACATTAAATGTTGCCTTGCCCGACGCATCGGTATCCGGCAGATCGTCAAGCGTCTGCCGCGTGCTCGATACGTCTTCATCAGTCATGCCGAATTGATAACCGGCAAATCCCGCGCGCTCATTCGCGGCGGAGACAACGACCTCGCCTTCAAGACCGAGCTTTGCCGCCGGAGCACCGTAGAGAAAACGTCCATCGACAGTGAGCGGCGTCGGCGCGCTGCGCGCCATGCGCTCCTGCGGCGATTTGAGTTCGAATTCCACACGGTCGGGCACATAATCCTCGACCATGAAAGTGATTTCGCCGACCGGCGGGCGTTTTGGATCGGTATAAGCGCGTACGCGCCATGTGCCGGTCGAAGCTGACGCCACCAGCGGCACGCTTTGATTGCGCCCGCCGACGCCCTGGTCCGCTATGACTGCGCGGCGGTATTCGACGCCGTCGGGACGTTCGGTGACGAGCGTGAGCGGCACATTGAGCGCGGCTTTGCCCTGCGCATCGCGCAGCAGCGCCGTGATATGCACGGTTTCGCCGGAGCGATAGACGCCACGCTCGGTGTAGATGAAGGCATCGAGATTATCGGGCGGCAGCCGTCCCGCCACGCCGCGGTCGGACAGATCGAACGCCGGGCCCTTGAGATTGAGGAACGCGTAATCGGCTTTCTCCGACGCGACGATCGCGGCCGGCGACGAGCCGCCCTCGCCGCGCGCCAAAGCAGCATCGAACTGCACGAAGCCGGAACCGTCGGTACGTTTGGTCGCGAGCACTTCGTTGTTGCGCGCGATCAGACGCACTTCGATCAGGCCGCGCGGCTCGGCGGTTGCCAGCGAATGCACGAATACATTGACGCCGTCGGGACCGGAATAAGCGGTCAGCCCCAAATCGGAAACGATGAACCACTGGCTCGCAACCTGCCCGTAACTGTCTTTCTTCGGCTCTTTCGGCGTCGCCGTCATCACATAGATGCCGGGCGCGAGATTTCCGAGCGCCTGATCGACCGGAAACGCCGTGACGATTTCGGCATTGAGCTTGGTCTCAACCGCCAGCTCGCCGCTCCATACTTTGGCGCCGCGCGTATTCATGAGCCGCTCAATTTCGTAAGTATCGAGGTTGCGCTGGAATTCGCTGCCCAGCAGAACGTCGACAAGACTGCGGTCGCCTACGCGGTAAATGTCCGCCGAGACCGCTTCGGTGTTGACGCTGATGACGGGAATTCCGCGCTGGCCGGCGCGCGGCAGCACGTAGGCCTTGCCGGAAAAGCGCACGAACGGCTTGCGGTCGCGCACATAAATATTGAACTCGGCGGACTTCGTCAGCGTCTCTTTCACGATCGACGGCAACCCGGCGCGCAGCGTAATCGCGTAACGCTCGCCGTGCTTGAGGCCCTCGACGCAGAGTTGCTTCTCATCCGCGGAAACCGCCGGCTTGTCCTGGCCAGCGATGGCGACGAAGGGCGAGAAGTCGGTGCGCTTGCCCGCGAGCTGCTCGGAAAACTGGAAGCAGGCGCGGGGCGAACTTGCATCCGCATCGACGGTGTAATCGAGCAGCCGGAATCCGTAATCGGCGCGTAGCTTCTCGTATTGCTCGCGCAAGTCGGCCGCCTCGCGCGCTTCCAGCGCAAGCCGCATGGTGTCGAGCGCAGGACGCCACACTTTACGATCGGAATAAGTGCGGCTGAGCAGCACCAGCGCGTCAGCTTCCTCGTTGCGGTTTTGTGCGCGCCGGTACGCGATGTAGGCGGTTGTCGATGCGCGGTCGAGCAGCGTTGCGCGTTCGCGGTCGTTGGCGGGACGGATTTGCAGCACAGAGCGTGCAAGACGCAGCCAGGTCGCGGAATCGTCGGGCGCTGCGGTGACGATCTGGCCCAAAATCAGCATGCCGTTGCGGAAGTCGTTTTTCTGAAACGCCGTGTCGGCCTCACGGCGCAGCACAGCGGCGGTCTTGTTCACATCGCCGGAGTCTTTCTTGATCTGGTCTTCCAGACGGATCGCCGCGTCATCGAGATCAGTGCGCTGGAACGGCTTGTCGGCGGCTGACGCAACGCAAGCAACGGCAATGAGCGCGGCGACTAGGCCGGCGCGGAAGAACGGCAACATGGAAGACCTCCCAAACGGCGCGAACACGCCACTATCGAGTTTGGCGGCAAACGTGTCGAGGTCGTGACGGAGCGTTGTCGGGAAAATGAGAATTTGACTGCCGCCCACACGGCCTGTTGCCACCCAAACAGCTGCGCCAATCGGCTGATAAATTGGATGAAGCGGCTCAACTTGTTGATTTAATGCATTGCTTTAGCTGTGTAATTCCAGCCACCCGTTTCAGCCTAACAACACCTGCAAAACCGCCCACAGCACGGGTGACGTTGACGTCCGCTGCCTTTCCACAAGCCTGCGGGCCGGGTAAACGAAGGGATCAAGACCCCGTAGCTCAGCTGGATAGAGCACCGGCCTTCTAAGCCGGGGGTCGCTGGTTCGAATCCAGCCGGGGTCGCCAAAAAATCCAGTGCGCGTATGGACTAGCGGGGCCGCAGGCGGGCCTGCGCCGGGCGCACCGAAACTCATAATTAATAGTTTTGGAACAGTTATTAGGGGGAAGAAGTGCGTTTCTCGTTGGGAAGCCGTTAGTTGCCATGACCGAAGGACTCGACCGCACAACAGCAGCGGACGACGAAGCCCCCGCGGACGCTACCGGCGCGGCGGCACCGCAGGACGGTCCGGCGCATGCGCCGCTGTGCTTCGTGGTCGATGAGGAATCCAGCATCCGGCATTTTCTCTCGCTGGTGCTGCACGGCTCCGGCGTCGATACCGAGGAATTTCCCGACGGCGCGGCGCTCCGCAAGGCGGTCGAGAAGCGCGTGCCGGATCTCGTCTTCCACAACATCTCGCTCGAATCCTCCGACGCCATCGAATCCGTCGTCACGCTTGGCAAGCACGGGTTCAAGGGCGCCGTGCAGTTGATGAGCAACCGCGGCGCGGCCGTGCTCGATCACGTCAAGAACATCGGCTTGCAGCACAAGCTCACCATGCTGCCCGCGCTCAAGAAGCCGTTTGAAACCGACGCCATCGTCAAGATCATCCGCGAACTCAAGCTCGGCACGCCAGCGGCGATGGCCGCGCGCATCGGCCTCGACGAGGCGCTGGAAAACAACTGGATCGAATTCTGGTATCAGCCGAAGATCGACCTGCGCAAAAAACAGCTCGCCGGCGCCGAGGCTTTCGCGCGCGCGCGCCATCCGCAGCACGGCATTCTCTCTCCCGGCGCATTCATGCCGGGCGCAAGCGAAGCCAGCGTCGTCAAACTGTCAGAGCAGGCGATCGTCAGCGCGCTTAAGGCGAGCGCGCAATTTGCCAAGATCGGCGTGAACCTGCGGCTCGCGGTCAATATCCCCGTCGAAGCGCTGGTCAAGCTCCCCGTTGAGGAGCTTGTGCGCGCGCATCGTCCGCAAATCGACAAATGGGCGGGCCTCATCATCGATGTCACCGAGGAGCAGATCCTGAAGGATCTGGCGCTCGCCCACGACCTCACCAAGAAATTCGGGCGCTTCAACGTCAAACTCGCCATCGACGATTTCGGGCGCGGTTTTTCCTCGCTCGCCAAGCTGAAAGAGCTTCCCTTCGGCGAACTCAAACTCGACCGCGCTTTCGTGACCGATTGCGGAACCGACAAGGTCAACGCGCCGCTGTGCAAGACCGTGATCGACCTTGCGCATCAATTCGGCAGCGTCGCGGTCGCCATCGGCATCGAAAAGGCCGCGGACGCGGTGGCTCTGGTGAGCATGGGCTGCGATTTCGGCCAGGGCTTCCTGCTCGGTCAGCCGATGCCGGAGGAGCGTTTCTCGTCATTGCTGCGCCAGCGCGCGGCGACGCAAACGCGCAAGCCGGCGCCAGCCGCGCCCGCGCAGCGCATGCCGGAAAAGCGCCTCGCCTGATCGGGCGAGATCGCCATTCGTTCAATTTAGATTTTGGCTAGTGGGTCCAGGCGTCGCGGCGCTTGAAGGCGAAGTTGTCGGAATACGACAGGCCGCGCCGCACCGTTCGCGCCGATTCAAATACCTGATAGGCGATGCCGTGGCGCTCGCAATAGGCGATCGCTTCTTCCTTGGTATCGAAGCGCAACTTCACCTGCTGGCGCATGTCGCCCGACGAGGTCCAGCCCATCAGCGGCTCGACCGTGCGCGGCTCTTCCGGCTCGAAGTCGAGCACCCAGTCCTTGGTCTTGGCGGCGCCGGACTGCATCGCGGTCTTGGCCGGTTTGTAGATGCGCGCGGCCATAAATTTCGATCCCGAAACCGGTCTTGGCTTAAGCCGCAGGCTGGTCGGAGCGGCAGGATTTGAACCTGCGACCCTCTGCTCCCAAAGCAGATGCGCTACCAGACTGCGCTACGCTCCGCCAAAACGCCTGAGCCATTGGGGATGCGATACACGGTTCGCGGAAACCCCACAAGCCGCGCTCAGCGGGCCTTGAAAATGGGGTGCGCGACGCGATCGCCCGGCGCGATGCCGAGTTTGCGGGCGGTGCCGGCGATCACTTCAAGCACGCCGCGCACGGGGCCGCCGGACGAGATGATCCGCTCGGACAGCGGCTGGGTGTTCTCGGCGATCCGCAGGATGCGGCCGTCGCCGCGGATAAACAGCATGTCGAGCGAAATATATGTGTTCTGCATCCACATCGAGATGTCCTGCTCGCGCTGGAAGTCGAAGAGCATGCCGCGGCCCTCGGGCAGCTCCTTGCGGTACATCAGTCCCTTGGCCCGCTCGTCGTCGTTGACCGCCAGTTCCACCGCGAAAGCGTGCACGCCGGTCTTGCTGGCGATTTCGACAACCCCAAGCTCTGCCGCCGGCACAGGGCCGGTTGCCAGAAACAGCGACAGGATAATGGCTGTCAGGGTCGCGCGCATGCGCTCGCACATACGCGAGCGCCACGCCGGCAACAAGAGCCTAAAAGGTATTGAAGCGGATGGAGTTAGTGAGAGGCCAAGCCCAGCGGACCGCCGTCAGGGCGCACTTCCGCCGCCATCAGGCCTTTCGGCCCGGGCCCGAAGCGCACCAGCACCGTCTGGCCGGGCCGCAACTCGGCCAGACCGTAGCGCCGCAACGTCTCCATGTGCACGAAGATGTCGGGCGTACCCTCGCCGCGCGTGAGGAAGCCGAAGCCGCGCAGCCGGTTGAACCACTTCACCTGCGCCCGCTCGAGGCCGCTGGTCGGTGTCACCGTCACATGCGTGCGCGGCGGCGGCATCTGCGCGGGATGAACCGCGGTGGTCTCGTCCATCGATACGACGCGGAAGCATTGCCGGCCCTTCGGCCGCTGCAGAACTTCGCAAACAACGCGCGCGCCTTCGTAGGCTGTCTGGAAGCCATCGCGGCGCAAGCACGTCACATGCAGAAGAATGTCGGGAAGTCCGTTGTCGGGGATGATGAACCCGAAACCTTTGGAGACATCGAACCACTTGATGACACCGGCGAGCTCGATGATGCTCGCAGCGGTATCGTCGCCGATGTCCGTGACCGTTGACGGTCCGAGTCCGATGTTTGCCCCAGTCACTTTGTTTTCAATCCCGTCCGACGCCATGACGCCGCACGCTGCCATTCTATGGCGCCTCTTCCGGGCGCTTCGCCGAATCTCTGAATGAAAGATAACATCAGGGTACGAAGCGCAAAGACCAAAATGGGCTTGCACACAGGTCTGTGCACAGCGTGAAAGTCTTGCGAATCAGTGGGCTATGAATGGCGCGAGCACGTCGCCGATGTCCTGCCGCACCACCAGATCGGCGATGCCGTCGAATTCCGTCGGCTCGCGATTGATGATGACGAGGCCTGCGCCGTTTTGTTTCGCCATCAGCGGGAAGCCGGCGGCAGGCCACACCACCAAGGAAGAGCCGATGGCGAGAAACAAATCGCACGCGTTGGTCAAATTCTCGGCACGCTGCATCGGTTCGGCCGGCATCGACTGCCCAAACGAGATGGTGGCCGACTTGATGTAGCCGCCGCAGGCCGGACAATCGGGCGCGCGTCGTTGCGCATCGAATTTCTTCCGCACCCAGCCCATCTCGTAACGTGTCGCGCAGTCGAGACAGGTCGCGTAAGTGGTGTTGCCGTGCAATTCGACGATGTGTTCGGCGGGAAAGCCGGAGTTCTGATGCAAATTGTCGATGTTCTGGGTCACCAGCGCGGGCGCTTTACCGGCGCGATGCAGGCTTGCGAGCGCGAGATGGCCGCGGCCGGGCTTTGCCCTGGCAAAACTTTCCTCCAGCACGAAGCGCCGCCGCCATGCCTCGTCGCGCATCTCCTGACTGGAGACGAATTCGTCGAACGGAATCGGCTTGTTCTTGGTCCATAACCCGCCGGGCGAGCGGAAATCGGGTATGCCGCACTCGGTCGATATCCCCGCCCCGGTAAAAGGCAGGATGACGCGGGCATCCTCGACCAGCTCACGCAGGCGATCGATGGCACTCTCAAGATCGGGCGCAATCATTATAATGCCGGTTGCAAAAGGCAGCCCTAACCCGCCAAGGGGATAACAGCGAGGTCTTCAATGCGATTTCTGCACACCATGCTGCGTGTTCGCAATCTCGACGCCGCGATGGATTTCTACTGCGCCAAGCTCGGCCTCAAGGAGGTCCGCCGTCGGGTGGACGAGAAAAACCGTTTCACGCTGGTGTTCCTGGCGGGATCGGACGATGCGGAATCCGCTACGGCAGCGCTGAAAGCTGGAAAACGCGACGCCCCGGTGATCGAGCTGACCTACAACTGGGACAGCGAGGACTACGGCGAGGCGCGCTTTTTCGGCCACCTGGCGTATGAGACCGACGATATTTATGCGCTATGCGACCGGCTGATGAAGGCGGGTGTGACCATCAACCGCCCGCCGCGCGACGGCGTGATGGCCTTCGTGCGCTCGCCCGACAATCACTCCATCGAATTGCTGCAAAAGGGCGAGGCGCTGCCGCCGAAGGAACCGTGGAAATCGATGCCTAATACCGGGAAATGGTGAGCGCCATACGGTAGCTTGCCGGTCCCAGTTTAGCTCTTTATACCTCGCCCGGCTTCCGGCACTTCGCCGAGCTTTCAGATCCGCGCCCTTCGTCTAGCGGTCCAGGACGCCGCCCTTTCACGGCGGAAACACGGGTTCGATTCCCGTAGGGCGCGCCACATAAAATTCTCCTCAACGCCTCATAAAAATCTACGCGTCTTTGGAATGGCAGCCATGCAGCGCGTCATACGCGCGGTTTCGTGATTGGTTTTATGTAAAAAATACGCGCTGTGTGATTTGGCGCGGCGTATGTTTCGCGCAATGGGGCCGGCGGTTCCAACGATGGAGCGCGGTACATGAGAAGCAGAAATCTGGTTGCCACTCTCAAGCGCGATGTGTCGTTCGTCTGGCACGCGATCATCGCTGTCGTGTTCATCGGCTTTGCCGGTCTCGCGATAGGCGCAGCCTTGCTCGACTTGATGGCGCTACGCCACTAAACGCGCGCATCACACGATCAAATCGCGGACGGCGGATAAATGTGCCGCCCTCCGTTGAAGTCCTCGACGCGATAGCGCCGCGCACTATCCGCGCCCACTTCAATATCTTCGAGATAATTCGGCCCGACCGGCGACTTGCCGTGTCCGCCCGGAATATCGAGCACATAGCTCGGCTGGCACAAGCCGGACATGCGGCCGCGCAACTCGCGCATCAACGCCTGCCCTTGCCCAATATCAGTTCGCAAATGCGCGGTGCCGGGCGCAAGATCGCCGTGATGCAGATAATACGGCTTGATCCGGCATTCGGCTAAAGCGCGCATCAGATCGCCAAGCGCCTTTGCCTCGTCGTTGACACCGCGCAGCAGCACCGACTGGCTCAGCATCGGAATTCCGGCATCGACAATGCGCGCGCAGGCGGAGCGGACATTCACCGTGAGTTCGCGCGCGTGATTGGCGTGGATGATGACATAGACAGCCTTGCCCTTGACCTTCAAAGCCCGCACCAGCTCCGCCGTCACGCGTGTGGGATCGGCGACGGGAACGCGGGTGTGAATGCGGATGATCTTCACGTGCTCGATGGCGGAGAGCGAACGCATCACCGCCCGCAAGCGGCGCGGCGAGAGAACGAGCGGATCGCCGCCGGTCAGGATTACTTCCCAGATGCCCTCGTGCGCGCGGATGTAATCGAGCGCGGCTTCGAGCGCGGCCTTTGACAGCGCGTTCGGCTTGCCCGGGCCGACCATCTCGCGCCGGAAGCAGAAGCGGCAGTAAACAGCGCAAACGTGCACGAGCTTGAGCAGCACGCGGTCGGGATAACGATGCACGATGCCTTCAACCGGGCGGTGCGCGTCATCGCCGATGGGATCGTTCAATTCCTGTGGCTGCGATTCCAGTTCCACCGCATCGGGTATGAACTGCCGAGCGATCGGATCGTGCGGATCGCTCACATCGATCAGCGCCGCCATCTCCGGGGGGAGCGCGACGGCGTAGCGCGCCGCAACTTTTTCCAGACCGGCAAGCCGATCGTGCGACACGAAGCCGTGTTCATGCAAGTCGGCCGCTGTGCGTAAGGTGGCTTGTCTCATAGTACCCTCATCAATTCGAATGCCGCTTTATTCACGCTTCGCTCACCGGCGTCCATAACACTTGTTCGATGCGTTGCGCGCCGGTTGCCAGCATCACCAGCCGGTCAAAACCAAGCGCGATGCCGCTTGCCTCGGGCATTCTAGCCAGAGCTGCGAGAAAATCCTCATCGAGCGGATAGCGCTCGCCATAGATGCGTTCCTTCTCCGCCATATCGGCGGTAAAGCGTTTGCGCTGCTCGGCGGCGTCGGTGAGTTCGCCGAACGCATTGGCGAGTTCAACCCCGCAAACGTAAAGCTCGAATCTCTCGGCAACGCGCGGGTCGCTTTTTTTCTGCCGCGCCAGCGCCGCATGCGGGATCGGATAGTCGTAGAGAATTGTCGCGCGGCCAAGTCCAAGTTTCGACTCTACGCGCTCGACCAGCACGCGGCTGAAGATATCGCCCCAGGTGTCATTGTCCGCGATCTGGATGCCGACGGCGGTGGCCGTCTTCGCCAATGCGGCGCGGTCGCCCTGCCCTGCGTTCACTGTCGCCAGAATGTCGATCCCGGCGTAGCGCATGAATGCTTCGGCGACGGATAGCCGCTCCGGCGCCTTGAATGGATCGGCCGTCTGCCCGCGCCATGTAAATGTCTCGGCGCCCGCCGCGCGCGCGGCCTCGCCCAGCAGCGCCGCGCAATCCTCCATCAGCACCTCATACGCTGCCCCGGCGCGATACCATTCCAGCATCGTGAATTCCGGATGATGCGTTGGCCCGCGCTCGCGATTACGGAACACGCGCGCGAACTCAAAGATTCGCTTCTCTCCGGCGGCCAGCAGTTTTTTGCAGGCGAATTCCGGCGAGGTGCGCAGATATAAAGACGAACGCTCACCCGACGGCGCGATGAGGGCGGTCGCGAACGCATGCAGATGCGTCTCGTTGCCGGGCGAGACCTGCAATATCGGCGTTTCGACCTCGATGAAATCGCGAGCCGCAAACCAGCCCCGCAGGGCTGCCGAGATCAGCCCTCGCGCCAGCAAAAAAGGCCTGCGGTCGACATAAACATCTGGCGCCCACCAGGGCGAAGGCGCTTGCGGCACGTTTACCTCACCGGGGCGAAAGGCTGCGGGAAAGACTGGCATTGGGCCGCAGGATGAGTATGTTGCGGCCCGACAGTGCCGCATATAAACGCCCGCTGACCAGAGGATATCCCGTGAAAGTCATCGCCAGTTCGCTCCGCAAAGGCAATATCGTCGATATCGACAGCAAGCTCTATGTCGTCATGAGCGCGGAAAACTTCCATCCCGGCAAAGGCACCCCGACCACCCAGGTCGACATGCGCCGGATCAGCGACGGGGTAAAGACTCAACAGCGCTACAAGACCACCGATCAGGTCGAGCGCGCGCACGTCGAAGATCACGAATTCAACTACCTCTACAAGGACGGCGACGGCTTCCACTTCATGAACAACGAGACCTTCGATCAGGTGGCAGTGTCGCCCGACGTGGTCGGCGAGCAGGAAGTTTACCTGCAGGAAAACATGAAGGTGCGCCTGAGCATCCACGAAGGCACCGCGGTGTCGATCGAACTGCCCGCGCGCGTGACGCTCGAAATCGTGGAAACCGAACCGAGCATGAAGGGGCAGACCGCTTCGGGTTCGTTCAAGCCGGCAAAGCTGTCGAACGGCGGGCGGGTGATGGTCCCGACGCACATTACATCCGGCACGCGCGTGGTGGTGATGACCGCCGACGGTTCCTACGTCGAACGCGCCAAAGACTGATTACACTTTTACGCTCGCGCGCACTTCCGGGGGGAACAACTCGTCCGGCGTCATGCGGCGCGTGGTCACGCCCTGATCGTGCGCGAAGCGGCAGAAGGCGTCGAGCGTCTTGCGGTTGGCCTCCAGCCCGTAGGGAAACGCATCGGCGCCGAAATTTTTTCCCAGCTCATCGGCAATCGTGGCGGCCCACGGCACCGGAACGCGCGAGGCGGTGAGATCGCTCATGCGTTCCTGGCTGCGGTGCTTGGCCTCGTCGAACGCCTTGAACAAATTCATCGCCACCCACGGATAGCGCTCAAACACGGCGCGGCGGATCGCCATCACGTGCATGATCGGATAGATGCCGGTCTTCTCGTAATATTGCGCTTCCTCGCTGCGATAGTCAGGAAACAGCCGCACCACTTTGCCGCCGCCTTTTGAGAATGCGTCCGGCACCCGCGCCGAGATGGCGGCATCTATCTCGCCCGCGAGCAGCATCCCGCTCACGCTTTTGTCCTTGCGGTTTTCGTAGTGGACGCCCTTCGGCAGATTGAGTTCGATTTTTTCGCCGCGCCCCGCTTCGTTGATGCCCGCCTGCACCCAGTGAATTTTGGCGAGATCGACGCCGCAGCTTTCGCTCAGAAATCCGCGCGCATAAATGCCGGCGGTCTGTGCCCATTCCGGGATGCCAACGGTCTTGCCCTCAAGGTCTTTCGGTTTTGAAATCTTGGCATCGCTACGCACATAAAAAGCTGAATGCCGGAACACGCGGGACGGAAACACCGGAATGCCGATGAAAGGCGACTTTTCATGCGAGGCAAAGCCGACGAATTTTCCCATCGACAATTCGGAGACGTCCCATTCGCGATTTTTAATAAAGCGGAAAAAGATTTCCTCGATCGGCAGAACGAAGGGCGTGAGCACGATGCCGTCAGCGGTGACCGCGCCACTGATAAGATCGCGCATGTGATCGTAATCACCGGCGGCCAACGTCAGATGCAGCTTGGCGACGCCGCCGCTCTCGACGACTTCCGCTTCTCGTTCGGCTCCAGCGGGGCCGCCCGCGTGTGTTTCAGCGTCGTGCATTTTCTTACCCATTCCCGCTTATTGGCGACATTACACCAGGATTGCGCTATTGGCACATGCGCCGGAGGCGACGATAATTCGGGCGTTCCGTTGCAAACTGCCGGGAGAGTCGTGTTGAAATTTGCGTTGCTCGCCGGCCTGGTTCTGGTTGCCGCCAGCGCCGCCTCGGCACAAGACACTCCAAATGAGATGCTAAGTCCTACGATCTCGATGAGCGAGGTCGATTGGGATGCGGCGGCTGCGTCGGTGCCCGGCAAGCCTGACGGACCGGCGCGCGAGGTGTTCGCCCGCCTCAACGCCGCAACCACAGGTCAATTTCCCGGCATAGCGGAGAGCGCCGTACCTGTGTTGCTGCCGCTCGATATCGCCGCAACGCTGAAAGATAAAGACGCAGGCAAGGCGCCGAATGAGGTGCTGGCCGGCGGTTTCCGCGCGTCGAAGTTTTTTCTCCCCGGCCCCGCCGGGTATGACGCGACGTTCTTCATCAAGTCGAGCGAAGTGCCCGGTCTCGGTGTCCGCTACCCGCGCCCGATTGAAGTCGAAATCGCAGGCGCGGCATTTTTCTATGAACTCGAAGCACCCAGCGTCGTCGAGAGCAAAGAGACGCCGCATGCGATCGAGACTGAGTTTCCGGGCATGCGGCGCATCTTGCGCGAAGGGCGCATGCGTTACGCCTTCACCCGCTTCGGCGTGCCTTACGTGGTGTCGATTGACTGCTTCGATGGCCGCGTCTCTGGCAGGCGGCTCGCCTGCGCGGATGTCGATCAAGTCGCGGTTCGTTTTCTGCGCACGCTGCAGGTTGCCGGTGGAACGCCGCAGCCTCCGCGCAAGCCGCCAAGCATCGATCTGACGCGCCCGCAAGTTGTGTCGCTGTCGTTCACCTATCACAGCTCCGGCAGCCTCATCCCGAATTCCGGCTACAAGCTCGCGTCGGGCCGCCCCGACAATCATGTCTATGCGCGCATCCGTTTTCCGCTCGCGGAAGCACCCGCTTACGCCAAGTCGCAATCCTTCATGCCGTGGGGCGATTGCTACATGAAGGGCAAGATCGGCCGAACCAACTACAAGGGCGCTCCCTATCGCTGCCGGCTCAACGACAAGCAACTGGTGTTCGACGAATCCGCGCCGGAGAACTTTTCCTATCCGTGGCGCGATAATTTTTGCGAGACGCGCGATCTGCGTGTCGGCCAATGCCCGGCGGGGATCGGCCATCAGGGCCAGGACATCCGTACCTCGACTTGCGTTTTGCGCAACGAGGGCGCCGACCGCTGCCAGCCCTACCAGCACGACATCGCCGCCGTACGCGACGGCATGATCTGGCGAAATTCAGTGCAGGATTTCGTTTATGAGGCGGTCTACCTCGTCATCAACACCGCGAACGACCGCGTGCGGTTTCGCTATTTGCACCTCGATCCCAAGCGCATGGACGCCGACGGCCTCGAAAGCGGGCGGCGCGTGGCGCAAGGCGAAATCATCGGCAAGGTCGGCAACTACAACAAGAAGGAAAACGGCACCAGCTATCATCTGCATTTCGACGTGCAGGTGTGGACGCGCGACGGCTGGGTCTGGGTCAATCCCTACATGACGCTGGTGTCCGCCTACGAGCGGTTGATCGGCGCGCGCGGCACCGAGATCAAGGACGGCGAACCGGAACCCGCCGCCGTTCCGGGAATACCGCCGCAAGTCGGCGCGCTCTTACCGCCACCACCTGCCGCAACGGCACCCGCCGTTCAGCAAACCGTCGCCGTAAAACCAAAACCGGTGCGCCGCTACGGGCGGCAAAAATCCCGCAGCGACGACGAGACGAATTGAACGGAACTTTGAGTTCCATCGGAACAACGCCGAAACCTCGCAAGTTAACTCCGTGAATGCTTGCGTAAGTGGCAAGCATCCAATGGAGGAAATGCAATGACAATGTTGAAGATGATTGCTCTTGCCGGTGCGTTCGCGCTGGGCACGACCGTCGCCATGGCGCAAAGCGCAGGCCAGGGTAACGTTGGCGGCACCAACACCGCGGCAGGCCCGGGCTCCGGCGAAACCGGTTCGGCTGATGCCAAGACCAACCCGAAGGCCAACGCCAATGCCGGCGCGATGAAGGCCGGTACGCAGGCTTCCGGCCAGGCTTCTTCGAACAAGAAGAACGCCGTCGGTGACACCACCGGCACCGGCCAGGTCCAGGACGGCGCGATCAAGTCGCAACAGTAATCGCGGCGCCTAAAACAATCCCTTCGCGGTTCCGCCGCGGAGGGATTTATTTTTTCAATGACACGGCAAGTTCCATGGCGCAGCGATTAACATTTCGCCATGCCGCGGAACCAGCGCGCAACCTCCGGGTTATTCGCAGGAATGCTTGGGCTGGGTGAAAACACAGCCGCCAACGCAAGATGGCTTGCGCGGCGACAGGCATCCAATGGAGGATTCCCCGATGAAAGTTCTCAAGACGATGGCTCTCGCCGGTGCGCTCGCGCTCGGCGCTTCGGTCGCGATGGCACAGGTTGGCGTCGGCGCTGGCGTCGGCACGTCCGGCGGCACGTCGGTTGGCACTGGCGTGTCCGGTTCGGCCAACACGAACGCTAATACCGGCGCGAACGCCAATACCGGAGGCACCAAGGCCGGCGCCAATGTGAAGGCATCGAGCAAGACTTCCGCCAAGGTCAAGAAGAACGGCGCCGCCGCCGGCACCACCGGCAGCAGCACGATCGACGGCGCGGTCAAGACTCATTAAGCGCGCTTGTTAGTTAAAAGCCCCTTCGCGGCCAACACCGCGGAGGGGTTTTTGCGTTAGCCATTCTCGCAATGGCCTGCTTTCCGCCGTTTGTTTGACCGGCTGCAGCGAATAGTATGCGCCATGCAAACGAATCTCTTGGCTCTCACCCGGCGGAAGTGGCTTACCTCCGCCCTCGCCAGCGCGGCCTCGCTGGCATTCGGCGGCACGGCGAGCGCGCAATCGGCGTTTACCAATTGGGTTGCGAATTTCCGTCCGCGCGCGCTCAAGCGCGGCATTTCCGAAAAGACCTACGACCGAGTGATGGGTTCGGTGAAGCCGGACACCAGCGTCTACGAATTGCAACGCAAGCAGCCGGAGTTCACCGAAGAGCTTTGGCAATACATCAATCGCCGCTGCTCGGAATACCGCCTCAACATCGGCAAGGCTCGCGCGCGCGAGCACGCCGCGCTGTTGACGCGCATCGAGAAGGATTACGGCGTCGATCGTTTCCTGATGCTCGCCCTGTGGGGAATGGAGTCTTCCTTTGGCGATGTCATCGACAATCCGAAATACATGCGCGCGGTGATCCCCGCGCTTGCAGCGCTCGCCTGGGGCGAGCCGCGCAGGCGCAAATATTGGGAAGCCGAATTGCTCAACGCGCTGGTCATCGTCGATCGCGGCTGGGCCGAGCCCGCCAAGATGATCGGCTCGTGGGCCGGCGCGATGGGTCACACGCAATGGATGCCGGAGGTTTGGCTCAATGTCGGCGTCGATTACGACAACGACGGACGCATCAATCCGTTCGGCTCGCCCGCCGACGCCTTCGCCGGCACCGCGCGTTATCTCGTTGAGCGGGGCAAATACAAACGCGGCGAGACCTGGGGTTGCGAGGTAAAAGCGGGCGGCGCGCACGCCGACAACCGTACGTGGCGCACTTACGCCAAGTGGCGCGAGCTTGGCGTCGTTCGCGCCGATGGCGAAGCGTTCGCTCGCCCGAACGATAATGTGAAACTCTGGCGGCCGGTGCAGGGCGGCCCGGCTTTCCTTGTTGGGCAGAATTATCTTGCCGTGCGTTCCTACAATCCGTCCGACAGCTACACGCTCGCGCTCGTTCACCTCGGTGACCGCATTCGCGGCGAGCCGGACTTCCGCCAGCAATTCCCCGGCGGCGAGCGCGCGCCGACTCTGGCCGAAGTGCAGGAAATTCAACGCCGTCTCAATGAGCAGGGTTTCCGCACCGATGGCCTCGACGGACGCGTAGGCACCGATACGCTTGTCGCCGTCCGCGGCTTCCAGCAAAAAGTCGGCATAACGCCGGCGGACGGTTATCCAGGGCTGAAGGTTCTCGCCCGGTTGCGGCAGGGCCTGTAAGGCCGCTCGCCGTCAGTGCCGCGCAGCGGCGCGCGGAATGCGTGCCGCCGGATAATTGATTTCCTGCGTCGCGATCCAGCTTTTGAGAAAATCCACGAAGATCTGCACCTTCTGCGGAATGTTGGCTGCGCGCGGATACAGCGCGAGCAGCGGACGCGGCGCTATTTTATGGCGCGGCAACAACGTCACCAGCGTGCCGGCGGCAAGATCGTCTGCAACGCTGTAGCGCGGCACCAAAGTGATGCCGAGGCCCGCAAGCGCGGCCTTCCGCAGCGCCAGCGCGCTGTTGGAGAAAAACGATCCGGTGACTTTCACTGACAATGGCCCCTGCGGCCCCTGAAATTTCCAGATGCGATCGTTCGGTGTCACATCGACATGCACCAGACAAGAATGGTCGGCGAGATCGGCGGGCTTGGTGGGGCGGCCCTCGCGCGCAAGATAATCCGGCGCGGCGCACACCGCCCAGTCGAGCGAGGCGATCTGATTTTCGATCACAGACGAATGCGCCTGCGCGGTGAGGCTGAGCGCAAGATCGAGACCGCGTTCGAGAAAATCATGCGAGCGGCGGAACGAGACGTTTTCCAGAATGAGCGAAACGCGCAACCGCGGCTGCGCTTGCGCAAAGGCGATCACCGCGTCGGCAAGATGCAGCGTGCCGAAGGATTTCGGCGCCACCAGCTTGAGCGTGCCAACCGGCTCGGTGCGTGCGCTGACAATTGCGCGTTCGCTGCTCTCGATTTCGCGGAAAACCTGTTCGCAGAATTCAAGATACGACCTGCCCTCTTCCGTGAGATTGAGCGAGCGCGTCGAGCGGTTGAGCAATCGCACGCCGAGGCGGCCTTCGAGGTTGCCGACGTGGCGCGACACAAGCGCGCGTGAGAGTCCGAGCTGATTGGCGGCGATGGTGAAGCTGCCGGAGCGCACCACGCGCACAAAGCTTTCCATGGTTCGAAAGCGGTCCATGCGAACGCTCCATTGTTGAATAATCTGCAACAATATGGTTCGCATCTAGCGGCTTCTGTAAGCAAATGTCAAAGTCTATAGTCCGCCCCAATGGCGCTGTCCGAAGCGCCCTTTTTGAGGAAACAACGTGCCGCTTTCCAAACAAACCGCCGGGCAACCAGCGACCGCACGCCTGGGCGATGGCTCGATGGAACGCCCCGTTCCCTCCGGCGCCAACGCGGCTGCGTTTGGTAGTGATGTCGCGGCGGATGCGCTGCGCGCGCTCGACATTCCCTATATCGCGCTCAATCCCGGCGCGAGCTATCGCGGCCTGCACGACAGCCTGGTGAATTATCTCGGCAACGAGCGCCCGCAGATGCTGCTCTGCCTGCACGAGGAAAGCGCCGTCGCCATCGCGCACGGCTACGCCAAGGTGACCGGCAAGGCGATGGCCGCCGCGGTTCATTCCAATGTCGGGCTGATGCACGCGACGATGGCGATGTTCAATGCGTGGTGCGACCGCATGCCGATGGTGGTGCTGGGCGCGACCGGCCCGGTCGATGCCGTCAAGCGCCGCCCGTGGATCGACTGGATCCACACCGCGCGCGATCAGGGCGCTCTGGTGCGCGGCTACACAAAATGGGATGACCAGCCGGCTTCGCCGGCCGCCGCGCGCGAAGCGATTTTGCGCGGCGGATGGATTGCGAATACCGCGCCGAAGGGTCCGGTTTACGTTGTGCTCGACGCCGAGATGCAGGAATCGAAACTCGCCGAGCCGGTGGCGCCGATCGACACCGTGCGCTTTCTGCCAGATGTCGCGAACGCTGCGCCTGCCGATGCAATTTCAAAAGCTGCGGCGCTGCTCAAGTCGGCAAAGCAGCCGGTCATTCTCGCGGGCCGCGTCTCGCGCAGTCTCGACGCATGGAACACACGCATCGCGTTGGCCGAGCGCATCGGCGCGCGCGTCGTTACCGATTTGAAAGTCGGCGCGGCGTTCCCCACCGATCATCCGCTGCATGCGGGCGCGCCCGGCACCATCGCGCCGGTGCCGGAAGCAGCCGAGGCGCTACGCGCGGCGGACGTGATCCTGAGTCTCGATTGGGTCGATGTCGCCGGGACGCTGAAAAATGCCGGCAGCGTCAACGCCAAGATCATCCAGGTGTCGCTCGACCATCACCTGCACAACGGCTGGAGCATGGACTATCAGGGCCTGCCCGCAGTCGATGTGTTTCTCGCCAGCGATACGGACATTGCCGTGCCCGCGTTGCTGGAAGCCATTGGCGCTGGCAAACCTCACGCGGTTCCTGCCGCGAAACCTGCCGCAGCAACGAAACTTCCCGATGGCGCGATGACCGGCGATCATCTCGCCGTGGGCTTGCGTCAGGAGCTGGGCAAACGTGAAGTCTCCCTCACCCACGTCACGCTGGGCTGGAACGGAGCGCTCTGGCCGTTCCGCCATCCGCTCGATTTTCTCGGCGGCGACGGCGGCGGCGGCGTTGGCGGCGGCCCCGGCATCTCTGTCGGCGCGGCGCTCGCGCTCAAGGGAACGGGGCGTCTGCCGGTGGCCGTATGTGGCGACGGCGATTTCCTGATGGGCGTCACGGCGCTCTGGACAGCGGCGCATTACCGCATTCCCTTGCTGATGGTGATCGCCAACAATCGATCCTTCTTCAACGATGAACTGCATCAGGAGCGCGTCGCCCGCATGCGCAACCGCCCGGTCGAGAACCGGTGGATCGGCCAGCGTATCTCCGACCCCGATATCGACCTCGCCGCGCTGGCGCGCGCGCAAGGCGCGGCTGCATTCGGCCCGGTGACGAAGACGGGCGACCTCGCGGCGGTGTTTGCCGAAGCCATCGCGGCGGTCGAGAACGGCGCGGTCGCGGTGGTCGACGTACGCGTCGAGCCGGGTTACAGCCAGGCCATGACCGCGGCCATGTCCCGCAAAAGCGACTGAGAACCCCGATGGCCACAAACACATCCCAGCCGATCCTCGTCGTCGAGCACATCAATGTGCGTTTCGAGACGCCGGACGATGGCCCGGTGATCGCGGTGGACGACGTCTCGCTCGACGTCGCGCCGGGCGAATTCCTCTCGGTGATCGGACCGTCCGGCTGCGGCAAGTCCACATTATTCAACGTCATGGGCGGGCTGCTCGGCGGCTATGAAGGCCGCGTCTCGGTCGCGGGCGAAACGATTTCCGGCCCGCACGCGTCGATCGGCATGGTGTTCCAGGAAGAGTCGACATTCCCGTGGCGCAGCGTCACCGACAACGTCGCCTTCCCGCTCGAACTCATCGGCATGCCGAAAGACAAGCGCATCGAGCGCGCGCGGCATTTCATCAAGCTCGTGGGCCTCGACGGCTTCGAGAACCGCTATCCCGGTGAACTTTCCGGCGGCATGCGCCAGCGAGTCTCGCTCGCACGTACGCTCGCATCGGAGCCTAAAATCCTGCTGATGGATGAGCCGTTCGCCGCGCTCGACGAGCAAACAAGATTGCTGCTCGGCGACAAGGTTTTGCAAATCCAGCAGGACCTCAAGCAGACGACGCTGCTCATCACGCACAACATCACCGAAGCTGTACAGATGTCCGACCGCATTCTGGTGATGACTTACCGGCCCGGCAAGGTGAAGCGCATCGTCAATATCGACCTGCCGCGCCCGCGCACATCTGAAATCGTCGGCTCGGAAGCGTTCGGGCGCTATGTCGCGCAAATCTGGGCTGATCTGCGCGAGGAAGCCAGCCGCGGCATGAAGGACGATGAAACCCGCACAATGCGTGTCGACGAGGCGCGTTCATGACGGCGATGGCACTGAACCGCCGCTATTCTCTCGCGCCGCTGGTCGGCCTGCTGTCGCTGGTGATTTTTTTCGTTCTGATTGAATTGCTGATCCGCATTGGCGTGGTCAATCGCTTCATCGTGCCGCCCCCATCGGAGATCATCGCCAGCTTCAGCCGCGTCATCCTGGAGGAAGACATCCTCCATCGCTTCGTGCTCACCGCAACTGAATGCCTCACCGCCGGCGTGATGCTCACGATCTTCGGAGTCGCGGGCGGCGTGCTGATGCACCGCTTCCGCCTGCTGCAACAAGCGTGCGAGACTTGGGTTGCGGCGATGGCGTCGGCGCCGACGGTGCTGATGTACCCGCTGTTTCTGGTGATCTTCGGGCGCAGCGCCTGGACCATCATCATGATGGGTTTTGTCGCAGCGCTGCCGCCCGTGATCCTGAAAACGCTGGAGGGATTGTCGAGCACGCGCCGCGTTCTGATCAATGTCGGGCGCAGCTTTAACCTGACGCCGTCGCAGCAATTCTGGAAAATCCTGTTCCCTGCCGCCATGCCGACCATCTTCGTCGGCATTCGTCTCGGTTTGATCTTCGCGCTCATCAACATCGTGGGCGTCGAGTTCCTGATCAATTTCGGCGGACTCGGCGCGCTGATCAACGAACTCGCCGAGCGCTACGATCTTGCGGGAACTTACGCCTCGATATGCTTCGTCATTCTGGTCAGTGTTCTCTTCTTCATGAGTCTGGAAAAGGCCGAGCGATGGCTGAGACCGTTCGAGTGAAAAAAGCGGCTGTGGCCGCTCCCGCAATCGGCCCCGTAACGCTGCTGCGCATCGCCATTGTGGTCACGCTGCTGGCGGGCTGGGAGTTGCTCGCCGCATCGGGCTGGCTGTATCGAGACGTGGTGCCGTCGCTGGTCGCAATCGGCAGCGCGGTCGCCGATCTGCTGATGCATGGCGAATATTATTTTAACCTTGGCGTCACCGCCGGGGAAATCGGCGTCGCGTTGCTCATCGGCGGCACGGCCGGCGTTCTGGTTGGCCTTGCGCTCGGCGCTAATCGTTTCCTCTCGAAAGCGTTTGAGTCTTACCTCTATTATCTCGGACCGACGCCGAAGATCATCTTCTTCCCGATCATGATCATGTGGTTCGGCGTGGGCCCCGGCTCGAAAGTGGCTATGGGCGCGGTGTCATGCTTCTTCCCGATCGTGCTCTCGGTCGCCGCCGGCATGCGGCAGATCGACAAGGTGCTGATCCGCGTCGGCAACAGTTTCCGCGCCAATACCTGGCAGATGGTGCAAAAGATTTATCTGCCCGCCATGCGCCACCCGATCATCAACGGCATCCGGCTCGGCCTCGGCGTCGGGCTGATCGGCACGCTGCTCGCCGAGACCAAACTCTCCAACAAAGGCATCGGCTTCCTCATCATCCAGGCTTACAGCCTGTTCGACATGCCGCGCATGTACGCCATGCTGATCGTGCTGTTCGTGCTCGCGATCGGGGTGAATGCGCTGGTTGGACGCCTCGGCGGCCTCGACAGCATCAAACGCGCTTGAAATTCGTAAAGGAGGATCGCATGAAACACATCACACATCTGGCCGGCATGCTGGCGACAGCGGCCGCCCTCTCCGCCTCACCCGCTTATTCCGCCGATCAGATCAAGGCGACCGTCGGCCAGCGCGGCAACTGGGACACCGCCGTGCTTGAACTCGGCACCAAGGCCGGCATCTTCAAGAAGTACGATCTCGAACTCGAAGTCGTCTACACCTCCGGCAGCGGCGAGACCTTGCAGCCGGTCGTCTCCGGCAGCGTCGATATGGGATTTGCGGTCGGCACGCTCGGCGCCATGGCCGCCTATTCCAAGGGCGCGCCGGTCCGCATCATTGGCGCGCAAGCAACGGGCGCTGCCGACTACTGGTACGCCAAAAAACCCGAGATCAAGACGCTGAAAGATTCAGCCGACAAGACCATCGCTTTTTCCAGCAACGGCTCGTCCACGCAGAGCGTAGTCCGCGCCTTCATCAGCGAATTCAATCTGACCGCCAAGCCGCAGGCCACCGGCAATCCGTCCGCGACGCTTACCGCCGTGATGACCGATCAGGTCGATATCGGCTGGGCCTCGCCCCCGTTCGGCCTCAAAGAGATCGAGGAAGGCAAGATTCACATCGTCGCCAAAGCCACCGACGCCAAGCTGGTGCGCGGGCAGACCATCCGCGTCATCGTCGCAAACGCGGACGCGCTGGCAAAGCGCAAGGCGGTGATGGAGCGCTTCATGGTCGCCTATCGTGAAACCGTCGATTACATGTATTCGGCGAACCCGCAGGTGCTCAAGGACTATGCCGAGTTCGTGAAAGTGGGCGAGCCGATGGCAAAGCGCGTGCGCGACGAATTCTTCCCCAAGAGCCTGCTCAATCCGGACACGATCGAAGGTCTCGACTCGCTGATTCCGGAAGCGGTATCGCTGAAATTCATCCCCGCGCCGCTGACCAAGGAACAGATCGCGGAACTGATCCAGATTTTCCCGCGCAAGAAGTAACTTCGAGGACGCCGTCATGACCACAGCCGTTTCCCCGCAAGCCGCCTCCGCGCAGGCTGTCGTGTTGCCCAAAAACCGCGGCGCCTATTACGGCGGCGCGTGGCACGAGCCGAAATCCGGCCGTTACGTGGAGACAATCAATCCGGGCACCGGCTTGTCGCTCGGCAAGGTCGCGGAGGCGTCCGCCGAAGATATCGACGCGGCGGTGGCTTCCGCGAAAGCGGCGTTCAAGGAATGGCGGCGCGTGCTCCCGCTTGAGCGCGCGAAAATCCTTCGGCAGATCGCAAACATTTTGCGGCAGAACGCCAACGAGCTGGCGATGATCGACGCCGCCGATTGCGGCAATCCGGTGCGCGAGATGGTGAGCGACGCCATGATCGCTGCCACGCAGATGGAATTCTTCGCCGGCTTTGTGACCGAAATGAAAGGCTCGTCGATCCCGATGGGGCCCGATGTTGTGAACTTCTCGGTGCGGGAACCCTTGGGCGTCGTCGGCCGCATCATCCCGTTCAATCACCCGTTCATGTTCTGCGCGGGAAAATCCGCAGCGCCGTTGGCCGCCGGAAACACCGTGATCGTGAAACCGCCGGAGCAGTCGCCGCTTTCATCGCTGCGGCTTGCCGAACTCATCGGCGGGCTGCTGCCTCCCGGCACGTTCAATGTCGTCCCCGGCGGGCGCGAGGCCGGGCAGCGGCTCGCGAGCCATCCCGACGTCGCGATGATCGCGCTGATCGGCAGCGTACCGACGGGACGCGCGGTGATGAAAGCCGCCGCCGACACCGTCAAGCGCACGATGCTGGAGCTCGGCGGCAAGAACGCGCTGATCGCCTATGGCGACGCCGATCCCGATGAAGTCGCGGCCGGCGTCATCGGCGGCATGAATTTCACCTGGTGCGGGCAATCCTGCGGCTCTACCAGCCGCGCCTTCATCCATGAGAAGATTTACGACGCGGTGATCGAGCGCATCAAGGCGCGCATCACGCATTTCAAGCCCGGCATCCCGACCGACCCGGCGACCACCATGGGCGCGATCGTCTCGAAGGCGCAGTACGACCGCGTGGTGAGCTACATCGAATCCGCAAAGAAGGAAGGCGCCCGCGTCGTCTCCGGCGGCGGCCCACCGTCTGACCCCGCGCTCGCCAAGGGTTTCTATATCGAGCCGACCGTATTCGCCGACGTGAACATGAAGATGAAGATCGCGCACGAGGAAATCTTCGGGCCCGTGCTCGGCGTGCTCAAATGGAGCGACGAAGCCAAGATGCTCGACGAGGTCAATTCCGTCGAATACGGCCTCACCGCCTCGATCTGGACGAATGACCTCAACACCGCGCACCGCACCGCCATGGCGGTTGAGGCCGGTTACATCTGGATCAATGAAGTCGGAAAGCATTTCCTCGGCGCGCCGTTCGGTGGCTTCAAGCAGTCGGGCCTGGGACGCGAGGAATGTTTCGAGGAGATGCTCTCCTTCACGCAGGAGAAGAACATCCACCTGAAGCTGAAACCCGCAAAGAGCTGAACGTCAGCCGGCGGACGGATCGAAGCCCGCGTCTTTCCAGACCCTGCGATTTTCCGCCGCGCCCAGAAATTTCACGAACGCCGCCGCGGCATCCGGCGCCGCCGCGCTCGACGAAACAGCTCCGCCGTAAACGATGTCCGGCTGGGCCGCCGCCGGGAGCGCGCCGACAACGCTCACGCCCTTGACGTGCACCACTTCGCTGGTCGGATAGACGCCGATTTCCGCCTCGCCCGTCGCCACCAGTTCGACGCCGCCGTCGAGCGCGGTGCGATGGATGGCCTTTTTCTGCACAGCTTCCGCGATGCCGAGTTGCTCGATCACCTTGATGAAATTGGCCGCGCTCGGCGTGCCGACCGGATGCGCGATCGAGCGCGCGGCCAGCAGAACCTTGCGAAAATTCTCCGTCGTCGAGATATCCGGCTTCGCCGCACCCTCGCGCACGACGAGGCTGACCCCGAGCCGCCCGAGCGTAACGCGCCCTTCCGCGCGCAGCCGGTTCGCCTTGACCATCGCGTCGATGGCGTCGATCGGCATGAGTGCCGCGTCCGCTTGCTCGCCCGCTTCCAGTTTCTGCCGCAGGACGCCGATAACCGCGTGAATAAAGACGACCTTGTGGCCGGTCTGTTTTTCAAACTGCGGCGTGAGCACGGCCAGAGCTTCTTTCGGCGCGCCGCCGCTCATCACGCGAATATCCGCCGCGCGGGCCGTTCCGGCTGTCAGTGCGACCATCATGATGACTGTTCCAATTTTCACGCAACGCCTCCCGGATCGAGAGCAACGCAAGGGCACTCTAAAGCTTGAACGCCTCCAGCGTCGAGGGATGAAACAGGTTCTCCGGCGTCACCAGCCGCGACGATAACCCTTGCGAATGGTGGTGACGGAAGAACGTCTCCAGCGTCTTGCGGTTGGGCGCAACGCCGTAGGACCAGAAATCCGCCCCCATCAGATCGCGCGCCTCATGCAGACGCTCTTCGACGAAGGGGAGCGTCACTTTTGTTGCGGAAGTATCGCTCAGCAAATCGAGCGCTTTTGCCTTCGCCTGCTCAAAACCTTTGAGCACCGCGCAGGGGAGCCACGGATGCTTGTCGACGAGTTCGCGGCGTACGCCGACGATGTGCATGATCGGGAAAATGCCGGTGCGCTTAAAATAATCCTTCGCAGCCGCGACCGGATCGGGAAACAGCCAGCCGACATGGGGGTGGCCACCGGGGATCGTCGGCGGGCGCGGCGCGATGAAACCATCGATGGCGCCTTCCGCAAGCAACGTGGAAATCGACTTGCCCGCGGGCGCCGCTTCCAGCTTCACGTCCGGCGGCAGCTTGATGGTGATTTTTTCAGGACGGTCGGCATCCTCGATGCCGCCGCGCACCCAGGTGATGTCCGACGGCTTGACGCCGAAGTCGTCTTCCAGAATCGAGCGCGCCCACACGTTCGCGGTGAGTTGATATTCCGGCAGGCCGACGCGCTTGCCCTTGAGATCGGCAGGTTTCTTGATGCGGTCGGTGCGAACGTAAATCGAGGTGTGACGGAATGCGCGCGAGACGAATGCGGGAACGCCGACGTAAGGAAAGTTTCCCTGCGCGGTTTTCACCGTCGAGCTAGAAAGCGAAAGTTCGCAGATATCGAATTCGGCGTTGCGGAAGGCGCGGAAGAAAATCTCCTCCGGCGAGAGCGTCATGCACACCGGCGTGACGCCGTCGATCTGCACCGATCCGTCGATCAGCGCGCGGGTACGGTCATAGGGGCCGACCGCGACGGAGAGTCTCAGCTTGGACATGGATTTTCCGGCTCGTTACGTGGGCTTGCGCCGGACTGTCATAAGCGAAACGGCTGCTCGACGCAAAAAGCAAAACGGCGGCCCGTGCGGACCGCCACTTTCGCCTTAACAGCGCCGCCGGATCAGCCGAAAATGTCGGCGACGATGCCGTTATACCAATCAATCGACTCCTTGTAGTTCTGCTTGCGCAGATCCGCCGTCTCGCCCTTCTGGCTGACGAAACTGGTCGTCGCCTTGATCTTGCCGTCGTCCGGCTCATAGGCGCCGCCGACCTTCACGTCGTCGTCGGGTGCGATCAGGCTCCAGCAGGTGTTGGAATAGCGCGCCGGAAACGCCCGCGCCTGCGTGAGTTCGGCGCGGATGATCATGGCCGCGACCTTGGCCTGGCTGTTGGCGGAGAACGCCGACTTCGGCATGTCGCCGGGAATGCAGGCATCGCCGACCACGAAGATGTTGGGATCGACCTTCGACTTCATATTCTCGGGGTCGATCGGGCAGAAGCCGGAGGCGTCCGTCAGTCCGGCGAAGCGCGCTACCTTGCCCGCCATCTGTGCCGGAATGACATTGACCAGAGCGCCCTTGTAAGTGGCGAGATCGGTTTTCACTTCGCCGGTTTTCGGATCGACGCCCTTGATGCCGCCGTGCACCTTCGGGTCCTGCCATTCCACCATGCCGGGGTAATGCTTTTCCCAACCCTCGAGGAACAACGCCTGCTTGGAGAATGTGGTTTTCGGATCGAGAACGATGATCTTCGATTTCTTGTAGCCCTTCTTCTTGAGCACGTGCGCGAACATGGAAACGCGCTCGTAGGGACCGGGCGGGCAGCGATACGGATTCGGCGGCGCGATCATGACAATCGTGTCGCCGTCTTTCAGCGCGTTGAGTCTCTTGACCAGAAGCTGTGTCTGCCCGCCGGGTTTCCAGGCGTGCGGCATGATCTCGGCGGCCGCTTCCGAATAACCGGGAACGGAATCGAATTTGATGTCGATGCCGGGCGCGACGACCAGTTTGTCATAAGGAATGCGCTGTCCGCCCGCCAGCACGACCTGCTTCTTGTCGCGGTCGATGGCGGCGGCCATGTCGTGCACCACCTTCACACCGCCTTTTCGCACCTTGTCGTAAGTGTGGGTGAGCGATTTGAAATCGCGGAAGCCGCCGACATAAATGTTGGAGAAGAAACACGTGGTGAATATTTTCTGCGGCTCGATCAGCGTCACATCGATGGCGCCGGCGGAATCCTTGGCGACGTAGCGCGCGATGGTGCCGCCGCCGGGTCCTCCGCCGATGACGACAAGCTTCGGCTTGGCCTGGCCGAAGGCGCGCGGCGCGAACAGCGGCGATGCCGAGAACAGCGAAGCGCCGGCAAGCGAAGTAAAATGTCTGCGTGTGAGGTTGGTCATGTTCGTCTCCCCCTACTCTCGTTTAGCGATGGCGAAATAAGCGGCGAGCGCCTCGATTTCGTCGTCCTTGAGGCGGCTCGCGATGGTCTGCATCACGGGATTGGCAAGCTCCCTGGAGCGATAGCCTTTCATCACTTCGATAAAAGCCGATGGTGCGATGCCGAAAATGTTCGGGATCGCGCTCGCCGCCGTCGAGGCGCCGTGACAGGGCATGCATTCGGAGGCGAGATAGCGGCCGAGTTCGGCGTCGGCGGCGTAAACGGCGCTGGCGGCGAATGCGAGAAACGCACCCGCCAGCGCAGCGCGAAAGAACTTGCCGCATCTGCGGCCTTTGTAATCACGGTCAGCCATCGCCCCCGAAGCTTTCCGCCGAAACTTAGACCCGTCCCGTTATGGAATGAAAAATCGATTTCAAACCGGCGCGGAACGTATTCTCTTTTTCTCTACCCATAGAGTACATCGCGCGCGTGGCGGCGGCGGCGGGAGAACGAATGCTCTCGTGCGGCAAAACGCCCTAGTCGACGCCGTGGCCCGGCTTCTTTTCGTCCGGCGTCACGTCGAGCACGCGCGCGCGGTTTAAAATCTTCACCGCCGGGCGGCAATTGCTCATGCACGGATTGCGGCCCCAGAACGAGCGCTCCGACGTCGCGCGGTCGTCTTCGAAAAAGCCGCCCGCATTCGGCATCTTTACCTTCGACCAGGTCTCCTTCGAGAGCACGAATTTGTCGTCGACGATATCGTTGAGGAACAGCAAGTACGCGACAACGGCGTAAAGCTCATCGTTGGAAAGCGACTGAGCGTCGCCGAACGGCATCGCGCGGCGAACATAATCGAACACGCTGGAGAGATAGGGATAATACGAGCCGACGGTTTTAACCGGATCGTGCGAGGCGAGCGTGCCTTTGCCCTGCGCCACTTGCGGCCAGCGCCCGGCGCTTTCGCCGAACTCGCCGTGGCAGGCGGCGCATTTGCTCATGTAGATTTCCTCGCCCGCCTTGACCGAGCCGGAGCCGGTTGGCGCGCCCTGCCCGTCGGGGCGCACGTCGATGTCCCAACCGGCGATCTCGGCGGGCGTTGCCACGCGGCCGATACCGAGACCGGGTTTTGAATTTTTCGTTTGCGCGGGCGCGGGCGCAGCGAGCGCCAGCATCAATAGCGCAACGAGCGCGCTAACCGACCTCGACATTCTCAACCTCGCCGTCGGGCTTGAGATGCCAGGTCTGAATGCCGTTGTTGTGGTAGATCGAATTCACGCCGCGAATTTTTCGCAATGCGTCCTTGCCCGGCTGCACATAACCGCTCTCATCGATGGCGCGCGACTGCAGTAGCAGCGCCTCGCCGTTCCACTCATGCTCGTAATAGAAACGCACACAGGCCTTGTCGAGCACGAGGCCATCGATGCGCGCCGCGCGCCAGTTCTTGCCGCCGTCGAGCGAGACATCGACGCGCTTGATCTTGCCTCGCCCCGACCATGCGAGTCCGGTGATGACCGTGAAGCCCTTTTGCCGGACCGGCGCCTGCGGCGACGGCGAGGTGATGACGGATTTTGCGTCCATCACGAACGTGTGCTTGCGCGCTTTGCCATCCGCCAGAAGGTCAGTGTATTTCGCCGTCTCCTCGCGCGTCTCCCATGGCTGGTCGCCGATTTTCAGACGGCGCAGCCATTTCACCCAGATGTTGCCCTCCCAGCCCGGCACCACGAGACGCGCGGGATAGCCCTGCTCCGGGCGCAGCATCTCGCCGTTCATCCGATACGCGACGAGGCAATCGTCGAGCGCTTTTGAAAGCGGGATCGACCGGTTCATCGCCGCCGCGTCGCCGCCTTCGGCCATGATCCATTTCGCGTTTGTCTTGAGCCCGGCTTCGGCCAGCAAAGCTTTCAGCGGCACGCCGGTATATTCCACGCAATGCACCATGCCGTGGGTGTACTGGCAGCCGTTGAGCTGCGCGCCGCGCCACTCCATGCCGGAATTCGCGGCGCATTCGAGGAAATAGATTTTGTTCACGCGCGGAAAACGCTTGAGATCGTCGAGCGTGAGCATCAGCGGCTTGTCGACGAGGCCGTGCAACATCAGCCGGTAATCGGCGGGATCGATCTCCGCGATGCCGGAATGATGGCGCTCGAAACAAAGACCGCTCGGCGTGATGATGCCGTCGAGTTCATGCAGCGGCGTGAAGCTCACCGAAGACTCGCGGCTGGCGGTGAGCCACTGCACATCGCGGCGAATGATGTGCTTTTCGAACTTCGACGGATTGCCGTAAGGGCGAACCGCGACGCCATCGCCGAGCGAGCGTGTCCAGTCGGCGACATTCGGCGGCTGGTTCTTGGCGTTGTCGGCAAGCGCGCGCGGCGCGGCGCTGCCGGCAACAAGGCCCGCCGCGCCGGTGAGAAAGCGGCGGCGCGATGTCCCCTTCTCGATGCCTTGGGGATCCTTGCTCTTGCTCATCCGGCGTTTCCCGAGCGTCCCTGAAATCTTTTTCTTGTTGGTTTTCTCGTCTATATCACATTCGGTATATTGAATATAATAAATTCGCAGTTATGCCCCGACGATTTTCACGCTGGTGTTGGGCGCAACCATGACGACTTTTTCGCGTGCGATGTAGCGCTCGACCACATCCCAGATCGGCGGGCCTTCGGTTCCCTCATTGACGCTCGCCCAGCCGGCGACCGTGTAATCCCTCTTCGGCTCAATCGCCTTGCCGGTTTTGAGAAAAGTCATTCCCGAGATGCGCTGGCCCTGCGGCTTGGCGATGTCGATCGTGTAACCAAGCCCGCCGCAGCGGACCATGTCGCCGCCCTGCTGGTAATACGGATCGGGGTTGAACAGATTATCGGCGACGTCTTCGAGAATTTCCTTCAGCCGCTCGCCGCTCATCGTCATCCGGTAAGCGTTCGGATAGGTGATCGCCGTAGCGCTGTGGATGTCTTCGACCGTGATGGCGCTGTTGGGGAGCACGCTCGCACCCCAGCGGAAACCGGGCGAGAGCGCGATCTCGGCGTCGCGCTCCTTGATCAGCGCCGAACAAATGAGATCGTCGAAGGTACCGTTGAAATTGCCGCGCCGGTACAGCAGAGAATCCGTGCGCCCGACCACGCGCGCGAGTTCGGTGGCGTAAGGCGCGCGCGCTTTCTCGATGGCCGCTTTCATTTCGGGATCAGGCTGGATGACATCGGCGAACAGCGGGATCAATTTGTAGCGGAAATCCTTCACCGCGCCGTCGCGCACATCGAGATCGAGGCGAGAGATGAATTTTCCCTGGCTGCCGCTGGCGATCAGCAGCGTCTTGCCGACTTTGACCGCTTCAGGGAGCGCATCGTGGGTGTGGCTGGTCAGGATCACGTCGATGCCGGCGACGCGCGCGGCGAGCTTGCGGTCCACGTCGAAGCCGTTGTGCGAAAGCAGCACCACAAGCTGCGCGCCGGCCTTTCGGGCCTTATCGACCGTGGCGCGCACTTCATCCTCGCGAATTCCGAAAGACCATTTCGGCATCAGCCAGCGCGGATTGGCGACCGGTGTATAGGGAAACGCCTGCCCCAGCACGGCGACCTTCACGCCGCCTTTGTCGAACAGCTTGAAGGCCTCGAATACCGGCTCCTGCCACTCGGTATCGCGAATGTTCAACGCGAGGAACGGGAAACCGAGACCGTCGATGATCTCCTTCACCCGTTTCTCGCCGTAGGTGAATTCCCAATGGCCCGTCATGGCGTCGGGCTTGAGCAGCTTGAAGCAATCGACCATGTCCTGGCCCTTGCTCCGGTTGGCGCCGAGCGAGCCCTGCCAGGTGTCGCCGCCGTCGAGGAACAGCACTTTGTCCTCGCCGCGCTCCGAGCGCACCGCCTTGAGCACCGCCGCCGCGCGATCCAGCCCGCCGATGCGGCCATAGGTTTTCGCCAGCGCCTCGAAATCCTCGAACGTAAGCGCGTAAGCGGCGGCGGATTTCTCCGGAATACCGTAGCGGGTTAAAAACGTCTTGCCGTTGATGTGCGGCGGCAAACCCTTGACGTCGCCGACGCCGAGATTGACCGACGGCTCGCGGAAATAAACCGGCGTCAGCGTGCCGTGCACATCGGCGATGTGCATCAGCGTGACATTGCCGAGCGCATTGAATTTAAGAAGGTCGGCTTGCGTCAGCCGCTGCTGCGCGAAGGCGCGCACCGAGGTTTGCGGCAAGACCGCCGCGGTGGCCGCCGCGAGTTGCAGGAAGTCGCGCCTGGAAAACATCGATCAGCCCGCCAGATTCGCAGCCCGTAAATATCGCCGCTGCGTGTCTCCGCACGGGCGATACGCCGCCGCCGGAAGGATTAAGACGCGTCAGGTTACCGTGATGGTCTCTTCGCCGACGATCTTGGAGCCGTCGTCGTCGGTCCAAGTCAGTTCCACCTTGCCCGATTCCTGCGCCTTGAACTTGAACTGGATGTACGGATTGGCCGCGACCGCCGGTTCGAAATCGGCGGAGAAAACGGCCTTGCCGTTTACGGTGCAGGTGAACTTGTTGAGAATCTTGCGCGGGATGGTCTTGCCTGCGCTGTCCTTGCGCTGGCCGGATTCCATGACGTGCGACACGAGGGCCTTGACCTCGACGAGTTCGCCCTTCTTCGCTTCTTTTCTGTCGAGCTTGATGCGCGGAACCGCCATCGAATCCTCCTGAAAACTTTTCTTAGCTTCCGGCTCTTTATCAGCCGCCGCAGCCGCCGATCGTCACCTTCACCGGCTTGCTGGCCATGAAGAACGATCCGTCATTCATTTTTGCGACCGCGATGATGTCCTGCGAAGTCGCGAGCCGGATGCGGGTGTTGGCTTCCGCCACGCCGCTCGCGGGCGAGAAGTGGAAGGTGACCACGCCGCCGTTCGGATTGCCGTCTGCGACGACCATGACATCGCTCACGTAGGATTGCTCGGTCATCGGGCTTTCGACCACGACCGTCATCGGAACGGTATTTCCGTTTTCGGCGATTTCCGGCAAGTCGAGTTTGACGCGGCCCTGTTGCGGTGTCTTGCCGCCGGTGAATTTCTTGATCAGCTCAGCGGAGTCGTTCGCCGCGGCAGCAGGTTTGATTGTACCGCTCAACACCGCGGCCGCTGCCGCGCTGTAAGCCAAAACCTGCCGGCGGTTGAAGATCAACGTCATTTGGTGTCTCCTGCTCGCAGCCGTGCTGCTCGTGCCGAGTCGACGGTGCATCGCAAATTCCAAGGACTGGAAGATAACGTCCCTTTCCATTCAAAACAATGCATGTATTCTTATCCGGCCCACAACAACCCCAATAAGAAGCCAAAGAAGAACCTTGAGACAAAAAATCGCACGGAGGATCAACAAGTGACGCTCAAACGAACGCTGCTTGCGGTGGTTTGCGCCGCCACGGCTGCGGTCTCCTTCGCAGCGGCGCAGGATGCCGACACCGAGAAAGCCATCGAGAAATACCGGCAAATGCTCAGGGCGGACCCCTGGAGCAACCCCGGATTTCTCGACGTAGATCGCGGCGAGGCCCTGTGGAAAACAGCGCGCGGCCCGAACAAAGTGTCGCTTGAGAAGTGCGACCTCGGCAAAGGCCCCGGCAAGGTTGAAGGCGCGTTCGCAGAGCTGCCACGCTTTTTTGCCGACGCCGGCAAGGTGATGGACCTGGAATCGCGGCTGTTGTGGTGCCAGGAAAAATTGCAGGGCTTTAGCCATGCCGATCTGATCAAGCGCCCGCATCCGGGCGGCGGAGCGCCGGTGAAAGACACTGGCGCGCTCGCGACCTATGTCGCCAGCAAGTCGAGCGGCATGAAATACGCCGCCAAGTTCGCGCATCCGAAAGAGAAAGAAGTACTCGCGCTCGGCGAGACTCTGTTCAACCGGCGCTCCGGGCCGTTCGATTTTGCCTGCACAACCTGCCATGCCGAATCCGGCAAGCGCATTCGCCTGCAAGGTCTCGCGCACCTCGCCGATCCGAAAGCTGCGGCCAAGGTGGTCGGCGAATGGCCCGCCTATCGCGTCTCCAACGCGCACGTCATGACGATGCAGCACCGGCTGGTCGACTGCTATTGGCAGATGCGCCTGCCCGAACCGGAACTCGGCTCGGATGTCACCGTCGCGCTGATTTCTTATCTCACCAACCAGGCCAAGGGCGGCGATATTTCCGTCCCCGGCCTCAAGCGCTAACGGCGGGGGCAAACATGAAAAAACTTTCACTCACCCTCGCCGCGCTTTCGCTGCTGGTCGCTTCCAGCGCGATGGCGCAACAAAAACCGAAGGTCGATCCGGCGCGTGTCGATGCCGCCATCAAGGCGGCGTTTCCCGAGTTCCCGGCGCCGCCGGAAGTTTGGCAGCCGCGTCTCACTCCGGACGAAACGATGAAGCAGTGCTCGGCGAGCAACAACAGCCCGCCGAAGGCGATCTTCGCCGCCATCGAGAAGCGCGAAATGGCGACGATCCAATATCCCGCCGACGGCAAATTCCTCGGCGACTGGAAAAAAGGCGAAGCCATCGCGCAATCGGGCTACGGCTTGCGTTTCACCGATTATCCGTCGACACGCCCGAACGGCGGCAACTGCTACGCCTGCCATCAGCTGAACAAGGCGGAAGTGAGCTATGGCACCATCGGCCCGCCGCTGCTCGGATACGGCAAGCTGCGCGACTTCAAACCGGCCGAAGCCAAGATTGCTTACGAGAAAATCTACGACTCGCACGCCACATTTCCGTGCTCGCTGATGCCGCGCTTCGGAACCAATAAAATCCTGAGCATGGAACAGATGCAGGATCTGGTGGCTTTACTCATGAGCCCGGACAGTCCCGTGAACAAGTGATGGAGGCCGATCATGACCACAACCAGCCGGCGTAATTTTCTCGGCGGGCTTGCAATTTCGGGGGCGACGCTCGCCGCCTCCAAGCTCGAAGCCAATCCGGTCAATCTCGATCTTGCGGCGCTGAAAAAAGACACCGACGTCGCCTGCGTCTATCACTGCGATTTCGGCGATCCGCAGCGCTTCGGACAGATGCTGACCAATATCAACAACCACCTTTCGGTCTACGAATTCGACACGATGAAGGTGAAAATCGTCATTGTCGCGCATGGCGCGGGGCTTAAATTTTTCCTTGAGGACCGCTCCGGCACGGCGTGGGAAAAGGACGTGATCGACGAGGACCTCTACAAGCGCGTCGTGGGCCTGAGCAAATTCGGCGTCGAGACGTATCTGTGTCAGATCACCTACAAGCGCCAGAACATCGACATGAACAAGACACGCAAGGACGCATTCCTGAAATACGTGCCGTCCGGCGTCGCGACCGTGGCTGAATTGCAGACCAAGGGCTTTGCGTATCTGAAGAGCGGCTGATCAACTTTTCGCTTTCAGGAAATCGAGAAAGCTTTTCGACTCGTAGGCGTTCTCGCGCACGTAATGAAACATGGCGAGGAAATCGTCGGGGCGCAGATAACCGGGGATGCGCGCGACTTCGCGTTTCGTGGCGGGAATGGTTTTTAATCCGGCCGCGGTGTCGGGGAAAAACTGAAACGTCGGCGTGAAACGAACGCCGTATTTTGCCGCCAGCGCCTTTTCCGCCATCTCCGTTCCGTCAAAGTCGGTGACTTTACGCGAACCAATAATGTTGAGCTGCAACACCTCGAAATTGTTGCGCACGTAGTCGGAAATCCGCGGCTGCGCGAAATTGACGAGGTGCGTTTCCTTGCAATATGGGCAGCCGCGCAGCTCCCACACCACGACAAAACGCTTGCCCTGCTTGCGGGCGCCTTCCAGGTCCTCGGCGAGATCGAGAAAGCTCTCCAGATACCAGGGCTGCTTATAGAGCCCGTCCTCGGTGAGGATCGGTTCGTCCGCGCGCACGGTCTTGCCGCCGAGCGGTGCAAGCGCCGCTGCGCCCGCCCCGAGGAGCCATTTCCGCCGTGTCAAGTTCGCCTTGTAAATCACGTGCCGATTCTTCTCTCGCCGCCCTGTCGCGCGGTGTTTATATTCATAACAGAGGATATATGCGCGTCACACTTCGGTGAGCGCCACGGTGAGCCATATGTGGAAGACCATCGCCCGCGCGGCGATTTTGAGCTTCGCATTTACCGCAAGGCTGGCATGCGCCGGCGATCTCGCCGATTTCAACGCCGCGGTGGAGAAGGCCTCAGCGCATAACCGCGTTGTGCTCGGTTATCTGCGTACCGAAAATCGCGAGCTTGCCGCTGTAGAGCTTGGCCGGCTGCGGACCGCCTGGGCGGCGGTGGTCGAGCGCTTTTCCGGCAAGCGGCCAGATGCCTTTGCCGGTGGAGAACTCTACGGCACGACGCTGACGGATGTGAGCACGCGCATCGTCGCCGCCGAGATGTTTCTGCAAAGCGGACGCCCGGTGAATGTGCGGGAATCGCTGGCCGGCATTCGCCACGCGCTCTCCAAGCTGCGGCGCTCGAACGGCATCTTCGTGCTGGCAGATTGCGTGCTCGACGCCAATGCCGCGATGGATGCCCTCGCCGCCTATGACGACCGCGGGATCGACTGGACGAAACTGGAAACCCGTTTCGGCATAGCCGCCAAGGCCACCATCTACGGCCACGAACTGGCGCGCTGCGACCGCATGGCCTCGCAGCAAATTCACAGCGCGCCGGAATTCCGCCGCCTGATCGACGGCGCCAATGCCGGGCTGGTGCTGATCCCGAAAGCAATCGCGACCCGTGACAGCGACCTGCTGCATCGCATCATTATCGAGCTACGCTCGTTCGATAACCTGCTCGCCTTCCGCTTCGGCTGAAATCGCGAGCGTCAGGAATAATCGTTTGCGCAAAGCTCATATCCGGAAATTATTTTTCTTGATCCTGCTCGCCGGCGCGACGTTCCTGTCGTTTGCGCGCGCACACGCCGCCGAACTGGTGATGTTCGAACAAGCCGGCTGCCCGTGGTGCGCGGAATTCAACCGCAAGATCGGGCCGATTTATCCGAAAACCGACGAAGGCAAACGCGCGCTGTTGCGCCGCCTCGACATAACGCAGCCGCTTCCCGTGGATCTTGCCTTCATCAAAATCGAACGGCTCACGCCGCTTTTCGTATTGGTCGATCAGGGACGCGAGATCGGGCGCATCCGCGGTTATCCCGGCGAGGATCATTTCTGGGGTTTGCTCGGCGCCTTGATCAAGCAACTCGATTCACCGGGAACGAGTGGGGAACGCAAAGAAATATTTAACGCCAGCCCGTTGCGCGAGAGCGGGCGATAGTTTGTAGTCTGCGCGCCGCGACGCCAGGATTTGTTAGTACACGAATGGAATTGCATCCTCACGAAAGCGACGCGCGTTCCGGCGAACTCGACCGCATGGTCGACAAGGCGAAGCGTGCGGCGGATTTTCTGAAAGCGCTGGCGCACGAAAGCCGGCTGATGATTCTGTGCATTCTTGCCGAAGGCGAGAAGTCGGTCACCGAACTTGAAAAACTTTTGACGCTGCGCCAGCCGACGGTCTCGCAGCAGCTCGCGCGGCTGCGCGCGGACGGCCTCGTCACCACGCGGCGCGAAGGCAAGATCGTCTATTACAGCCTCGCCAGCGACGAAGCCCGCATCATCATCGGCGCGGTGTACGAAGTCTTCTGCGGCAAGAAGAAAAGCAAAAGCTAAATCTTCGCCGTCTCCGGCAGCGCAACGTCGATCAGGCGCAACTGCACACGCTCCTCACCCTGCCAGCGGTCAATCGCCAGCGAACCGGCGGCGTGCACCGCGCGTCCGCGATTTTGAATCAGTGCATTGCCGATATCTTCTCCCGCCGCGCGGAACGCGATGGCATTGAGCATCGTGCCGTCGCCGGATTTAAAGCGCACGCGTACATGTTTCTCGCCGACCACGTCGGCATAGGCGACTGTATGTGAGGGCAACGCGATCACCGGCTCCGGATTGCCGCTGCCGAACGGCCCCGCGCGCGCGATGGTCGATATCAGGCCGACGTTTGCGGCATTCGCAGTGACAGCGCCGTCGATTAGCAGCGCGCGCTCGCGCCGGGCGGCTTCCACCGCGGCGCCGAGTGTCTCTTCGAGAAAAGCGCGGAACAGCGCGATCTTGTCTTTGCGTAGCGTGACGCCCGCCGCCATCGCATGCCCACCGCCCTTCATCAGCAACCCTTCGGCGACAGCACGGCGCACCGCCTGCCCCAAATCGGCTCCCGTGATCGAGCGGCCCGAACCAGTGCCGATGCCGCCGGGTTCAAGTGCAATCGCAAATGCCGGACGGCCATAGCGCTCTTTCAGGCGCGCGGCGACCAAACCGACAACGCCGGGATGCCATCCCTCCGCAGCCGTAACGACAACCGCGCCTTTTTCCTCCAGTCCCATCGACGCCATCGCCTCGGCTTCCGCCTGCGCGACGGTCGCCTGCTCGATGGCGCGGCGCTCGGTGTTGAGGCGATCCAGCTCGGCGGCGATGCGCCCCGCTTCCGTCACGTCTTCCTCCAGCAGCAGCCGCACGCCCAAATCAGCACGCCCGATGCGCCCGCCCGCGTTGATGCGCGGCCCGAGCATGAAACCGAGATGCCACGCCTCCGGCGGTCCGCTCAAACGCGCGGCGTCCATCAATGCCGTGAGGCCGACGTGATCTCGCCGCCGCAGCGCGATCAGTCCCTTGGCGACGAAAGCGCGGTTAAGTCCCTTGAGCGGCACCACGTCGGCGACGGTGCCGAGCGCCACCATGTGCAACAGCGAGAGCAGATCGGGTTCGCTGCGCGCGGCATTCCAGAAACCCCGTTTGCGCAATTCGCGATTAAGCGCGACCAGCGTGACGAACACGAGGCCCACGGCGGCGAGATGGCCCAAACCGGAAAGATCGTCGGCGCGGTTTGGATTGACCACCGCCACCGCAGTCGGCAATGCCACGTCCGCCTGATGGTGATCGATGACAACTGTGTCCATCCCAAGCTTGCGCGCTTCTTCCAGCGGTTCGATGCTGGTGGTGCCGCAATCGACGGTGATGAGCAGCTTTGCGCCGCGCTCGGCCAATGACCGGATCGCTTCGACGTTCGGCCCATAACCTTCGAAAATCCGGTCGGGAATGTGAACCGCCGGATCGAGGCCGCAAAATCTTAAATAACGCGCGAGTAGCGCGGAAGACGTCGCGCCGTCCACGTCGTAGTCGCCGAAAATCGCGACGCTCTCGCCGCTTGTTACAGCGTCGGCAATGCGCGCCGCAGCAGCCGGCATCGCGGTGAGCGTATCCGGATCTGGCATCAGGCCCTTGATGGTGGGATCGAGAAACGCCTCGGCGTTTTCCGGTTCGACACCCCGGCCGGCGAGAATGCGCGCCAGCAGTTCGGGAAGATTTTGCCGCTGCGCGATGGCGAGGGCACGCGCCTGTCCGCGCTCGTCCAGCCGGTCGCGCCACGCGCGCTCGCTCACTGAGGACTCGACGCCGAGAAACAGGCGCGGTTGCGATTTCAGCACGGCTGCGGGAGCGGCCATCATGACCTTGCGGCGGAATCGGGTTTAGAAGATTTTCCGATATTGGATGAAGCCGGGCCGCTCCGCCAGCGTGTCATATAGTGCGCGCGCGGTGGAATTGCTCTCGTGCGTGAGCCAATGCACGCGGCTTGCGCCCGCCGCTTTCGCCTTCTCGTACACCGCCTTGATCAGCGCGCGGCCCAATCCGAGCTTGCGAGCGCCCTCGACGACAAAGAGGTCTTGCAAATAACAGTAGTCGCCGACCGTCCAGCACGAGCGGTGAAACAGATAATGCACGATGCCGGTGAGTTTGCCGTCGGCGTAAGCGCCGAGCGCAAACATCGGCTCTTTGGAATCGTTAAGCCGCGCCCAGGTGGCGTCATAGGTCTCGCGCGGCACGTCGGTTTTGTAGAAATGCAAATAACCGCGCCACAGCGGCTCCCATTCGGCGCGCTCGCCTGCACCTAGCGCGCGAATGAGGACTTGAGGCGCGGTCACGGCATCGCCCCGCGATCAATCGCGATCGAATTTCGTCAGTTGCCGGTGCTGGGCGCGAATCCAGCGCACGGTGCCGGTGGCGGAGCGCATCACCACCGTTTCGGTCTCGATGCAGCCTTCCCTGAACAGCACGCCCTTGAGCATGCTGCCGGTGGTAACGCCCGTGGCGGCGAAAACCACATCGCCGCGCACCATATCCTCGATGCCGTATTTCTTGCGCGGGTCCTTGATGCCCATCTTCTTGGCGCGCTCGCGCTTCTCTTCGGAGTCGAGCACCAGCCGGCATTGCATCTGCCCGCCGATGCAGCTCAGCGCCGCCGCCGCCAGCACGCCTTCGGGTGCGCCGCCGATGCCCATGTAGATGTCGATTCCTGTTTTCGGGTCGGCGGTGTCGATGACGCCGGCAACATCGCCGTCGGTGATGAGACGCACCGCCGCACCAGCTTTCCGCACCGCTGCGATCAGGTCGGCATGGCGCGGGCGGTCGAGAACCAGCGCGGTGATTTCGGACGGCTTGACGCTCTTGGCCTTGGCGAGCTTGACGATGCATTCGCCCGGCGGGGTATCTAGATCAAGAAGACCCTTGGAAAAGCCGGGGCCGATAGCAAGCTTTTCCATATAGACATCGGGCGCGTTGAGCAGCGTGCCGCCCGCCGCCATCGCCATGGTGGCAATCGCGCCCGGCATATTCTTGGCGCACAGCGTGGTGCCTTCCAGCGGGTCGACCGCAATATCGACCTTCGGGCCTTTCTTGGTGCCGACGTTCTCGCCGATGAACAGCATCGGCGCTTCGTCGCGCTCGCCCTCGCCGATCACCACCGTGCCATCGATCGGCAATTTGCCCAACTCACGGCGCATGGCGTCGACCGCGGCCTGGTCGGCTTCCTTCTCGTTACCGCGCCCGCGCAACAAAGCGGCAGCCACCGCGGCGCGCTCGGTCACGCGCACAATTTCAATCGAGAGAATGCGGTCCAACAACGTCGTGGACTTAGAATTGTTGGACATCGCGTCTACTCCCCTTGGATTCTTTTAATTCTTCTCGATACGGATCAATTGCGGCTTGCCGGCGATTAGGCCCGTTTTCTGGATCGCTTTCAACGCGCGCCGCACCGCATCTTCGGTCGTTGCGTATGTCACCAGAATGACGGGCGCGGGCGCGGCCGGGCTTTTCGGATCGTCGCCCCCGTGCGGCCGCTCGCCCCGCCTGTGCTGCACAATCGACTCCAGCGAGATTTTCTGGCCCGCCAACTGGCGGGAAATCGCCGCGAAGGTGCCGGGCCGGTCGAGCGCGTTGAGGCGGATGTAGTAGCCGCCCT
>CAMDSH010000016.1 GCA_945907045.1 Rhizobium sp. Q54 | reverse complement strand
GTCGCCTTGATGGCCACGCACTCTTGCCAAAACTTATCCTGGGGGTAAAGTTCACTAACGGGTTGGAGGTCATCGCCAAGGCGAGCGACCTTCAGGACGAAACCGCCGCCTAAAAGATCAGGCCGTCACCAACTTTAGGCGATAGCTCTAAGGGCTAAATGAAAAAAACACTGACCACTCTCGCTGCTGCCACCGTTATTGCCGCCGCGACCGTCACGACAACTCCCGCGCGCGCGATTGCGCCGCTGACTGTGGCCGCGATTGTCGCCGGCGTCGTCGTCGCCACCGTTGTCGTGTCGAATGCCGCGAAAGCCGGCACCGTCACGGTGCGCCCGATGAAGGTGAAAAGAGCCAAGAAGAAATAGCTGCACTTAAGCTGCTGCTATTAATCCCCAGCCCCTTAAAGGGAGCCCGCGTGGCTCCCTTTTTTTTGAGCGCTTCAGGCAGGCGGCCCGATGCACTAGGCCAATGGCCTAGTCCGGCAAGGAGCTTCGCATGTCCGCCATTGGCCTAGTGGCGCGCTGGGCCTCTGGCCCGATCCGGCAGCGTAGTTTTAAGTACGGCGGGTTCGCGTGCGGCGGCGCGAGCGTCTGGCCACCGGCGCTTTTTGCGCGGCGTGGCCGGTAGGTAACTGGAACTGCCGGCCATCGGGAAACTCGACGTAACGCGAATACACCTGCAACTGGCCCTCGCCGCCGCCGCGTCCTTCGATCACGTATTTGCTGCCGACCGGAAAACGCTTCGGAAGGCGGCTCGATACATACGCCATGACAACCTCCTGCGAACGCCACACCCTGCCAATGCAATGTGCAGGCTGGATGACCCGTTCCCGTGCACTGGCGGTTATCCACGCAATCCCCAGATTTGCTCCTGATTGGGCGTGAATCGGCGTTTCCGGGGCTACCTCGCCCCCGTTCCCCCGACGTGATAGGAAAATGCCCCTTGGACCACGGGTTTTGACTGTTTTTAGCCATGACGGCGCCGATGAAAACCATCGAAGGCACCGGCGATATCGCCGGCGCGATGCGCGATATCGGCCGCCGGGCGCGGTCGGCCGCGCGCGTGCTGGCGCTTGCCCCCACGGCTTCGAAAGACCGTGCGCTTGAGGCGATGGCCAGGGCGATCCGCGCCCGTAAGGCCGAAATCCTCTCCGCCAACGCCAAGGACATTACGGAAGCTAAGTCTGGCGGCGCCAGCAAAGCCGCCATCGACCGCCTTACTCTCGACGACACCCGCATCGCGGCGATGGCCGACGGCATAGACATCGTGCGCTCGCTTAAGGACCCCGTCGGCACCGTCACCGAATCCTGGAAACGGCCGAATGGCATGACCATCGAGCGCGTGCGCGTGCCGCTCGGCGTCATCGGCATCATCTATGAGAGCCGCCCGAATGTGACGGCGGATGCCGGCGCGCTCACGCTTAAAGCAGGCAACGCCGCGATCCTGCGCGGCGGCTCGGACGGTTTGCGTTCGGCGCGCGCGATTCATGCAGCGCTGACCGAAGGTTTGCGCGCGGCCAAATTGCCCGAAGACGCGGTTCAGCTGGTGCCGACGCGCGACCGCACGGCCGTGGGGCTGATGCTCGCCGGACTCGACGGCAATATCGACGTCATCGTGCCGCGCGGCGGCAAGGGTTTGGTCAGCCGCGTGCAAACGGAAGCGCGCGTGCCGGTGTTCGCGCATCTGGAAGGCGTCTGCCACGTCTACATTGACAAGGCGGCGTCGCTCGACATGTCGAAATCGATCGTGCTCAACGCCAAGATGCGTCGCACGGGCGTCTGCGGCGCGGCGGAGACATTGCTTGTCGACAAGGCCGCTGCAACTACGCAACTCAAGCCGCTGATCGAAATGCTGCTCGATGCCGGCTGCGAAGTTCGCGGCGACGCGACGGTGCAAGCCGCCGATAAACGCGTGAACTCTGCGAGCGAGGACGATTGGTCGACCGAATATCTCGACGCCATCATTGCCGCCAAGGTGGTGGACGGAATCGATGCCGCCATCGAGCACATCGAGCGTTACGGCTCGCATCACACCGACGCCATCGTCACCGAAGACAAACAGGCGGCGGAGAAATTCCTCAACGAGGTCGACTCGGCCATCGTCCTGCACAATGCTTCAACCCAGTTCGCCGATGGCGGCGAGTTCGGCTTCGGCGCGGAAATCGGAATTGCCACCGGCAAGCTGCACGCGCGCGGGCCGGTCGGCGTTGATCAGCTCACGACATTCAAGTATCGCGTGCGAGGCACGGGCCAAACTCGGCCGTGATCGTCCTTCCGCACCACGCACCAGGCCTGCGCATCGGCCTGTTCGGCGGCACCTTCGATCCGCCGCATGAGGCGCATGTTAGCGCCACGCTGCTCGCCATGAAGAAGCTGCGGCTCGACCGGGTGTGGTGGCTGGTCACGCCGGGAAATCCTCTGAAGGACACGCGCGGCCTCGCGCCCTTGGCGCAGCGCATCGCGGCCGCCCGCGCGCTGACAAATCATCCGCGCATCGACGTTACCGGTTTTGAAGCTGTCATAAATACCCGCTACACCTACGACACCATTTCATGGCTGATCGAACGCTGTCCGCGGGTGCATTTCGTCTGGTTGATGGGTGCCGACAATCTGCGCAGCTTTCACCGCTGGCAGCGCTGGCGCGGCATCGCAAGCCGCATCCCGATCGCGGTGGTGGATCGTCTTGGCCCAAGCCTCTACGCGCTTGCCGGCGTGGCAGGACAGGCGCTCTGGCGCGCCCGAGTTCCCGAATCCAAGGCCATATCGCTGCCGAAACGGAAACCGCCCGCCTGGGTTTACCTGCACGGCCTCAAATCGCCGCTCTCGTCCACGGCGCTACGCGCCGCGCGGCAGCAAGAAAGAGTCGCAAAAGGTTGAAAACGTCCCGCGAACATCACTATCTTGATGTTCGTGCCCCGGATAAGAACCGCCGGGGCAAGTGCGGCAAACCGGAAGGATCATAGCCCCTGTTGAAACCTGCACTGTTGCGGGCGGCGCGCCGCCCGCCCGAAGCCGCCCCCAAAGTGCGGCCCGACGCCAAGGAAACTCTCCGCCGCGTCCTCGCCGGTCTCGAAGACATGAAGGCCGAGGACAGCATCACCATCGATCTCACCGACAAAGCCTCGATCGGCGACTACATGGTCGTGACGACGGGGCGCTCACAACGTCATGTCGGCGCCGTCGCCGATCACATCGTCAGGGACATCGAAGCCGCCGGCGTGCGTGGTGTGCGCGTCGAGGGCCTGAAGAATTGCGACTGGGTGCTGATCGACGCCGGCACTGTCATCGTTCATGTGTTCCGCCCCGAGGTGCGCGCATTCTACAGTCTCGAAAAGATGTGGGCACCCGGCGGCACCGACCGGCGCAAGCCGAGCTGAAACGCGAAGGCATCGCGGCATGCGCATCGTTGTCGCCGCCGTCGGACGCTTAAAACAAGGTCCGGAAGCGGAGCTTGCCGAGCGCTACCGCAAGCGCGCGGCGCAGACTGGCCGCAATCTCGGACTGCGCGACATCGAGATCGTCGAAATCAAGGAAAGCCGGGCACAGGAAGCGGGGAAGCGCATGATCGAGGAATCGATCGCGCTGGCGAACTTGATTCCGGAAGGCGCCATCTCCGTCGTGCTCGATCCACGCGGCGAAAACGTCGATAGCGCAAGCTTCGCCGGACACATCCAGAAATGGCGCGCGGACGGACGCACCGCGGCGGTCTTCCTGATCGGCGGCGCCGATGGTCTGGCAGAGGCGTTGCGCGACAAAGCCAATTTCCGGCTCTCGTTCGGCGCTGCGACCTGGCCGCACCAGCTTGTCCGCATCATGCTGCTGGAACAGATTTACCGCGCCACCACGCTGCTCGCCGGCCATCCTTACCACCGGGCCTGATTTTTGCCCGCCGGTTCCGGGGCTTCGGTCTTATTCCCGTGCCAATTCGGATTGTTAGTGCTTGCTCTCCCATCGCGAGGGCGTAATTTGGCTTCGATGATTTGTCCTGCGGCTCGCCGCCATTTCCAACTGCTCGCTGTAACGCTCGGCGTTGCCATGCCGCTGATGTCCGGTTTTGCCACCGCGCAGACCGTGCAGAATCCCGGCAAGCTCGATCCCAAAATCGAGAACCTGCAACAACGCGACCAGGAACTCGACGCCACGCGCGCCGCGCAACGCAAGGCCGCCGAAACCGAGTCCGCGCTCAAGCGCGAGATCGAACAACTGGGCGCCGACCGGCGAAAGCTCAATCAGGATTTAATCGACACCGCCTCGCGCGTGCGCGGTTTGGAGAGCCGGATCGCGGCGACCGAAATCCGCCTCAAGCCGCTCGACGAGAATGAGCGCGCCGTGCGCAAGTCGCTCGACGGACGCCGCGCGGTCATCGCCGAGGTGCTCGCCGCCTTGCAGCGCATCGGACGCCGACCGCCGCCGGCACTGATGGTTGCTCCGGAAGACGCGCTGCAATCGGTACGCACCGCCATCGTACTCGGCGCGGTGTTGCCGGAAATGCGCTCCGAGGCGGAGGCGCTTGCCAGCGACCTTGCTGCATTGTCTCGCATACGGAAAGAAATCGCCGATGAGCGCGACAAACTCGCGCGCGACCTTGCCGCGATCCCGCAGGAGCGCCAGCGCATGAGCCTGCTGATCGTGGAGCGGCAGAAGCGGCAGACCGAAGCGGAAAAGGCGCTGGAAGCCGAACACGCGCGCGCCGGCACGCTCGCGCGTCAGGTCGACAACCTCAAGGATTTGATCGCCAAGCTGGAACAGGGTCTCGACGCTCAAACCAGGGCGACCCGCGAGGCCGCGCGCAGCGACAGCCGCCCGGCGCTGTCCGCCTTCCGCGACCCCGGACGGCTGGCTCCGGCAGCCGCTTTTGCCGCCTTGCGCGGACAAGTTCCGTTGCCGGTTAATGGGGCCAAGATTAAGGAATATGGCGCGCCGGACGGGCTTGGCGGCGCTGAAAAGGGCCTTTCCATCGCCACCAGGGCGGGCGCTCAGATCACAACACCGTGTGACGGCTGGGTTGTCTACGCCGGACCGTTCCGTTCATACGGGCAACTCTTGATCCTCAACGCCGGCGGCGGGTATCATATCCTTCTCGCGGGAATGGAACGGATTTCCGTCGATCTCGGCCAGTTCGTGCTGACCGGCGAACCCGTTGCAATTATGGGGGGCGGGTCTCAAATAGCCGCAATCCTCGCAACAGGCTCCAGCCAACCGGTGCTATACGTCGAGTTTCGTAAAGACGGTGTTCCCGTCGATCCAGGCCCATGGTGGGCCGCAAATGAAGGCGAGAAGGTTCGCGGATGATGCGCAAGACCTCCCTGATTATCCTCGGTGCGGCGGCGGGCGCAGCCCTGACGCTGTTCGCCACCCAGCCACGCCTCGTATTCTTCGGATCGAGCGCCAAGGCGGCAGTCGCCGACACTTACCGGCAGCTCAATCTGTTCGGCGACGTGTTCGAGCGCGTGCGCTCCGACTACGTCGAGAAGCCGGAAGACAGCAAGCTGATCGAAACGGCCATCAACGGCATGCTCGCCGGCCTCGATCCGCATTCCAGCTACATGGACCCGAAAAGCTTCAAAGACATGCAGGTGCAGACGCGCGGCGAATTCGGCGGCCTCGGCATCGAAGTCACGATGGAAGAAGGCCTGATCAAGGTGGTCGCGCCGATCGACGAGACTCCGGCAGCGAAGGCCGGCGTCATGGCCAACGACATCATCACCAAGCTCGACGATGAGCAGGTGCAGGGGCTGACCCTGAACCAGGCGGTCGAGAAGATGCGCGGCCCGGTCAACACCAAGATCAAGCTGACCATCATGCGCAAGGGTCAGGACAAGCCGACCGAGATTTCGATCACACGCGACATCATCCGCGTTCGCTCGGTGCGCTGGAACGCCGACGGCGAAGACATCGGCTACATCCGCCTCACGCAGTTCAACGAGCAGACGACCGAGGGCTTGAAGCGCGCGATCGCCGATCTCGCGACCAAGATTCCGGAGGCCAAGCTCAAGGGCTACGTCATCGACATCCGCAACAATCCGGGCGGCCTGCTCGATCAGGCCATCTCGGTGTCAGACGCCTTCCTGCAAAAGGGTGAGATCGTTTCCACCCGCGGCCGCAACGCCGAGGAAACGCAGCGCTTCAACGCGCGGGCCGGCGATCTGACCAAGGGCAAGCCGGTCATCATTCTGATTAACGGCGGTTCGGCTTCGGCTTCCGAAATCGTGGCCGGCGCATTGCAGGATCACAAGCGGGCGACGATCATCGGCACCCGCTCGTTCGGCAAAGGCTCGGTGCAGACCATCATTCCGCTCGGCTCCGGCAACGGCGCGTTGCGGCTGACCACGGCGCGCTATTTCACGCCGTCCGGCCGCTCGATCCAGGCCAAGGGCATTTCGCCAGATATCGAAGTGCTGCAGGACGTGCCGGAAGAGCTCAAAGCCAAGACGACCGACACCAAGGGCGAAGCTTCGCTGCGCGGCCATCTCAAGGCCGAAGGCACCGAGGAAACCGGCTCGCAGTCCTACATTCCGCCGGATGCCAAGAACGACAAGGCGCTGATCATGGCGAACGACCTGCTGCGCGGCATCAAGGTGAATTCGGCCTTCCCGCCGAGCACCAAGAACGCAGCGGTTCCTAACTGATCGCCTGAAGGCATCTCGCTAAAGCTTCCGGGGCGGCTCTTTAAGAGCCGCCCCGATTGTTTTTAAGGCTCGTGCTAGACTCCGCGCATGATTCGCCAGGGTTTTGGGCCGTGCCAGACGATCTGAACACCCCCCTCGGCAAGGCCAAACGCAAGAAGCGCCCCGAGCTTCCGATCGCCTTGCCGAAGGCGATCGCCGGCGTGCTCGCGCTTTTCATTGTCGCCGTCGTTGCCTGGGCGGCGCTGGTGGACGACCCCTTCGGCGGCGAGCCGATGGTGGTGGCCGCCGCGAGCCCGCCGCCGCCCGTGAAGACCGCCGATGCGCCGCCGGGCACCGAAAATCCGGCGCGTTACGACGGCCCGCCCGCAGCAACCGCCCCCGCGACGCCGCCGGGCAGCAAAACGATCAACATCATCGACGGCGCCAGCGGCAAGAGCCAGCAGGTAACGATCCCGGCGCCGGGCGAGAACAAGCAGGCTGCAAAAATCGACCAGAAGATGCTGGAGACGACGCGCCACGGCCCGGTTCCCCGCATCGCCGCCGACGGCAGCCGCTCTTCCACCGTTTACGCGCGCGCGTTGAAAATGCCGTCCGGCAAGGCCGACGCGCCGCGCATCGCCATTGTCATCAACGGTCTCGGCATCTCCGCCTCCGGCAGCAACGAGGCGCTGACGAAACTTCCCGGCGCGGTGACGTTCTCCTTCGCGCCTTACGGCAACGACATCGACAAACTGGTATCGCGCGCGCGCGATGCGGAACACGAAGTGCTGCTGCAGGCGCCGATGGAGCCGTTCGATTATCCCGACAACGATCCCGGCCCCCAGACGCTTTTGACCTCGCTTACCGGCGACCAAAACGTCGACCGCCTGCAATGGCTGATGAGCCGTTTCCAGGGCTATGTCGGCATCTCCAATTACATGGGCGCGCGTTTCACGGCTTCCGAGTCGGCGTTGATGCCGGTGCTGCGCGAAACCGCCAAGCGCGGATTGATCTTCTTCGACGACGGCACCTCGCCACGCAGCCTCGCTGGACAAATGGCCGGCGGCGTCAATCTTCCCTTCGCCAAGGCCGAGATCGTGCTCGACGCGGTGCCAACGCCGGTGGAAATCGACCGCGCGCTCGGCCGGCTGGAAATGCAGGCGCGCGACCGCGGCGTCGCCGTCGGCATCGCCACCGCGCTGCCGGTCACCATCGCGCGCATCGCCGACTGGGCGAAAAAAGTGGAAGGCCGCGGCTTCGTGCTGGTGCCGATCACCTCCGTTGCGATCAAGGCGAAGTCGAGCTGACCGCTTGGCGCAGCCTTACGAATCCCTGCCATATCGTCCCTGCGTCGGCCTCACGGTGCTCAACCGCGATGGCCTTGTGTTCATCGGCCGCCGCTCCAGCGGCCCGGAGCACATCGACGCCACGCACGTATGGCAGATGCCGCAGGGCGGCATCGACGAAGGCGAAGATCCGTACAAGGCCGCGCTGCGGGAATTGCACGAAGAAACCAACATCCGCTCGGTGGAGAAGCTCGGCGAAATCGCCGAATGGCTGACCTACGACATTCCGCGCGACATCGTGGGCGAAGCCTGGGGCGGGAAATATCGCGGGCAAAAGCAGAAGTGGTTCGCGCTGCGCTTCACCGGTGTTGAGAGCGAAATCGATATCGCCAATCCCGCGGGCGGACACGACCCGGAATTCATCGCCTGGCGCTGGGAATCGATGAAAAACTTGCCCAGTCTCGTGGTGCCGTTCAAGCGGCCGACTTACGAGCGGGTGGTGAAGGAATTCGAGAAATTCACGAAATAATTTAGTGCAGCGCCGTGCCGGTAAGGTGCTGCTGCACACTCTTGAAATGATCGAGCCGCTCGATCGCGCGGTCGAGTTCGTTGCCCGGCTCCATCTTCGCGGTGCGCTCCTGCAAATCCGTGATGCGCGTGGCGATCATCTGAGCATCGACGTTTTCGGCCTTTTCCGCCACGTCGGCGAGCACGGTGAGGCCTTCCGCCGAAACTTCCGCAAAACCGCCGAACACGACGATGCGCTGCGCGCCGCCGCTGGCGTGGATCGTCAGAATGCCCGGCCGCAACATGGCGACCAGCGGTGCATGGCCCGCGAGCACGCCGAAATCGCCCTCGGCTCCCGGCACGTCCACCTGCATAACTTCGCCCGAGAAGGCGAGCTTTTCCGGCGAGACGAGATCGAAATGAAAATTTGCCATTGCTCACTCAGATTTTAAGTTTGCCGCTTCTAATCATGAAGCCCAGGCCCAGCCCAATAATTCCGCCGATCAGCGCAACGACCGCGATGTGCTCGAACTGGCTGCGGGTCAATTCGCCGCCGCGCGCCACGTTATTGCCGCGCACCTCGACGCTGATCGGACCGAGCCGGATTTCCGCCGTTTCCGGCCGCGTCAAAAAACCCGCCAGCGCGCCGATCAGCACTCCGACCACCAGAAAGGCGGCGAGCTGATTCTGTTTTGTGCCGCGGCGCGCCGCCATGATCAGGCCGCTTCCGCCGCGAGCTTCTTGCCCTTGTCGACCGCCTCTTCGATGGTGCCGACCATGTAGAACGCGGCTTCCGGAAGATGATCGTATTTGCCGTCGCACAATCCCTTGAAGCCGCGGATGGTATCCTGCAGATCGACCAGCTTACCGGGCGAGCCGGTGAACACTTCGGCGACGAAGAACGGCTGCGAGAGGAAGCGCTCGATCTTGCGCGCGCGCGACACCGCCGTCTTATCCTCTTCCGAAAGCTCGTCCATGCCGAGAATGGCGATGATGTCCTGCAGCGCCTTGTAGCGTTGCAAAATCTGCTGCACCTGCCGCGCCACCGCGTAATGCTCCTCGCCGACGATCAGCGGCGAGAGCATGCGCGAAGTGGAATCGAGCGGGTCCACCGCCGGGTAAATGCCCTTCGCCGCGATGTCGCGCGAGAGCACCGTGGTGGCGTCCAAGTGCGCGAACGAAGCCGCCGGCGCCGGATCGGTCAAGTCGTCGGCGGGCACGTAAATCGCCTGCACCGAAGTGACCGAACCCTTGGTCGTCGTGGTGATGCGCTCCTGCAGCGCGCCCATGTCGGTGGCGAGCGTCGGCTGATAACCCACCGCCGAAGGAATGCGGCCGAGAAGCGCCGACATTTCGGAACCGGCTTGCGTGAAGCGGAAGATGTTGTCGACGAAGAACAGCACGTCCTGTCCCTGATCGCGGAAATATTCGGCGACGGTGAGACCGGTGAGGCCGACGCGGGCGCGCGCGCCCGGCGGCTCGTTCATCTGGCCGAAGACCAGCGCGCATTTGGAGCCTTCGCCGCCGCCCTTCTTGTTGACGCCGGACTCGATCATCTCGTGATAGAGGTCGTTGCCTTCGCGCGTGCGCTCGCCGACGCCCGCGAACACCGAATAGCCGCCGTGCGCCTTGGCGACGTTGTTGATGAGTTCCTGAATCAGCACGGTCTTGCCGACGCCGGCGCCGCCGAACAGGCCGATCTTGCCGCCCTTGGCATAGGGCGCGAGCAGATCAACGACCTTGATGCCAGTGACGAGAATTTGCGCTTCCGTCGACTGCTCGGTGTAGGCCGGAGCGTCGGCATGAATCGGGCGGCGGCTGGTAAACTTCACCGGACCGGATTCGTCGATCGGCTCGCCGATGACGTTAATGATGCGCCCCAACAGCCCATCGCCGACCGGAACTGAAATCGCCTCGCCGGTGTCGGTCACTTCCTGCCCGCGCACCAGACCCTCGGAGGTGTCCATCGCGATGGTGCGGACGGTGTTCTCGCCGAGATGCTGGGCGACTTCGAGCACCAGCCGGTTGCCGCCGTTCTTGGTCTCCAGCGCGTTCAAAATCGCCGGCAATTCGCCCTGGAACTGCACGTCGACGACGGCGCCGATGACCTGCGTGATTTTTCCGACTTGGTTGGCTTGCGTCGCCATGGCTTATGTCCTCTTCACTAGATTCGTTACGCTAGAGCGCTTCAGCGCCGGAGATGATCTCGATCAATTCCTTCGTGATCATCGCCTGACGCGTGCGGTTATAGGTGAGTGTCTGTTTGCGGATCATTTCGCCGGCGTTGCGGGTAGCGTTATCCATCGCGCTCATGCGCGCGCCCTGCTCCGACGCGGCGTTTTCGAGCAGCGCGCGGAACACCTGCACCGACAAATTGCGCGGCAGCAGTTCGCTCAAGATGTCTTCTTCTTCCGGCTCGTATTCATAAGCCGCGGCGGGGCCTGCCGCTTTGGCCGCCTCGAACACCGGTGGAATGATTTGCTGCGCGGTCGGTACCTGCAAAATGACCGACTTGAAGCGCGAGAAGAACAGCGTAGCGACGTCGAATTCGCCTTTCTCGAAACGCGCGACGATATTCTCCGCGATCTTGGCGGCGTTCTCGAAGCCGATGGTCTTCAGGCCGCGCAGTTCGATCACTTCGACGATCTGCGAGGAATATTGCCGGCGCAGCTGATCGGCGCCCTTGCGGCCGACGCAGAGAATTTTCACCTGCTTGCCTTGATTGGTCAGTGCATTGGCGCGCTCGCGCGTGAGGCGCACGATCGATGAGTTGAAAGCGCCGCACAGGCCGCGCTCGGCGGTGCAGACGATCAGCAGATGCACTTTGTCGTTGCCAGTGCCTGCGAGCAATTTCGGCGCGGAATCGCTACCGGCGACGGCGGACGCGATATTGCCCAGCACGCGGTCCATGCGCTCGGCGAAGGGGCGCGCGGCCTCCGCCGCCACCTGCGCGCGGCGCAGCTTCGACGCCGCAACCATCTGCATGGCCTTGGTGATCTTTTGCGTCGCCTTGGTGGAGGCGATGCGATTGCGCATGTCTTTAAGCGAAGCCATCCGGGATCGGTGTCCTTAAACGCTTGCGCTATCGATCAGGTAAAAGTCTTTGCGTAACCGTCGACGACGCCCTTGAGCTTCGCCTCGGTCGCGCTGGTCAGGTCGCTGGTCTTGCGCACGTCGTCGAGGATGTCGGCATGCTTGCTGCGCAGCAGCGTCAGCAGGCCCTGCTCGAAAGCGCGCACGCGCGGCACCGCCAGCGGATCAAGATAGCCGTTGACGCCGGCGTAGATCACGCAGACCTGTTCTTCCATCTTCAGCGGCGAGAACTGCTGCTGCTTGAGCAATTCCGTGAGGCGCGAGCCGCGGTTGAGCAAACGCTGCGTAGTGGCGTCGAGGTCCGAACCGAACTGCGCGAAGGCCGCCATCTCGCGGTATTGCGCCAGTTCGCCCTTGATCTTGCCGGCGACCTTTTTCATCGCCTTGGTCTGCGCCGATGAGCCGACGCGCGACACCGACAGACCGACGTTCACCGCCGGACGGATGCCCTGATAGAACAGGTCGGTTTCAAGGAATATCTGCCCGTCGGTGATCGAAATCACGTTGGTCGGGATGTAGGCCGACACGTCGTTGGCCTGCGTCTCGATGATCGGCAACGCGGTGAGCGAACCGCCGCCCTTGCCGTCGTTCATCTTCGCCGCGCGCTCGAGCAGGCGCGAATGCAGATAGAACACGTCGCCGGGATAAGCTTCGCGGCCCGGCGGGCGGCGCAGCAGCAGCGACATCTGGCGGTAGGCGACCGCCTGCTTGGACAGATCGTCGTAGATGATGACGGCGTGCATGCCGTTGTCGCGGAAATATTCGCCCATCGTGCAGCCGGAGAACGGCGCCAGGAACTGCATCGGAGCTGGGTCGGAGGCGGTGGCGGCGACGACGATGGAATATTCCAGCGCGCCGTTTTCCTCCAGCACCTTCACGAATTGCGCGACCGTCGAGCGCTTCTGCCCGACCGCGACGTAGACGCAGTAAAGCTTGATCTTCTCGTCGGTCTGCGAGTTGAGCGGTTTCTGGTTGAGGATGGTGTCGAGCGCGATCGCGGTCTTGCCGGTTTGACGGTCACCGATGATCAATTCGCGCTGGCCGCGGCCGATCGGGATCAAAGCGTCCACCGCCTTGAGGCCGGTCGCCATCGGCTCGTTCACCGATTTGCGCGGGATGATGCCGGGCGCTTTCACGTCGACGCGCTTGCGCTCTTTGGTCTTGATCGGGCCTTTGCCGTCGATCGGATTGCCGAGCGCGTCGACGACGCGGCCGAGCAGTTCCTTGCCGACCGGCACGTCCACGATGGCGCGGGTGCGCTTGACGGTCTGGCCTTCTTTAATTTCGCGGTCGTTGCCGAAAATAACGATACCGACGTTGTCGGTTTCTAGGTTGAGCGCCATGCCGCGCACACCGTTCTCGAACTCGACCATCTCGCCGGCCTGCACGTTGTCGAGGCCGTAGACGCGGGCGATGCCGTCGCCGACGGAGAGCACCTGACCGACTTCGGAGACCTCGGCCTCCTGGCCGAAGTTCTTGATCTGCTCTTTCAGGATGGCGGAAATTTCTGCGGCGCGGATGTCCATCAGCGTGCCTCTTTCATCGCAATTTTGATCGAATTGAGTTTCGTGCGCAGCGAGGAATCGACCATGCGGCTGCCCACCTTGACGATGAGACCGCCGATGATGGCCGGATCGACTTTAACGTCCATGTCGATGTCCTTGCCGCCGGTGACCGACTTGAGCGCGCCCTTGAGCGCGTCGAGATTCTTGTCGTTGAGAGCTTCGGCGACGGTGACGTGCGCGGTCACTTCGCCTTTATGCTTGGCGGCGAGCGCGCGGAAGGCGCGCACCATTTCGCGCGCGGCGAACAAGCGGCGGTTGGACGCCACGACTTTGAGGAAATTCGCGGCGAGACCTTTCAGTCCTGCCTTGTCGAGAACGGCCACGAGTGCCTTCGTCTGCTCCTCGGCGCCAAACACGGGGCTGCGAACGAGCCGCAACAGATCGGGACTGCCAGCGACTAGCTGCTCGAATTTTTCGAGATCGGCTTTCACCGCATCGACGGCTTTCTCTTCGAGCGCGAGCTCGAACAGCGCGGTCGCGTAGCGGCCCGCCATGCCGGAAACAATCGGTTCTTCGGCTGCCATTTTAATTTCGTCGCAACTGCACAATCCGCAAGTTCAGCGCCGCCGCCGGAGACGGCGCAAACTCTTGGAATCCAAGATGGAATTCCGACTTCGGAGGACGTCGCGGGAGCCCGCGGAAACCCTCGCGAAATCGCGATTTTGCTAACATAGGCGGCGCAGGGGTGCAACACGGCGCGTCGAAGCACCTATGCGACGAACGGACTTGCGGCTCTCCTGCAAAAGCCCGAAACCATTGCCTGCTCCAGTCCGCGCCTTCTTCATGATCCGAGGCATAAACCCATGGCCTTTGTGACGCCGCCGGGACCGGCCTTCGCAGAGCCGGGCTCTGCCGGAATGTTCATGCCGAAGATCGTCACCGTGCTGCGCGAGGGCTATGGCGCGCGCGATCTGCGCGCCGACGCCATCGCGGGCCTCACCGTCGCCATCGTCGCCCTGCCGCTGTCGATGGCGATTGCCATCGCCTCCGGCGTGTCGCCGGACCGCGGCATCTACACCGCCATCATCGGCGGTTTCATCGTCTCGCTGCTGGGCGGAAGCCGCTTTCAGATCGGCGGACCGGCCGGCGCCTTTATCGGGCTCGTCGCCAGCATCGTCGAACGGCACGGCTATGACGGCCTGGTGCTGGCGACGGCAGTTGCCGGACTGATCATGATCGTGTTTGGCCTGATGCGTGGCGGCACCTACATCAAATATATCCCGCTGCCGGTGCTGGTCGGCTTCACCGCCGGCATCGCCGTCATCATTTTTGCCAGTCAGGTAAAAGACCTGCTCGGCCTCAACCTCGCTCATGAGCCGTCAGATCTGGTGCCGAAGGTGCTGGCTCTGTGGAGCGCGATAAGCACGCTGCATTGGCCGACCGTGGCGATTGCGCTGCTGTCCATCGCCGTCATTGTCTTTGTACGCAGACTGCGCCCGGAGTGGCCGTTCTTCCTGATCGCGGTCGTGCTGGCAGCCGCGGCTGCGTTCCTGTTGCATCTCGATGTTGCGACCGTTGGCTCCCGCTTCGGCGTGCTGCCGAACACGCTTCCATCGCCGACTTTGCCGATGTTTAGTTTGGAGAAATTGCAGGCGGTGCTGCCCGACGCCATCGCCATCGCGATCCTAGGCGCCATCGAATCGTTGCTCTCGGCAGTGGTCGCCGATGGCATGGCGAATGCCAATCATCGCTCGAACTGCGAACTGGTTGCGCAGGGCGCAGCCAACATCGCTTCGGTGATCTTCGGCGGCATTTGCGTCACCGGCACCATCGCCCGCACCGCCACCAACATCCGCGCCGGCGCGCGCGGCCCGATGTCGGGAATGTTTCATTCCCTCTATCTGCTGCTTCTATTGGTGGCCGCGGCGCCGCTCATCGCTTACATCCCACTTGCCGCGCTCGGCGCCGTATTGATGATTGTGGCGTGGCGCATGGCCGACAAGGATGAATTATGGACGCTCATCCGCGGCTCGCGCGGCGATGCCGTCGTTCTGCTGGCGACCCTTTTTCTCACGATTTTCGTCGGGCTGCTTACCGGCATCGCAACCGGGGTTGCAATAGCCGCGGCGCTTTACTGGATGCATCGCAGCAAGCAGGCCTAGAAGAAACTCTGCGGATCGATATCGACATCGAGCTTGATGCTGCCGCGCGCTTTCGGCCCGCCGCTCAGCCATTGCCGCAAGTAGCCTGACAGATCAAAGGCGCGCGGCGATTTCACCAGCAATCTGAAGCGATGCCGCCCGCGCACCACCGCGACCGGCGCTTCCGCGGGACCGAGCACGCGCACGTCGTCATGGCGCGGCGCGGCGGACGCCAGTTGCCGCGCATAGCCTTCCGCCGCGTGCCGGTTGGCGGCGGAGATCACCAGGCTCGCCAGCCGTCCGAACGGCGGATAGGACGCCGCTTCGCGCAGCACAATTTCGCTCGAATAGAATGCCTCGCGGTCGCCAACGATAAGCGCGCGCATCACCGGATGCTCCGGCTGATGCGTTTGCAAAAATCCGTGCCCGCGCCCCGCCTCGCGTCCCGCGCGGCCGACCACCTGATGCAGCAATTGAAAGGTTCTTTCCGCCGCGCGCGGATCGCCGTTACCGAGGCCCAAATCGGCATCGACGACGCCGACGAGATTGAGTTTCGGAAAATGATGCCCCTTGGCGACAAGTTGCGTGCCGATGACGATATCGACGCGGCCTTGCGCGATGTCATCCAGCTCTTTACGCAGCTTCTCGACTGTGTCCGCCAGATCGCTGGAGAGCACCATGATGCGCTTTCCCGGAAACAGCACGGCTGCCTCCTGTTGCAGCCGCTCGACGCCGGGGCCGACCGGCATGAAGCTCTCGGTCGCGTGACACTGCGGGCATTCCTTCGGATACGGCGTCGAGAACCCGCAATGGTGGCAGACCAGTTTTTTCTTGAAGCGGTGATCGACCAGCCAGGCATCGCAATCCGGGCAATGCAGACGAAAGCCGCAGGCGCGACAGAGCGTAAGCGGCGCAAACCCGCGCCGGTTGAGGAACAGCAGCGCCTGTTCGCCGCGCTCCAGCGCGATCTTCACCGCTTCGGCAAGCCGTGGCGAGATGAAGCGCCCGCGCGGCGGGCCTTCCTTCGTCAGATCGATTGCCTCGATCGACGGCAAACTCTGTCCGCCGAAACGCTCCGGCAGATGCAACCGTTTGTAACGCCCGCGCCGCGCGTTGACCTCCGATTCCACCGACGGCGTTGCCGACGAGAGGATGATCGGAATTTGCGCAATGCTCGCGCGCACCACCGCCATGTCGCGGGCGTGATAATGCGCGCCCTCCTCCTGCTTGTAGGCGGGATCGTGTTCTTCATCGATCACGATCAGGCCGAGATCGGCGTAAGGCAAAAACAACGCCGAACGCGCGCCGACAATCACCGGCACTTCGTTTTCAGCGACTGCACTCCAGGTGCGCGCCCGCCTGCGCGGAGATAATTGCGAATGCCACTCCGCCGCTTGCACGCCGAAACGCTCGGCGAAACGGGAAAGGAACTGCGCGGTGAGCGCAATTTCCGGCATCAGGATCAGCGTCTGCCGCTTGCGCCGGATATTTTCCGCCACCGCCTCGAAATAGACTTCGGTTTTTCCCGAACCGGTAACGCCATCGATCAACGTCGCGGAGTAGCCGCCTTTCGCGACCGTCTCGCGCATTGCATCCGCCGCCGCGCGCTGATCGGGCGTGAAATCCGGCGCGAGATAATCGGGGTCCGGTATTCCCGCCAGCGGCTCCGGCGGCAGCACCACGGTTTCCAGCGCGCCATCGTCGATCAGCCCATCGATGACGCCGGTGCTCACGCCTGCCTCGCTCGCGGCTTCGCTTTTTGTGCGCGTGAGGCCGTCGGCGAAAATCGCCAGCACGCGCGTGCGTGCCGCCGTCACGCGTTTCGGCGGGGTACTACCAAGCCGCACGCCGACGCGCCCGCGCTCCGGGCCAAGCTTCTCGCCCATGCGCATCGCCATGCGCAGCACCGTGCCGCGCGGGTTGAGCGTGTAACCGGAAACCCAGTCAATGAACTTGCGCAGTTCGTCTTTTAGCGGCGGGATGTCGAGCTTGGCGGCGATGTCTTTCAGGCGGTTGTCGAGGCCGGGCCGCGCGCTACCTTCGCCCCACACCACACCGGTCGCCTTGCGGGTGCCGAGCGGCACCGTCACCAGATCGCCGGGGCTGGCCTCAAGCCCGTCCGGCATCCGGTAGGAATAGGCCTGGTCGACCGCGACCGGCACCAAAACATCAACTACGCGCTTAGCCATGGCTTTCTTACTCGCTCGCGCATGATCTTGGCCGAAAACCGGTTGCCACTTTTCGGGATCATGCGCTGGTCTGGCCGATTCCGGGGGCTTAAGGAAGGGTAAGGAAGCCGGTGCGAATATCGCCGCGATGAGCAAGCCAAAACCCGCTTTTGAAATCCCCCATGCCGCGCCCGACGTTGCGGCGGAAATTGTTCGCTGGCTGGCCTATCTCGGCGCCGAACGGCGGATGTCGCCGAAGACGCTGGAAGCTTACCGGCGCGACGTCGGTCAGTTTCTCGCATTTCTGTCGGGGCATATGGGCGGCGACGCCTCGCTTGCCAAGCTCGCCAAACTCAAGCCGCAGGACGTGCGCGCCTTCATGGCAGCACGGCGGGCCGATGGCGCCGGCAGCCGCTCGCTGATGCGCGGGCTGGCGGGCGCGCGCTCGTTCGCGCGTTTCCTCGAACGCAACGGCAAGGGCAAAGTAGGCGCGCTGTCCGCCGTGCGCGCGCCGAAAATTGCAAAGACATTGCCGAAACCGCTCACGATCGTCTCCGCCAAACGCATCGCAGAAACGGACTTGCGCGCGGGCGAGGAACGCGAGCCGTGGGTGCTGGCGCGCGACGCCGCCGTGCTGGCGTTGCTCTATGGTTCGGGCTTGCGTATTTCAGAAGCGCTCGGGCTGAAGCACAAGGATGTTCCCGCACCGGGCGTGAGCGATGTCATTACTGTAATGGGCAAAGGCAACAAGCAACGCATGGTGCCGGTGCTCCCGCAGGTGCTCAAACTGATCGCCGATTATGTGACGCTTTGCCCGTACGATCTGCCGGCCGACGGCATTTTATTCGTCGGCGCGCGCGGCGGACCGCTTTCCCCGCGCATACTGCAATTGACGATGGCGCGGCTACGCGGCGCGCTCGGTCTTGCCGAAACGGCGACGCCACATGCGTTGCGGCATTCCTTCGCCACTCATCTGCTTGCGCGCGGGGGCGATTTGCGCGCCATCCAGGAACTGCTCGGGCACGCTTCGCTTTCCACCACGCAGATTTATACTGCCGTCGATAGCGAGCGCCTGCTGGAAGTCTATCGTAGCGCCCATCCCCGCGCGTAATACAACCGCCGCAATTTACGCACATCGCTCTTGCCGGACGATGCGGTTTCGTACCATCGTTGCCGCCAGAATTCATTGGGGGGGGACACATGGCAGGACCGCACGAAAATCTGGAACACGCCGAGCATGCCGAGCATGCCGCGCACTCCAACAAGTCCATCGCGCTGCTGATCGCGGTGATCGCGCTGTTCCTGGCATTCTCCGAAACACTGGGCAAGAGCGCGCAGACATCCGCCATCAGCTACAACGTCGAGGCTTCCAACCTATGGGCCTTCTTCCAGGCCAAGACCATTCGCATGACGACGCTGACCACCGCCGCGGAGACGCGCAAGATCGACGCCGCTGCCATCGCCGACGCGGCGATCAAGGATGCGATGGCAAAGCAGATCGACGCCTGGCAAAAAACTTCGGCGCGTTACAACGACGAGCCGGAAACCAACGAAGGCCGCAAGCAGCTCGCCGCCCGCGCCAAGGAAGCGGAGGAAAAGCGCGACACCGCGATGGCGCGTTATCACCATTACGAAGTGGCGTCGGCCGCGTTCCAGATCGGCATCGTGCTGGCATCGGCGACCATCATCACGGGAATGATGGCGCTGGCCTGGCTCTCGGGCGGATTGGCGGTCGCGGGGCTTATCTTCACGGCGATCGGCTTCTTCGCGCCACACGCGGTGCATTTGGTCTGATTTTACTTTCTGTCATTCCGGACGCCGCGCATTTCGCGGCGATCCGGAATCCAGAGCGAAATTGAACAGGCATAAGGGCTGGATTCCGGGTTCGCACTCCGTGCGCCCCGGAATGACGCGTTAACGTCGCGTCACATATGGATCGCGCGCTTGCCGACCGCGAGCGCGGATTCTTTCACCGCTTCGCTTAAAGTAGGATGCGCGTGGCAGGTGCGCGCGATGTCTTCGGCTGACGCGCCGAACTCCATCGCCACAGCGGCCTCCGCGATCATGTTGCCCGCATCCGCGCCGAGAATATGCACGCCGAGCACGCGGTCGGTTTTTGCGTCGGCGAGAATTTTCACGAAGCCATCGGTGGTGTGATTGACCTTGGCGCGTCCGTTGGCGGTGAACGGAAACTTGCCGGTGTTGTAGGCGATGCCCGCCGCTTTCAATTCTTCTTCGGATTTTCCGACCGAGGCTATTTCCGGGAACGTGTAAACCACGCTTGGGATCGCGTCGTAATTCACGTGGCCTGCCTGCCCGGCGAGAATTTCCGCAACCGCGACGCCTTCGTCCTCAGCCTTATGTGCCAGCATCGGCCCGGCGATGACGTCGCCGATGGCCCAGATGCCAGGAACACTGCTGGCGTAATACGCATCGGTGACGATGCGCCCGCGCTCGTCCAGTTTCACACCGGCTTCTTTCAGGCCGAGACCTTCGGTGTAAGGCACGCGTCCGGTGGCAACGAGCACCACGTCGGCTTCGATCATTTCGCCCGCGCCGCCTGTTGCCGGCTCGATGCGAACTTTAAGCGTCTTGCCGGATGAATCGATCAGCGTGACCTTGGACGAGAGTTTGAATTTCAGTCCCTGCTTTTCGAAAATACGCTGCGACTGGCGGCAGACATCGGCGTCCATGCCCGGCAAAATGCGATCGACAAATTCCACGAACGTCACATCCGCGCCGAGCCGCCGCCACACCGAACCCAATTCAAGCCCGATGACGCCGGCGCCAACGACCAGCAACCGCTCCGGCACCTTGGAGAGTTCGAGCGCTCCGGTGGACGAGACGATGCGTTTTTCGTCGATCTCGATGCCTTTAAGTTTTGCAACATCTGAACCCGTGGCGATGACGATGGCTTTGGTTTCCAGCGTCTGCGTTTTTCCGTCTGTGCCTTTGACCTCGACCTTGCCGGGGGCGGCGATGCGCGCGGTGCCAGTAAACGCATCGATCTTGTTTTTCTTCAGCAAGAAGTCGACGCCCTTGACATTGCCATCGACGCCTTCGTCCTTGAATTTCATCATCGCGGCGAGATCGAGCTTCGGTTTGCCGACGCCGATGCCCATCTGCGCGAACGAGTGTCCGGCTTCCTCGAACAGTTCCGACGCGTGGAGGAGCGCTTTTGACGGAATGCAGCCGATGTTGAGGCAGGTGCCGCCGAACGTGGCGCGCTTTTCCACCACGGCGGTTTTCAGGCCGAGCTGCGCCGCGCGAATGGCGCAGACATAGCCGCCCGGGCCGGTTCCAATGACGATGAGGTCGTAGGGCATGACGCCTTAACTTTTACAGATCCAGCACGATCCGCGCCGGGTCTTCCAGATTTTCCTTCACGCGCACCAGGAAGGTGACCGCCTCGCGGCCATCGACGATGCGGTGATCGTAGGAGAGCGCGAGATACATCATCGGGCGGATTTCGATCTTGCCGCCGATGGCCATCGGTCGTTCCTGAATCTTGTGCATGCCGAGAATGCCAGACTGCGGCGCATTCAGAATCGGCGTTGACATCAGCGAGCCGTACACGCCGCCGTTCGAGATCGTGAACGTGCCGCCCTGCATGTCCTCGATCTTGAGGTGGCCGTCGCGCGCGCGTCTGCCATACTCGGTAATCGTTTTCTCGATACCGGCGAGCGAGAGATGATCGGCGTCACGTACCACCGGCACGACGAGACCGCGCTCGGTGCCGACCGCCACACCAACATGATAATAATTTTTGTAGACCAGATCCGTGCCGTCGATTTCGGCGTTGACGGCGGGAACGTCCTTAAGCGCCATCACGCAAGCGCGCACGAAGAAGCCCATGAAGCCAAGTTTCACGCCGTGCTTCTTCTCGAACAGGTCCTTGTATTGATTGCGAAGCGCCATCACCGCGCTCATATCGACCTCGTTGAAGGTCGTGAGCATGGCGGCGGTGTTCTGCGCTTCCTTCAGGCGGCGCGCGATGGTCTGGCGCAGCCGCGTCATTGGCACGCGCTCCTCGCGCGCAGCATCGTCGGCGGGAGACGGCGCGCGCATCTGCGCCGGCGCCGACACCGGCGTTGGTTGCGCGGCGGCGCGCTCGATCGCCGCCATCATGTCGCCCTTGGTGACCTGACCGTGCTTGCCGGAGCCATCAACCCGTGTTGGGTCCATGCCACTTTCCGCCGCCATCTTGCGCACGGACGGCGGCATCGGCATTTCAGCCTGCGGCAGCCTGGAGGCGGAAGTTGGCGCGGGCGCAGTGGCGGACCTTGCCGGCTCAGCGGATTTCGCAGCTGCGGGCTTCGCCGCAGCCGGCGCGCCGGCGCCATCCTTGATCTGACCGAGCAACGCGCCGACCGCAACGGTGGCGCCGTCTTTCACCGCAATTTCCGACAACACGCCGGCGGCGGGCGCGGGCACTTCCAGCGTCACCTTATCGGTTTCAAGCTCGACCAGCGGCTCGTCCACCGCGACGGCCTCGCCCGGTTTCTTGAACCAGCGGCCCACGGTCGCCTCGGTGACCGATTCACCCAATGTCGGTACGCGGATGTCAGTCATCAGCCGAGCGCCTCTTCGAGCAATTGCTTCAACTGGGCGAGATGCTTCGACATCTGCCCGACCGCCGTGGATGCCGACGCCGGCCTCCCGGCATAACGCGCCTGACGGTGCTTGGCGCCGATCTGATTGAGCACCCATTGCAGGAAGGTGTCGACAAAAAACCACGCGCCCATGTTGCGCGGCTCTTCCTGGCACCAGACGATTTCGGCCTGCTTGAAGCGCGACAATTCGGCGACCAGTGCCTTGGTCGGGAACGGATAAAGCTGCTCGACGCGCAGCAGATAAATGTCGTCAGTGCCGCGTTTCTCGCGCTCCTCGTAAAGATCGTAATACACCTTGCCGGTGCACAGCACGACACGGCGGATTTTGTCGTCGGGGACGAGCTTGATCTTTTCGCCCTTGAGAAATTGCGCGTCGTCCCACAACAGCCGGTGGAACGAGGTGCCATTCGCCAATTCGTCGAGCGTTGAGGTCGCGCGCTTGTGGCGCAGCAGGCTCTTCGGCGTCATCAGGATCAGCGGTTTGCGGATTTCTCGCTTGAGCTGGCGGCGCAGGATGTGAAAATAATTCGCCGGCGTGGTGCAGTTCGCGACCTGCATGTTGTCTTCGGCGCACATCTGCAGGAAGCGCTCAAGCCGCGCGGAGGAATGTTCAGGCCCCTGTCCCTCGTAGCCGTGCGGCAGCAGGCAGACGAGACCGGACATGCGCAGCCATTTGCGCTCGCCCGATGAGATAAACTGGTCGAACACCACCTGCGCGCCGTTGGCGAAGTCGCCGAACTGCGCTTCCCAGATCGTCAGCGCGTTCGGCTCGGCGGTCGAATAGCCGTACTCGTAGCCGAGCACCGCGACTTCCGAGAGCATCGAGTTGAGCACTACGTAGCGCCCCTGCTCCTTGCCGATATGATTGAACGGCGTGTGGCGCGCTTCCGTGTTCTGGTCGAACAGCACGGAATGACGCTGCGAGAACGTGCCGCGTTCGGAATCCTGTCCGGAAAGGCGCACGCGATGGCCTTCGAGTAGCAGAGAACAGATGGAGAGAGCTTCAGCGGTCGACCAATCGATGCCCTCGCCGGACTTGATCGCTTTGGCGCGCGTGTCGAGAAAGCGCTGCACGGTCTTGTGAATCGCAAAATCTTTCGGAACGCTGGTGATCTTCTCGCCGATCTCGCGCAACGCTTCCGCAGTGACGCCGGTGTTGCCGCGGCGCGGATCGTCGGCGTCCTGCGCAGGCTTGAGCCCCGCCCAGCGGCCATCGAGCCAGTCGGCCTTGTTGGCCTTGTAGCTCTGTCCGGCTTCCTGCTCGGCTTCCAGGCGGCTGCGCCAGTCGGCCTTCATCTTGTCGACTTCGCCTTCGGTGACGACGCCTTCGCCGATCAGCTTCTTGCCGTAGATTTCCAGCGTCGAGGCATGCGCGCGGATTTTTTTGTACATCAGCGGCTGCGTGAACGACGGCTCGTCGCCTTCGTTGTGACCGAAGCGGCGGTAGCAGAACATGTCGATGACGACGGGCTTGGCGAATTTCTGCCGGTACTCGGTCGCAACCTTGGCGGCGAACACCACCGCTTCCGGATCGTCGCCGTTGACGTGAAAAATCAGCGCCTCGATCATCTTCGCGGTGTCTGACGGATACGGCGATGAGCGCGAGTAGCGCGGATAGGTCGTAAAGCCGATCTGGTTGTTGACGATGAAATGCAGTGAGCCGCCGGTGCGGTAGCCCTTCAGATCGGACAGCCCGAAACATTCCGCGACGACGCCCTGCCCCGCGAACGCCGCGTCGCCGTGAATTATCAGCGGCATCACCATCGAGCGGTCTTCCGGCGTCGCGCCGTGCTGATCCTGCTTGGCGCGAACTTTTCCCAGCACCACCGGATCGACGATTTCCAGGTGCGAGGGATTCGGCGCCAGCGAGAGATGCACCTTGTTGTTGTCGAACTCGCGGTCGGATGACGCGCCGAGGTGATATTTCACGTCGCCGGAGCCTTCGATCTCGTCTGGCGTCGCCGAGCCGCCCTTGAATTCGTGGAACAGCACGCGGTGCGGCTTGCCCATCACCTGGGTCAAGACATTGAGCCGGCCGCGATGCGCCATGCCAAGCACGACTTCTTTGACGCCGAGATTGCCGCCGCGTTTGATGATCTGCTCAAGCGCCGGGATCAGCGACTCCGCGCCATCGAGGCCGAAGCGCTTGGTGCCGGTGTATTTGGTGTCGAGGAATTTCTCGAAGCCTTCCGCCTCAACCAGCTTGTTGAGGATCGCGCGCTTGCCTTCGCGCGTGAAGGTGATTTCCTTGTCCTTGCCTTCGATGCGTTCCTGAATCCAGCTTTTCTGCGCCGCATTCGAGATGTGCATGAACTCAACGCCGAGCGTCTGGCAATACGTGCGGCGCAGGATGCCGACGATTTCGCGCATCGAGGCAAATTCGAGCCCCAGCACCTTGTCGAGGAAAATCTTGCGGTCGAGATCGGAGTCCTTGAAGCCGTACGAGCGCGGATCGAGTTCTTCCTCGTTCTTCTCCGGCTCAAGTTCGAGCGGATCGAGCTTGGCGTGGAAATGGCCGCGAATGCGGTAGGCGCGGATCAGCATCAACGCGTGGATTGAATCGCGCGTCGCCTGCTGCACATCGGTGGCGGAAAGCTCGACACCCTTGGCCTGCGCCGTCACTGAAATTTTTTCGCCGAGCTTCTTTTCGGTCTCGGCCCACTGGCCGTCGAGCGCGGCGACCAGATCGCCACTGGCGAGCGGCGGCCATTTCGGTTTTTTCCAGGAGGCGCCGCGCGCAGCTTTAGTGACGCTGGCGGCATCGTCCTTCAGGCTCTTGAAAAATTCCTGCCAGGCGGCGTCGACCGCGTTCGGGTCGGCCTCAAAGCGCGCATAGAGGTCTTCGATATAAGCGGCGTTGCCGCCGTAAAGAAATGAACTGCGGGCAAGGGCGGCGTTGGCATCTTGGCGAGACATGGCGTCAGGATCCTGGTCGGGGCTCAATTCCCCGGCGGGAAGGGCCGAATCCGCTCGCGGCCGCGAACGGCATCAGACCTTATTACCCTGATTTATGTTGCGCGTAAGTCTACGAAAGGGGTAAGCGCTGAATCACGACTTCAATACTTCGACAAGGGTCTTCCCGATCCGGGCGGGAGAGGGTGATACCTTGATTCCCGCCGACTCCATTGCCGCAATTTTAGACTCTGCATCGCCTTTGCCGCCGGAAATGATCGCCCCGGCATGGCCCATGCGGCGTCCGGGGGGTGCGGTGCGGCCTGCGATGAAGCCGACCATCGGTTTCTTGCGGCCCTTCTTGGCCTCGCTCTTGAGGAACTCCGCCGCGTCTTCCTCGGCCGAGCCGCCGATTTCACCAATCATCACGATGGATTCGGTCTTCGGGTCGGCCAGGAACATCTCCAGCACGTCGATAAATTCAGTCCCCTTTACCGGATCGCCGCCAATGCCAACGGCAGTGGTCTGGCCGAGGCCCTCGCGGCTGGTCTGGAACACAGCTTCGTAAGTGAGCGTGCCGGAGCGCGAGACGATGCCGACTTTTCCCGGCTTGAAGATGTTGCCCGGCATGATTCCAATTTTGCATTCGCCCGCCGTCATGACGCCCGGACAATTCGGGCCGATGAGGCGCGATTTCGAACCGGCGAGCGAGCGCTTCACCTTGACCATGTGGCTCACCGGAATGCCTTCGGTGATGCAAACGATGAGCGGGATTTCCGCCTCGATCGCTTCCTCGATGGCATCGGCCGCGCCGGCCGGCGGAACGTAGATCACGCTGGCGTCGCAGCCGGTTTTCTCGCGCGCTTCAGCAACGGTGTCGAACACCGGCAGATTGAGATGCGTCGAGCCGCCTTTGCCGGGCGAGGTGCCGCCGACCATTTTCGTTCCGTAAGCGATGGCCTGCTCGGAATGGAAAGTGCCATTCTTGCCGGTGAAGCCCTGGCAGATGACCTTGGTGTTCTTGCCGATGAGGACGGACATTACTTGGCCTCCTTCACGGCCTTGACGATCTTCTGCGCCGCGTCGTCGAGATCGTCGGCGGAGGTCACGTTGAGCTTCGACTCGGCGATGATCTTCTTGCCGAGATCGACGTTGGTGCCTTCGAGTCGCACCACCAGCGGCACTTTCAGGCCGACTTCCTTCACCGCGGCGACCACGCCTTCGGCAATCACGTCGCACTTCATGATGCCACCAAAGATGTTGACGAGAATCCCCTTCACGCTCGGATCGGAGGTGATGATCTTGAACGCCGCGCTCACGCGCTCTTTCGTCGCGCTGCCGCCGACATCGAGGAAGTTCGCCGGCGCCGAGCCGTAGAGCTTGATGATGTCCATGGTCGCCATCGCCAGACCCGCGCCGTTGACCATGCAGCCGATCTGGCCTTCGAGCGCGATGTAATTGAGCTCGAACTTCGAGGCTTCGATTTCCTTGGCGTCTTCTTCCGTTTCGTCGCGCAGCGCCGCTATCTTCGGATGCATGAACAGCGCGTTGTTGTCGAAATCGACCTTGGCGTCGAGGCAGACCAGTTTCTTGTCCTTGGTCACGACCAGCGGATTGATCTCCAGCATTGCCATGTCGGTATCGACAAAGGCCTTGTAGAGATTGGTGAGCAACGGCCCCATTTGTTTCTGCAAGTCGGCATCGAGGCCCAGCACTTTGGAGAGACGCCGCACATGGTGCGGGGCAATTCCAGTGACAGGATCGATTGAAATGGTCGCGATCTTTTCCGGGTGCTTGTGCGCGACTTCCTCGATGTCCATGCCGCCTTCGGTCGAAGCCACGATGGCGACGCGCGAGGTTTCGCGATCGACCAGCAGCGAGAGATAGAATTCCTTGTCGATCGCCGAGCCGTCCTCGATGTAGAGGCGGTTGACCTGCTTGCCCCTCGGCCCGGTCTGATGCGTCACCAAAATCGAACCGAGAATACGCGCAGATTCTTTCTTCACGTCGTCGATGGATTTAACCACCTTGACGCCGCCGGCCTTGCCGCGCCCGCCGGCATGGATTTGCGCCTTCACCACCCACACAGGCCCGCCGAGTTCATTCGCGCCCTTGAGCGCCTCATCGACGGAAAACGCCGCGACGCCGCGCGGCACCGGCACGCCGAATTCGCGCAACACGGCTTTCGCCTGATACTCGTGGATGTTCATTTAGCCACCAAGGTTCGGTGCGATTTTCTTGCAGGCCTCGACCAGGCCCTGCACGGATGAAGCCGACTTTTCGAACATGTCGCGCTCGGCGGAATTGAGATCGATTTCGACGATGCGCTCGACACCCTTGGCGCCGACGACCACCGGCACGCCGACGTAAAGGTCCTTGATGCCGTATTCGCCGTTGAGCCAGGCGGCGCAAGGCAGCACGCGCTTCTTGTCGAGCAGATAACTCTCCGCCATCGCGATGGCCGAAGCCGCCGGCGCATAGAACGCGGAGCCGGACTTGAGCAGATTGACGATTTCCGCGCCGCCGTTGCGCGTGCGGTCGACGATTTCGTCGAGACGCGCCTGCGTGGTCCAGCCCATCTTGACGAGATCGGGGAGCGGAATGCCCGCCACCGCCGAATAGCGAACCAGCGGCACCATCGTGTCGCCGTGGCCGCCGAGCACGAAGGCGATCACGTCTTCAACCGAAACATTGAATTCGTCGGCGAGGAAATAACGAAAGCGCGCGCTATCGAGCACGCCAGCCATGCCGACCACCATCTGCTTGGGCAGGCCGCAGGATTTCTGCAGCGCCCACACCATCGCGTCGAGCGGATTGGTAATGCAGATGACGAAAGCATTGGGGGCGTATTTCTTGATGCCGGAGCCGACCTGCTCCATCACCTTGAGATTGATGCCGAGCAGATCGTCGCGGCTCATGCCGGGCTTGCGTGGCACGCCGGCGGTGACGATGCACACGCTGGCGCCTTCGATCGCTTCGTAGGTGTTGGTGCCGGTGAAACGGGCGTCGAAGTCATTGACCGGAGACGACTGGGCGATATCGAGCGCCTTGCCTTGCGGAATTCCTTCGGCGACGTCGAACATCACGACATCGCCAAGCTGTTTGAGGCCGATGAGATGGGCGAGCGTGCCACCGATCTGGCCCGCGCCGATCAACGCAATTTTGTTACGCGCCATGGGGGAGAAACTCTCGACTGGAAACGCCGCGGGATCGCGACCGAGCGGTGATTATCCCGTCCGGCGGGTTGTCACAAGGAACCCGGTAATGCAGGTCCCCTGTCATCTGTAATACATTATGCCAGAACCCAGGCCCCGCCAAGCCGGGGACTGCAGAAGATTCGGGCACGCGCAGAGGTGCAGCACAGGTGGCTGATTTTCTCAGGTCTCGACGATTTTGGCGGCCAGTTCTCGGGTGCGGCGCGGGTCGTGCGGCCCATGCGGCAGACCGAGATAGGACTGCGAGCGCATCTCGATCAGCCGCGAGGCCGTGCGCTTGAATTCGTTCGCCTCAAAGCCCTGATCCGCCTTGTAAAGCGCGTCCGGTTCCGCCGCCGACGACGCCACCAGTTTCACAGCGTGATCGTAGAGCGTGTCGATCAAAATAATGAACCGCTTGGCTTCGTTGCGGCGGCTGTAATCCATCGCCGGAATATGATCGACGATGAGCGTGTGGAATTCGTGCGCGATCTTGAGATAGTCAGCGGCGCCGAGCGGCTGGCCGCATAATTCATCGAACGAAAACCACGCAACGCCCATCGCCGCTTTCGGTACGCGCACGGCGCGGCCCTTCACGATGAGATCGCACAGCGCGCCCGGCTGCCCGCCGGCGAGACGCAACCATGCGTCTTCCAGCGCGGCATCCGCTTTCGCATCGGCCGGCACATGCCATACCGGAACGCCGGTGAGTTTCTCCAGCCGGAAATCCGTGCGCGCGTCGAGCTGCACGATTTCCATGTGACGCTCCAGCAGCGCGATGAACGGCAAGAACAGCGCGCGGTTGAGTCCGTCCTTGTAAAGTTCGGACGGCGCGAGGTTCGAGGTCGCGACAACGACCACGCCATGCTCGAACAGCCGCGTGAACAGCCGGCTCAGGATCATCGCGTCGGCGATGTCGGTGACGTGAAATTCGTCGAAGCACAGCAACCAGGATTCATCAGCGATCGCCGCAGCGGCGAGAAGGATCGGGTCTTCGCCCGCGCCGTTTCCTGATTTGTATTGCTGGCGGTAGTTGTGAATGCGCTCGTGCACATCGGCCATGAACTCATGGAAGTGCACGCGGCGTTTGCGGATGACGGGACTCGTTTCGAAAAACAAATCCATCAGCATCGTCTTGCCGCGCCCGACCTCACCGTAAATGTAAAGTCCCTTGAACGGCGCCTTATCTTTTTCGCGGCGGCCGAACAGCCAGCCGAGCGTGGACGACTTTCGCGCCACGCGATGAAAAGCGAGACGCGATTCAAGCTGCACGAAGCGCTGCGCCAGCGCGGCCTGGCCGGGATCGGCTTCGATTTTGCCGGCGGCAACGAGCGCGGCGTATCGCGTGCTGAATGATGCGGACATAAGGGAAGCCCGGCCAGCGGAACAGGAGACCTAGGGGCATCCGCGAGTCGAGTAAATCGGTCTTAAATCGCTCAGTTTCGGAAAGCCCCGCATGGCGCGGCGAATTCCGGCAGCCGCCTGCCTTTTAACCATGCGCTTTTCGCAACTGAGGGTCCCGCTTAGCGATTTGTTGTCGTCTTTTTGTTGCAATGCACCATATAGCTATGCATCTGGCGATTCGAGAGGATTTCGGGCCGCCGGAGGGATGGGGAGGACGCGTTCAAGACCGATGCACGACCAAAGGAAAGAGCTGGAGACCTGAAATGAATGACCTCCTCCCGGAAGGCGGCGTGATCCGCAAATTGTGGATCGGCGAAGCCGATCGCTATCGCGACCATTTGCTGCGCCTCGATGCCGACAGCCGCCGCACCCGCTTCGGCGGCACCGTGTCGGACGACTACATTGCCAGCCATGCCGCTAGCTCCCGGCTTGGCGCTGTGGTGCATGGATTCTTCATCGACGGAACGCTGCGCGGCGCGGCCGAGCTGCGGCCGATCGGCGCCAGCTTTACGCACGAAGCGGAAGCGGCTTTCAGCGTCGAGCAGCCCTGGCAGAGCCACGGCGTCGGCTCGGTGCTGCTGGAGCGCACTCTGCTGGCCGCGCGCAATCGTGGAATCAAATCGCTGCACATGAACTGCATCGCGGAAAATCAGCGCATGCAGCAGTTGGCGCGCAAGTTCGATGCGGATTTAAGTTTCGATTTCGGCAGCGTGGTCGGCGAAGTGGATGCACCGCGTTCGACACCGCTCTCGCTGATGCGTGAATTCGTTGCCGATGGCCACGGCATCGCCAGCGCCATCCTTGAGCAGCAATCGCGGCTGCTGAGGCCGGTCTAGGCAGCGAACGAATAACTTTCCTCGACGACGTAAGGCCCGCCGCCGGTCGATGCTCGCGCTGAATACAAAACAAACCGCGCGACGGAAAATGGCGGCGAGCGGAACATCGCCCGCGCCGAGAGATAATCCGCCACCTCGCGGCTCGACGTATCGCGCAAACGCGCGAGCGTGACGTGCGGCGTATATTTACGGCCTTCCGGCTCCAGCCCGATGCGCTGCATCAGCCGTTCCTGCTCGGCCTGCGCTTCGATCAGCGGCGGCGACGGCGCGATGCTGGCCACCACCGCGCGCGGACGGCGTCCGCCGAACGACGTGAGGCCCTCGAACCGCAATTCGAACGGCTTGCGTTTCACCTGACCCAGCGTGAACGCCACTTCGCGCGCGACGATGTCGTCCACGTCACCGATGAAACGCAGCGTCAGGTGGTAATTTTCCGGATCGATCCAGCGCGCGCCCGGCAAGCCGCCGCGCAGCAACGCGAGCGTTTGCCCGATTTGGGGCGGAATTTCCACGCCGGTGAACAGCCGCGGCATATTGTCCTCATGAACCGCGCGCCGCGCGCACGCGGGCAATCAGCTCTTCGACTTTCGGCATGATGTTCTTCACCATGATCTCGATGCCGGCGGCGGTGGGATGCAAACCATCGGGCAAATTGAGCTTGGGATCGGCGGCGACGCCCTCGAGGAAAAACGGATAGAAGACCGCACCATGCGCAGAAGCCAGCGACGGAAAAATGACATCGAAGGCGCGCACGTAATCCGCGCCCATGTTGCGCGGCGCGCGCATGCCGGCGAGCAGCACGGCAATCTTGCGCTCTTTCAGCCGCGACAAAATGCTCTCCAGCGCGGCACGGGTAACCTTCGGATCGATCCCGCGCAGCGCGTCATTGGCGCCAAGTTCGAGGATTACGCCTTCCGTCCCCTCCGGCACCGACCAGTCCAGCCGGCTCAAGCCGCCCGAAGCCGTATCGCCGGAAACCCCAGCATTTCCAATCTCGGCCGCGATACCCTTCGCCGCCAGCGCCCGGCTGAGTTGCGCCGGAAAGGCCGCGTCGGCGGGCAGCCCGTAACCGGCGGAGAGCGAATCGCCCAGCACGACGATGCGCAGCGGGCGGTCGGCGGCCTGAGCAGGCGCGGAAAAAACCGCCGCAAGAGCGAGTACAAAATAAATTGTCCGTGCGAAGTGCTGGACCAAAGCGGTCTTTCTCCCATATGAGCGGGATCGTGAACGGACCGATCCCATGAACGATCTCACGCGGGCGAGCCCCGCTATCGCGCTCGCCGGAGTGAATCTCTCGCTCGGACAGGGCGCTGCCCGTGTTCATATCCTCAAAGATATCCGCCTGGATATAGGCCGCGGTGAGGCCATCGGCCTTGTCGGCCCGTCCGGTTCCGGCAAGTCCACGCTGCTGATGGTGATGGCCGGGCTAGAGCGCCCCGATACCGGCAGCATCGCCGTCGCGGGCGAGGATCTCGGCAAACTCAACGAAGACGCGCTGGCGCGCTTCCGCGGCCGCAATGTCGGCATCGTCTTCCAGTCTTTCCACCTCATCCCGACCATGACCGCGTTGGAGAACGTCGCTGTGCCTCTGGAAATGGCGGGCGTTGCCGACAGCCATGAGCGCGCGCGCGCGGAACTCGCGTCGGTCGGTCTCGCCGAGAGGCTGCATCATTATCCGGCGGAGCTTTCCGGCGGCGAGCAGCAACGCGTCGCGGTCGCCCGTGCGCTCGCGCCCAATCCGGCAATTCTCGTCGCCGACGAGCCGACCGGAAATCTGGACGAGGCGACCGGCAAGCAGATCATCGATCTGCTGTTCGCCGGCCACGCCGAGCGCAACACAACGCTGGTGCTCGTCACGCACGACACTGCGCTCGCCGCCCGTTGCCAGCGCGTCGTGCGGCTGCGCTCGGGGCGGATCGACGGCGTGAGCGTACCGGCATGAGCATCGCCTTGCCGCATTCAGCTGTGACGACTCAAAATTTTCTGGCGGCGCGTTTTGCTTTACGCGAATTACGCGGCGGCCTGCGCGGCTTTTACGTTTTCATCGCCTGCATCGCGCTCGGCGTCATGGCGATCGCGGGTGTTGCATCCGTCGCCGGCAGTCTCGCCGATGGGCTGGCGCGCGAAGGCCGCGTGATTCTCGGCGGCGATCTTTCCTTCACGCTGATTCATCGTGAAGCCGATGCTAACGAGCGCGCTTTCCTGCAACGGCGCGGCGACATCTCGCTCGCCGCCACCATGCGTGCGATGGCGCGCGCAAACGATGGGCGCACCACGCTGGTCGAGATCAAGGCGGTCGATAACGCTTATCCGTTGCATGGTATCGTGAAGCTCAATCCCGCGATGCCGCTCGCCGATGCGGTGGCATCACGTGACGGCGTGTTCGGCGCCGCCGCCGACGCAGCGCTGCTCACGCGGCTCGATCTTGCGCCCGGCGCGCGCGTCACAATAGGCGCCGCCACAATCGAAATCCGCGCGGCGCTGACGGGCGAGCCGGACAAGCTCGCCAGCGGCATCGGTTTCGGCCCACGCCTGCTGATGAGCGAAGCCGGTTTGCGCGCCACCGGATTGCTGCAGCCCGGCAGCCTCGTGCGCTGGCATTACCGGCTACGGCTGCCGGCCGGCAATGCAGCCGATGACGACGCCAAGAAACTCGTCAACGAGGCGCGCACGCAACTGCCCGAGGCGGGATGGGAAATCCGCACCCGCAGCAACGCTTCGCCGCAGCTTGAGCGCAATGTCGAGCGCTTCACGCAATTTCTCACCATCGTCGGCTTAACTGCGTTGCTGGTCGGCGGCGTCGGCGTCGGCAACGCGGTGAAAAGCCATCTCGACCGCAAGCGTGACACCATCGCCACCATGAAGGCGCTCGGTGCCACCGGCAGCCGCGTCTTTTCGATCTACCTCACGCAGGTGCTGGCGCTTGCTTTTGTCGGCGGCATTATCGGGGTCGCGCTCGGCGCGGCTCTGCCGTTTCTCATCAACTGGAGCTTCGGCGCGATTATTCCGCTCCCCATAGAACCGGCGCTGCATCCCGGCCAGCTGGCGCTCTCGCTTGTGTACGGACTGCTCACCGCGCTCGCTTTCGCGCTCTGGCCATTGGGCCGCGCGCACGACGTCCCGGTCGCAGCTTTATTCCGCGACGCGGTCGCGCCCGAGCGCCGCTGGCCACGCCGCGTATATGTCCTCGCAACCGCGCTTGCCGTCATAGTGCTGAGCGCGCTCGCTGTCGTGCTGGCTTACGACCGGCGCATCGCGGCGATCTACATTGCCTCCGCCGCCGCTGTGTTCGTTACGTTGCGGCTGGTCGCGGACGCGTTGATGTTTCTGGCCCGCCATGCACCGCGCGCTCGCTCCATCGTGCTGCGCATGGCCATCACCAACATTCACCGGCCTGGCACATTGACGCCCACCATCGTGCTCTCGCTCGGCTTGGGGCTGGCGCTGCTCGTCACGGTGATCGAGATCGACGGTAATCTTCAACGGCAGTTCACCGCGGCGCTGCCCGACAAGGCGCCGTCGTTTTATTTCCTCGACATTCAAGCCGACGACGCCGCGCGCTTCGGCAAATTCGTGCGCGAGCGCGCGCAGCAAGCCAAGCTCGAAGAGGTGCCGATGCTGCGCGGGCGCATCATTTCCGCCAACGGCGTCCGCTCCGAGGACATCAAGCCGTCGCCGGAGGCGGCCTGGGTGCTGCAAAGCGACCGCGGCATCACCTACACCGAAGTGATTCCTCCCGGCTCGCGGCTGGTTGAGGGCGACTGGTGGAAACCGGACTATGACGGTCCGCCGCTGATCTCGTTCGAAAAGAAAATCGCCGACGGGCTTGGTCTCAAATTGAACGACCCGGTCACCGTCAACGTGCTGGGACGCAACATCACGGCGCGCATCGCCAACATGCGCACCGTCGACTGGCAGACTTTGGGAATTAATTTCGTGCTGGTCTATTCGCCAAATGCATTTCGTGGCGCGCCGCATACGCACATGGCGTCGCTCACCTATCCGGGCGGCAGCACGCCGGCGCAGGAAAACACGCTGATCAAGGAAATCGGCGAAGCATTTCCCACCGTCACCACCGTGCGGGTGAAGGATGCGCTCGACGCGGTCGGCTCCATCGTCGGCAATCTCGTGCTCGCGATCCGCGGCGCCAGCGTGATCACGCTGATCGCGGCAGGACTGGTGCTCGGTGGCGCGCTGGCGGCGGGACATCGCCACAGGGTCTACGACGCGGTGATTCTCAAAACGCTCGGCGCCACGCGGCGGCGGCTGGTGAGCGCCTATGTGCTTGAATACCTCCTGCTCGGCACGGCCACCGCCGTGTTCGGCGTTTTGAGCGGCTCGCTCTCGGCCTGGCTGATCGTGACGGAATTGATGCACCTGAATTACGTCTGGCAATTCGTGCCCGCGCTGGCCGCCAGCGTGGGCGCGGTCGTCATCACCGTGGTGCTGGGGCTGGCCGGCACTTTCAGCGCACTCGGGCAGAAGCCCGCGCCGGTGCTGCGGAATCTCTAGCTTTGCGACATTCCGCCGCGTTGGTGGCAGCAACCGCTCCCGCCGGATTTGCCTTTATAACCGGGCATTACCGTCATTAACGATTGGCAATACCGGGATGATTTTAAGGCAAGCGTCCCTAGCGCCCGTGGCAAGGGCGCACTAGATTCATCCGCAAAGGCGCTGGCCGGTTGCCGGCGCCGAACTGACCGGCCAGAACGCCGGATGAGAGAGGGAACTTCGATGTCGGATTTCGACCGTAACATAGCCGCCCGTCGTGGCTTCGGTACCGACCAGACGGCGGTCGCAGTCGATGCAGGCCTGCGCGCCTACATGCTGCGCGTCTACAACTACATGGCGGCGGGCGTCGCGCTCACAGGCATCGTCGCCTGGCTCACGTTCAGCGCCGCCGTCACGACCAACGCCAATGGCGCGATCGTCGGCCTCACGTCGTTCGGCCAGGCCATCTTCAGCGGCCCGGTTGCGATCGTGCTGTTTCTCGTGACGCTCGGCCTCGTATTCTTCATGAGCTTCCGCATCGACAAGCTGTCGCCGAGCACCGCGCTCGGTCTCTTCATGCTCTATGCCGGATTGCTCGGGCTGATGCTCTCGTCTGTGTTCCTCGCTTATACCGGCGCGTCGATCACCCGCACGTTCTTCATCTCGGCAGCCTCGTTCGGTGCGTTGAGCCTTTATGGCTACACCACCAAACGCGATCTCTCGCCGATCGGCTCGTTCCTCATCATGGGCCTGTTCGGCCTGATCCTGGCCATGCTGGTGAACTACTTCCTGAAAAGCTCGGGCCTTGATTTCGCGATTTCCGCCATCGGCGTGCTGATCTTCGCGGGCCTCACCGCGTGGGACACGCAGCGCATCAAGGAAATGTACGACGTGCAGGACGACGGCAGCGTTGCCGGCCGCAAGGCGGTAATGGGCGCGCTCGCGCTCTACCTCGACTTCATCAACTTGTTCCTGTTCCTGCTGCGCTTCATCGGCGATCGCCGCTAAGCGCTCCAACAGGAGCCGCAAATCGAGCGCCCCGGTCTAGGCCGGGGCGCTTTTGTTTTGCTAGCTTCGCCATTGCAATGATTCCGATCCGGCCCGCAACTTTAAGCGACATCCCCGCCATCACCCGCATCTACGCCGAAGCGGTGACGCACGGCACCGCCTCGTTCGAGATCGAGCCGCCGGACGAAGCCGAGATGACGCGGCGGTTCGAACATCTCACCGGCAATAATTTTCCCTACATCGCGGCGGAAACCGGCGGCACGCTTGCCGGCTACGCCTATGCCGGTCCCTACCGCACGCGCCCGGCCTATCGCTGGAGCGTGGAGGATTCCGTTTACATCGCGCCGGAAATGCATCGCCGCGGCATCGGACGCGCCTTGCTCGATGCGCTGATCGTGGAATCCGAGACGCGCGGCTTCCGGCAGATGATCGCGGTGATCGGCGATTCGACGCAACAGACGCCGTCGATCGCGCTGCATGCCGCCGCGCGTTTCAAGCTCGTCGGCATTCTGGAGAACGTGGGTTTCAAGAACGGCCGCTGGCTCGACAGCGTGCTGATGCAGCGCGCGCTTGGCGCGGCGGGGACTACGAAGCCGTAAAATTCAGCCGGCGACGAGTTGCAGCGAAGGATCGAGCGCGCGCAACACGCGCTCGAGTTCATGACCGCGGCGCACGATCAGGCCGGTCGCCGAAATCACGCTATAGGCGCCCTGTTTGCGCGCCAGTTTCGGATTTTTCTCGATCCGGTAAATCGGCACTTCGGAAGCCCGGCGGAAAACCGAAAAAACCGCACGGTCTTTCAGAAAATCGATGGCGTAGTCCCGCCATTCTCCGGCTGCGACCTTGCGCCCGTAGAGATTGAGGATGCGGCTGAGTTCGCGGTGGCTAAACGTGACCTGATTTAAGGAGGAGGACGCCGGAAATCCGGTGGGCGCCCTGCCCCCGGCATGCTGGCCTGGTTCGTTTTCGCCGGTACCGAACGTCATGCGGCGCCTCCTGCTGGCTGACGTCATGATCGCGCCGGTTGGCGGCCTCGGCAAGGGCATTGGATAGGCCAATTCCGCGCCAAAGAGCCGCAAAATCAGGCGTTCTGACCGATCACGCGTTCGTTAAGGGAATCATAATGCCGCCCAAATTCGGTCAATCGGCCGTCACGCTGGGCTGCGATACGAGACACTGTTGCCTCAAGGCCCGGTTGGAATCGAGTTCCGGATTCCTCAGCCCCCCAGCCCCCGGGGCTCGCCCGACCGGGCCAGTGAGTTCCGTGTACGGTTCAATCCCCAATACTTTACGGGCCGGCTTCATGTCGGCCCGTTTTTCTTTGCCGCGGAGCTTGGAAAAATTCTAGCGGACGGCCGCCACCGCGACCCCGAGCATGACGCCGGGCGATGCCGCCACGCCGCTTTGCACGACGACGGCGAACGAATCGATGTCCTTGTTGGCGACATCGGCGAGCGGCACGCTGAAAGTTTCCGCCTTGCCGGTCCAATCGCCGAGCTTCACCCAGCGGCGCACGACGTTGTGGTAGGTGATCGTGCGTCCGTGATTTTCGCCGCGTCCGATAGCGACCTGCGCTTCCTTGGTGATCGGACAGAGCCAGACTTCTCCGCTGGTGCGGTTGTCCTTCGCCGCCGGCACGTTCACCGTCACCTTGTCGTCGGCAATCGTCATCTTCACCGGCAGCGCTAACGGCGCGGCGGTGCGGCGGGTTTCAGCAATCGCTCTGTCAATCGCAGCCTTGTCGCTGCCGAGTACGTGCACGACACCGTTGACCACGACTTGCGGCGTATAAACTTCCCGGTCGCCGCGCGCCTTGGCGTAAGCGCGCTGGCGATTGGCGTGGCCGGGCACCGCCAGCGTGTCCTTCCAGCCGAGATAATCCCAATAATCGACCGCGAGACTCATCGTCACCAGCGAGGGATCCTTCTGCAGCTCGCCGATCAGCTTGTCGGCGGGCGGGCAGGACGAGCAGCCCTGGCTGGTGAACAGTTCGATGACCGCGCGCGGCTCAGCCGCCACAGCGGGCTGCGCCGTCATCAAAGCAGCGGCGGCAAATGCGGTTATTCCGATATGACGATAGAGCATGCGGTATTCCATGAGCCCCGCGCCCATGCGGAACACATAATCGGCTTGGCGTTCACCTACCACTCACTTCGAAGTGACAAGCGTACTCATCCGGTAATGGGCTGCCGCCCAAACTCCGGCCCAAACCGCAGAACCTTTGTCACGCCGCGAGATGGCGCAGCACGTACTGCAGAATGCCGCCGTTCTTGAAGTAATCGAGTTCGTCGAGCGTATCGATGCGGCAGATCAGCGGTACGCGCTTGAGCCTGCCGTCGGAGGCGACGATCTCGGCGATCAGCCGCTGATGCGGCTTCAATTCGCCGTGCAGCCCGCGGATCGTCACTTGTTCGTCGCCCTTGAGGCCGATCGACTGCCATGATTGGCCTTCCTCGAATACCAGCGGCATCACGCCCATGCCCACTAGGTTCGAGCGATGTATGCGTTCAAACGATTGCGCCACCACCGCGCGGATGCCGAGCAGCACGGAGCCTTTCGCCGCCCAGTCGCGCGACGAACCGCTGCCGTATTCCTTGCCCGCGAAAACGACGAGCGGCGTGCGGGTCGATTTGTAACGCATGGCGGCGTCGTAAATCGGCATCTGCTCGCGCGACGGATAATGAATGGTCACGCCACCTTCGATGCCCGGCACCATCTGGTTCTTGATGCGGATGTTGGCGAAGGTTCCGCGCATCATTACTTCGTGGTTGCCGCGGCGCGTGCCGTACTGGTTGAAGTCGGTCGGCTTGACCTTGTGCGCGACGAGATATTTTCCCGCCGGTGAATTCAGCTTGATCGAACCGGCCGGCGAAATGTGGTCGGTGGTGATTGAATCCAGGAACAGGCCGAGCACGCGAGCATCGACGATGTCTTCCAGCGGCTTCGGGTTCGGGCGCATGCCGGCGAAATACGGCGGGTTCTGCACGTAAGTGGATTTACGCTCCCAGCCGTAGGTCATGCCGCCCTTGACGCTGATCTTGCGCCAGTTGGCATCGCCCTTGAACACGTTGGCGTATTTCTTCGCGAAGATCTGCTTGGTGATGTTCTTGCGGATGTAGTCGCCGATTTCCTTGTTCGACGGCCAGATATCTTTCAGAAAAACTTTCTTGCCCTTCTGATCGACACCGAGCGGTTCCTTCGCCACATCAACATTCATTGAACCGGCAATCGCATAGGCAACGACCAGCGGCGGCGAGGCGAGATAATTCGCGCGCACGTCGGCGTTCACGCGGCCCTCGAAGTTGCGGTTGCCGGAGAGCACGGCGGCGCCGACGAGATCGGCCTCGTTGATCGCCTTGGAAATCTCCGGCGGCAGCGGACCCGAATTGCCGATGCAGGTGGTGCACCCAAAACCGACGAGATTGAAACCGATCTTGTCGAGGTCTTTCTGCAGACCAGCCTTCTCAAGATATTCCGCGACGACCTGCGAGCCGGGCGCGAGCGAGGTTTTCACCCACGGCTTGGCGGTAAGACCTCTCGCCGCCGCCTTGCGGGCCAGCAAACCGGCGCCGATCATCACGCTCGGGTTTGAAGTGTTGGTGCATGACGTGATAGCTGCGATGACCACGTCGCCGTGGCCGAGATCGTGCTTGCGGCCAGGGACCGGCACGCGCTTCTTGGCCTCGGAACCCTTGCCGAATTCCTTGTCCATCGAAACGGCAAAGCCGGCTTTGACTTCCTTAAGCGCGACGCGATCCTGCGGGCGCTTGGGACCTGCGAGCGAGGGTTCGACCGAGGCAAGTTCGAGCTTGAGCACGTCGGTGAAAATCGGGTCCGGCGTCGTCTTGGTGCGGAACAGTCCCTGCGCCTTGGCGTAAGCCGCCACCAGCGCGATACGGTCCGCGCTCCGGCCGGTGTCCTGTAAATACTTGATGGTGTCGTCGTCGATCGGCGAGAAGCCGCAAGTCGCGCCGTATTCCGGCGACATGTTGCCGAGCGTGGCGCGGTCCGCGATCGTCAGGCTGGCGAGGCCGGGGCCGAAGAACTCGACAAATTTGCCGACGACGCCGCGCTTGCGCAGCATCTCGGTGACGGTGAGCACGAGGTCGGTGGCGGTGACGCCTTCCTTCAGCTTGCCGGAAAGCCGGAAGCCGATCACCTCAGGCAACACCATCGACAGCGGCTGGCCGAGCATCGCGGCTTCCGCCTCGATGCCGCCGACGCCCCAGCCGAGCACGGAGAGGCCGTTGACCATCGTCGTGTGCGAGTCGGTGCCGACCAGCGTGTCCGGATAGGCGACTTCCATCGTCGCCGCCTTGCCGTCGGCTTTCACTTTGTCCTTCTTCGTCCACACCGTCTGCGACAGGTATTCAAGATTGACCTGATGGCAGATGCCGGTGCCGGGCGGCACGACGCGGAAATTATCGAAACTGCGCTGCGCCCATTTCAAAAATTTGTAACGTTCCTGATTCTGCCGGTATTCCTCATCGACGTTTTTCTTGAACGCCAGATTGTTGCCGAAGAATGTCACCGCGACCGAGTGATCGATGACGAGATCGACCGGCACCAGCGGATTGATTTTCTTCGGATCGCCGCCAAGCATCTTCATCGCATCGCGCATGGCGGCGAGATCGACGACCGCGGGAACGCCGGTGAAGTCCTGCATCAGCACGCGCGCGGGACGGAACGCGATTTCATGTTCGGAGGATTTGTTCTTGAGCCAGTCCGCGACGGCCTTGATGTCTTCCTTGGTGACGGTGCGCCCGTCTTCATTGCGAAGCAGATTTTCCAGCAGCACCTTCATCGAGAAGGGCAGCCGCGAAATTCCCTTCAGACCGTTTTTCTCGGCCGTGGGCAGGCTGAAATAGGCAAAAGTCTTGGACCCGACTTTGAGGGTCTTGCAGCACCGAAAGCTGTCGAGCGACGTCATGGTTGGCGTTCCATTCCCGGCCGGGGACATTGGTTCAAATTCGCGGTAAGTTATTACAGAGACTGGATTTTGTCCTCGCTTGCGAGGTCCGCGCGATGAATTTCCAAGGCGCGGGCGCAGTGCGCGGCTTATAAAAGCTTTTTCTGCCGGACGCCAGATAAACGGGAACCTTCAACAAGATGCGCAGTATTTTCAGGCCTTTCCAGAGTGTCCGGGACCCCGGCGCGGCACCGCTGCCGGCGCGCGAGGCCTGATGCGGCTTTGGGCGGAAAATCTGGCCTGCGTGCGGGGCGGCCGCAGGGTATTCGCCGGCGTGGGCTTCGCCGTTGGCGCCGGAGAGGCGCTGCTGGTGACCGGGCGTAACGGCGCCGGCAAGTCCTCGCTGTTGCGGCTGATCGCCGGGCTGGTGCGCCATGCGGAAGGGCGGCTGGGCCTCGACGCGGGCGAAGCCGAACTCAGCATCGGCGAGCAGGCGCATTACCTCGGCCACCAGGACGCCGTGAAACCGTCGCTGTCGGTGGCCGAAAATCTCGTCTTCTGGAGCGCCTATCTCGGCGGCGGCGGATCGTGCGAAGCGGCACTCTCGGCGGCAGGCCTTTCCGAATTGGCGGAATTGCCTGCGGCGTATCTCTCGGCGGGGCAAAAGCGCCGGCTGTCGATTGCGCGGCTGATCGCAGTGCCGCGCCCGATCTGGCTGCTGGACGAGCCGACCAGCGCGCTCGATGCCTCGGCGCAGTCTCAACTCGCGGCGTTGATGCGCACACACCTCGATGGCGGCGGGATGATCCTCGCCGCCGCGCACGGCTCCATCGGCCTCGAACGTGCGCGCGAACTCCGGCTTGGCTTCGAAGAATTTGGGCCCGCAACATGAGCGCACTCAAGGCCCTGCTCATCCGCGACATGAAGCTCGCGTTCCGCGTCGGCGGCGGCGCACTGATCGGCGCGCTGTTCTTTCTCATTGTCGTCGTGCTGACGCCGTTCGCCATCGGCCCTGATCTCGCGCTGCTCTCGCGCATCGGCCCGGCCATCCTCTGGCTCGGCGCGCTGCTCGCAAGCCTGCTCACGCTCGACCGCCTGTTCGCCGCGGACTACGAGGACGGCTCGCTCGATCTCATCATGACGGGCCGCGCACAGCTTGAACTCGCAATACTGACAAAGGCGCTGGCGCACTGGCTCACCACCGGTCTGCCGCTCGTCATCATTGCGCCTCTGCTCGGCTTGCTGCTCAACATCGATTTGGCGGCGATGAAATATGTCGCGCTCACGCTGCTGGCGGGAACGCCTGCGCTCACATTTATCGGTTTGATCGGAGCCGCGTTGTCGGTGACGCTGCGCCGTGGCGGATTGCTGCTCGCCGTGCTGGTCTTGCCGCTGACGATTCCTGTATTGATCTTCGGCGTCGCCGCCGCCAACTCGGCAATTATCGGCCCCGTGCCATTCGGCCCACCTTTCACCATTCTCTGCGGCTTGAGTTTGGCGAGTCTGGTGATCGGCCCGCTTGCCGCCGCCGCGGCTCTGCGTCACGGACTGGAATGAATCATGCCGAACCTTGTTTACCTGTCACCAGGACGCCCATGAGCTTCATCGATCTCGCCAACCCCACGCGCTTCCTCGCGCTCGTTCAGCGCCTGCTGCCGTGGCTTGCGGCTGCGACGGTGCTCGCGTTCGCTGCCGGGCTTGCGATGGCATTCAACGCGCCCGACGACTACCAGCAGGGCGCGACGGTGAAGATCATGTTCCTGCACGTGCCGGCGGCGTGGCTTTCGATGTTCGGCTGGGCACTGATGAGCATGGCTGCGCTCGGCACGTTGGTGTGGCGGCATCCGCTCGCGGACGTTGCAGCCAAGGCGGCGGCGCCCATCGGCGCGGCGTTCACGCTGATGTGCCTGGTCACCGGTTCGCTCTGGGGCCGCCCGATGTGGGGCGCCTTCTGGGTGTGGGACGCGCGGCTCACCTCCGTGCTGGTGCTGTTCCTGATGTATCTTGGGCTTATGGCGCTCTATTGGACGACGGAAGATCCGGCGCGCGCCTCACGCGCCGCCGCGATCCTTACGCTCGTCGGCGCGATCAATCTGCCGGTGATCAAATTTTCCGTCGACTGGTGGAACACATTGCACCAGCCGGCGTCGGTTATCCGCCTCGGCGCGCCCGCCATTCATCCCGCGATCCTGACGCCGCTGCTGGTGATGGCGCTCGCCTTCGCGCTGCTTTTTCTCACGCTGCATCTTGCCGCCATGCGCAACGAGATTTTACGCCGCCGCGTGCGCACACTGCAGCTCATGAAGGCGGATAACGCATGAATCTGGGAGCGCATGCCGATTTCATTGTCGCGGCTTACGCGGTGGCAATCGCTTTGACCGTTGCGCTGATCGCATGGGTCGCGCTCGATTATCGTGCGCAGCGGCGCATTCTGCTTGAGCTGGAGCAGCAAGGCATCACGCGCCGCTCACAGCGAGAAGAAAAGCCATGAGCGCGGCTCCTATTGAACCCGCACCCGCTCGGCGAAATCTCATCGTTCTGTTGCCACTCATCGCATTCCTCGCGCTCGCCGCTCTATTTTATTTCCGCCTCGGCAGCGGCGATGCATCGCGGATTCCCTCAGCCTTGCTCGGCCGGCCCGTTCCGCAGACCGATCTGCCGCCGCTCGAAGGGCTGACGCGCGATGGCAAGCCGGTGCCGGGGCTCAGCAGCGCGGCGCTCACCGGCGAAGTGACGCTGGTGAATGTCTGGGCCTCTTGGTGCGTGCCTTGCCACGACGAGGTGCCGTTCCTCGATCAACTCGCGAAAGACAAACGCATTCGTCTTGCGGGGATCAATTACAAGGACCAGCCCGACAACGCGCGGCGCTTCCTAAACCGCTACGGCAATCCGTTCATCGCGGCAGGCGCCGACGTGAGCGGGCGCGCCTCCATCGAATGGGGCGTCTACGGCGTGCCAGAAACTTTTCTGGTCGGACGCGACGGGCGCATCGCCTACAAGCTGGTCGGGCCGATCAGCGCGGACATTCTGGCGCGCGTGCTGATGCCGGAAATCGAGAAGGCGCTGGCGCGCTAGTTTTTCTTTTCGCCGGCGTCGTATTTCACCAGCAGCGGATATTGCAGGGCGGCGAACAGAAAGGTGAGCGGCACCACGCCGAACACCTTGAAGCTGACCCAGAAATCCGTCGTCTGCGTGCGCCAGACGATTTCATTGATGGCCGCGAGCACGAAGAAGAAAATAATCCAGCGCACCGTGAGCTTGCGCCAGCCTTCCTGCGTGAGATTGAACACCTGCCCGAACACCACGGCGAGCAGCGGCTTGCGGAAAATCAGCCCGCCGATCAGCACGGCCGCGAACAGTACATAGATGATGGTCGGCTTGAGCTTGATGAAAAGCTCGTCGTGCAGAAATAGCGTCAGCCCGCCGAACACCAGCACGACGACAGCGGAGACCAGCGCCATCACCGGCAGATGCCGCGTGAGCGCATAGGAGACCGCGAGCGCGATCACGATCGCCACCATGAACACCGCCGTGCCGGCGAAAATTCCGGCGCGCGCATTGGCGATGAAAAAGATCAGCAGCGGACCGATCTCGAGCGCGAATTTGAGCGCGGGATTGATTTGTTTGGGGGTCATCGGCTGCTTTTAACGTGCGCCCTTCGTTAATCCAAGCCCACCAGCGCGCGCGAAAAGTCGCGGGCGGTGAACGGCGCGAGGTCGTCGATGCTTTCGCCGACGCCGATGAAGTGCACCGGCACGCCAAATTTTTCCGCTATCGCGACCAGAATGCCGCCGCGCGCGGTTCCATCGAGCTTGGTCATCACCAATCCGGTGACGCCCGCGGTCTTGATGAATTCTTCAACCTGGCTGAGCGCGTTCTGTCCAACGGTCGCATCGAGCACGAGCAGCACCGCATGCGGCGCGGACGCATCGACCTTCTTCATGACGCGGACCATCTTCTCCAGTTCGCTCATCAGCTCGGTTCGGTTCTGCAGCCGCCCGGCGGTATCGACCAGCACCACATCGATGGATTTTTTTCTGGCTTCGCCCAACGCATCGAATGCCAGCCCGGCAGCATCCGCGCCCGGCTCGCGCGCCATCACCGGTGCATTGGTGCGCTCGCCCCAGATTTTGAGTTGATCGATGGCGGCGGCGCGAAACGTATCGCCCGCGACCAGCATCACACTTTTTCCTTCGGCGCTGAATTTTGACGCCAGTTTGCCGATGGTCGTGGTCTTGCCCGAACCGTTGACGCCGACGACGAGGATGATGAAAGGCTTGGTTGCGATCACCAAAGGCTTCGCGACGGGAATAAGAACCTTCTCGATTTCCGCCGCCAGCACAGCCTTCACTTCATCCGGCGCAATGGCCTTGTCGAAGCGGCCCTCGCTCAGCACGGCAGCGATACGCGCCGACAGCGCCGCGCCGAGATCGGCGCGAATGAGGACGCTCTCCAGATCCTCGATTGCCTCGGCGTCCAGCTTGCGTTTGACCACGAGGTCGGAAATGGCGCCGCCCAGCGACGCCGACGAGCGCGCGAGGCCCCCGCTCAGCCGTTTCCACCAGCTTTGTGTCTGCGCGTTGTCGCTCATGCCGGCGCTTACTCTTCTTACCTCCCCCTGGAGGGGGGAGGTCGGCGAGCGCAGCCCGCCGGGTGGGGGTGATCTTAATTGCGAGTGGGACAAGCACCCCACCCCGCCCGCCTACGCTTCGCTTCGGCGAGCGACCCTCCCCCTGCAGGGGAGGGTGAAGAGAAATCGCGCCCGTGATAGCGGTTTCGCCATGACACCGGAAGAGATGCTCGCGCGGCTCCTTTACCGAGACGGCCTGATGCTGGTGATCGACAAGCCGGCGGGAATGGCCGTGCATCGCGGGCCAAAGGGCGGGGAAAGCCTGGAAGATCATTTCGACGTGCTGCGCTTCGGACTACCGCGCTCACCTTCGCTCGCCCACCGGCTCGACCGCGACACCTCCGGCTGCCTGGTGCTGGGGCGCCACCGCAAGGCGCTCGCCGCACTCGGCAAGATGTTCAAGAACGGCAAGGTCGGCAAAACTTATTGGGCCGTGGTCGAAGGCTCGCCCGCCGAAGAGGAAGGCCGCATCGACATCGCGCTCGGCAAGCTGGACGAAGACCGCGGCTGGTGGATGAAGCCAGATCCAAAAGGGCAGCCGGCAGCGACGACGTGGAAAGTGATGGGACGCGGCGGCGCACTCACCTGGCTGGCGCTGGAGCCGCTCACCGGCCGCACGCATCAATTGCGCGTGCATTGCGCCGAGATGGGTTGGCCGGTGCTGGGCGACAATATTTACGGCAAGGCGCCGCGCACGGGCGGACCCGCGCTGCATCTACATTCGCGCGAGATCGTTGTGCCGATTTCCAAAAACAAACCGCCTGTCGCCGTCACCGCGCCGGTGCCGCCGCACATGCGGGAGAATCTCATCGTCTGCGGCTGGAAAGCTGAAAATTAATAGAGTTGCGCCTTCACCCGCTCGGATAATGCGCGGTCGTATTCCTCGCCGCCGAGTTTGCCCTGGCTCAACTCCGCGATGATGGTGCCGGTGCTCGGCAAGCTCTTGCGGTCGATCTGATGCGCGGGGTCCCACAACTTGGCGCGCACCACCGCCTTCGAGCAGTGGAAATAAATGCTCTCGATGGTGATAATCAGAACGCCGCGCGCCGGCTTGCCGTTGACCGCGAAGCTTTCGCGCAATTCCGGATCGATGGAGAGCACCGCGCGGCCGTTTACCCGCAGTGTCTCGCCGACACCGGGAATCAGGAACAGCAGCGCGATGCGCGGATCCTTGACGAGATTGTGAAAGCTGTCGGTGCGGTTGTTGCCGGGCCGGTCGGGGATCATCAAGGTTTTTTCATCGACGATGCGCACAAAGCCCGCAGCGTCGCCCTTCGGCGAGCAATCGAGCCCTTCCGGTCCGCAAGTGGCAATCGCGACGAACGGCGCAGCTTCGATCAGCGCACGGTAGCCCTGATTGATGTGATCGATCTCTTTCACTACCGGGCCGGTCGCGGCCGGGGGCTTGGGGTAAAGCGCTTCCAGCGCCTCGATGGTCGTGACCAGATTCTTGTTTGCGCTCATAAGATGACCCCCCGTCATGAAGCCAGAAGCTGCCGCCCATCGTGGCCCGCGATGCTGACATCCAGCATTGTGCCGGGTATGGCCGGTGCCGCAAGCCGCACGGGCGTGAATTGTTCGGTGCGTCCGATGCCGCCGCGCTCAACGAGCACGCGCCGTTGTTCGCCGATTTCGCTGTCGAGATGTTTGCGTAATGCCTCACCGCCGCGTTCGCGCAAACGCCGTGCGCGTTCCGTGACAATGGCGTGCTGGACCTGCGGCATGCGCGCCGCCGGCGTGCCGGGCCTGGCTGAAAACGGAAACACATGCAGATGCGTGAGCGCGCACTCAATCACCAGATCGAGCGAGCGGGCGAACATCTCCTCTGTCTCGGTCGGGAAACCGGCGATGATGTCGCCGCCGAAAATCACATTCGGGCGCAGACGGCGTACCTGACCGGTGAAAGCAATCGCGTCGGCACGTGAATGGCGGCGCTTCATGCGCTTGAGCACCAGATCGTCACCCGCCTGCAACGACAGATGCAGATGCGGCATCAGGCGCGGCTCATCGGCCAGTGCATCGAGCAGGTCGTTGTCGGCTTCGACGGAATCGATGGAGGAGAGCCGCAGGCGTTCCAGCTCAGGCACATTTTTCAGAATCTGTTTCACCAGCGCGCCCAGCTTCGGCGCACCGGGCAAATTCGAACCGTAGCTCGTGATGTCAACGCCGGTCAGAACGATTTCGCGGTGGCCGCTTTCCACCAAACGCCGCGCCTGCGCGACAACGTCCTCCACCGGAACCGAACGCGAGTTTCCGCGCCCATAAGGAATGATGCAGAAGGTGCAGCGATGATCGCAGCCGTTTTGCACCTGTAAAAAAGCACGGGTGTGGTGCGCGATGGCGTCGAGCGGATGCAGCGCGGTGTTTGCCGCCGTCATGATATCGCCGACGATTACCTTGGCGCCGGCATCGCCCACGCGTTTCCACATCGCAGGGTCGAGCTTCTCTTCATTACCGAAAACACGATCGACCTCCGGCATCTCCGCAAAAGTCGCAGCTTCCGTCTGCGCCGCACAGCCGGTGACAACGATGCGCGTATCGGGACGCTCGCGCTTGATCTTGCGAATGGATTGCCGCGCCTGCTTCACGGCCTGCGACGTCACCGCGCAAGTGTTGACCACAACGGTATCGGCCAAATTCGCGCCCGCCGCCGCGCGCCGGATCACTTCCGATTCATAGACATTGAGCCGGCAGCCGAAGGTGAGGACATCGACGCTCATTGCGCTCCTTCCTCCCGTTTCCCTCCCCTGAAAGGGGAGGGTCGACGCGCTCTTGCGCGTCGGGGTGGGGTCAATTGCCAGCCTCACAGCGACCCCCACCCGGAGCCTTCGGCTCCGACCTCCCCCTTATAGGGGGGAGGTAAAAAAGGGATCATTGCGCGCCCGCCTTGGCGAACAGCCCCGGATCGAAACGGCCTTCGTATTCGAACGCGACCGGCCCGGTCATCAACACGTGATCGTCGCTCGTGCGCCAGTCGATTGTCAGATCGCCGCCCGGCAGCGTCACCGTCACCTTGCGCTCAGATCGCCTGAGCCGCGCCGCCGCCACCGCCGCAGCGCAAGCGGCGGAGCCACAAGCCTTGGTGAGGCCCGCGCCGCGCTCCCAGGTGCGGATGATGATGTGATCCCGCGTCTTGATGTGCGCAAGCGTGATGTTGGCGCGCTCAGGAAATATCGGATGGTTTTCCAGCAGCGGACCGAACTTCGCGAGGTCGTAGGCGTTCACGTCATCGACCCAGAAGATCGCATGCGGATTGCCCATGCTCACCGCGGCGGGCGAATGCAACACCGGCTTGTTGATCGGACCTATCTGTAATTCGATCGCGCGCGTGTCACGGAATTCTTCCGCGAGCGGAATTTCGTTCCACTTGAAACGCGGCGCGCCCATATCGACGGTGAACAGGCCGTCGGGGTTCTTGCGGCAGTTGAGCAGACCGGCGGTGGTCTCGAACAAGATTGCGTCCTTGCCGGTTTCCTTCGCCACTATTGAAGCAATGCAGCGCATGCCGTTGCCGCAAGCGCCGGCTTCCGAGCCGTCGTTGTTATAGATGCGCACGAAAGCGTCGGTGCCGGGCGTGCGCGGCGCATACAGCGCCATCAACTGATCGTAGGGCGCGCCGTTCGGCGCGGCGGCGGCGCGCGCATCGTCGGCGCTGATCGCGGCGGGCTTGGCGCGCATGTCCACCACCACGATCTCGTTGCCGAGACCGTTCATTTTCACGAAAGCGTGGTTCGCGAGCGCGCTCATGGAACGGGGTATATATGGGGAAATAACGGTCATTGGCCAGTGGCCGTGCTAGCATCGCCAGCGGCGAATCGCCGGGAGCGCCGCGTTAAGTCATTAGGAGAAATTCGATGACGTCCCCTCGCCTGGCGGCGTCGATTGCTCTCGCTGCCGCGCTCTCATTATCCGCGGCATCGCCGTCGTTCGCACAAAATCCGCCTGCGAAAGACGCGCCAGCACCGCCGCCTGCCGCAACACCTGCGCCACCCGCCACCGCGCAGCCCGCCGATCCCTTCGGCGAGGAAGTGACGCTGACGGAAAAAACCGTCATCTACATCAAGGGGCACGCCAACTGGGATACCGCCTTCGAGACGCTGGTCGATGCGTTCAAGTCGCTCAATCAATATCTCGACAAGCAGAAGATCACGCCGAACGGACCGGCAATGACGGTCTACACGCAGACCGACGATACCGGCTTTAGCTTCCAGGCCTCGCTGCCGGTCCCGGCGCCGCCGAAAGTTCCGCCGAAGGGCGATATCGCCGTCGGCAAGTCGCCGTCCGGCAAGGCCTACAAGTTCGTGCATCGCGGATCGTTCGACGCGATGGACACGACCTACGAGGCGATCACCAATTTCCTCGATGAGAAGCGCATCGAGGCCAAGGATCTGTTCATCGAGGAATATGTCTCCGATCCGGTGAAGACCACCGAAGACAAGCTCATCGTTAACGTATACGTGCCCGCCAGATAGGCCGGTTCCGGCCACTGCCTTGACTTGGCCTGCCCTGAACCCCTAGTTTTCGCCCGTTCTTGCTAACGACGTGAATACAGAGCCGCCGACCGGTCCCTTGAGAGGCCGGAGGTCCCCGCCCGACAGCGCACTGCGCCCTCGGGCGTAAACGCGTTTGTTGAGGTTGTTTCGGACGATGTTCGACAGTCTGTCGGAAAAACTGGGCGGCATTCTCGACCGCCTCACGCGGCGCGGCGCGCTGAGCGAAGCCGACGTCGATGCGGCGCTGCGCGAAGTCCGCCGCGCGCTGCTGGAAGCCGACGTGGCGCTCGACGTCGCGCGCGTTTTCGTCGAGCGTGTGAAGCAGGGCGCCGTCGGCGTCGAGGTGGTCAAATCCGTCACGCCCGGCCAGATGGTCGTCAAGATTGTCCACGACCAGCTGGTCGAGACCTTGGGCGCGCAAGGACAATCCATCGACCTGAATGCGCCGGCGCCGATTCCGATCATGCTGGTCGGCCTGCAAGGCTCCGGCAAAACCACCACGGCGGCGAAACTCGCCAAGCGCCTCACCGAGCGGCACAAGCGCAAAACCTTGATGGCCTCGCTCGACGTGCGCCGCCCCGCTGCGATGGAGCAGCTCGCCGTGCTGGGACGCGAAACCGGCATCGATACGCTTCCCATCGTCGAGGGCCAGCAGCCCGCCCAAATCGCCAAGCGCGCGCTCGAGGCCGGACGGCTCGGCGGCTACGACGTTGTGCTGCTCGACACCGCGGGGCGCACCACGCTCGATGACGAGATGATGAGCGAGGCGGCGGCGATCAAGAAGGCCGCCAATCCGCACGAAGTGCTGCTTGTGGCGGATGCTCTCACCGGCCAGGACGCGGTCAATCTCGCCCGCGCATTCGACGAGCGCGTGGGCTTAACCGGCATCGTGCTCACGCGCGTTGATGGCGACGGACGCGGCGGCGCGGCGCTCTCCATGCGCGCGGTCACCGGCAAGCCGATCAAGCTGATCGGCACCGGCGAAAAAATGGACGCGCTGGAGGAGTTCGATCCTGCGCGCATCGCCGGCCGCATCCTCGGCATGGGCGACATCGTCTCGCTGGTGGAAAAAGCCGCCGCCAATATCGACGCCGAGAAGGCGATGCGTACCGCCGAGCGCATGCGCAAGGGCGCATTCGATCTCACCGATCTGCGCGAACAGCTCAAGCAAATGATGAGCATGGGCGGCATGGCGGGGCTGATGGGAATGATCCCCGGCATCGCCAAAATGAAAAATCAGATGGCCGCCGCCAATCTCGACGAAAAAGTTTTGCAGCGGCAGATGGCAATCATCGACTCGATGACGCCGAAGGAGCGCAAGAATCCCGACCTGCTGAAAGCCAGCCGCAAAAAGCGCATCGCCGCCGGCTCCGGCACGACGCCGGAAGCGATTAACAAGCTTTTGAAAATGCATCGCGGCATGGCCGACATGATGAAGGCGATGGGCGGCGCCAAGCGCGGCCCGATGGCCGGTCTCGCGCAGGCGATGGGCATGAGTGGCGGAATGGGCGCCAAGATGCCCTCGCCCGAGGAAATGGCGAAGCTGGCGGAAAAAATGCCCGGCGGAATCCCAAACATGCCGGAGAAATTCCCCGGTGCGCCCGGCGGATTGCCCAATATCCCGGGCATGCCCGGATTGGGCGGAAAGTTTCCAGGAATGCCGGGCGGATTGCCGCCCGGTCTCGGAAAAAAGAAATGATGCAACTTCGTGAAAGAAAGGACCTGAAATGTCTATCGTGATCCGTATGGCCCGCGCGGGCACCAAGAAGCGCCCCGTGTACCACATCGTCGTCGCCGACAAGCGCGCGCCGCGTGACGGCCGCTTCATCGAGCGGCTCGGCTATTTCAATCCGCTGCTGCCGAAGGAAAAGCCCGAGCGGCTTAAGCTCGATCTCGACAAGGTGAAGTCATGGATGGCGAAGGGCGCGCTGCCGAGCGACCGCGTGATGCGTTTCCTCGACGCCGCCGGCGTGATGAAGCGCCCCAAGCGCAACAATCCGGAAAAGGCGATTCCGCGCAAAGTGCGTAAAGCCGCGGCGGAAGAAGCAGCGAAGGCCGCGGGCGCTGCGCCCGCTGCACCGGCTGCTGCCAAGCCTGCTGCTGCCCCGGCGGCTCCGGCGGCCGAGAAGCCGGCCGAAGTTCCGGCGGCGAGCTAACGCTCGCTGCCGAACGCCGTGGCCGACCGTATTTGCGTTGCCCAGATCGGCGCCGCGCATGGCGTGCGCGGCGAAGTTCGGTTGTGGTCGTTCACGCAAGACCCGATGGCGGTCGCGCGTTATGGGCCGCTGGAAGCCGAAGACGGATCGCGCCGCTTCGAAATCGCGAGCCTGCGCGCGGCGAAGAAGCATCTGGTCGCACGGCTTGTAGGCGTCGATGGCCGCGATGCGGCCGAGGCGCTTTGCAACATCAAGCTTTATGTGCCGCGCGACCGCCTGCCGCCGGTTGAGGACGACGAGACATTTTATCACGCCGACCTCATCGGCTTGCCGGCGGTCGGGCAAGACGGCGCAGCCGTCGGTACCGTAACCGCGATTCATAATTTCGGCGCCGGTGACATTGTTGAAATCGCGCGCGCGGGCGGCGGCGAGCCGCTGATGCTGCCGTTCAACGAGACGGCGGTACCAAAGGTGGATGTGAAGGCGGGGCGCATCGTGGTCGCTCCGCCGATCGAGAGCGAGTAACGGCCATGTGGCGCGCGACACAATCTCCGCTCATTCCCGCGCAAGCGGGAATCCAGGACTGGGTCCCCGCTTTCGCGGGGACGAGCGGCAAATTTGCGGAGCGATAGTTATGTGGCGCGCAAGCGTGCTGACGATTTTCCCGGATATGTTTCCGGGGCCGCTCGGCCAGAGCCTCGCCGGCAAGGCGCTCGGCAGCATCTGGTCGCTCGACGCCGTCGATATCCGCGATCACGCAACTGATAAGCATCGCACCGTCGACGACACGCCGGCCGGCGGCGGGCCCGGCATGGTGATGAAGGCCGACGTGCTGGCAAATGCGCTCGACGCCATTGCGCCAGATCCTCGCCCGCGCCTGATCATGAGCCCGCGCGGCGCGGCACTTGACCAAAGCCGGGTGGCGGCATTGGCGAGTGGCCCCGGCGCGGTCATCGTCTGCGGACGCTTCGAGGGCATCGACGAGCGGCTGATCGCCGCGCGCTCCCTGGAAGAAATCTCGCTCGGCGACTTCGTCCTCTCAGGCGGGGAAATCGCGGCGCTGGCGCTGATCGACGCCTGCGTGCGGCTGCTCCCCGGCGTCATGGGCAAGGACGCCTCGGCGGCGGAAGAAAGCTTCGCGGCGGGCCTCTTGGAATATCCGCAATACACAAAACCCCCCGTTTGGGAGGGGGAAGCCATCCCGGAGGTGCTGCTTTCGGGCGATCACGGCAAGGTCGCCGCCTGGCGCCGGGCCGAAGCCGAGCGGCTGACCCGCGAACGGCGGCCGGACCTGTGGGCGGCCTACCTCGCCCGTCAAACCTCTAAAAATCGACCGAAAGGGTGACAAAGCCGCCGTGGTGTCGTATATCGCCGCCAACCCGAAATGACCTGAACAGGACCGCGCGCCTGATGACGGCGCTGCCGACGGAGAATTGCAATGAACCTCATTCAAGAGCTTGAAAAAGAGCAGCTCACCAAGCTCTCGGCCGGCAAGGAGATTCCCAGCTTCGCGCCGGGCGATACCGTGCTGGTTAACGTGAAGGTCGTCGAAGGCGAGCGCAGCCGCGTGCAGGCCTATGAAGGCGTGTGCATCGGCCGTGCCGGCGCGGGCCTGAACGAGAACTTCACCGTGCGAAAAATTTCTTACGGCGAGGGCGTCGAGCGCGTGTTCCCGCTCTACTCGCCGATGATCGACTCCATCAAGCTGGTCCGTCGCGGCAAGGTGCGCCGCGCCAAGCTCTATTACCTGCGCGATCTGCGCGGCAAGTCGGCCCGCATTGCGGAAGGTCAGACGCAGGTCGGCGACGAGATCGAATCGAAAACCGCCAAGTCCACGAAGGCCAAGATCAAGGTCGAGGGGCAGACCGGCAAGCCCGGCGCAAAGGCATCGCCGAAGGGCGGCGCCAAGCCCGCGGCTAAACCTGCAGCGAAGCCCGCGGCCAAGCCGGCCGCCGCGAAGAAGTAAACCCGAGAGCTATCCGGGAACGCATAAGGGGTCGCCGCTGCGGCCCCTTTTGCTTTGCGTCCGCCGGGGTTAGATAATTGCGTGAGTTTGGAGAACGACGACATGGCTAAACCGAGCACCCTCTACGACAAGATCTGGGATGACCATCTGGTCGACGAGCAGGCGGACGGAACCTGCCTGATCTATATCGACCGGCATCTCGTGCATGAGGTGACGTCGCCGCAGGCGTTCGAGGGGCTGCGTAACTCGGGCCGCAAGGTGCATGCGCCGGATAAAACGCTCGCCGTCGTCGATCACAACGTGCCGACCTCCGACCGCAAATTGCCCAACCCCGATCCGGAAAGCGCCGAGCAGATCAAGACGCTGGCCGATAACGCGCGCGACTTCGGCGTTGAGTATTTCAACGAGTTCGACCGGCGCCAGGGCATCGTCCACATCATCGGGCCCGAGCAGGGCTTCACGCTGCCCGGCACGACATTAGTTTGCGGCGACAGCCACACCGCGACGCACGGCGCTTTCGGCGCGCTCGCCATCGGCATCGGCACCTCGGAGGTCGAGCATGTGCTCGCCACGCAAACGCTGATCCAGACCAAGTCGAAAAACATGCGCGCAACCGTGGACGGCAAATTGCCCGCGGGCGTCACCGCCAAGGACATCATCCTCGCCATCATCGGCGAAATCGGCACTGCCGGCGGCACCGGCTACGCGCTGGAATATGCCGGTGAGGCGATCCGTTCGCTCTCGATGGAAGGCCGCATGACGGTCTGCAATATGTCGGTCGAGGGCGGCGCCAAGGCCGGTTTCATTGCGCCGGACGAGAAGGCCTACGAATATCTCAAGGGCCGTCCGAAGGCGCCGAAGGGCAAGGCCTGGGACGAGGCCATGCGTTATTGGGAAAAACTTTCCTCCGATGACGGCGCTCATTTCGACCGCGAGATCAAACTCGATGCCGCCAAGCTGCCGCCGCTGGTCACCTGGGGCACCAGTCCCGAACAAGTCATCTCGATTAGCGGGCGCGTGCCGGTGTTGGCGGACATCGCCGACGAGAAAAAACGTATCGCGGCGGAACGCTCGCTCGATTACATGGGCCTGAAAGGCGGCGAGAAGATCACCGACATCAAGCTCGACCGCGTCTTCATCGGCTCGTGCACCAACGGACGCATCGAGGATTTGCGCGAAGTGGCGCGCATCGCCAAGGATAAGAAAGTCAAAGACGGCCTCTACGCGATGATCGTGCCGGGCTCCGGCATCGTGAAGGAACAGGCGGAGGCGGAAGGTCTCGACAAGATTTTCAAGGCCGCCGGTTTCGACTGGCGCGAGCCGGGTTGCTCGATGTGCCTCGCGATGAATCCCGACAAGCTGAAACCCGGCGAGCGCTGCGCCTCAACCTCGAACCGCAACTTCGAAGGCCGCCAGGGCTACAAGGGGCGTACACACTTGGTGTCGCCGTCGATGGCCGCCGCCGCCGCGATCGCCGGGCATTTCGTCGATGTGCGCGAGTGGAATTGAACGAACGCCGGCGCGAATAAAAAAGGCCCGCCACATCCGGCGGGCCTTTTCGTTTTTCAAGTGAAGACGATTACCAGTGGCCGCCAATTCCGAGCCACAACGGCGCGGGGCGCTGGTACGGGCGGCTGTAATAAGTCGGGCCGTAGTAGCCGTAAGGATACGGCGAAGCATACGGATAGCTGTAATAGCGGCGCACATAGCGGCGTTGGCGTCGCGCGGCGCTGAGATCGTCAGTCAGCACGGTCAGCTGCGTGCCGCCGTTGCTGATGCCATTGTTGTTCGCTTGCGTGGCGTTGGCGGGCGCAATGCTCGTGCCAAGCCCCACGACCCCAATCACCGCGACTGCGGCAAGCAATTTGGACATGATCGTTTCCTCCGGTTTAGTCCGGACTCAACGTCCATCAGCCGTTTTAGTTGCATGAGAGGAAGCGGCGGTTATTCCCACCAGCACTGCATGCGTGGCACGACCACAGTGCCGCTGACGCGATATTCCTGCGCCAGCCAGGCGCGGCACTGCCGCACTGAATTGGGGCCGGGATTGCGGCGGCCGGGCGTAACGTAAACGCCGGCTCGGCGCTGGGCGGCGAGGTCGGAGGTGGAAGCCGGTTCGGTCTTGGAGCCTTGCGGCGCGGCAGATGCCGGAGCGCTCAAAACAACGCCGGAGGCCATGATTGCGGCCAGCACGAACAGCCATTTACGCGGCATGTCCCATATCCTTTACGCGCGTTAACCCTGTGCCCAACGTCACTTATTAGCGCCTTGCCGTCAATGGCTTAGGCCGGTTGGGATGGGCGCCGGACGGCTGTTAAACCGCCCCCTACGGCTTGGTTCCCTCCGCTTCGTCGCCTACAACCGGCGGCATGAAAGATCCCCTCGACGATCCGCAATTGTGGCGCGGCGTGAAGGCGCCTTCGCTCGCCGCTTTCGAGGAGCTGGCGGAGACCGCCTATCGCCGGCTCCCCGCGCGGTTCCGCGCGCTGTGCGAGGGCGTGGTGATCCAGGTGGACGATTTTCCCACCGAGGAAGTGCTCAAGTCGCTCGGCGCCGAGAGCGAATTCGAACTGCTCGGCCTGTTCCAGGGCGTCGGCCTGCCGTTCCGCTCGGAAGCCGACCCGGTGCAGATGCCCAACATGATCTGGCTCTACCGCCGTCCGATCCTGGATTACTGGGCCGAGCACGAGGAGAGCCTCGGCGCCATCGTCACGCACGTGCTGGTGCACGAAATCGGCCATCATTTTGGCTTGTCGGACGGCGACATGGAGGCGATCGAGGCGGCGGCCGACTGAAGCCTTTAGGGCTTCCGCCGGATGAGCGTTCGCGTTAAACCGTTCGCCGCAAAACAAGAGATCAAGCGGGACAGATGGAAAAATTCAACAAACTCGAAGGCGTCGCGGCGCCGCTCAAGATCATCAATGTCGACACCGACATGATCATCCCGAAGCAGTACCTGAAAACCATCAAGCGCACGGGATTGAGCAAGGGACTGTTCTCCGAGCAGCGCTACAAGGACGACGGAACCGAGAACCCCGACTTCGTTCTCAACAAGCCGGCTTACCGCAAGGCGAAGATTCTCGTCGCCGGCGATAATTTCGGCTGCGGTTCGAGCCGCGAGCACGCGCCGTGGGCGCTGATGGATTTCGGCATCCGCTGCGTGATCTCCACTTCGTTCGGCGATATTTTTTACAACAACTGCTTCAAGAACGGCGTGCTGCCGATCCGCGTGTCGCCGGAAGACCTCGAAAAACTTTTCGACGACGCCGAGCGCGGCGCCAACGCCACGCTCACCGTCGATCTGGAGAAACAGGAAATTCGCGGACCCGACGGCGGCGTGGTCAAGTTCGACATCGATCCGTTCCGCAAGCACTGCATGCTCAACGGCCTCGACGACATCGGCCTGACGCAGCAGAAGAAAGACAAGATCGTCTCTTACGAATCGAAGCTGAAGGCTTCGCGTCCGTGGGCCTGACCCTTACTTTACCTCTCCCCTTGCGGGGGAGGTCGGCCGGCCGAAGGCCGGTCGGGTGGGGTGTGGCTTTTTGCACGCACACATCGACCCCCCTCCCCAACCCTCCCCCGCAAGGTGGGAGGGAGTCTTGCCGAGTGCGAGGTTTGATTATTTCAATCTGCCTGATCGGCATTCTGTGCAGCACATCAATTGCCCGCGCGCAGCGCACGAACTTTCAGGGCATCGCCGAGTGCTCGCGCGTCGCGTCGATCCAGTTCAAGCGGCACGATCACGCTTTCCGCCGCTTCATCATCGACCGCGCCAGCGTGACCGAAGACCGTTTTTCCGCGATGGTCGGCAATCAGTTCATCTCGACGATCTATCACGGCACGGCGACCTACGAAGCCGGCGCCGGCCCGCGCAAGACGCAATTCATTTGCCTGCACGCCGGCACCGACAAGGGCGCGGTGTTCGTCTACACGCTCCCGCACTGATCTAGTTTTTTATCGCCTCGGCGATCGCTACCGTGCGGCGCGCCATCTCGGCGTGCATGCGCTCGACCATGCGCCCGTCAATCGCCACCACGCCCTTGTTTTTATTTTCCGGCAGATCGAATGCGGCAATCATCTTGCGCGCCTGCGCGACCTCGTCCGCGCTCGGCGAGAAAATTTCATTGCACGGCTCGATCTGGTTCGGGTGGATCAGCGTCTTGCCGTCGAAGCCCATGTCGCGCGCCTGCGCGCATTCTTCCCTAAAGCCTTCGACGTTGCTGTGATCGTTATAGACGCCATCGAGAATCTCGATGCCGTTGGCGCGCGCAGCCGCCATGCAGAGCGCAAGCCAGGGCAACATCGGCGCGCGGCCCGGCACAAGACGCGCCCGCGTCTCCTTGGCGAGATCGTTGGTGCCCATGACGAAGCCCGCCAGCCGCGTTTCGGAATCGTCGGCCGCCGCCGCGATGTCGCGAATATTGAGCAGCGCGATCGGCGTCTCGATCATTGCCCAGACGCGGGTCTTCAGATCGGTGCCCATGTCGAGCAGTCGTTGTCCGATCATCTCCAGCTGATCCGGACTGGAAATTTTCGGCACCAGAATGGCGTCCGGCCCCGCATGCGCTGCCGCGGTGAGATCGTCGGCATGCCACGCGGTGTCGAGACCGTTGACGCGGATAAACACCTCGCGCGCGCCGAAGCCGCCGGCCTTCACCGCGTCGGCAACCTGCTTGCGCGCGGTCTCCTTGGCGTCGGGCGCCACCGCGTCCTCGAGATCGAGAATGACGCCGTCGGCGGCAAGCGTTTTGGCTTTCTCCAGCGCGCGGGCGTTGGAGCCCGGCATGTAGAGCACGCTGCGGCGCGGACGAAAGGTCATCGCTCGGTCTCCGTGGTTACTCGCTAGCCTACAGTTCGAGCAATCCGCATGCCAATCCCGCCTGCGCCGGAATGCGGTTCACACATCGTACGGGTTGCCGATGGCCGTCTCCTCGTGATTAATCCAGCCGTGTTGCGCAAATAACTTGCCGAGAGCCGCCCGATGGCGTTTCCGCCGCGACTTCTTGAAGGCTACAGCGATTTTCTCACCGGCCGGCTGGCGGTGGAGCAAAGCCGCTATCGCGACCTCGCCGAAGCCGGCCAGTCGCCCGAGATCATGGTGATCGGCTGTTCCGACTCGCGCGTTTCACCGGAAGTCATTTTCGACGCGCGGCCGGGCGAGCTGTTCGTCGTGCGCAATGTCGCCAATCTGGTTCCGCCCTACACGCCGGACGGCGCGCAACGCGCGGTTTCCGCCGCGCTGGAATTCGGCGTGCAGGCGCTGAAAGTGAAGCACATCGTGGTGCTGGGCCACGCGCAATGCGGCGGCATCCGCGCTTACGCCGAGGATTCAGCGCCGCTCTCGCCGGGTGATTTCATCGGGCACTGGATGGCGCTGATCGAACCGGCGGCCAAAATGGTTGGCCCGCGCGGCACGCAGCCGATGGCGGATTATCTCACCAGGCTCGAGCAGGCCGCCGTGCTCAAGACGATCGACAATCTGATGACGTTCCCGTGCGTGAACATTCTCGTTGGGCGCGGAAAGCTGCAATTGCACGCGGCTTATTTCGGCGTCGCCACCGGCACGCTGTCGGTGCATGACCCGGCGAGCGGCGAATTCCGCAGCATTGCGCCGGCGGAGCACGGAAAAGTTTTCAGTCAGCCGAGATTTTAGTTTGCCTCACGCCGCCTTGCGCTTGGCCTCGATCAGCTTGCGATTGATCAGGCACTCGGCGATCTGCACGGCGTTGAGCGCGGCGCCCTTGCGCAAATTATCCGAGACCACCCAGATCACCAGGCCATTGTCGACGGTGGGGTCGGTGCGGATGCGGCTGATGTAAGTGGCGTCCTCGCCCGCCGCCTCGTGAGGCGTGACGTAGCCGCCGTCTTCCGGCTTGTCGATCACCAGGCAGCCCGGCGCGTTGCGCAAAATCTCGCGCGCCTCGTCGGCGCTGATCGGCTGCTCGAACTCGATGTTGATAGCTTCGGAATGGCCGATGAACACCGGCACGCGCACGCAGGTGGCGGTGAGCTTGATGCGCGGGTCGAGAATCTTCTTGGTCTCGACCATCATCTTCCATTCTTCCTTGGTGTAGCCGTCTTCCATGAACACATCGACCTGCGGAATGACGTTGAAGGCGATGCGCTTGGGAAACTTCTTCTGCTCCGTCTCGCCGAGCGTGAACACGGCCTTGGTCTGCGAGAACAATTCGTCCATCGCATCCTTGCCGGCGCCGGAAACGGATTGATAGGTCGACACCACGACGCGCTTGATGCGCGCCTTGTCGTGCAGCGGCTTGAGCGCGACGACGAGCTGCGCGGTCGAGCAGTTCGGATTGGCGATGATGCCCTTCTTGCGGAAACCGGCGACGGCGTCGGCGTTCACTTCCGGCACCACCAGCGGCACGTCCGGGTCCATGCGCCAGCACGACGAATTGTCGATCACCACCGCGCCTTGAGCTGCGATCTTCGGCGACCATTCCTTCGACACAGCGGAGCCCGCCGACATCAGGCAGATGTCGACATCGGAGAAGTCGAAATTGTCGAGCGCCTTAACTTTGAGGGTCTTGTCGCCGTAGGAGGCCTCAACGCCCATGCTTTTGCGCGAAGCAAGCGCGACCACCTCATCGGCGGGAAATTCCCGCTCGGCCAGCATGTTGAGCATTTCGCGCCCAACGTTGCCGGTGGCACCCACCACCGTGACCTTGTAACCCATTGTTAACTCTCCGGAATAACTTTTCGCCCAAGCCTGCCCGGCGGCAACCGGACTGCAGCGCTTTTAAGCAAGAACAGATGCAAAGACAACAAGTTGCTGGGAGCTGGCGTCAGTGCATCCGGGTTTGCGTTCATGGCGAGACGAAGCGTCCGCCACGGTGGTGCGTTTACTTGCCTATATGGGCGGGATCGCGGCGCTTTGCGTCGTCGCCGTCTATTTCTTCAACGCGCCGGAAGTGATCGCCGCCAGCGAGCCGGCGCCGCGCCCCGACTGGGTCGAGGTCGGCCGTCCGTATGCCGCCTTCGCGCTCGCCATTCCCGAAGCCGCCGACGCGCCGTCCAGTTACATGATCCGCCGTCATGTCTCCGGCGGCGGGCGTAAAGACATTCTGAGTCTCGGCGAGCCGCGCGGCTCCGCGCCTTATCTGTTCGTCGAGATCTACCGGCCCGGCAACGAGACCGGAACATTCGGCGAAGCCGCGAGCGAAATCGCCGAGCGCGCTGGCGAACTCGGCCTCGCCGACGCCGTGCACAGCGACGATCCGGTGAACAGCAAATTCGGGCCGCTCGAAGTCGTGAAATTCTCGACCACGCGCGAGACCGCGCGCAAGTGTCTCGGTTTCGTTCGCAACTACAGCGAACCGCGGCTGCAGATCGCGGGCTGGTTCTGCCAGGCCGGAGAGGATTTCATCGAGCGCAGCATGCTCACTTGCGCGCTCGACCGCCTCACACTGCTCGCTTCCGGCAGCGATATCAAAGTCAGCGCGCTGTTCGCGCAAGCGGAATTGCAGCGCACCTTCTGCGGCCATCGCAGCACGCTGCTGGCGCCGACGCCGAAGCACCGCGCTCTGTTCGCGCAGAAACCGGTCTACGCAGAAACGAAACTGCGCGGACGCGTCCGGTAATTTTCAGCGATTGATGAACGGGTTCTGCCATCCGCCCGGATTCGCGGGCGTGCGCGGCGGGAAAGCCGCTTCCAGATAATTCAGAACGGTCTCGCGCTCCTTGCCGTCGAGCGGCGGCATGTTGTGCTTTTCCGTCATCCAGTTGAGCGAATCGTCCCACTGCCGCCGGTTCATGCCCTGCTGCGCGACCAGCTTGAACCCGTGACACGCCGTGCAGGCATAGAACGTGTCGTCGCGGCCCAAGCCCGCCGGATAGTCTTCGGGATTTTCATCGCGCGGCGTGAATACCGGAGCGCTGGACTGCGCCGACGCCGCGCCAGCGCCCAGCGCGAGCAGCGCAGCGCCGAGAAAAAACCGCCACGCAACGCGCACGGCGGCTGTTTGTCCTTTAAACGGCATCAGCCGACCAGCACCGCGACCCGGTGCATCGCGTTGCCGCCGTATCCTTGCGGATTCCAGAAGCCAGCCTGATGCGGCTGCGAAACGCCGCGCGAATCCGTCCCGCGCGTCCAGATTTCGTAATAGCCGTCGGACGGCAGTTTCACGGCCGCGGTCCAGCGCTGCCAGTCATACTTGTTCTTCGGGCTGGCGACCTTGGCGCGCGTCCAGGTGGCGCCGAAGTCGATCGAAACATCGACCTGTTTCACGGTGTAGTCGCCCGCCCAGGCCGCGCCGCGCAGCTGCACTTCCTTGGTGCCGGCTGGCAGCTTGGCTCCGTTGGCTGGCGAGGTAATGAGCGAGCGCACCGGCATCGACTCAAGATCCTTGAAGTTTTTCTCATCGGCCTTGCCGCCCGGCACGATCGGATTGATGGCGACGCGATAGGAGAACGCGCCCATGCCCGGGCCGTCGTGCACCTTGTCGCGGATCCAGATGCGGGTCAGCCATTTCGCCGACACCGAGCCGGGCCAGCCGGGGATCAGCAGCCGCGCCGGCCCGCCGTGAATGTTCGGCAGCGGCTGGCCGTTGAGCGCCCAGACGATGAGATTATTTTCGTCCATCAGCTTCTTGATCGGCACGCCGCGCGAGAGCGACGGCTTGCTGGCATCGCCGGAAAGATGCGGATCGGAACCGTAATGGCCGCTGAACACAGCGGACGATTTCACGCCCGCCGCCTTGAGCACATCGGCGAGACGCACGCCGGTCCATTCGGAACATCCGGCGCCCCCGTTGGTCCATTGATTGCCGCGCGCCTGCGGCGTGAAGAATCCGCGCCCGTTGCCGCCACACTCGAGAACCAGGCGGCGCGTCACCGGCTTGAACTTGGATTTCAACTCGCCGACGGTCATCTCGAGTTTGGTGTTCACTTCGCCGTCGACGACAAATTTCCATTTGTCAGGCTCTTTGACGGCATCGGGAATCTGTCCGTTATTGCGCACGAACAATTTGTCGGTCGGCGTAGTTTCATCGTCGAGCAGGTTCTCGGGCGTCTCCGCCACCAGCGGCTTCTCGCCCAGAACAACGAGCTTGTCGCTCTTGCCGGGGAACTTGAGATATTGCGGGCCCTTCGGCGCGGCCGGAGCCGCCGCCGGTGGCGCGCTCGCCGGCGCGCCTTGCGCGAAAGCAGCCGGCATCATTCCGCCCGGCATGTTTTCTCCGAAGGGGATCACTCCGCCGACCGCCGCGCCCATCGCGGCCAATCCTGCGCCGCCCAGAAATCCGCGGCGGCTTGGCGCGGTCTCGCGTCCGAACACGACCGCATCGGCGCGTTCGCTATCGTCGCGATAAAGTTCTTCGATTGAGCGTTCGGTATGATCGGACATGGCGTTTCTCCCCCGTTCGGCCCTTTTAAAAGGCCTTTATGCTGCGATGAGCCTACCCCCGGAAAAGTTTTTCTCAAATAGAGGCCGGGGAAGCTGCCTGGGAGGAACCGGGAAAGGTTGCGGGCCGTTCCCTTGTGGGGCGATGCAGAAGCGGATAACACTGTCGCAACTGAGGAATGTGGGTGAGGTTTTCATGCGTTTTTGCAAGTTTTTGACGGGTTTGGCGGCGGTTTCTGCGTATATTTTGCTCGCCGCAGCCCCGGCCGATGCCCAGTCGGTGAACATCACCCCGAGCCCGCGTCCGGTTGCAAAGCCGAAGCCGGAACCCAAGCGCTACGCCGTCCTGCCGGGCAGCACGGTGTTCTACAGCCGCGATGAAAACGGCCGCCGGCGCACCAAGATCATTTTGCAGAAGCGCTCGTATCTCGATGGCGGCACCGAAGTCCTGCCGGGCGAGCGCAAATACACCGACTACGTCTATGGCCCGAATTATTCGGTCACCGGCGTGATCGACAACACCGCGTTCTCGCACCGCTCGCCGCTGCCGGGCCCTTTCGAGATGTCGAGCAAGAACAGCCCGTTCGGCTGGTAAGCGCTTCTGTTCGTTGACTGTTACTGTTGTCATGGCCGGGCTTGTCCCGGCCATCTCGTTTATGAGAGCACAGTGCGTCCCTAAGCGGGATGCGCGGGACAAGCCCGCGCATGACGAATGAGAGACTACCCGCTCAGGCTACGAGCCGCTCCATCTCGGCGATAATGGCCGCGCCCATCTCCGACGTGCTCACGACCTTCGAGCCTTCCGACTTGATGTCGGCGGTGCGCAATCCCTTGGCCAATGCCGAAGCGATCGCCTTGTCGATCATGTCGGCTTCCTTGCTCATATTGAACGAGTAGCGCAGCGCCATGCCGAACGAGGCGATCATGGCGATCGGGTTCGCCATGCCCTTGCCGGCGATGTCGGGCGCCGAACCGTGTACCGGTTCGAACAGCGCCTTGCGCTTCTTCGTTTTCGGATCGACTTCGCCCAGCGAGGCCGAAGGCAGCATGCCGAGCGAACCGGTAAGCATCGCGGCCACGTCGGACAAAACGTCGCCGAACAGGTTATCCGTGACGATGACGTCGAACTGCTTGGGATTGCGCACCAGCTGCATGGCGCCGGCGTCGGCGAGCACGTGATCGAGCGCCACGTCCTTGAACTCGCGCGCATGCAATTGCGTCACCACTTCGTTCCACAACACGCCGGTCTTCATCACGTTGCGCTTTTCCATCGACGTGACTTTGTTGCGGCGCTTGCGCGCCAGCTCGAAGCCGACGCGCGCGATTCGCTCGATCTCGTAGGTGTCGTACACCTGCGTATCGACGGCGCGCTTCTGGCCGTTGCCCAGATCCGTGATCGTTTTCGGTTCGCCGAAATAAACGCCGCCGGTCAATTCGCGCAGAATGATGATGTCGAGCCCATCGACGAATTCGCGCTTCAGGCTGGATGAATCGGCCAACGCCGGATAGCAGATCGCCGGACGGATATTGGCGAACAGCGCGAGGTCTTTGCGCAGCCGCAGCAGGCCGGCTTCGGGCCGCACGTCATAAGGCACCTTGTCCCATTTCGGTCCGCCGACCGCGCCGAAGATAATTGCATCCGCCGCGTTCGCCTTCGCCATCGTCTCGTCGGTAACGGCGACGCCGTGCGCATCGTAGGCACAGCCGCCCACCAGCGCTTCCTCGGTCTCGAACTTGCTCTCGAATTTGTCATTGCCGTGGCTGTTCATCCACGCGATGAGCTTTTTGACCTCGGCCATCACTTCCGGGCCGATGCCGTCGCCGGGGAGCAGAAGGAGCTTATGCGTCGCCATGATTTTACGCCTCACCGTTACAGGACTGCGCGGATTGCTAAAGGGCCGGACATGGATTGGCAAGGCGCGCAAGCTGGGGGAGACTGCCGCCACTAAAATGGAGACGGCAATGATCAAACATCTGTGCGGATGCGTGTTGGCACTCGTGCTGTCGGCCGGCGTGGCGGCGACGGTCGAGATCGATCCGAAGGCCGTCGTCTACCAGTTGCCGGATCAGATCAAATGGGGCCCGGTCACGCCGGCGGGCAGCCAGCAGGCGGTGTTGTTCGGCGATCCGTCGAAGCCGGGGCTCTACGGCGTGCTGACCAAGTGGACCGCCGGAAATCATTTCAGCCGGCCGCACTTTCATCCCAACGACCGTTTCATCACCGTCATTTCGGGAACGTGGTGGGTCGGCACCGGCAACAAGTTCGATATCAGCCAGACCGTCGCGATGCCGGCGGGCTCCTTCGTCACTCATTACGGCAAGGGCGTGCACTGGGACGGCGCGAAGGACACCGACGCGGTGCTGCTGATTGTCGGCGAAGGACCCGGGACAAGCACGCGCGTGGAAGAAGCGAAGTAGGCGCGCTTACAATCCTGAAAACCAGTTGTAGCCTTTGTCTTCCCAGTAGCCGCCGAGATCCTTGTTGGTGACGTGCATTTCCATCACGTGCTTGGGGTTCTTGAAACCGAGCTTGGTGGGAATGCGGATTTTCATCGGAAAGCCGTACTTCACCGGCAAAATCTCGTTGCCGTATTTGAAAGTCATCTGCGTCTGCGGATGCATGGCGGTCGCCATGTCGATGGTGTTGGAATAACCCTCGGCGCAGCGGAACCAGACATATTTCGCCCGCGTGTCGGCGCCGATGTGCTTGAGGAAATCGGACAGCCGCGCGCCGGTCCATGAGCCGATGGCACTCCAGCCCTCGACGCAAACATGCCGCGTGATCTGCCGCTCCTGCGGCAGCGCGTAAAGCTCGTACAGCGTCCAGGTCTTCTTGTTCTCGACCATGCCGCCGACGATCAGCTTGTAGGCCTTGCCGTCTACTTCCGGCGCCTCATCCTCGGTGTAATAGGCGTTGAACGGGAAATCCTTGGTGATGGCGCTTTCGGGATAAGTCGGCGCCAGCTTGCTCTGGCTGAACAGCAGCGCCTGCGCGCCGTCGTTGAATTCGGAAATTTTCCGCAGCACGCTCTCAGCGGAAAAACTGTCGTTGATGTCGCAGCCTGTGAGGAAGGTGAGCGCGCCGAGGCTCGCCGCCCCGCGCAGGAAAAATCGCCGGCCCGGATCGGGCATGACCTTGGCGGCGTCCTTGATCAGCAGCTTGGGATCGACGCCCGGAATGATTCTGCGCTTGCGCATTTTGTGTTCCTTACTCTTCTCTTTCGCGCATGATCTTGTCCGAAAACCGGTTCCCACTTTTCGGGATCATGCGCTATTTCCCAGCAATCATCGCGCGCAGGCTTTTCGGAACCAGCAGCGCGAGCGCGACATGCACCAGCAGAAATCCGACGATCGCCGCCATCGCGAAGAAATGCACGTAGCGCGCGATGTCGTAGCCGCCGAACAGCGCGGTCAATTCCTGCAATTGCACCGGCTTCCAGATCGCGAGGCCGGAGAGCACGACAATGACGCCGCACAAAATAACGCCGAGATAGAGCAGCTTCTGCACCGCGTTGTAGACCGAGAGGTCCTCATGCGCGAGCTTGAAGGTGAGCGCGGCCTTGATGTCGGCGGCGACTTCACCGGGACGGATCGGCAAGAACTTGCGGCGGAAGCGGCCGGTCAGGATGCCGAGCGTCACGTAAACGATGCCGTTGATGACGAGCAGCCACATGGCGGCGAAATGCCATTGCAACGCGCCGGCGAGCCAGCCGCCGAGCGTGATCTCATTCGGAAAATCGAAATCCTCGAACAGCGGCGAGGCATTGTAGATGCGCCAGCCGGAAAGGATCATCACGATGATCGCCACCGCGTTGATCCAGTGCGTGATGCGCACCCAGCGCGGATGAATCACCGCGCCGCCATCTGCCGTCTGAGCGCTCATGTTGCCGTCCGTTCGCTTGATAAGCCGGCCGTTTCAACGGCGGCGTTCACTTATAATACGAATGGCCGGGCTCGCGGTATGCACGAACCCGGCCGTTGGCGATCAATTCTTCTTCATCGGGTCCGACATGCCGTCCTTTTTCGCGCTGTCCTTCATGCCGTCTTTCTTCATCGTGTCGGCCTTCTTGTCCGACATCGAATCGGCCTTCATCTTGTCGGCGGGCTTCATGGCGTCGGTCTTTTCCATCTTATCCTTGTTCATGCTCTGCGCGTAGGCAGCAGGCGCGAACGCGAGGCTGGCAACGGCCAGAGCCGAAAAGAGAATGCGGTACTTCATGGGTGATCCCTCTGATGTGTTCGGTTAAACGCAGGCATTCGCTAACATGCAGGCCGAACACACCATCATCAGTTTCCCGTTGACGAAATCGCGGGTTGTTCTCACGGTTTCGTGACAGCGCGAAGCAGGCTATAAAGAACCGCCGGAGCGGATCGAAACGAACATGACAAAAACCAGTCCCGGCAATTTCTTTGAAGATTTCAAGCTCGGCCAGACCATCCGGCACGCAACGCCGCGCACGGTAACTTTAGGCGATGTCGCGCTCTATAACGGATTGTTCGGGCCGCGTTTTGCCGTGCAGTCATCGGACGTTTTCGCGCAGGCGATCGGCTATCCGCGCTCGCCCATCGACGATCTGCTGGTGTTTCACATGGTGTTCGGCAAAACCGTGCCGGACATCTCGCTCAACGCCGTCGCCAATCTCGGTTACGCAGGATGCCTGTTCCGCAGCCCGGTCTATCCCGGCGATACGCTCAATTCCGTGTCGGAAGTTATCGGGCTGAAGGAGAATTCAAGCCGCAAGACCGGCGTGGTTTACGTGCGCTCTACCGGCTTCAAGCAGGACGGATCGCCGGTGCTCGAATACGTGCGCTGGGTGATGGTGCGAAAGCGCGACGAAGCGGCGGCAGCTCCCGCCGATCATGTGCCGCGGCTTCTCACCGCGCTCGATCCCAAAGTGCTGGGCGATGGCTGCGCGCCGCTCAATGCCAAGGCCTACGACACAATGCTGGCGGGAAGTCCGCACCGCCACGGCGATTACAAGGCCGGCGAGAAGATCGACCACGTCGACGGCATCACGGTGGAAGAAGCCGAGCACATGATCGCGACGCGGCTATATCAGAACACCGCGCGCATCCATTTCAACCAGTTCGCCGAAGGCAAAGGCCGCTTCGGACGGCGGCTGATCTACGGCGGACACGCCATCTCGCTCGCGCGCTCGCTCACCTTCAACGGTTTTGGCAATGCGTTCCATGTCGCTGCGATCAATGGCGGACGGCACGTGGCGCCGCTGTTTGCAGGCTGCACGCTGTTTGCCTGGACGGAAGTGCTCGACAGCGCCGAGCTGTCGGGGCGCAGCGATGTCGGCGCGTTGCGGCTGCGCACCATCGCCACCAAGGACAGACCCTGCGCGGATTTCCCCCGCAAGGCAGGCGAGGAAGACGATCCCGCCGTGATCCTCGATCTCGATTACTGGGTATTGCTGCCGCGCTGAGGCGGCTCTTTCGCGCGCATGTGCTCGACCAGTTGCCGCGCATAGGGCGCGAGCGCGTCGAAGTCGCGCACGCATATTGTCAGATCGCGCACCGCCCAGGCGTCGGCGAGATCGATGATCTTGATCGCCATGGTTTTCACCGCGCGGCGCGCCGTCGAACTCGGCACGATGCCGACGCCGACGCCGAATTCCACCACGCGGCACACCGTCTCGAAGCTGCGCAATTGCACGCGCAGCCGTAAGGGGCGCCCGACGCGCGCCGCCTTGTCGGCGAGAAACCGCTGCACCGCGCTGTTGCGCTCCAGTCCGACGAAGTCGTGGCCGAGCACTTCGTCGAACGCGACTTCCGCGCGCGGCGCGAGCTCGTGATTTTTCGGCACCACCAGCACGAAGCGATCGCTGCGGAACGGATAGCGCATCAGCCGTCCGGCATCGACGGTTCCGGCGACGATGCCGATGTCGGCAACGCCTTCCGCGATGAGGCCGACAATCTCGTCGCTCAGGCGTTCTTCCAGATCGACGCTCACGTGCGGATGCTCGGTGAGAAACAGGCTCAGCACTTCCGGCAGGAATTCGGTGAGCGCGTTGGTGTTCGAGAGCAGCCGGATTTGCCCGGCGACGCCGCCGGCATAGGCGCCGAGGTCTTCGCGCAGGCGCTCCCCTTGCGCGAGGATAACGCGGGCATGCTGGAGCAGCGTCCGCCCGGCCTGCGTCGGCGTCACGCCCTGCCGCCCGCGCGTGAGCAGCGGCGCGCCGAGCGCCTCCTCCATGTTGCGGATGCGGGTCGAGGCCGCGGCGAGCGCCAGATTGGCCCGCTCCGCGCCCCTGGTGATGCTGCCGGCGTCGGCGATATGGCGAAACAGGCTCAAATCCGCGAAATCGATGCGCATGAGTGACCCTTCGTATTTGACGAAGGATAACTATTAAAAACAAGGATTGAAAGCTGTAAAATTAGCGATCATCTTCGCGCCTGACGAAGTTAGACCCCATCAAATCCGCGCCGGGGCGCTGTTAAGCCGAGCGATCCAGGCGTTTAGTAGGGCCCTTCCGGGCCGCGTAATTCTGCCGGAGACGACCCATGACCGAGGCCAAGACCAGCGCCCCGCGCGCGCGTCCTCTGTCGCCGCATCTGCAAATCTACAAGCCGATGCTGACGATGATGATGTCGATCGCGCATCGCATCACCGGCGCCACGCTTTATTTCGGCATGATCGTTCTCGCCTGGTGGCTTATTTCCGCCGCCGTCGGTCCCAATGCCTACGCCAATGTCGAATGGTTCATGGGCAGCATCGTCGGGCGGTTCATACTGTTCGGTTACACTTGGGCGTTGACCCATCACATGCTCGGCGGCATCCGCCATCTGATCTGGGATCTCGGCCACGGCTTCGGCGCTCAGGAGCGCGAATGGCTAGCCGCCGCGACCATCGTCGGCTCGGTCGGCCTCACCATCGCGCTGTGGACCGTCGGTTATTTTGTGATGGGAGGCCCGCGATGAGCGCTCCGCATCGCACGCCGCTGAGTCAGGTGCGCGGTTTAGGTGCCGCGCGTTCCGGCACCTCGCATTTCTGGCAACAGCGCGTCACCTCGGTGGCGCTGATCTCGCTCAGCATCGCCTTCGTCATCATCGTCTTGCTGCTGCTTGGCCGCACTCATGCCGGGGTGATTCAAATCCTGGGTTCGCCGATTGTCGCGATCCTGATGCTGCTGTTCATTTTTACCACCGCCTATCACATGTGGCTCGGCATGCAGGAGATCATCATCGATTACATCCATGACGACTGGATGAAACTGATGTTGCTGATGACGAACACGTTCTTCTGTTGCGCCGTTGGATTGGCCTGCACGTTTGCCATCCTGAAATTGTCATTCACGGTCTAAACGCATGGCGAAGCCAGTCAAATCGAACGCCACGCCCGCCACCAACGGCCGCGCCTATCCGATTGAAGACCACACTTACGATGTGGTCGTCGTCGGCGCCGGCGGCTCTGGCCTGCGCGCCGTGGTCGGAGCCAGCGAAGCTGGATTGAAAACCGCCTGCATCACCAAAGTTTTCCCGACGCGCTCGCACACCGTCGCGGCGCAGGGCGGCATAGCCGCAGCGCTCGGCAACATGGGCGAGGATGACTGGCGCTGGCACATGTACGACACGGTGAAGGGCGCCGACTGGCTCGGCGACCAGGACGCCATCGAATATCTCTGCCGCAACGCGCCCGAAGCCGTCTACGAGCTTGAGCATTGGGGCCTTCCCTTCTCGCGCCGCGAGGAAGACGGCAAAATTTATCAGCGCCCGTTCGGCGGCATGACAACCCACTATGGAAAAGGCACCGCGCAGCGCACCTGCGCCGCCGCCGACCGCACCGGCCACGCCATGCTGCACACGATGTACGGCCAGGCGCTGCGCCATCAGGCCGAGTTCTTCATCGAATACTTCGCCATCGATTTGATCATGGACGAGGAAGGCCGCTGCCGCGGCGTGATCGCACTCAAGCTCGACGACGGCACGCTACATCGCTTCCGCGCGCACATGACGGTTCTCGCGACCGGCGGTTATGGCCGCGCCTATTTCTCCTGCACCTCGGCACACACCTGCACCGGCGATGGCAATGCGATGGTGCTGCGCGCCGGATTGCCGCTGCAGGACATGGAGTTCGTCCAGTTCCATCCGACAGGCATTTATCCCGCCGGCTGCCTGATCACGGAAGGCGCGCGCGGCGAAGGGGCTTATTTGGTCAACTCCGAAGGCGAGCGCTTCATGGAGCGTTACGCGCCTTCGGCAAAAGACCTTGCCTCGCGTGACGTAGTTTCGCGCGCCATGACCATCGAGATTCGCGAAGGCCGCGGCGTCGGCCGCGAGAAGGATCATCTGTTCCTGCACCTCGACCATCTTGAGCCGAAAGTGCTGCACGAACGGCTGCCAGGCATCTCCGAGAACGCGCGCATCTTCGCCAACGTGGATGTGACGCGCGAGCCGATCCCGGTGCTGCCTACCGTCCATTACAACATGGGCGGCATCGCAACCAATCATCACGGCGAAGTGCTGACCAAGAAAAACGGCCAGGACGACACCGTTGTTCCCGGCCTGATGGCGCTGGGCGAAGCCGGCTGCGTCTCGGTGCACGGCGCCAACCGGCTCGGCTCGAATTCGCTGATCGATCTCGTCGTGTTCGGCCGCGCCGCCGCCGCGCGCTGCGCGGAGCTGGTGACGGCGGGCGAGAAGCATCCCGACTTGCCGAAAAATTCCGCCGAAATGTCACTCACCCGTCTCGACAAATTCCGCAATGCGTCGGGCGGCACGCCAACCGCGGAACTGCGCACGCGGATGCAGAAGGTGATGCAGACCAATTGCGCCGTGTTCCGCACCGGAGAAGTGCTGGAAGAAGGCCACAAGCTCATTCACGAAGTTTATTCCGGCGTCCCCGACATCCGCGTCACCGACCGCTCGCTGATCTGGAACACCGATCTGGTCGAGACGCTGGAGCTGGACAACCTGATTGCGCAGGCCGTTGTGACGATGGATTCGGCGCAGAACCGCACCGAAAGCCGCGGCGCGCACGCGCGCGAGGATTTCCCCGAACGCGACGACAAGAACTGGATGAAGCACTCGCTGGCCTGGCTCGATATGTCGGGCAAGGTGAAATTGGATTACCGGCCGGTGCACACCTACACGCTCACCAACGACATCGCTTACATCGAACCCAAAGCACGGGTGTACTGATGGCCGAATTCTCGCTGCCGAAAAACTCCAAGGTCACCGAAGGCAAAATCTGGCCGCACACGGCCGGCGCCACGGACGAGACCGTGTTCCGCGTTTACCGCTGGAACCCGGACGACGGCGAAAATCCGCGCATCGACACTTATTACGTCAACCGCCGCGACTGCGGACCGATGGTTCTCGACGCGCTGATCTGGATCAAGAACAACGTCGATCCGACGCTCACCTTCCGCCGCTCGTG
>CAMDSH010000015.1 GCA_945907045.1 Rhizobium sp. Q54 | reverse complement strand
GGATCATGGTGGGCCTCGGCGAGGAGCGCAACGAAGTGCTGGCGCTGATGGACGACTTGCGCTCGGCCAATGTCGATTTCCTCACCATCGGGCAATATCTGCAGCCGACCCGCAAGCATCATGAAGTCGTGCGCTTCGTTCCGCCGGATGAGTTCAAGGCTTATGAGACGATCGCCTACGCCAAGGGCTTTCTGATGGTGTCGGCGTCGCCGCTGACGCGCTCGTCGCATCACGCCGGCGAGGACTTTGCCCGGCTGAAAGCCGCGCGAGCTTCCTTCAAATAATGCCGCAGTTTTCGTCGACGCGCCGTGTGCGCCACGCGGCCACCGAGATGTTCGATCTCGTCGCCGACGTGGAAAAATATCCGCAATTCGTGCCGCTATGCGGCGCGCTGAAAGTGAAAAGCCGGACGCCCAAGGGGGAGGGTGTTGAGGTGCTGGTCGCGGACATGACGGTGTCGTTCAAGCTGCTGCGCGAGACCTTCACCAGCCGCGTCACGCTCGACAGACCGCGGCTGCAGATTTTGGTGGAATATCTCGACGGCCCGTTCAGCCGTTTACAAAATCGCTGGAGTTTTCGCGCCGACGGCGAACACGCCTGCGATGTGGAATTTTTCATCGACTACGAGTTTCGCAGCCGCACCCTCGCCGTGCTGATGGGGGCGATGTTCGATACGGCGTTTCGCCGCTTCGCCGATGCGTTCGAGAAACGCGCGGATGAAGTTTACGGGCAGCCTGCGCGATAGCGAAAATTACGAAACGGCCTGACGCGGCGGATTCGCTTCCTCGCCTTCGGCGAGATCGTGCAGCATCCGGAACGCCTGCAGCACCGATTGCTTGCGTACAGTGGAGCGGCCAAGATCGCCGTAGCGTTTCTCGGCATGGACGAGCTTGCCGGACCGCGAGGCGGCGGCGAAATGAACGAGGCCAACCGGTTTTTCCGCCGTGCCGCCGTCCGGGCCGGCTATGCCTGTGATCGAAACGGATAGGTGGATACGTGAATTGCCGAGCACGCCGCGCACCATCGCTTCGGCGGTTTCCCGGCTCACGGCGCCGTGTTGTTTCAGAATGTTGCGCGAGACACCCAGCATTTCGTGCTTGGCCTCGTTCGAGTAGGTGACATAACCACGATCGAGAATGCTCGACACGCCGGGAATTTCGGTAAGCGTGCCGGCAACCAACCCGGCGGTGCAGGATTCCGCCGTCGCGACCAGCAGATTCTTGCGCTTGCAAATGGCGAGCAGGCGTTTTGCCGCCTCGACGATGTCGTCATCCAGCATGTGACGATCTCCACGGCAGGCGGATCGTCACCGTCGCAAATGCCGCGATGCCTTCGCCGCGCCCGGTGAAGCCGAGCCCTTCGCTGGTGGTGGCTTTCACCCCCACGCGATCGACGGGAATACCGGCGAGCGCGGCGATTGTCGTGCGCATGGCGTCGCGGTGCGGCCCGATGCGCGGCGCTTCGCACACAATGTTCAGGTCGCAGTGCGCAATCATGCCGCCGCGGGCGGCGACGCGCTCGCCGGCGAATTTTAGGAAACGATCGGAAGAAGCCCCGCGCCATTGCGGATCGCTGGGCGGGAAATGCGCGCCGATATCGCCTTCGGCCAACGCGCCCAAAATCGCATCGACCAGTGCGTGCAGCACCACATCGGCGTCGGAATGGCCTACCAATCCACGTTCGTGCGAAATACGCACGCCGCCGAGCGTGACGTGATTACCAGGGCCGAAGGCGTGCACGTCGATGCCGCTGCCTGTGCGGATATCGGAGAGCGCCGCGAGTTGCATCGTCTCGGCGCGAGCGAAGTCATCAACGCTGGTGAGTTTCACGTTGCCCGCTTCGCCCTCGAACACGCTCACATCAAGTCCGGCCCATTCGGCGAGCGCGGCGTCATCGGAAAAATCCTCGCGGCCTGCGGCGGCGGCCTTGCGATGTGCGCCGAGAACCACATCGAAACCGAAAGCTTGCGGCGTCTGCACGATGCGAAGTGTATTGCGATCCAGCGTCTCGGAAACCAAGCCGTTAGCATCCACGGATTTGACCGTATCGGTAACTCCAAGCGCCGGCACGGCGGCCCCGGAGTTTTTCGCCGCGGCAATCGCGCGCGACACCAGCGCGGGAGAAGCAAAGGGCCGGGCGGCATCGTGCACCAGAACGATCTGCGGACTGTGCTTTGCCAGCGCTTCCAGTCCTGCGAGCACGGAAGCCTGCCGCGTTGCGCCGCCAAACGCAGGCGGCAAGAGATCCAGCCCGCCGGAAGCAGCCTCGTACAACGCGCGATCGCCGGGATGTATCACCGGCTGTACCAGATTGACCTCAGGATGAGCAGCCAGCATTGCAAGGCTCGGACGGATCACCGGCTGCCCAAGGAGAGGGCGAAACTGCTTGGGCGTCTCTCCGCCCGCGCGCAGACCCCGTCCAGCGGCGACCACCACTGCTGCGACAACGCCCGGCATACTCAAGCACCCGCCTCGATCATGCCTCGCTTTAGCGCTTTCCAATTCGGGCTGGAAATGGATTTAAGGATGCTGTTCGACGCGTTATCCAAAGGGCGGATTTATTGCACTGCAGCACTTGCGCAAAGGCCAGAAATGGCTAAACTCTGTGCAGATACCAAACAGCCTAAATGATAGGCAAATTAGATTGACATCGCCAATCGTCCCATTTTCTCGCGGTTCTATGAGCATCGGCGGGGTCGCGGTCGCAAACCGCGTGGTCCTCGCGCCGATGTCCGGAATTACCGATGCGCCGTTCCGGCGGCTGGCGCAGCAACTGGGTGCCGGCCTCGTCGTGTCCGAGATGACCGCATGCGCGGGCCTGGCGACGGGTCAGCGCGAAGCGCACACGCGCAGCAAGCCGCAGGGCGGTGGCATTCACGTCGTGCAGCTTGCCGGTTGCGAGGTGCACTGGATGGCCGAAGGTGCGCGTATCGCGGAAGGCGCGGGCGCGGACATTCTCGATATCAACATGGGTTGTCCCTCAAAGCAGGTGACGAACGGCTCGGCGGGTTCCGCGCTGATGCGCGATCTCGACCACGCACTTGGGCTCATCGAGGCGACGGTTGGCGCGGTCAAAGTGCCGGTGACGCTGAAGATGCGGCTCGGCTGGGACGATAAAACCATCAATGCGCCGGAACTTGCGCGCCGTGCGCAAGACGCCGGCATCAAGCTCATCACCGTGCACGGGCGCACGCGATGTCAGTTTTACACCGGCAGCGCGGACTGGAACGCGGTGCGCGCGGTGAAGGCGAGCGTTTCGATACCCGTCGTCGTCAACGGCGACATCAAAACATTCGAAGGCGCTGCGCGCGCTCTGGCTATGTCCGGCGCCGACGCGGTGATGGTTGGGCGCGCAGCCTGCGGGCGCCCGTGGTTCCCCGGCCAGGTCGCGCGCTATCTCAGCTCGGGCGAGCGCGCGTCCGCGCCGCCGCTGACGGCACAGTTCGCGATGATCGACGCGCTGTACGAAGACATGCTCGCGCATCACGGCCTTAAAATCGGAATCCGCCATGCACGCAAGCATCTGGGCTGGGCGCTCGATGCCGCCGCCGAAACATCCGGCGCGTCCGCCGCCATGCTGAAAGATCAACGCAGCCGCGTGTGCACGGCCACCGAACCTGCCGCCGCGCGCCGCCTGCTGGCGGAAGCCTATGATGTTTTCGCGTGGAGGGCCGCGGCATGAGTCACGCCGAGGTTGTCTCCTCGCTTGCGCTTGCTTACTCCGACGCGGTGCTCGATGCCTTGCCGCATCCGGTCATCATGGTCGGTCCGGATGGCAAGATCACCGACGCAAACGTGGCGGCGGAACAGTTTTTTGAAGCGTCGATGTCGATGCTGCGCCGGCACATGTTGCGCGAATTGGTGCCGTTCGGCTCGCCCTTGTTGGCGCTGGTCGATCAGGTGCGCCTGCGTGGTTCGGCGGTGAACGAATACAAGGTCGATCTCGGCACGCCGCGCAATCCCGGCGAGCGGCTGGTCGATCTGCATGTGGCGCCGCTTCCCGAATATCCCGACCACGTCATCATCATGCTGCAAGAGCGCACCATCGCCGACAAGATGGACCGGCAACTTACCCATCGCGGCGCGGCGCGCTCGGTCATCGCGCTGGCATCCATGCTGGCGCACGAAATTAAGAATCCGCTCTCCGGCATCCGCGGCGCGGCGCAACTTCTGGAACAGTCCGCAGGAGACGACGACCGTTCGCTCACAAAACTCATCTGTGACGAGACCGACCGCATCGTGAAGCTGGTCGACCGCATGGAAGTTTTCGCCGATGAGCGCCCGGTCGAGCGTGAGCCGGTCAACATCCATGTGGTTCTTGATCATGTGAAGCGGCTCGCGCAGTCGGGTTTCGCGCGCCACATCAAATTCGTCGAGGAATACGATCCCTCGCTGCCGCCGGTTTATGCCAACCGCGATCAGCTGATTCAGGTCTTTCTCAATCTGGTGAAGAACGCCGCCGAAGCGATCGGTGAGGGCGCCACCGATGGCGAAATTCAGCTCACGACCGCGTTCAAGCCCGGCGTGCGGCTGTCGGTGCCGAAAAGCAAGATGCGAGTGTCGCTGCCGCTGGAGTTTTGCGTCAAGGACAACGGCCCGGGTGTGCCGGAAGATTTGATGCCGCATTTGTTCGATCCCTTCGTAACGACCAAGCCGACGGGTAGCGGTCTTGGTCTTGCTCTGGTCGCCAAAATCATCGGCGACCACGGCGGGATCATCGAGTGCGAGTCGCAACCGAGACGTACGATTATACGCGTGTTGATGCCGGTCTATGTCGGAGACGACGTTCCAATTGACGTTGCCGCCGCGAACTCTTCTTGAGGATGCCAATGCCGACCGGAAGTATTCTTGTTGCTGATGATGACGCTGCAATCCGCACCGTCCTCAACCAGGCACTCTCGCGCGCGGGCTACGAAGTCCGCTCGACGGGCAATGCCGCGACGCTGTGGCGATGGGTGAGCCAGGGCGACGGCGATCTCGTCATCACCGACGTTGTGATGCCCGATGAAAACGCCTTCGATCTGGTGCCGCGCATCAAAAAAGCGCGGCCGGATTTGCCTGTCATCATCATGAGCGCGCAAAACACGTTCATGACCGCGATCCGCGCATCGGAGCGCGGCGCTTACGAATATCTGCCAAAGCCTTTCGACCTCAAGGAGCTGATCGCCATTGTCGGGCGCGCACTTTCGGAGCCGAAGGAGCGCCGGCCTGCCGCCGCGAAGGTCGAGGAATTCGATTCCATTCCGCTGGTCGGCCGCTCGCCGGCGATGCAGGAAATCTACCGCGTACTGGCGCGGCTGATGCAGACCGATCTCACCGTGATGATTTCCGGCGAGTCCGGCACCGGCAAGGAACTGGTGGCGCGCGCGTTGCACGATTACGGCAAGCGCCGTGCGGGCACCTTCGTCGCCATCAACATGGCGGCGATCCCGCGCGATCTCATCGAATCTGAATTGTTCGGCCACGAGAAGGGCGCCTTCACCGGCGCCAATACGCGCAGCTCAGGGCGTTTCGAGCAGGCCGAAGGCGGCACTCTGTTCCTCGACGAAATCGGCGACATGCCGATGGAAGCGCAGACGCGCCTGCTGCGCGTATTGCAACAGGGCGAATACACCACCGTTGGCGGCCGCACACCGATCAAGAGCGACGTGCGTATCGTCGCCGCCACCAACAAGGATCTGCGCATCCTGATCCAGCAGGGATTGTTTCGTGAAGACCTGTTCTTTCGTCTGAACGTCGTGCCGCTGCGCCTGCCGCCGCTGCGCGAGCGCAGCGAGGACGTGCCCGATCTCATCCGGCACTTTTTCTCGCAGGCGGAGCGCGAAGGATTACCCGCGAAGCAGATCGATCAGGCCGGGTTGGAGCGGCTCAAGCGTCACCGCTGGTCGGGTAACGTGCGCGAGCTTGAAAATTTGGCGCGGCGATTGGCTGCGCTCTATCCGCAGGAAATGATTTCAGCCGCTGTTATCGATTCCGAACTCTCGCAGCCGGTGATGCCGGTGGGTGGCGAGGGTGGACCACGCGGCGAAGAAAGTCTGTCGGGCGCGGTAGAGCGTCATCTCGCGACTTACTTCGCCGGCTTCGACGAAGATTTGCCGCCAGCCGGTCTCTACCATCGCATTTTGCGCGAGATCGAATATCCGTTGCTCTCGGCTGCGTTGGCCGCGACGCGCGGCAACCAGATACGCGCTGCCGATCTGCTCGGTCTCAACCGCAATACGCTGCGGAAGAAAATTCGCGATCTCGATATTCAGGTCTATCGCAGCAGCACCTGAGCGCCCCCGGCGATTAACTCTGCTTTCGACTTTGCGCCGCGGTTTTGTCGCAATTCGGCAACATTGTTGTATAAAAGCATCAGTGCGCTGGATGTGGGCCAATAGCGCCCTTTTCACGCACGTGCGTTGTCCGATCCTTGAGGGTTAGCCCTCATCACCCGCGACAGGACTGCATGAGCGCCGACCAGGCTGTCACCGCCGAGACCACCATTGCCGGCGCTCCCGCCCGCCGGGCGGAAATCCGGGTACTCGGCCCCATTGCTGTCGGTGTCGCGCTGTTTTCGGCGCTGGTGACCTTCGTCGTTCTCGCCGGGCTGACCCCGATAACGCCGACCCACAACGTCGTCGTCACGCTGTTGCTGGTCAACGCCGTGACGGTTTTCCTGCTGCTCGCCATCATCGCGCGCGAAGTCTGGCAGATCGTGCAGGCGCGGCGCTCGGGCCGCGCTGCGGCGCGGCTGCATGTGCGCATCGTCGGTCTGTTCGCCATCATCGCCGCTGTGCCGGCGATCCTGGTTGCGATCGTCGCGAGCGTCACGCTTGACCGCGGCCTCGACCGGCTGTTCTCCACACGCACACGCGCGGTCATCCAGAATTCGTTGATCGTTGCGGATGCCTATTTGCGCGATCACGCGCAGATCACGCGCTCCGACATCATGGTTCTTTCTTTCGATGTTGCGCGCGCAAAGCCGATGTTCGACGAGGATCGCGAGCGCATGCGGCAATACCTCACAGTGCAAGCGAACGTGCGTGGCCTCGCCGCGGCATTCATGATGGGCAGCGATCTTTCGCTCATCGAGCGCGCCGAGATTCCGGTCAACCAGACATTCGCCATTCCCTCGCGCGAGCAGCTTGCGACCGTGAGCGAGACGGAGCCGCAAATCGTGCTCCTCCCCGACGCCAATTACGTCGCCGCGGTCATCAAGCTGCGGAATTACGACAACATATATCTCTATATCGCGCGCTTTCTCGATCCACGCGTGGTCGCGCAATTACAGGAGACGCAGGCGAGCGTGAGCGACTTCGCCGCCATTGAGGAGCGCCGTTTCGGCGTGCAGATCGCATTTGCCCTGATGTACACCGTGATCGCGCTGATCGTGTTGCTCTCCGCGGTTTGGATAGGGCTTAACTTTGCCAACCGTCTGGTGGCGCCGATCCGCCGCCTGATTGGCGCGGCGAACGTCGTCTCCACCGGCAATCTTTACGTCCAGGTGCCGATCCGAAAATCGGAAGGCGATCTTGCCAGTCTCGGCGAAACCTTCAACCGCATGACGCAGGAATTGCGCACGCAGCGCGACGATATCGTGCGCGCGCGCGACCTCATCGACAGCCGCCGTCTTTTCACCGAAGCGGTGCTCTCCGGCGCCAGCGCCGGCGTCATCGGCGTCGATGGGGAAGGGCATATCAGCATTCTCAACCGCTCGGCCGAGAAGCTCATCGACCGCACCGAGGCCGAGGCGCTCGGCAAGCCGCTGGCGGAAGTCGCGCCGGAACTGGCCGCGATCATGTCGATCGCGCAAACGGGTGCCCAGCGTCTCGTGCAGGATCAGGTGACGATCAACCGCAAGGGGCGCGAGCGCAATCTCTCGGTTCGCGTCACCAGCGAGCAATCCGCAGAAGCCCAGCACGGCTACGTCATCACGCTCGACGACATCACCGAACTCGTTCTCGCGCAACGCACTTCGGCATGGGCGGACGTTGCGCGCCGCATCGCGCATGAGATCAAAAATCCGCTCACGCCCATTCAGTTGTCCGCGGAGCGGCTGCGCCGAAAATTCGGCAACATGATTGGCGAAGACCGCGCGGTGTTCGAGCAATGCACCGACACCATCGTGCGCCAGGTCGACGACATCAAGCGGATGGTCGATGAGTTCTCGCGTTTTGCGCGCATGCCGAAACCGGTTATTTCCGCCGACGACGTCGCCGACACCGTGCGGCAGGCGGTGTTCCTGATGAAGGTCGGACACAGCGATATCGATATCGACGTCGAGATTGCGGAAGACCCGATGCCGGCGCGTTTCGACCGCCGCCTGATTTCGCAGGGTCTCACCAACATCATCAAGAATGCGACCGAAGCTATCGCGGCCGTTCCGCCGGCGGAATTGGGCCGCGGACGCATTCGAATATTGGCGGCGCGCGAAGGCGACGATGTGGTTATCGACGTGGTCGATAACGGTGTCGGCTTGCCGAAAGAGGGCCGCAACCGCTTGCTCGAGCCCTATGTCACCACGCGCGAGAAGGGCACGGGCCTCGGCCTCGCCATCGTGGGGCGCATTCTGGAAGAACATGGCGGCGCCATCGAATTGCGCGACGCATCGGACAAATTCGCGGGTGAACGCGGCGCCTGGGTGCGGCTGCGGTTTGCCAGCAATCCGGTTGTTGAAACGACTGAGCCTGAGAAACAAAAAGTGGCGAACGAGCGGTAGGACATGTCAGCCGATATTCTCATTGTCGACGATGAAGCCGATATCCGCGATCTGGTCGCGGGGATTTTGCAGGACGAGGGCTATACCGCTCGCACGGCGCGCAACAGCGACGAGGCGCTCGCCGCCATTATCGCGCGCCGTCCCAATCTGATCTTCCTCGACATCTGGCTGCAGGGCAGCAAGCTCGACGGCCTGCAACTACTCAGCGCCGTGAAACAGGAACAGCCTGAACTGCCGATCGTGATGATTTCCGGTCACGGCAACATCGAGACAGCCGTGGCTGCGATCAAACACGGCGCCTACGACTTCATCGAAAAGCCGTTCAAAGCCGACCGCCTGGTGCTGGTCGCTGACCGTGCGCTGGAAACATCGCGTCTCAAGCGCGAGGTCAAACAACTCAAGCAGTTGGCGCCGTTGCCAAGCGAACTGGTCGGTCGCTCGGCGGCGATGAGCCAATTGCGCCAGACCATCGACAAGGTGGCGCCGACCAACAGCCGTATTCTCATTGTTGGACCCTCCGGCGCCGGCAAGGAACTGGCCGCGCGAACGTTGCATCTGGCGTCCGCTCGCGCCAACGGGCCGTTCAGCGTGATCAACGCCGCGGCGATTATTCCTGAACGCATGGAAGTCGAACTGTTCGGCGTCGATCCGACAAATGGCGCAGAATCGCGCAAAGCCGGCGCGCTCGAAGAGGCGCATGGCGGCACGCTGTTCATTGACGAGATCGCGGATATGCCGCGCGAGACGCAGAACAAGATTTTGCGCGTGCTGGTCGATCAGACCTTCCAGCGCGTAGGTGGCAACACGAAGGTCGCGGTCGACGTGCGCATCGTGTCCTCGACTGCGCGCAATCTTGAAGCCGAAATAGCCGCCGGAAAATTTCGCGAAGATCTCTATCACCGCCTCTCCGTGGTGCCGATCCGCGTACCGCCGCTGGCCGAGCGGCGCGATGATATTCCGGATCTGGTCGAATATTTTATGGATCAAATCTCGACTGCCACAGGTCTGCCAAAGCGGCGCATCGGCGACGACGCGATGGCGGTGCTGCAGTCGCACGACTGGCCCGGCAACGTGCGCCAGCTTCGTAACAACGTCGAACGGCTGATGATCCTCGCCGGCGGCGAGCCGGACGCGGTGCTGTCCGCCAGCATGCTTCCGCAGGATGTCGGCTCGATGGTGCCGAGCATGCCGAACGGCAACGGTGGCGAACAACTCATGGGCTTGCCGCTGCGCGATGCGCGCGAAATGTTCGAACGCGAATATCTCGTCGCGCAGATCAGCCGCTTCGGTGGCAACATATCGCGCACTGCCGAATTTGTCGGCATGGAGCGCTCCGCGTTGCATCGCAAGCTCAAGGCGCTCGGGATCGGCGCATAATCATGCGCGCGGAATAGATTTTTATGTCGCGTATCGCTTACGTCAATGGCCGCTATCTGCCGCATCGTCATGCGATGGTGCACATCGAAGACCGCGGTTATCAATTCTCCGACGGCGTCTACGAAGTTTGCGAGGTGAGGGCAGGCCGTCTGGTGGACGAGCGGCGTCACATGCAACGCCTTGCCCGTTCGCTCGATGCGTTGAAAATCCCGGCACCGATGTCGTATCCCGCACTCGGTATCATCCTGCGCGAAACAGTCCGGCGCAACCGCGTGCGCGACGGCATCGTCTATCTGCAAATAACGCGTGGCGTGGCGCGCCGCGATCACGGCTTTCCTGTTGCCGCTACGCAACCCGTTTTGGTCGTCACCGCGCGCAGGCTCGATTTCGAACAGAATGAAAAGATCGCGGCGCAAGGCGTTGCGGTTATCACGCTCCCTGATAACCGCTGGGAACACGTCGATATCAAATCGATCTCGCTCTTGCCAAATGTGCTCGCGAAACAAGCGGCGCGGGAGCAGGGCGCGCGCGAAGCGTGGTTCGTCGATAAACAGGGCCGCGTCACCGAAGGCGCTTCGTCAAACGCGTGGATCGTCAGCCGCGATGGCAAACTGCTCACGCGCGCGCTCGATCATTCCATTCTGCAAGGCATCACGCGCACGGTTCTCATCGACGTGATCAAATCGCAGGGCCTGCAACTGGAAGAGCGCGCCTTCACCGTCGAGGAAGCTTATGCCGCGCGCGAGGCCTTCCTCACTTCGGCGAGCCAGATCGTCATGCCGGTGGTGCAAATCGACGGTCGCCCCGTTGGAAACGGCGCGCCGGGCCTGCTCGCCACGGCGTTGCGGCGCGACTATCACCGCCACGCCGAAATGGCCTAAAAAACGCTTTATAGAACAACGTTCTATTGCGCCGTAGACGCATCTGGGCTTGCACCCCAGCGCGGCCTGCCATCTAATACCTGCTTCCTGGGTACATGCCGCCTCGACAAGGGGAGAGGCGGACTAAACCAAAAAGAACCCGGCAATAACGTCTCGCGCAAAAGACGCGAGCAAAAAACGGAACAACGGCCATGGCAGCCGAACGCCCACAAAATCTGCAAGACACATTTCTCAATCACGTCCGCAAGGTCAAAGTCCCGCTCACCATTTTTTTGGTCAACGGGGTGAAATTGCAGGGCGTGGCGACCTGGTTCGATAATTTCTGCGTGCTGTTGCGGCGGGATGGGCATTCCCAACTCGTCTACAAGCACGCGATCTCGACCATCATGCCGGGTCATCCGATCCAGTTGTTCGAGGGCGGCGAAGAACCGCCGGCTGGGGACAAAGCCTAATTGGAGCCGCGCCCGCGTGATCTGCGCGCGGATCGCCTGAGTTCGGCCAACGCCGGCTCGGAAACGGGCCGCGCCATCGTCATCGCGCCGCATCTCAAGCGCGTGAGCGCGCGAGCCGGTGCGCCGCGCAGCGAGGCGGCGACGCGCTCGCCGCAGGCGCGTCTCGAGGAAGCCATTGGCCTCGCGCGCGCGATCGATCTCAACGTCGTCGAGTCCGGCCTGGTGACGCTCAACGTCGTGCGTCCCGCGACTTACGTCGGCAAAGGCAAAGTGGACGAGATCGCCGGCCTGACGAAAAGCCTCGAAGCGGGCATCGTCGTGATGGACTGCGCGCTCTCGCCGGTTCAGCAGCGCAATCTGGAGAAGGCCTGGAGTGCGAAGGTTGTCGACCGCACCGGATTGATCCTCGAAATTTTCGGACGGCGCGCGCGTACGCGCGAAGGCGCGCTGCAGGTCGAGCACGCGCATCTGACCTATCAAAAAAGCCGTCTGGTGCGTTCCTGGACGCATCTGGAGCGCCAGCGCGGCGGCTTCGGCTTTCTGGGCGGGCCGGGCGAGACGCAAATCGAAACCGACCGCCGCCTGATCGAGGAGCGGCTCGCGCGCATCGACGCCGAGCTGGAGAAGGTCAAGCGTACCCGCAAATTACACCGCGATAGCCGCAAGCGCGTGCCGTATCCCATCGTCGCGCTCGTCGGCTACACCAACGCCGGCAAATCGACGCTGTTCAACCGCATGACGCAGGCGACTGTGTTGTCGGCGGACATGCTGTTCGCCACGCTCGATCCGACGCTGCGCGCGCTCGATTTGCCGCACGGTGCACACATCATTCTCTCCGACACGGTCGGATTCATCTCCGATCTGCCGACCATGCTGGTGGCGGCGTTCCGCGCCACGCTGGAGGAGGTGATCGAAGCCGATGTCATCCTGCATGTGCGCGACATGTCGCACGAAGACGCGCAGGCGCAATCGCATGACGTGGAGCAGGTGCTGGGCGAACTCGGCATTGAAGCCGGCAAGGACGAGCGCCTCATCGAAGTGTGGAACAAGATCGACCGGCTGGATGCGGAAGGGCGGCTGCGTCTGTTCAATCTCGCCGAGCGGCAGGATGCCGAGCGTCGTCCGGTGCTGGTTTCGGCGCTGAGCGGAGAAGGGCTTGAGCGTCTCACCGCCGCGATTGAGGAGCGGATTGCCAGAACCCGCCTGACACTCGATCTTGCGCTCGATCCGGCGGATGGCGCGGGCCTAAGCTGGCTTTACCGGCATGCGGAAGTGCTCACCAAAGAAATGCGCGAGGACGGGCGGCTGGCGGTCACCGTTCGCGCCGATCCGGCCAAGGTTGAGCGGATACGGGCGAAGTTCGGAATTTCTGTGAAAGCCGAGAACTAGCCGCCGTTTTTCTCCGCCGCCTTGGCCTCGTCCCAGAGCGCATCCATCTCCGCCAGCGTTGCGTCCTTGAGCGGTTTTCCGCGTGCCGCAAGTGCGCGCTCGATGAAGGCAAAGCGCCGTTCGAATTTCAAATTCGTTCCGCGCAATGTTGCTTCCGGGTCGGCATGCAAATGGCGCGCGAGGTTGACGACTGCGAACAACAGGTCACCGACCTCCGCCGCGGCTTTCTTCTCGTGGCCGCTATTTAGTTCAGCTTCGATCTCGTCAGCTTCTTCGCGTATTTTGGCGAGCACGGCGTGTGGATCGTTCCAGTCGAAACCGACCTTGCCCGCCTTGTCCTGCAATTTCAGCGCTCGCGTGAGCGCGGGTAGGGCAACCGGAACGCCGGTGAGTGCGCCCGTTTCCGTATTGCCGCGTTTGGCTTTTTCCTCGGCCTTGATGCGCTCCCAAAGGCCTTTGACCGCCTCGGCTGTCTTGCCGTCGGCACCGGCAAACACGTGCGGATGCCGGCGTATCAATTTCTCCGTAATATCCTCGACCACGCCGCCAAAATCGAAAGTGCCTTGCTCCTCGGCCATGCGGGCGTGAAAGACGACCTGCAACAGAAGGTCGCCAAGCTCTTCACGAAGGTCATCGAGATTGCCGCGCGCGATGGCGTCGGCCACCTCGTAGGCTTCCTCGATTGTGTAGGGCGCGATAGTCCCGAAATTCTGTTCAAGGTCCCACGGGCAGCCGCTGCCGGGCGTGCGCAGCGCCGCCATGATCTCGATCAGCCGGGCAATGTCGCGGGAAGGCTTCATACGGTCTCCAAATCGCGAAGACCGTATATCAGATCGGCTTATTCAGTGTCCCGACGCGTCGGCCTTGCGGCTGGCCTCGAACAGGAACCAGGTGCGCCGTTCGGTGGCGTCGATGTAGTTTTCCAGCAGGCTCGCTGTCGCGATGTCCTCGTGCTCGTCGCACAAATCGTGCGCCTTGCGCATGGCGTGAGCCACGGTTTTGTTGTCCGCCATCAACTCGCGCAGCATGTCGAGGGGAGGCACGAAGCTCTCGTTATTGTCGGCGATGCTCTGGTGCTTGCTGATGTCGCCGATCGAGCGGAGCGTCACCCCGCCGATTTTGCGGATGCGTTCGGCCAGCTCGTCGGTGGTGGCGAAAATCTGCTCGGCCTGTTCGTCCAGCAGCAGATGGTAGTCGCGAAAATGCGGCCCGCTGACATGCCAATGGAAGTTCTTGGTCTTCAGATAAAGTGCAAAGCTGTCGGCGAGAATGACGTTGAGCGCCTTCGAGACATCGCGCACGGCCTCGGCGGAGAGGTCGGTCGGCGTATCGAGAGAGGCGGCTGGTTTGCGGGCTTCGAGAGTTTGGACCTTGCTGGGCATGGTGACGGGCTTCCTTGTCTGTGACGAAGGATCAACGCCACGAGGTGGGCCACGTTCCATATCGAGTGCCGAGCCAATCCGGATCGCCTATGCTCTGATTCGCATAAGACATATTATGGAATATAATTGGGTACAGCAAATCGAGGCTTGGTAAGACTTGCTACTTTAACAAGCGTCCAGATACGTATGAAAATATGTAGCTATTCGAAATGAAGCGCATAATCCAAAAATCGACCTACAAAGTACATAATATATTTTAAAAACAAATATTTGTATTAGTCTGTGTGTGTTTCACTTTAAGTATTGCCAAAGCGCAGACCATCGTAGGCCGGCTCGATCCCTGCCGGCAGTTTTGCCCGGAGCGCCGCGTAATCCAGATCGGAATGCAGGTTGGTCAGGATCGCCCGCTTGGGTTTTATCCGCCCGATCCATTCCAGCGCGTCGTCGAGGCTGAAATGACTCGGATGCGGCGCTGGGCGCAGTGCATCGACGATCCAGACATCAAGCCCGGACAGCGCCTGAATGCTCGCCGGAGGCAGGCTTTTGATGTCGGCAGAATAGGCCACGTTTCCGAAGCGGAAGCCCAGGGACGCGATATCGCCGTGGTCCTGCAGGTATGGCAGCGCCGTGATGCTTCCACCCTCCCCGTTGACCGTCACAGGCTGTCCCGGCGCCAAGCGATGCTCGTTCAGGATCGGCGGATAGCTGCTGCCCGGTGGCGTAGCGAAGCAATAACCGAAGCGTCCGTGCAGCGCGCGCGAGGTCGGCTCGTCCAGCCACACATCGATGCGGCGGCGACGATGGATCACCAGCGCGCGCAGGTCGTCGATGCCGTGGGTATGGTCGGCATGTTCGTGGCTGAAAAGAACGCCGTCGAGGCTATCGACTTTTGCATCGAGCAGTTGCTCGCGCAGGTCGGGTGAGGTGTCGATCAGTACGCGGGTGTACGCGCCGGAAGCATTTCGGCGTTCGATCAATAGCGACGTCCGGCGGCGGCGGTTTTTGGGGTTGGCTGGATCGCAGACGCCCCAGCCGAGCGCCGGCCGCGGTACGCCGCCCGACGAGCCGCAGCCGAGAATTGTGAAATTGAGACTCATGCCGCGCCCGGAAGTTCGCGCGGAACCTTGTTGAAGAGACGATAGAAATTCTCCGTCGTCTGCAGCGCGATTTCGTCCATCGAGACCCCGCGCACGTCGGCCAGCACCTTGGCGGTATTCACGACATACGACGGCTCGTTGCGTTTGCCGCGAAACGGCAGCGGCGCGAGATAAGGCGCATCCGTTTCGACCAGAATCCGGTCGGCCGGCAACTCGGCGGCAATAGCTCTCAGATCGGCGGAATTCTTGAAAGTCAGGATTCCGGTGAACGACACATAGAGGCCGAGTGCGATGCCGCGCATGGCGAGATCGCGCGAGCCGGTGAAACAATGCAGCACCGCCGGGAAGGCGCCCTTGGCGGTTTCTTCCTCCAGGATGCGCGCCATGTCGGCATCCGCCTCGCGCGAATGAATCACCAGCGGCAGTTTGGTCGCTCGCGCCGCCGCGATATGCGCTCGAAATCCTTTTTCTTGCGCGGCGCGCGGGCTGTTATCGTAGTGATAATCCAGCCCCGCCTCGCCGATGGCGACGACTTTCGGATGCTTCGAGTACGCAATCAGATCGTCCGCGCCGATATCGAGTTCCTCGTGCGCATTGTGAGGATGCGTGCCGACCGAGCAAAACACTTGCGGAAATCGGCCGGTGATGGCGAGCAATTCGGCGTGACGGCGAACGCGCGTCGAGATCGTGACCATGCGCGCAATGCCGGCGGCCTTGGCGCGCGCGACAACGGCGTCAAGCTCGTCCGCAAAATCGGGAAAATCCAGATGGCAGTGGCTATCGATAAGCATGACGGCTTTACAATTTACAATCAGTTCGGCGGACTTGTTTCCGGTTCGACATAACGCGGGAACACCGCGCTCGGCGTCGGCAATTTTGAGCCTGAGCCAAGCCGGTGCTTGCCGCCAAGGAATGTGAAATTTCGCTCAGCCGCTGGCACGGCAAGAAGATCGAGCAGCTTGCCCGCCGATTCCGGCATAACGGGTAAACTCAAAATCGCGACCTGCCGGATCACCTCCGCCGTGACGTACAGCACCGTGCCCTGCTTCGCCGGATCGGTCTTGGCCAGCGCCCACGGCGCTTCTCCCGCGAAGTAGCGGTTGGCATCCGCAACCACCGCCCAGACGTGATTGAGCACCTGATGCAGCTGCTGCGTCGCCATCGCCTCGCGCGCCTTGGCGATCATGCCGTCGGCGGCGGCCAGGATCGTCTTGTCGTTATCGGAAAACGCGCCGGGTTTCGGCATCACGCCGCCAAGCTGCTTGCCGATCATTGAAAGCGAGCGCTGCGCCAGATTGCCAAGATCGTTGGCAAGATCGGCGTTGATGCGCGTGACAATCGCCTCGTGACTGTAATTGCCGTCCTGCCCGAACGGCACTTCGCGCAAAAAGAAATAACGCAGCGGATCGGCGCCGTAGGCGTCGGCCAGCGCGAAGGGATCGATCACGTTGCCGACCGACTTCGACATCTTCTCGCCGCGGTTGAACAAGAATCCGTGCGAGGAAATGCGCTTCGGCACCGCAACGCCTGCCGACATCAGGAAGGCCGGCCAATAGACCGCGTGAAAGCGCACGATGTCCTTGCCGATGACGTGCAAATCGGCGGGCCAATAGCGTTTGAATTTTTCGCTATTCGTATCGGGATAGCCGACCGCGGTAATGTAATTGGTCAGCGCGTCGACCCAGACATACATCACATGTTTCGGGTTGCCCGGCACCGGCACGCCCCAATCGAAGGTCGTGCGAGAAATCGACAGATCGCGCAGGCCCGCTTTGACGAAACTTGCAACCTCGTTGAGGCGCTCTTTCGGCAGCACGAAGTCGGGATGCTTCTCGTAAAGATCGAGCAGCTTTTTCTGATACGCGGAGAGGCGGAAGAAATAGCTCTCCTCCTCCACCCAATCCACCGGCGTGCCGGTCTTCGATGCGACCCGAACCTTCTGCTCGTTCAGATGCGTTTCGTCCTCGGCGTAATAGGCCTCGTCGCGCACCGAATACCAGCCGGAATATTTGTCGAGATAAATGTCGCCGGCCTTTTCCATCTTCTCCCAGATCGCGGCCGATGAGCGGTAATGGCGCTCTTCGGTCGTGCGAATGAAATCGTCGTTCGAGCAGTTCATGCGCTCGACCATGGCGCGGAAGCGCGGCACGTTTCGCTCAAGCAACTGCTTCGCGGTCAGGCCTTCCTTGGCCGCGGTCTGCTGGATCTTCTGCCCGTGCTCATCGGTGCCGGTGAGGAAATAGACGTCATAGCCGTCGAGCCGCATGAAGCGGGCGATGGTGTCGGTCGCGATCGCCTCGTAGGCGTGCCCGATGTGCGGCGGCCCGTTGGGATAGGAAATCGCCGTGGTGATGTAGAAGGATTTTGCGGCCATGAGGTCCCGTAGGTATCAACCGCGCGCGGCTTCGGCAAGCGAAGCGTCCTGGGCAGGCGAAGCTCTAGGACGCGATGGCGTTATATTCAGGCGTGTTGCGGCTGCGATCAGCGGCTGAAGCCCACGCCGCCGTCGGCATTGACGATCTTGTTATCGCTGACCGTGAATAACTTGGCGGACTCGCCGCCCCACGACATTCGAATCTTGTCGCCCTCGCATTTCCACACGCCGGGAATGCCGCTGCGATGCGTGGCGGTGCCATCGCCCCTGAAGACCGTATCGCCCTGCCCGAACAGTCCGGACGCCCAGCTGTTCCAGGTCCCCACGATATTGGAGCAGCCTTTCTTGCCGGTGCGCGCCGGCTTTTCCGTCTCGTCGTCAGGCTCCACAGCCCGCACGGCTTTTCTCCTCGGCGCAGGCGCGGCTTGCGGCGGTGCGTCTTGGTTGCCCGAAACCGATTTGCCTTGCTTGCCGATGCTTCCCCCAACGCTGCCGGCTTGCGCCAGCACGACCGGCACGCGCTCCTGCGCGTATGCCGTCACCGGAACCGCAAGCGCGCCAAACAGACATACGGCAAGATAGCGCATCACTTCCTCGCTGCTTCGGCCAGTAAACCGAATACGGAAAATACCAGAGGTTTGCGTTCGAGATTATATATTTCGACCTCGCGCGCGGTACGGTTCACCTTCTCCCATGCCTGCGCCACACGGGCGAGCTGGCGTGTTTGCTGCGGCCCGCGATCGAGCCGGTCGCTGAGCCATGCGTTGACGATGTCCATGAAGGCGGCGAGCGTGCGCGGCTCGGTGCCGCCGAGCGCATCGCCCAGCGCGTGCAGCGCGCGTTGATCGACGTCCGGTAATTTTGCCAGCAGTTCGAGCACGCGCTGGCGCAGCGCCAGTGCCGGCCCATCGAGCAGCGAGAGCGCCCGCGCCACGCTGCCGTCGGCGGCAGCTGTTGCTTCCTGCAATTCTGGATCATTGGCGGCACGTCCGCTGGCAATCGCGGCTGCGCGTGCAACATCTTCAACGAAAAGTGGACGCAAGATCATCCGCCGGCAGCGCGAACGGATGGTGGGCAATTCGCGTCCCGGCGCGTGACTTACCAGCAGCAGCAAGGCGCGCGGCGGTGGCTCTTCCAGAACTTTCAGCAGCGCGTTGGCGCCGGCGCGATTGAGTTCGTCTACCGCATCGACAATCGCAACGCGCCAGCCACCCTCGCCCGGCGTCGAGCCGAAAAACGGCACTGAACGCCGCACGTCATCGACTGCGATATCCTGCCGGAGCTTTCCTTTGTCGTTGAGCGTTCGCTCCAGCACCAGAAGATCGCCGTGCGACTGCGCTGCCATGCGGCGTGCAACCGGATGTTCGGAGTCGACCGCCAGAGATTTCGCATTCTGCACATCCGCCGCGGCGGGATCGGGATGCGCGAGCACGAAACGCGCCATGCGATAAGCGAGCGTCGCCTTGCCGATACCGCTCGGGCCGCCGATCAGCCAAGCATGCGGAATTCGCCCGCTTTGATAGCTCTCCAGCAGCGCGCGCTCCGCTTCCGCATGGCCAAACAGCACCGTGGTTTCGCGCGGCGGCGGGATTTCCAGTTCGTCGTCGTCGTCCGCGCTCACGTCGCCACATTCTCCGCAAGGTCGGGTATTTTTTCAGGCTGCAAACGCGAATTCACGGTCGTCCAGATACGTTCAGCCACCACGTCTTTCGGCGCCCGGCCATCGATGACGATGCAGCGTTCGGGCTCCTGCTCGGCCAGAGCGCGATAGGCCCGGCGCAGCCCCTCGTGGAATTCCATCGCCTCCCCTTCGAAGCGGTCTGTTTTTCCCGTTCCGCGCCGCGTGGTCGCACGCGCAAGGCCAACCGGGACCGGTACGTCGAGAATGAACGTGAGATCGGGCAGCAGCGGGCCGACGGTCACGCGCTCAAGACTCTGGATGAGACGTGGATCGACTTTTCCAAGCGTGCCCTGGTAGACGCGCGTTGAATCGATGAAGCGGTCGCAGATCACCCATTGCCCGGATTCGAGCGCGGGACGGATGGTGCTGCGTAAATGATCGTCGCGCGCCGCCGCGAATAATATCGCTTCCGTCTCCGCGCCGAGCGGTTTGGCCAGGCCCGACAGCAATATGTGACGGATGATCTCGGCGCCCGGCGACCCCCCCGGCTCACGCGTGAGCACCACGTCAATGCCGAGCGTTTTCAGCCGCGCCGCCAACATCGCGGCATGGGTAGACTTGCCGCTGCCCTCGCCGCCTTCGAAGGTGATGAAACGTCCGCGCATTCGTTCAAGGCCTCGCCGGCAGACTTATAAACGCTCGGCGCCGGCGCGAAACATGCCGATGACGAATTCGGTCGCTGCGTCGAAAGCGCGTTGCGTCATATTGCCTTTGCCGACGCTTTCGGAGGCTTTCAGCGGCACCTGCAGCGCGATGGTGTCGCCACGCCATACTTTCAGCGTGCCAATCGGATTGCCCTGCTCGACCGGCGCCGGCACCGGCCCGTTATAGACAATGCGCGCGATCAGTTTATCACCGCCGCTGCGCGGAACCATCAGGCGGATCACGCCCGGCCCCGTGAGCTGAACGCGTCCCTTTGTGCCGCCGAATACGCGAGCCTCGCCGATAGTCTGTCCTTCGGCGAATAAAATGCGCGCTTCGAAAGCGCGGAATCCCCACTCCAGCAATTTCTTCGCTTCGTCGGCGCGATCTTTCGCGCTGTCGAGTCCGTTGACGACGACGATCAGACGCAGCCCGTTTTGCACCGCGGAGCCGACCAGGCCATAGCCCGCTTCCTTGGTGAATCCGGTTTTCATGCCGTCGGCGCCGTTCATCGACGCCAAAAGCGGATTGCGGTTCTGCTGGCGTATTTTGCTCCAGGTGAATTCACGTTCGCTATAGATCGGATAGAATTCCGGATAGGTGCGGACGATGTGCCGCGCGAGCAGCCCCAATTCGCGCGAGGTCACTTTCAAATCCGGGTCGGGCAAGCCGTTCGAATTGGTGAAGACGGATTTCGTCAGGCCGAGTTCGCGCGCGCGCTTGGTCATTTTTTGCGCGAATTCCGTCTCGCTGCCTGAAATGCCCTCCGCCAGCACGATGCAGGCGTCATTGCCGGATTGGACGATCACGCCGCGCAACAGATCATCGACTTTGACGCGGCTGTAGAGCGCGGCATACATCGTGGAACCGCGTGAAGGTGCGCCGCCTTTGCGCCATGCATTCTCGCTCACCAGATATTCGTCGGTGAGCTTGATGCGGCCTTGCTTGAGTTCGTTGAACACCACCTCGGCGGTCATCAGCTTGGCGAGGCTGGCCGGGAAAATCAGATCGTCGGCTCCGCGCTCGAACAGAACGCTGCCGCTCTCCGCCTCGATCAGGATGGCGTGCGGAGCAGTAATTTGCGGCTCGTCTTTTTTCGGCGCCTGCGTCGCCGCGCCGGCAAAGCCCGCCAGCCACGCCGACATCGCAAGAGCGCCCAGAAGCGCCGTTGAAAATTTTTGCGTTGGCGAAAAACGCGTGGGCATATCCACGCTCCTTCCAAAGGTTCGTGACTCAATCAACGATGCGGAAAATATGGCGGTAAATTGCGGCTTTAGTAGATGCCGCGGCCGCTCATGAAACCCGCGGCGCTATCATAGCGCACCGGGGCGAAGGCTGAAACCGGCGAAGTCTTTGGTCCTGGAGCGGCTTTGGTGTCCGGGGCGGCTAGCGGGGCCGAGGCTATTTTGGCCGGCACGGCAGCTGGCGCAGCGGAGGTACTCAAGGTGGGCGTGGCTGGGCGTTCGGCCGGCGCGGAGGCGGCGTTGCTGCGCTTGGTCATTGGCGTTGTCATCGGCGTTATCACTGGCGTTTCGCCGGGTTCCATTACCGGCGGCCTGGCCGCAGCCACGCGAACCTCGGACGGAGCCGGCGTGCGCTCGCCGCCGGTACGGAGCGTCGCCATCAACTTGCGGTCGTCGGAGCCCTCGATCGGCGCGCGGCCGACATATTCGACCCGCACCTTGGCGACGCCGTCGGAACGAAAACCGAGCAGTTGCGCCGTCTTCGACGAGAGATCGATGATACGGTTGCCGACGTAAGGTCCGCGATCGTTGACGCGCACGACGATGGAGCGGCTGTTGGAAATATTCGTGACACGCACGTAGCTCGGAATAGGCAGCGTCGGATGCGCGGCGGTGATCGACTGCATGTCGTAGACTTCGCCGTTCGCGGTCAGCCGGCCGTGGAAATCGTCGCCGTACCACGAGGCCAACCCCTCGGCGCGATAGTTCACGTCCTCGGCGGGCGTGTAGGTTCTGCCGGCGACCGTATAGGGCTTGCCGACACGGTAAGTCCCTCCGCCTTTCGGGACCGGCGCGCCGGATTCGACAACGCGCGCGCTGGTGGAGACGCCCCATTTGGAATCGGTTTTGTCGGTGAGTTTGCCGCTTGAGCAATTGGCAACCGCGAGGCAACCGATGACGAGCGCAGCAAGACGCGCGCTCCGGATGAATCCGGCCTGGCTTCCCACGCGCTGCATATCCCCGAAAATCCCCTCGTGCGAACCGGCACATTACCGCGCACGCCGTGTTGCGTGAACGAAAGCGCTTTGACGTGGTAAACTTTTGGTTTAACGCGCGGCATCAAGCGACGGAATCGCGCGTAAAGACGGTGCGGCATAGCGCCACCGCGATCGGCGCGAACGATCCAGCGGCGGCTTTTATGCGGAGCGTGACGGTATTTACGGCTTTATATCCGGGGGGCGGCCTTACCCCGATGGATTAAATTTGGTATGATGCGTGACTTAGGATTTCAACTTGGGGAATTTCGCCATGAAGGTTTATCTGCTCGCCTGCGTTGGTGCGCTTATCATCGCCGTCATCGGCGGTGCCGCGCTCGTCACCGTCCAGAAACCGGCGGATCAGGCTTTCTCGACGACCGGCGTGCGTCTGTAAGGCATCTCGCCGATCGTTGATGGGCGCGCCGCGTATCGCGCGCAAAATAACAAAACGCCCGGCGGGAAACCGCCGGGCGTTTGATTTGCAAAACGGAGAAGCGGGCTTATTCAGCCGGCGCCATGCGGCCTTTCGCGGCCGGCGAAGCGCCCTTCTGCGCTTCTTCCTGCAGCCAGATGCTGTGATGCTGCTTGGCCCAATTGACATCGACGGTGCCCTCGCCCATCGCCTCGAAGGCGCCTTCCATGCCGATGGTGCCGATGTAGATGTGGCCGAGCATGGCCGCCACGAACAGCACCGCCACCACGCCGTGAATAATTTGCGCCAGCTGCATTCCCGCGATGTCGGTCGCGTAGAACGGGAACATCAGCAGGTAGCCGGTGATCGCTGAAGCGGTGCCGCCGAGCACGACGATCCAGTAGATCAGTTTTTGTCCCGCGTTGAAGCGCTCCGCCGGCGGGTGATCCTTGCCAACGATGCCGCCGCCGCGCTTGAGCCATTCGCTGTCGATTTCATTCGGAATGTTGGCGCCAACCCACATCAAGAAGATCGCGAACACGCCGATGGTGAACGGGAAGCTGAGATAGTTGTGAGCGTATTTCGCCCACTGCGACCATTCGGCGAACGCCGGCTCGCCGATCAGCGGCATCAGCAACGGCTTGCCGAACGTAATGTTGATGCCGGAGATGGCGAGAATGATGAAGCAGGTCGCCGTCATCCAGTGCACGATGCGTTCGTGCTGGTTGAAGCGGACGACCTTGCGGCCCGAGCGGCCGTTTTCGATCTTGACCATGCCGCGCATCAGATAGAACAGCACGAGCACCAGGAGCATGCCGAGGATGGCGATGCCGCCGATCCAGCGCAGCGTCACCTGGTGGAAATTTCTCCAGTCGCGGCCGGCGGGTTGTTCGAGCACGCCCGCCCGCGCGTCGGGGATGCTGATGCGGCCCTGAATCCGGTTGAGTTCCTGAAGAAGTTGCTGCTCCTTCACGGCACTCGCGGTCGGATTGACCGATGACGGCTGCTGCGCGGCCGCCGGTGTCGCCATCGCGATGATGAAAGCAAGCGCGAGCGCGCCGAGCATGAAACGGATGTGCGCGAAAAGATTCGCCATGGCATCTCTCCCCTTGTCGTTTCTTGGCAGCAAAACCGGCGGTGCGTGGGTTAGTCCGCGCACCGCCGATGGAAGATCAGGTCGCGATCGACTCGCGATAGGCAGTCTGCCATCCCCAGGCGCCGGAGCCGTAGCCGCGCTTGGTGACTCGCTCTTTGTAGATCTGAGCGATGATGTCGCCGTCGCCGGCGAGCAGAGACTTGGTCGAGCACATCTCGGCGCAGAGCGGCAGCTTGCCTTGCGCGAGGCGGTTGGCACCGTACTTCTCGTATTCTTCCTTGGTGTTGTCCGCTTCCGGTCCGCCGGCGCAGAAGGTGCACTTGTCCATCTTGCCGCGCGAGCCGAAGTTGCCGACTTTCGGATATTGCGGCGCGCCGAACGGGCACGCGTAGAAGCAATAGCCGCAGCCGATGCACAGATCCTTGGAGTGCAACACAACGGCGTCCGCCGTGGTGTAGAAGCAGTTCACCGGGCACACCGATTGGCACGGCGCATCGGTGCAATGCATGCACGCCATCGAGATCGACCGTTCGCCCGGCTTGCCGTCATTGATGGTGACGACACGCCGGCGGTTGATGCCCCACGGCACTTCATGTTCGTTCTTGCAGGCGGTGACGCAAGCGTTGCACTCGATGCAACGATCGGCGTCGCAGAGAAATTTCATTCTTGCCATGATCGTTGCTCCTTACGCCGCTCTGATCTGACAGAGGGTGGCTTTGGGTTCTTGCATACCCGTCACCGGGTCGAAGCCGTAGGTGGTCAGGCCGTTGACGCTTTCGCCGAGGACGATCGGATCGGTGCCCTTCGGGTAGTTGGGCCGCTGATCGACGCCCTGGAACCAGCCCGCGAAGTGGAACGGGCACCAGGACACGCCTTTGCCGACGCGTTCCGTCACCAGCGCTTTCATGCGCGCTTTCGAGTCGAGCTCGGCACCCGTCACCCAGACCCAAGCTCCGTCCTTGATGCCGCGTTCGGCGGCATCGATCGGATTGATCTCGATGAACATGTCCTGCTGCAACTCGGCGAGCCACTTGTTGGAGCGGGTTTCTTCGCCGCCGCCTTCGTATTCGACCAAGCGGCCGGAGGTGAGGATGATCGGGAATTGCTTCGCGATCCCCTTGTCCACCGCCGACTTCTGCACGTCGAAGCCGATGTTCGGCATGCGGAATTCACGCCGGTTCGGCAGCGTCGGGTATTTCGCCACAAGATCGGGACGCGGCGTGTAGATCGGCTCACGATGAACCGGGATGGCGTCAGGCAGGCCGAAGGCATTCGCCCGCGCCTTGCCGTTGCCGTACGGGATGCAGCCGTGCTCGATGGCGACGCGCTGGATTCCGCCCGACAGGTCGATCGACCATGACACCGCATCCGGCGTGGTCGGGTTGACCTTGTTGATCACCGCAAGTTCGGCGGCCGTGAGATCCTTGTCCCAGCCGAGCTTCTTGAGAACGCCCAGCGTGAACTCGGGGTAGCCGTCCTTGATCTCGGAGTCTTTCGAGTAATAGCCGTTGCCGAGCAGGCTGACCTTGCGTTTCGTGCCGTCCGGCAATGTCTCTTCACGCTCAAGACCGAAGCGCGCGCGGAACGTGCCGCCGCCTTCCTTGATCGAAAGGTTGGTGTTGTAGAGCAACGGGGTTCCCGGATGGTTGAACTCGGGCGTTCCCCAGCACGGCCAAGGCAGGCCGTAGTAGTCGCCTTTGGCGGGACCGGAGTTGGCCTTCTGCGTGACCATGTCGAAGTCTTTTTGGTTCGCCATGTGCTTCTTGAGGCGCTCAGGCGATTGTCCGCAGTAGCCGGTGGACCAGCCGCCGCGATTGATCTCGCGGAGAACATCTTCCACGACCGGGAGATTGTTCTCGACCTTGATGTTCTTGAACATCTGGTCGGCGAAACCGAGCTTCTTCGCCAAGAGGTACATGACCTCGTTGTCGTCTTTCGACTCGAAGATCGGCTTGACGATCTGCTCGCCCCACTGGATCGCGCGATTGGAAGCGGTGCGCGAACCGTTGGTCTCGTAGCTGGTCGCAATCGGCAGCAAGTAAGTGTTGTTCTTGCGCTCCGGCGCCAGCGCCGCCCAGGTGGTCGGGTGCGGATCGGCGACGACGAGCAGTTCGAGCTTTTCGACGCCCTTCTGCGCTTGCGGCATGCGCGTCACGGTATTGCCGCCGTGACCGAACACCATCATCGCCTTGATGTTGTCCTTCTGCGACACGTCCTTCTTGTCGTAGAGCGTCGCGTCGAACCAACGGGTCGACGGGATGCCGGGCGTGTTCATCGTGTTGGTGACTTTGCCGTCGGCGGCGGTCGACTTGTCGAAGCGCTCGACGAACCAGTCGTAAGGGACCTCCCAGACGCGCGACCAGTGCCGCCACGCGCCTTCGACCAGGCCGTAGTAGAGCGGCAGCGTCACGATATCGAGGCCGAGGTCGGTCGCACCCTGCACGTTGGTGTGGCCGCGGAAGATGTTGGCGCCGGTGCCGGGGGCGCCGACGTTGCCGGTGGCGAGCAGCGCGATGCAGAACGCGCGCACGTTGGCGGTGCCGACCGTGTGCTGGGTCGCGCCCATGCACCAGATCAGCGTCGCGGGCTTCTCGGTCGCGAACATCTTCGCAACGCGTTCAAGCTGAGCGCCCGGCACGCCGGTGACGCGCTCGACTTCCTCCGGCGTCCATTTTTCGACTTCCTTGCGGATGTCGTCCATGCCGTAGACGCGCTGTTCGATGAACTGCTTGTCTTCCCAGCCGTTCTTGAAGATGTGATGCAGCATGCCCCAAATCACCGGAATGTCGGTGCCGGAACGGATGCGGACATATTCGGTAGCGTGAGCGGCCGTGCGCGTCATGCGCGGATCGATCACGATCATGTTCGCCCGCTTCATCTCCTTGCCTTCAAGCACGTGCTGCAGCGACACCGGATGCGCCTCGGCAGGATTGCCGCCCATGATGATCATGGTCTTGGCGTTACGGATGTCGTTGTAGCTGTTGGTCATCGCGCCGTAGCCCCAGGTGTTGGCAACACCCGCGACCGTGGTGGAGTGACAGATGCGCGCCTGGTGATCGGAGTTGTTCGTGCCCCAGAACGCAGCAAACTTGCGGTTGAGATAGGCGCCTTCGTTGGTGAACTTCGCCGAGCCCAGCCAGTAGACCGAATCCGCACCCGACTTGGCACGAATGTCTGCCAGCTTGTCGCCGATCTCGTTGATGGCCACTTCCCAGGAAATCCGGGTCCACTGGCCGTTCACGAGTTTCATCGGATAGCGCAGGCGGCGGTCGCCGTGCACCAGTTCACGGGTCGCCGCGCCCTTGGCGCAGTGCGAGCCGCGGCTGATCGGAGAATCCCAGCCAGGTTCCTGGCCGGTCCACACGCCGTTCTGCACTTCGCCGATCACGGTGCAACCGACGGAGCAGTGCGTGCAGATGTTCTTGCGGATGGTGACCGCGGCGCCCTTGGCGGGCGGCGCGCCGGCTTCGGCTTTGCGCACGCTCGAGAGCGGCAGCGCGCCGAGCGCGGCAAGGCCGCCGGCGGCAAGGCCGGAGCGGCGCAGGAATGTGCGGCGATCGAAACCACCGCCCGACGTATTGGCAACCGCGCTCGCAAGCGAGCCGCGGCGTGCCTGGCGTTCTGTTCTTTTAATTAGCACAGGTGCCTCCCTCAGCTCGGATAACGGTTGACGCGATAGAATGTCTTCACATGCTCGCTTTCTTTGTAGCGAGTCTTGCGCTTTTCATCGTTGCTCTCGGTGTCGGCCTTGGCTTCACCGAGCGGTGCGGCGGCCGCAACCGCGGCTCCGGCGCCAATGGCGCGAAGGAAGTCACGACGGCCAACCGTCGTCTTGCCTTTTGTTTTCATCGCGATTCCCTCCTTGAGTTCTTCACGGACCGGTCAACCGGCCAGCGCGAAGGCTTCCGTTTCAATTTCAACGAACACCCGTCCTAGGGCGCCAACCTGGCGGTAGAAGTCCGCCCTTTCTGAATTTTCGATATCGGTGAAGAAGCGGCGGATCCACGGCGCCATGTGCCTCTCGAACAATTGCTGATCGGTGCCGGCTTCAACGGGAAAGCGGCCGCCAACAATCGCCGACATGATCTCGCACAATGTCGCGGCATGATCTTCCGGCTCGTAGTTGCCGGCAACGCGTTCGATGCCGAGCGGAATGAGGTCGTCGCGAAGACGCGCCAACGGCCGCTCATGCAGAAACCCGGTGAGATAATAAGACGCGTAGGGAAGAATTTCACCGCGGCCGATGCCGATGAAGAGATCGAAATATTCGCGCTCAACAAGTTCGACGCTGGTTTTTGCCGCAGCTTCCGCCAGCGCGATGTGCGCCATCCCGAGCGGCGATGCATCGCCGCGCAGGCGCGTGAGCCCCGCGAGCAGGTCGGCGCCGGGCGCGCGCACCAGCAACGACGAGAGCAGCGCGTATTCCTGCGCGCGCGCGGAATCGATTTCATCAACTTCAACGGCCATTCGGTTCTCACCGTAAAGATCGGGCCGCAGTCGCATGCGCGGCACGCCGGTCGCCGCCTCGACCGCGAGAACGCGGTCGGCCGGAATCTTGTCCCAGTTCGATACGGAAGGCTGCGAAATGCCGACGCGGCGCGCGAGTTCGGTCACGCCGCCGACTGCATGGATGGCTTCATTGAGTCCGGGATCGCGCATCGTCTTCCCTAGGATCCAGAGCGCTTCTGCGCCTCTTGAGAACAGTTAAAAAGAGTAGGGCGTGCCCACGCTAATGGTCAATAGATGGGCAATAGCCTGGGGCTATAAATCGTGAATTATTGCGGCAGGGCGCCGCCGTGGGTGCGGCGCAATAACTGGTGACGGTCTTCGGGGCTTTCGGCTTCCGGCGATTTTTCAGTGCCGCCTCTGCCGTCGGCTGCCGTCTCCCTCGGCCCCTCACCGGTGACCAGCATGTCCGCCGCACGGTCCTGTGCGATCTGCCCCAATGCGTCGGCGGGCGGCGGGTCTATTACGCTGGAATCATTCGTATTTGCCGGGACGGGCGGTGCGTCGGCGGATATCACGGGTGCCGCCTGCCCTGGCTCGGGTTTCGGTTTGCCGATGACCTGCTCGAGCAGCTTGGCGACATCCTCCGCCGATCCAATCGGCCCGAAGCCGGCGATCTCATCGGTCTTGGTGAAGTCCCAGGCGTTCTCCGCAAGCCCGATAAAATCGCGGATCAGCGGATCGGCGGTCCACGCGCGGCGAAGCGCCGCACGGGTCAATTCCATCGGCACTCCGGCGCGCAAGAACATTGTGACGTCCGACGCCGAGGTGATCGATTCGAGCGGCGGCAGACTCGCGAGATCGAATTCAGCTTCCGGTTCGGCGGTTTTATTCTCAGTTTCGCTTTGTGGAATCTTTTTTGCGTGCGCGGCTGTGTCCTGCACGGGAGCGGCACCGGCAGCCTCTTCCACCTCGCGCTTGCGGCGCGACCAGCGTGCGAGGAAATCTTCTTCCGCGCTCATTCTTCGTGCTCTCCGTAACCGCGGCGCCGCGCCATCGCTTCCGGATCGGCGCGATCGCGCTTGCGCTTGTAAAATGTTTGCTCGACGTGGTGCTCGGCCACGAACGCCGCGACCAAGACCTGAATCGTCTCCGGCATCGGCACCTGCTCGACCAGATTTGTCGCCGTCTCGGTCAGTGCTTCACCCTCGGAAGGGTCGGCGGTCACCACCATGAGCTGATACGGCGGATCGCTCTCGGTCGGCTGCATCGCAACCCATAAACTGGGGGCACCGGAGGCGAGATTGTCGCGGTAATTCCCGGTCTCCGGCCGGTACAGATGGACGATCGCGGAGCCGGCATAGAAGGATGTTACGTCGCCTTTCACGCCGAGCGTCGTCCAGGGCGCCGCCTCCGGCAGGCCGTGCAAGACCGTCACCGGACGCCAGATGAAATCGATCCATTGCGACGCAGCTTTGCTGCGCTCGACAACGACGCCGACTTCGATGCGCGGGGGTGATGTGGTTTCCGCGCTCAACCCACCGCCTCCAGATGACGGACCGGCAGACCGGTCAAAAGGTTTTGCGGCTTCATGCGAATTTGCTTGTCGCCGGTCATCGCCAAAATCAGGAAGATCGGCTCGCCACGGACTTTCTCCGTGACGATGGAAGGATCGCGGAACGTGAGCCGGTAAAGCCCGACGATGCGCGACGATGTCGTCTCGTCAAGCTCCTCGCCTTTCCAAAGCTGATCGCCGATGCGCGTGCCGTCGGCATCAAGCCCAACATACCAAGCGAGATTGACGTCGCGCACCGCGGTGAGCGGCTCGATCTCAACCTCGATGCCGAGAACATGGGTGATCCAGCGCGTCATTGCCTCGCCGAGAGCTGCTAGTCCCCGCTTGCCCGCCGTGAGATCGATCGCCATGTCGAAAAGATCGCTGCGCTCCCAGTAGCTGGCGGAATTTTCTTCCACCATCACGTCGATCTGCGATTCCGCCGGCAATCCCAGCATGGAAACGAGCGGCGATACTGGCGTCGTGCCGATGCCGGTAATGGTTTCCTCATCCGCCGCGATCAGCAAATCGTCCTTCACGGTGAGGCGTTGCGGGCGGAAAAACAATTCCGCTGCGCGCAATACATAAGGGTCCTCGCAACCATCGAGCGCGTTGCGCAGGATGACGTGTGCAAGCTGATTGAGAAACAGCGGCGGCGTGCTGCCTGCGCCGTGACGCATCATCTCGGCGTAAGCCGCTTCCAGCGTCTTGTGGCGCACGAGATGATCGCGGAACGTAATCATCAATTGCCAGTTTTCGCGCGCATCGGCGTCCGCGATGCCGGCGATATCTTCCGTGCTTACCGCACGGCGCGGATCGGCAAGCAAGGTTGCATGCAGCGTTCGCTCGACGACGCATGCTTCCGGCGGCGGCGCCAGTTCGGGGCGCGCCAGATAGACTTTGAGAAATTCATCGGTCGCGACAAGTCCGCCGCCCTCTTCGCGGTCGAGCAGATGATGGCCGCAGGAGAGCCAGAAATCCTTCATTTGCGTTCGCGCTCCACCGTCTCGCGCCCCGCCATGCCGACCAGATCGACCTGTTCCGTTGGTTCTTCCTCGCCTTCGACTTCGAGGAACGAGAAAGCCCGCAGCGGTTTCGGTCCATTGCGCGGACGTAATGTGCGGAAGGCCTCGCGGGTTTCACCGTTCTCGTGCATGCGGTGGACCGCGATCAGCGTGTCGGTTGGATGCACGCACAACGAAGAAGCAAAAGTAAATTCTTCCTCCGCCGCCGCAGCTGCATCCGCAATGCTGGGCGCGCCGAATTGAGCGACCAATTGCTTCGCCAATGTGTCGATGGCCGCCGCGCGGTCGTCTTCGCTCGCTTCGACAATCTGCACCAGCGTCGACCAACCGAGCGATTTCACGCCGAGAAATCCACCGCGAAATGCCGAGCGCGCTTTGCCTTCGAGCGCGGCGGGATCGGAATTCCAGAACACGAAAGCGCCGGAGACCGCCCATTCGCCGGGCTCCGCCGCCTGCTCGAATATGAAGGTGTCCGATGGATCGAGCTGAATGGTGCGAAGCAGCTTCACGAGCGCGGGCCTTTGGTTTTCGGGTCGTACCAGGATGGCGCCGCCAGCGCGGGAAGCAGTTGCTGCTTCTCGACCTCAGTCTTGCCGGCATACCGCTTGAGCAGATCGCCATTCTCATCGATATCGCGGCGAACGCCTTTTTCCGCGGCAAGGTTTTTCAGATATTCCTTCGCCACGGCGGGGAACCCATGTTCGTGCAGGGAGTCGGTGGCGACCATCAGATGCCGCGCAAAACTCTCCAGCAGCCGGTCGGCGCCAAAGTCAGTAAAGCCTTCTTCCTCCAGCGCGGAGATGAGCGGATTAAGCCCCGGCTCTCCCTCGCCCATCGAAACGGTCCGTATCGTCGCGCCGAACACCATCCACGCCGGCGGCTCGTCTTCGCTCGCGCCCTGCGGCCAGGCCAGCCGTCCGCCCCCGACCAGGCCGCTATCCACCCTGATCGCGTCAGGCCAGATAATGTCGATCGGTTTTTCCGGCGGCGCGTGCGAGAGCAAGGCGTCGTAAAGCGCCACCATTCCGGCATATAGAGTACGCCGCGCGGTGCGCAGCGGCTCGTCAGGTTCCAAGACCACGGCAAATTCGGCGAGATCGAAACGGCCCACGTAGACCAGCGTTCCAGCGCCCTTCTCGGGCGCGATGCTGATCGCATGCGCGAAAGCGTCGCCCACCTCGCGCAGCGTCACCAGCGTGAACGGCGGGGGCAGGACGATATCCGGCGCTGTAAACGTGCGCGGACGTGTGCGCGTGTCCATCGGCATGCGGTCTGCACTCTTACATTTTTCTTGGTATAATTATAAGTATAGCGCGAAGGGCCCCAAGGCCAATCCCGAAGGCCAATCCCGCGGCCAAGTGGACGAGATACCGGCGGTTTCAACGCGTAGCGCTGTTCGCCGGATACCTGCGGGTTGCGCAACAATAAGGGTTAATAAGCGAGATGGCCGAGCGCCCGCGCAACATCCTGATCTGCTCCTGCGAAGACACCATGCAGCTCGATGCAGAAGCCGTGCGCCGCGGATGCCGAGGCGCCGAGGTGACGGCGGGCCGTCAGCTCTGCCGCGCGGAACTCGATCGGTTCCGGACGGCAGCGGCAACGGGAGAGCCACTTGTTGTTGCGTGCACCCAGGAAGCCCCTCTCTTTTCCGAGGTTGCTGGCGAGCGCGCCGATGGCAATCCCGTCACTTTCGTCAATGTTCGCGAAAGCGCCGGTTGGTCATCGGAAGGCGCGAAAGCCGGCCCGAAGATGGCGGCTTTGATCGCAGCCGCCAGCGAGACCTCGCCGGATTTTCCGCTGGTGAGTTTGTCGAGCGAAGGCGTCACGCTGGTTTATGGCCGCGACGAGCGCGCGATCGAGGCCGCAAAATTGCTCGCCGAGCATCTTGACGTCACGGTGCTCATCAGCAAACCCGATAAACTTGAGCCACCACGCGTCACCGATTTTCCCATCGTCAAAGGCACGATAAAATCCGCCAAGGGCTATCTCGGCGCGTTCGAGCTTACCGTTGACGATTATGCCGCGCCCGTTCCGTCCTCGCGCGGTGCCCTGACCTTCGCTGCGCCGCGCGATGGAGCCTTGTCGCGTTGCGACATCGTGCTCGATCTTTCCGGCGGCGCTCCGCTGTTCCCGGCCTTCGACTTGCGCGACGGCTATCTGCGTGCCGACCCTAACGATCCTGCCGCCGTTCTGAAAACCGTGCTGAAAGCGCGTGACCTTGTCGGCGGGTTCGACAAGCCGCGCTACATCACATTCACGGAAAGCATCTGCGCGCATTCTCGTTCAAAAATCGTCGGCTGCCGCCGCTGCCTCGATCTCTGCCCCACGGGCGCTATTTCACCGGCCGGCGATCATGTAGCGATTGACGCCAATATCTGCGCCGGTTGCGGCCAGTGCGCGGCGGTTTGCCCGACCGGCGCCGCTTCCTATGCGTTGCCGCCCGCCGATGCGTTGATGCGCAAATTGCGCGCGATGCTTACTGCTTATCGAGAAGCCGGCGGCGCGCGCGCGATTGTGCTGTTTCATGACGAGGAACACGGCGGCGAATTGATCGATGCGCTGGCGCGTCATGGCGATGGATTGCCGGCGAACGTGCTGCCGCTGTCCGTCAACGAAGTGACGCAAGTTGGCCTCGAAGCGCTGGCAGCGGCTTTTGCGTATGGCGCTTCCGCCGCGCGTTTTCTGTTGCGGGCAAAACCGCGTCACGATGTTGCGGGTCTCGCCAAGACCATTGCATTAGCCGAACCGATCCTTACCGGGCTTGGGTTTAAACCCACGCGCGTTGCAACGATCGAGACCGACGATCCGTTCGCGCTCGGCGATGCCTTGCGCGCGATCGAACCCGCCGATGGCGCGCCGCGTCCGGCGAGCTTCTCCGCCGTCGGCGCCAAGCGCGACGTGCTACGGCTTTCACTTCGGGAGTTGCACCGCGCCGCGCCCGCGCCCGTCGATATCGTCGCGCTGCCGGAAGGCGCCCCGTTCGGCACGGTAAAACTCAATGTAGAGGGCTGTACGCTTTGTCTCTCGTGCGTGTCCGCCTGCCCGACCGGCGCGCTGTCGGACGATCCCGACCGCCCGGTGTTGCGCTTTGCCGAAGATGCCTGCGTGCAATGCGGGCTGTGCAAGGCGACCTGCCCCGAGAAGGTCATCATTCTCGTTCCGCAGCTCGATTTCCGCGCGGCTACGGCATCTACGCGCGTGTTGAAGGAAGAAGAACCGGCGTTGTGCATACGTTGCAGCAAGCCCTTCGGCGTGAAAAGCAGCGTCGAGCGCGTCGCGGCCAAGCTCGAAGGCCAGCACTGGATGTTCAAGAATTCCGCCAAGCGCCTCGACGTCATCAAGATGTGTGCCGACTGCCGCGTCATCGCCATGTCGGAAGAGAAATTCGATCCGTTCGGCGCGCCGCCGCGCCCGAATCCGCGAACGACGGAAGATTATTTGCGCGAACGCGAAGCGCTGGAGCGCGCAAACAAGCCGGACAGCTGATTATTTTTGCGTGGTCGTTCGGACAAGAAAATCCACCAGCGCCTTGCGGTCTTCGGCTGAGCCGATGGTCTGCTCCGGCATTTTAGTGCCGGGCGTGTAGGCCATCGGGCCGATCTCGAACAATTTTGAAACCGTCTCCGGCGTCCAGACGATATCGAGAAGCTTGAGCGGATCGGAGAAATTGTAACCCGGCAGCGTCGCGATCCGCCGTCCGAAAATTCCGGCGAGCGTGGGGCCGGCCTTGTTGCCTTCGTCCGGCGTCAACGTGTGACAGGCGACGCAGGCACGAAACACATCCGCGCCGCGGTCGCCGGCATAGGCTGCGAGCGGATCTTCCGGCGCGCCCATGATGGCGGAACCGATGGGATCGCCGCTGATTGCGTCCCAGCGGCGGATCATGCGATCGGCTCCGCCGGTGAGCAACGTCCTGTTGTCGGGAAAGAACGCCACGGACCACACAGGCAAACCGGGGCCGACCAGCGTTCGCGCCAGTTTGCGCGGCTTTCGCTCGATCACCGCCACGGAGCCGCGAATGCCGGCAGCGGCTACGAGCGAGCCATTCGCCGACACCGCCACGGAAATCACCGGGGTCGGACCGGCTTCGATTTCACCATCCAGTTCGCCCGAAGATTTCAGAAAATAAACTTTGCCATTGGCGCCGCCAGCGACGATTTCACCGTCCGGCGCCACCGCCACCGCGTTGAGCGGGATCGGCACCGTCACAATCGTCGGCGCACTACCAGATAGCGGCCATATGCGAACGGTGAGATCGTAAGCGGCGCTCACCACCGATTTGCCGTCGGGCGCAAACGCCACGCCATTGACGTTTTGCGTATGCCCTTCGAGCACGCGCGTGACGCCGCCGGTGAGTGGCCACAGCCGCACGGTGTGATCCCATGAGGCCGACGCCAGGAGCGTGCCATCCGGAGACACGGCGAGCGCTACGACCGGCGCCGTGTGTCCTTCGAAAATACTGTCAGGCTGTTGTTTTCCTTCGGTCCAAATCGCGATGCGGCCATCGGCGCCTGCGGTGACAACGCGGCCATTTTTTAGAAAAGCGACGGCGTTGACGGCGTCGGCGTGGAAACGCAACACCTGCTCGGCTGTATTGCGCGTGAGCGACCAGCGGATCGCGGAGGTATCGAAGCTGCCGGAGATCGCTTCGCCGCCGTCAGGCGAAATTGCGAGCGCGCGCACCGGCCCGCCATGCCCGCGCAATTGCGCGTGCGCTGGCACAAAAGCGGCGAGCAGCGCGGCAATTACCGCGCATATTGTTAGAGCGGGGAACTTCACATCATGAGTATAAAGAGTACGGCGGCGTGGGCACAACGTGGCGATTGATGCGCTCGATACGCCATGCTGCCAGACCGGCAACACTGGGATCGCATGAAACGCGGCCAATCATGCCGGCCTCATCATTCCCGGTCCCATCATGGCCACGGGTCCCCAGCCATATCCACGCATGCCCGAACCGGACTGCGCCGAGGACAGCGAGGTCATCGGTATCAGCAAGATGAATCCAAGAGCAATGGCAAAAAATAGTTGCGATGACGATTTTCGCATGTGCGATCGCGCGGCAATATTTTCAGATCGGAATATTCCCCTGAGGACCGCCGCTCGCCTTGACGCGAATCAATTGCCGCCCGGCTATCAGACGCCGATCGCAAACTGCCGTTCGATGTCCGCCAGAGTTATCTTGGTTGAGGCCGGCGTAGCTACCGGCGCGCGCTCGCCGCGATAGAGCACGCCGAGATTGAAACCATCCTCAGCGAGCACCTGGGCCGTCGCGGTCGCGCGATCCGTTGCCGCCGTCATGATGGCTGGCCGCACCATGTGCTTCCACTCCCGTTGCTCGGGCCGGAAGGTTACGCAGGGGCTCAGGACTTCGAGGAACGAGAATCCCGGCCAACCGATCCCTTCGATAATCAGATCGGCAAGGCCTTGCGGATCACCGGCAAAGCCGCGCGCCACGAAATTCGCACCGGCGGCAATTGCGAGCGCGAGCGGATTGAACGGCCGCAGCCCGATGCCGCCAGGTGCAATGTCGCTGTCCCAATCCGGCTCCGTCGTCGGTGACGGTTGCCCCTTGGTCATACCGTACACGCGGTTGTCCATGACGAGATAGAGCATGTCGACGTTGCGTCGGCAGGCGTGGATAAAATGATTGCCGCCGATCGAATAGCCATCGCCATCGCCGCCGATGGTGATGACTTCGAGTTCGGGGCGCGTGAGTTTGAGGCCTGTCGCCACTGCCAGAGCGCGGCCATGCACGCCATGAAATCCGTAGCAACTTGTGTAGGCCGGCAAGCGCGAGGAGCAGCCGATACCTGAGACCAGCACAACTTCGTGCGGCGGCCTGCCATGCGCCGCCAGCGCGCGCTCCAGCGCGGAGAGCACGCCATAATCGCCGCAGCCCGGGCACCAGATCGGATGCGCGCCCGAGGAAAAATCCTTCGCCGCCATTGCTTTCACGCAATGAGTTTCCGATGCGAGAGTGTCACTCATGGCCGCGCTCCATCAGGCAACATAAGAAGCGATCTCACTCGAACGGAACGGCAGAGGTCCAGGACGTGCGACGCTTTCCGCGCTCACCGGTATGGCTTTCTGACCGAGGAGATAGTGATAAAGCTGCGCGCTGTGATTTTGCTCGATCACGATGATGCGCCGTGCGCCATCGAGCGCGCTTGCCAGCGCTGTGAACGGTAACGGCGCCAGCAATCGCAATCCGACGATGCGAACCGGATGGCCTGCCGCGGTAAGCCGCCGGGCTGCTTCGCGCGCGGGACCGATGGTAGATCCGAATGCAATGACCACCGTGTCACCCTCGCCCCAGCTTTCGCCCCAAAAGTCGCCAGGCTCGAAGCGCTGCAATTTCTTGGCGCGCTTGTTGATCTGCGCCACATGCGCGCCGGCGCCGCTCGCTGGCAACCCGATCTCGCTATGCGTGAGGCCTTCAGCCACCCATTGATAACCGGGCGTGCCAGGCAACGGCATCGGCGTCACCGGATCGAAGCCAATCGCATAACGTTTGAATTGAGCGCCGGAAGGCGCTCCATTGATCCGGCGCCGCATTGGCTTGGGACGTTTGCTGTCCGGATCGATCACCACGCGCGTTTGCCCGAAAGCCTGATCGGACAGAACGATGACCGGCACCTGCAGCGATTCCGCGATGTAGACGGCGCTCTCCGCAGTCGAGATGCAGTCGGCAATGGAGGTCGGCGCGAGCACCACACGCGGCGCATCGCCGTGCGTGCCATGGATCGCAATGTTGATGTCGCTTTGTTCGGTCTTCGATGCAATTCCGGTGGAAGGTCCCGCGCGCATGACATCGACCACTACCGCCGGGATTTCAGCCGCGACCGCAAGGCCAAGCGTTTCGATCATCAGCGAAAATCCCGGACCTGAGGTCACGGTCATCGAAGGCGTGCCGCCATAGGATGAACCAAGCACCATGTTGATGGCTGCCAGCTCGTCTTCCGCCAGCACCAGACGCCCGCCGAGCTTTTGTAATTCAGGCGCCAGCCATTCGACCAGATCGGTCGCGGGCGTAATCGGGTAACAACCAACGAAGCGCACGCCGCCGCGCAACGCACCAAGCCCGATCGCTTCATTGCCGGTGATCAGCCACCGGTCGGCCTTACGCGCCCGGTCCAACTTGAAATCGAGACCGAGCTTCTTGCCGGCCATCGCTCCCGACGCGGCCGCAGCGGCATTTGCTTTGATAACTTCATTGCTTTTATCGCCCATCACCGCCTGGAGCGCAGAACCGACGTTCCACTCGCTCAAGCCCGCCAGCGCAGCGACCGCGGCGGCCGCGAAGATATTGATATGCCGCCCGCGCAATGCCTTTTCCAACCGTGTCAAATCCGGATCGCTCATTGGCAGATCGATCTCGCGCGCTTTCGATTTGGCGATGCTGGGCGGCATGGCTCCCGCTTCCTTGTCAGCGAGAATGACGCTGTTCTCGTCGAGCGGAATTTCAACGGCGAACTGCTCGACCTTGTCCCAATCGAGCGCGACGAATATGTCGAAGCAATCCGGCTGAGCTTCGATAGGAATGGTGGAAATCTGGACCAGCGCCGCAGACTCCCCGCCGCGAACTTGCGGACCGAACAGCTGCGACATCAGTCCGTAATAACCGGCATTGGCGGCGGCGCGCAGGAACACATTGCCCGCAGTCATGGCGCCGGAGCCACCGCTGCCGGCAAAGACGACTGAGAGAGACTCACGCGCCACCGCCCTGCTCCGCTACACGTAACCGAGCCAGCGCCAGTACGTCACGCCCAGCAACATGACGAGCGACAAAGCGATCACCGTGAGCACCAGTCCGGTGCGCACGAAGTCGCGCGCCGAGAAGGTGTCTGTGCCGTAGGCCACCATGTTCTGCGGCGCGTTAACCACCAGGATGAAGCCGAAGCTCACGACGAACTGCAGCAGCAAGGTCATCCCGACGACGTTGATGCCCGGCGTGGCAATTCCTTGCAGCACCGCGATCACAATCGGGATCATCGCGGCGGCAAGCGCCGTGGCGCTGGCAAAGCCGAGATGGATGACAACCAGGAACAAGCTCATCACGCCGAGCACGAACATCGCGGTGGCTTGCTTGAGGCCGAATTCAGCCACGACGATATCGGCGAGCCAGGTCGCACCTTTGGTCTGCAATAGCGCGGTCCCAAGGCTGATGCCGATGCCGAAGAGGATAACCGTCCCCCACGGAATTCTTGGCTGCGCATCCTTCCAGGTCATGATGCCGATGCCGGGCAGGAACATCAACGCGACTGCGGTGATCGTCGTCGTACTGGTGTCGAATTTATGCAGCACGCCTTCGGTCGCCCAGAACGCAAGCAAGGTGAGCGAGATTGTAAGCAGCTTCATCTCGGAGATTTTCATCGGACCGAGAGCTGCGAGCGACTTTCGGATCGCCTCACGGCCGCCGGGGACTTCCTTCACTTCCGGCGGAATCATGCGGGTCATGACGAAATAGAGCGCGATCGACATCAGCACTCCGAACGGTGCAGCGGCGATCAGCCATTCAAGCCAGGTGACCGTCTTGCCAAACGCTTTTTCGATAAAGCCGATGGCGACCATGTTCTGCGCCGCCGCGGTCTTGATACCGACGTTCCAAATGCTGGCCGTCTGTACCGTTGTGATCATCAGCATGCTGGCGAAGGCGCCCTTTCGGTTGACGCCGAAGGCCGCGATGATGCCGAGCGTGATCGGAACGAGGCATGCCACGCGCGCTGTCGTCGATGGCACCAAAAAGGCAATAACAAAACCTACCAGAATGGTGCCAACCACTACGTGCCGGGTTTCAACGCCGACACGCGACAGAATACTGAGCGCTATCCGTTTATCGAGACCAGTCAAAGTCATCGCAGCGGACAGGAACAGCGCCGAGGCGACGAGCACGAGAGCGGTATTGGCAAAGCCGCTGAAGGCAAGACCAAGCCCGGCGCTTGTCCCCATCAGCACTTTGGGATTGGCGATATTGGGAGACAATCCCAGCATGAACGCCATCAGAGCGGCGATGACGATCGCGGAGACTGCGTAATCGATCGCTTCGGTCATCCAGATGATAACGGCGAAGATGAGAATCGCGAGCATGCGATGACCGGCAACCGGCAATGCCGCCGGGGTCGGTATCAGCAAGACTGCAACCATCGCGGCGACGGCGAGAAGAAGACCCCAATTGGCGCGCAGCCAACTCGATTGCGGCTCCGCTGCGGGGAGCGTGGTGGCTTTACCGGCGGATGACATGACGATTCCCTTTTGCTGTCCGCATTGAATTTTAGATCGTGAATTTTGCCGATTCCGGCAGGCGCCGCTTTGCGCAAGATCAAACGGGGCAGCTTTGCCTAAGCGGGCGGGTCAGTTCAGATGCAGCCGGTTCCAGAACACGCTGAACAACCATCCGACAATAAAACCAATCGAACCGGTCACGGCGACCAGAATGACGGCGATTCCGATGTTGAAAGGCACGATGACAAAGACCGGCTTGAGAAAGTGTATCCAGAAGATGAAATCGATTATGGCTTGCGCCATGCCAAGCGCGATCATCAGCGCCCACATCGCATGCATCGCGGCAAGCAGCATCCCAAGCGTCAAACCTGCCTTGAAGGGATTGATGGCCTTCATATTGTCCTCCCGCTCGCGCTTGCCGTTGAATTCACTGCGCCGGCACGACGTCCTTCGCATCCATCACCAGGCCGGACATCGGCTCGATCCACACCAGGTGATCGTGCACGGCTTTCACGCCCGGGATATTTTCGGCGATGACTTTCAGCGCACCTCGCTGGCGATCGTCGAGAATGCTTCCCCACAATTCGACCACGCCGTTTTGGACGACGACATTAATCAACGCGAGAGGTGCCCATTTTTCGTTGTTCAATTCGGCGAGCAGACTTTCGCGAATCGCAACGTCGTCCTTTGCCGGACCGGGAGTTGTGCGCGCGATGCTCGCCAAGGCGTGCATCAGGTTGGAGCGCGTCACGATGCCCACAATCTTTTTCCCGCGCAGCACGGGAAGCCGCTTGACGTTGTGCTTCTCCATCGTGCGCACGATTTCGTTCAACGGCGTGTCTTCGCTGACGGTGTAAAGATCGGTCGCCATCACCTCGGCGATCTTGCGGCCATGAGAATGGGTGTATTCGCTTGCGAGCTTTCCGGGGCCGAACAGAAGATCGAGCCACCGCGACCTGCGACGCTCGGTTCCTATTTCCGCCCGGCGCAGAAAATCACCTTCGGTGATGATGCCGATCAGTTCGCCGCTTGAATTCACCACGGGAAGTCCGCTGATACGACGTTGCAGCATCATCCGCGCTGCTTGCAGCAGAGTGCCGTTTTGATCGATCGCCACCACATTACGGGTCATTACGTCCTTGGCCTGCATGACGCTCTCCATGTCTGACTCTTTACATTTAGAGCCGCGCCGTTCCGCCGGTATTGAGGCAGGTCAAATTCACATCGCAGGAAGTAAAAAATCCCCCGGGTCGCGAGACGCCGGGGGCAGTGGGACGCATCAAAGGGAGAAGATGACGAATTAGGCATTCAGGCGATTGAGCGCCGCGCGATTGCGCAACACGATCCGGCGCGAGGACGGCACGGAAATTGCGGCCGAATTTTCAAGCTGCGTGAAGGTGCGCGAAACGGTTTCGATGGTGAGACCGAGATAGTCCGCGATGTCCTGACGCGACATCGGCAAATCGATCTCGTTGCTGCCGGGCGCACGAGCGGCCATTTCCAGAAGGAAGCCGGCGACGCGCTCCTGCGCGGTCTTGATGAGCAGCAGGATGTGCTCTTGCACCTGGTGCAATTCACGCGCCGTCAAATTCCAGAGCTGGCGGGCAATGTTATTGTCGCGAGATGCAAGCCCGACAACGATGCTGCGCCTGATGACGAGAATCCTGGCCTCGGTGATGGTTTCCGCCGAATAAGTGTGTTCATCGCCGGCCTCGAGACCGAACACATCGCCCGGTAGGTAGAAAGCGCCGATCTGGCGGCGTCCGTCGTTGAGCACCTTGTAAGTGCGTACGGTTCCGGAGATCACCTTGTAGATGTAATCCGCCGGTTCGTTCTCGCCGTAAATTTCGACATCGCGGGCGTACGGCATCGACGCGCCCATCATCTCGATAGAACTGCCGAGCGCGTGGCTGCGAACTGTGGGGACTATGCGGATGCCCTGCCCTTTGATCGGCCGGGCCGTCGTGGTCTGGATCGCGGCGGCAAGCATGGCGTGTCCTCCATCGTGAAGATGGCTCATGCGTACCGGCGATATTCGTTTTGGAAAATTCAGATAATTTCCCTACGGGATTTCCCTTAGGGGCAGCCGCTGGAAAAGTCGCCTGCGGTGGCCGTTTCGTATATATTTGATCTATCAACTGTTTAGGCGATTTAGGATGGCCGATCCGGCTGCCGGTAAAGAGAAAACGTCAATACCGGCGGCCCAGCTTGCGCGACGGGCCACGCTGACACACTACGTCATTGCGCCGGCCGCGGTCGCTCTCGCCTTCATCATCCACTGGATGTTCGCGCCATTTCTCCAGCGGGAATCCACCTTCATATTTTTCGTGCCTGCGGTGCTGGCCGCTGCCAGTGTCGGCGGCATCGGGCCCGGATTGCTAGCGACCGGCTTGAGCTTGGCCGTGGGCCTTTTTTTAGTCGCGCAAGCTATCTCGACTTCCGAGGAGATCATTGCCGCGGTGTTCGGGGTGATCGGCATCGGTATCGCCTGGGGCGGCGAACAATTGTTGCGTAACCAGATGCGGGCGACCGCGACGACGCAAGATGTTCTGGCGCGCGAAGCTCACTTAAAGTCGATTCTCGATACCGTTCCCGACGCGATGATCGTCATCGACGAACGCGGCACGATGCAATCCTTCAGCGCGGCGGCGGAACGGCAATTCGGCTATACCGCCGCGGAAATGATCGGGAAAAACGTCAAGATGCTGATGCCGTCCCCCTACCGCGAAAACCACGACGGATATCTCACGCGTTATCTGCAAACTGGCGAGCGGCGGATTATTGGCATCGGACGTGTCGTTGTGGGTGAGCGCAAAGGCGGCTCGACGTTTCCCATGGAACTGTCGGTCGGCGAGATGCGATCGGGCAACCGGCGCTTCTTCACCGGCTTCATTCGTGATTTGACCGAGCGGCAAAAGAGCGAGACGCGGCTGCAAGAGCTGCAATCCGAACTCGTGCATATTTCACGCCTGACGGCGATGGGCGAGATGGCGTCCACGCTTGCGCATGAACTCAATCAGCCGCTGTCGGCTATTTCCAATTATCTCAAAGGTTCGCGCCGGCTGCTGGAAAAGAGTACCGATGACGACACCAAACTCGTGCGCGATGCGATGGAAAAGGCAGCCGAACAATCCGTGCGGGCCGGCGATATTATCCGGCGCTTGCGCGACTTCGTCGCTCGCGGTGAAAGCGAGCGGCGGGTCGAAAGCATCAGCAAGCTGGTTGAGGAAGCCAGCGCGCTTGCGCTGGTGGGGGTGAAGGATCGCGGTATTCGCGTCAAGTATCAATTCGATCCGGGCGCCGATCGCGTTCTCGCGGATCGCGTTCAGATCCAGCAGGTGCTTATCAATCTGATGCGCAACGCCATCGAGGCGATGGAGACATCCAAGAAGCGCGAACTGATAATGTCGGCGATGCCCATCGAAAACGACATGATGGCGATCTCGGTGGCCGATACTGGCTCCGGCATTCCGGCGGAGATGGACAAGCAGTTGTTCCAGCCGTTTGTGACGACGAAACAGCATGGCATGGGCGTCGGCCTGTCGATCTCGCGTACCATTATTGATGCGCATGGCGGCCAGATTCGCGCCGAGCCCAACCCGGGTGGCGGCACGATATTTCGCTTCACTCTGCCGCGGGTGAACAAGGAGGACGTGGGCGATGTTGTCTGATGCCGCCACGGTATATGTAATCGACGACGACGCAGCCGTCCGGGATTCGCTTGAATTCTTACTGCGCACGGCAAAGGTGCAGGTGCGCACCTTCGAATCCGCAGCCGCCTTTCTTGAAGTGCTGCCGCAGCTCAATGGCGGCTGCATCGTAACGGATGTGCGAATGCCCGAGGTAAGCGGACTCGATTTGTTGCGGCGCGTGAACGAAATGAAAAGCGGAATTCCGGTCATCGTCATTACCGGCCATGGCGACATCGCGCTCGCGGTAGAAGCGATGAAGATCGGCGCCGCCGACTTTTTTGAAAAGCCGTTTAACGACGATTCTCTGTTGGCCGCCGTTCACTCCGCGCTCGACCATGAGGCGGGCCAGAGCAAGCGAAAGGTTGCTCTCACCGAAATCAACGACAAGCTTGCGACGCTCTCGAACCGAGAGCGTCAGGTGCTCGAAGGGCTGGTCGCCGGCAGCCCCAACAAGATCATTGCGTTCGATCTTGGCATCAGCCCGCGCACGGTTGAGATTTATCGCGCGAACCTGATGACCAAAATGGACGCGAACAGCCTTTCCGAACTGGTCCGGATGGCCATGACGGCAGGCATTGTCGATGTTTCGGAAAAGCAGGGTTCACCGCGCAAGCCCTGAAATTTTTGGCCTTTGATTCACGTCAATTCATTTATTCAAAACCTCGGTTAGGTGTCTTCATTCAATGCTGCCGGATGCCGGCGGTAAATGAGGCCATCATGATCAAGGACATTGTCGTCAATCTCGCGGTTGCCCCCTACCGTACCGCAGCGACCGATTTCGCCATCTCCGTTGCAGAAACGTTTCAGGCGCATCTTGTCGGATTTTCCTATGCCTACGAACCCGTGCTGCCGGGAACGATCTTCGACAGCGTCTCCGCAAGCATCGTTCAGGCACAGCTTACCGAGAGCAAGAAGAACGCAACGGCAGCCGTTTCCAATTTTGAGGATGCCGCGCGCCGCGCCGCGATCTCGGCTGAGGGGCACATGTTTCAGGAAACGCTAGTGGGAGCATCGCAAAAGTTCGGACTGTCAGCGCGGCGCTTCGATCTCTCCATCGTTCCACAGGCTGAAGCGGACCGCCCCGGTCCCGCCAGCTTGATGATCGAAACGGCTCTGTTCGAAACCGGTCGCCCGGTTTTGGTCGTTCCCTATATCCAGAAAGCCGGTCTCAAACTCGACAAGGTGATGGTGTGCTGGGATGGCAGCCGCAACGCCGCTCGCGCCATCGCGGATGCTATGCCGTTCCTCAAGCGCGCCAAGAAGGTCGATGTTCTGATCGTGGGGGGCGAGCAGGGAAAATACGATCAGGTACCCGGCGTCGACATGGCACACCATCTGGCGCGGCACAATCTGAAGATCGATCTCAAGCGCGTAATGTCTGCCGGCGTCGACGTGCCGAACACGATTCTGTCGCAGGCTGCGGATTCCTCGGCGGACTTAATTGTCATGGGCGGTTATGGCCATTCGCGGCTGCGCGAATTCATTCTCGGCGGCGCCACCGAAGGCATCCTCGCCACCATGACAGTTCCAACCTTGATGTCGCACTAAGATTTCGAGAGTGCGAGGCAGGGCTATATGATCGTTCACCGGTTCGATAGGCTTTCCCCTCCGCGGCCGCTGCTCGCCGGCATGAACGACGGAGACGCCGCCGATATGAAAGTTTCCACCGCGCCCCGTCCTTATCCAAAGGAATTGGAAAAGCACGTCGCGCTGAATGACGGCACCAAAATTTTCTTGCGCCCGTTGCGTCCCGAGGATGAGCGGCTGTATCCGGCTTTCTTCGCCGCCATCACCAAGGAAGATTTACGCCTGCGCTTCTTCACTTATGTGAAGGAATTCAGCCACGCATTCATCTCCCACCTCATCCAGATCGACTACGACCGCGCCATGGCCTTCATCGCCATCGACGAGGCCACCGGAGGGATACTTGGCGTCGTGCGCCTGCACGCCGATGCCGATTATCAGAAAGGGGAATACGCTGTGCTGGTGCGCTCCGACCTCAAAGGCCACGGCCTTGGCTGGCTGCTGATGCAGACAATCATCGAATATGCGCGAACGAAAGGCCTGCGAATGATCGAGGGCCAGGTGTTGTGCGAGAACACCACGATGATTGCCATGTGCCGAGAGCTTGGATTCAACGTCGCGTTCGATCCGCAGGATGCCGATCTTTTTCTCGTGAGCCTCCCGATCTTACGATAGCGCGCGCTTTTATCACGCGGCCGGCTGAACCGTGACGACCTGAAAGGTGCGCATCTCGCCGTCGTCGCCGCTAATCGACACGTATTCACCCGGTGTGAATTTGTGCGCGCCGAAGCGATAACCGGATTCATCGTCATCGCTGCGCGCGGTATCGTAATCGAACATCCAGCGCGCGTGCTCGTTGCCGCCCGGCTTATGCACGAGGCGGCCGATTTCATCTTCCTCGCCCACCCAGAAACGGCGCACGCCGCAATGTTCGCGATATTTCTGCCAAAGCTTCGGATCGATGTGACCGCTTGCGTCGAGCGGTGCGACGAACTCATAGCCGTGCTTCACCGAACCCGTCGGAAATTCTTTCGAACGAGCAAGGTTAAGTCTGATGCGCTTGAGTTCGTGCGGCAGTGCCATGGCAAAACCTCGGGCAGCTGAGTGTGGAGACGATATGGAAATTTATCACCGCAGGGACGCCTGCCCTTGATATCGATCAATTTTGCACTTATGCGCGCGCCAGCGACCACAGCAGCGCTATGACCGCCGCGCCCATCAATGCCGTCGTCAACCAACCGCAAACGGCCAGGCTAGCACGAACGCTAAACCGCGACATCACTTGCTTATTGGTCGCGACCACCATCATCACCGCCATGATGGGCACCGCGACGATCCCATTGAGCACCGCGCTCCAGATCAACATCTTGAACGGTTCGATTGGCGTGAGACTAAGCGCAAAACCGACCAGTGTTGCCACCGCTACGACTGCGTAGAAACCGGCGGCCTCATTTGCTTTCGCTTCCAGCGTCGCCTTCCAGCCAAACACCTCGGCGACACCGTAAGCGGTGGACCCCGCCAGCACGGGAATGGCCAGCAGACCGGTGCCGATGATACCGGCAGAAAACAGCGCGAACGTAAGCGATCCAGCAATTGGACGGAGAGCTTCAGCGGCTTCCGCCGCGGTCTTGATCTCGGTGATACCGTTTGCGTTCAGCGTCGCCGCAGTGGTGAGGATGATGAAAAATGCGATGAGATTGGAAAAAATCATTCCTGCCGTGGTGTCGATTGCGATGCGATCCATTTCCGGCTTGCCGCCGTGCACAAGCGCGTTCAGGGGCCGGCGCGCCATTCCGCGATTCATCTCCTCGACCTCCTGCGATGCCTGCCAGAAAAACAAATATGGGCTGATGGTCGTTCCCACCACCGCGACAACCATCAGAAGATAGTCGGGCGATAAAGACGGTTTCGGCCAGATCGCCGCCAGCAGCGCCTGCGTCCAAGGTATCTGCACGGTGAAAGCTGTGAGCACATAGAAGAACAAAACCAGCGTCATGCACTTCAGGATCGGCGCATAACGGCGATACGGGATGAATACTTGCAGCAGCACGGAGCCAACTGCGAAAATCAGGGCGTACTGGTGCGCGCCACCACCGATCACCAACGCCAACGCCTCTCCCATGGCCGCAAGATCGGCTGCGATGTTGATCGTGTTGGCGGCGACCAGCAGGAACAGCAGCGCAAGAACGAGCGCGCGGGGGTAGAATTGCTTGACGTTGGCGATGATGCCCTTGCCGGTCACTCGGCCGATATGCGCGCTCACCAGCTGGATCGCGATCATGAACGGCGTCGTGAAAAATACGATCCAGAGCAGGCCGTAGCCGAAATGCGCGCCGGCCTGCGAATAGGTGGCGATGCCTGACGGGTCGTCGTCGGCCGCGCCCGTGACAAGGCCCGGACCTAACAGACGCAATACGATGTTCTTGGAGCGCTTTGCCATTCAATTCATTTTGTTCGAGCGCTCAATTGTCGATTGTATCGTAGAGCGATCGCAGAGCATTCAAAATAACCGCGACATCAATTATTTCTTGCAGCAGTGCCCCCTGCACCGGCGTAATGAAACCCATCGCCGCGGCGATCATCCCCACGACTGAAAGGCCGATGCCGGCATAGACGCTTTCCAACGCAATGAAGCGCGATCTGCGCGCGATCTGCATGGCCGGCAAAACACGATCGAGTTGATCGACCAGCAGCACGACATCCGCGGCTTCGGCGGACGCAGCGGAGCCTCTGGCGCCCATCGCCAGTCCGAGATCGGCCGCCGCCAGCGCCGGCGCATCGTTGACGCCATCGCCGATCATCATGACCGGACCGTTTTTTCGTTCCGATAAAACCACCAGCGATTTCTGATCCGGCGTCAGCTCCCACCGTACGGCATCGAAGGACAAGCCCGACGCCACCGCCTCGGCGACATCGCGCCGGTCGCCCGTGGCAAGCACGATGCGTTCAATTCCAAGGCCCCTGAGATCGCTGAGCAATCTTTCCGTGCCGCTGCGCAGCTCGTCAGCAAGGATCAGTACACCCACGAGCTTGCCGTCGATGGCAACCGCCACGACGGCGGCCCCCGGCGTCCGGTCCTGCCGGATCGGGGAAATACCAGCTTGCCGGGCAACATAGCGTAGCCCTCCGACGATAACATGCCGGCCATCCACATCGCCTTCGATCCCCTCGCCCGGCATTTCGATAATGTGGCCCGGTGTTCGAAGGTCGAGGCCTTTATTGCGCGCAGTGTCCACGATCGCTTGCGCGATGATGTGCTTGGAAGCCTGGTCGAGCGAAGCTGCGAATCTGAGCACTTCATCGGGCACGACACCCGCGCTCGCGTTTATCGCAACGATCTTTGCCCGGCCATGCGTCAGCGTGCCGGTCTTGTCGATCACCAGCGAGCGGATGCGTGCAAGCGTCTCCAGCGCCGCGCCCCCCTTGATCAGAATGCCGTGCTTGGCGGCACGCGAGAGGCCCGATACAAGCGCGACCGGCACCGCGAGAATCAGCGGGCACGGCGTCGCGACCACGAGTACGGCGACGGCGCGGATGGCGTCACCGCTCCACAGCCACGCGCCGCCCGCAAGCACAAGCGTCGCCGCCAGGAGTACAATCGCGAACCGGTCCGCCAGCCGCGACATCGGCGCCTTGGAAGCCTGTGCCGCTGCGACCAACCGGACAATTCCGGCATAGGTACTCTCCGCCGCGCGCCGCGATGCCAAGATATCGAATGCCTCGCCGACGTTTGTCGATCCACTCATCACCTCGTCACCGGCGCGTTGCTGAACAGGCATAGATTCGCCGGTTAGCGCCGCCTGATCGAGAACGGCAAGCCCCTCAACCACCGTTCCATCAGTCGGAACGACATCGCCTTGCCGGATCAGCAGACGATCGCCGGGTTCGATGGCGTCCAATTCGACTTCTTCAAGTTTTCCGTTGCGGTGCCGCACCGCCGTGCGCGGAAGGCGCGCCAGCAGCGTCGTCATCTCCCGCTTGGCGCGGGCTTCGGCATAACTCTCAAGATATTGCCCGCCTGCATACATCAGCGCGACAACGACCGCGGCGAGATATTCGGCAAACGTCAGCGCGGCGAGCATTGAGAGCGCCGCGATGATATCCAGCCCGATATCGCCGCGGAGCAAGCTGACGACAATCTGCGTGAGAAGAACCAGTAGTACCGGAACCGTTGCCGCGGCCCATATGACGTCGCCCCGGAAATCTAGTCCGGACAGCTGCGCCGCAAAGCCAAAAATCAAGCCTGCGGCGGGTATGGCGACAATCGTCGGCCGAACGGCTTTCTGGATTGTTAGAATGAACATCGGCTTGCCGGCAAAGATGACGGGCCGTTCGTACCACAATTCCCACTGCCGATGCCGCTCAGTCCCGCTTCGCACGCTGCGTCTGAAAGTCACCCCACGCCACCGCCGCGGCAAAGATCGCGAAGGCCAGCACAATTCCCGACAGCACAAGTATGTTTTCTAACGGCATTGGCTTGCTCCTTTTTGTGAGCAAGTAATGCCACTCCGGAACCCGCCGATGCTTTGATCCGGATCAATATGCAGCATCGCCCGATTTGATTTTTCTCAACACGGCGCCGCGTTCGTATCGCTAGGTTTACGCACCAAATCCGACGCCGGTGACATCGATGCGAATTCCCACGATCTGCTGCCTGATGCTGGCGGTTCTTTTCGCGGCGGACGCGAAAGCTCAAAATACCGGCCGCTGCGAGGCTTACTGGCAGGAGCGAAATTACATTTTGAAGGCCTACCAGGTTTGCCTTCGTTCGCCGCGCGCCATCAGGTATTTCGGCAATGGCGGATGTAAATATCGCGATGAGAGCGTTGCGCCTATGTCACAGGCGGATCGTGAACGCGTGGCGGAAATCCGCGCGATGGAAAAATCGCTTGGATGCCGCCACCGGCTGGCATCCAATGCTAGCGCGGCCGGATCGGCCTCGCGTTAATAGGAGATCGTTTAATGCCCAGCCACTTTCACGCCGTCGTCTGGATCGATCATCGCGAAGCGCGGGTGTTTCACTTTAACCCCACGGACATCGACCGGCTGGTTTTGCATCCTCACAATCCGACACGGCACATTCATCACAAAGCCAATTCCATCGGCAGCGGGCATGCTCCCGAGGATCAGCAATTCTTCCACGAAGTCACCGCCGCGATTGCGGATGCTAAAGAAGTTTTAATTACCGGACCGGCAAACGCAAAAACCGAATTGGTGAAACACATCCAGCATCACGATCCCACGCTGGCTAAAATCATTGTCGGCGTGGAGACCGTCGATCATCCCAGCGACGGAGATCTGGTGGCGCACGCGAGAAAATACTTTAAGGCCGCCGACCGGATGCGGCCACAGAAAAATTGAATCCTCCGCGAACGACATGCTCTAATTTTTGAACGGCAAGACAAGACAGCCGCGATCAACACAGCAGCATCACTAGATAACTGGAATTGTTATATGGTGTGCTTATACGATGTTGCTGTTCACAACGTTGCCTCAATAGGCCTGCAACGCCAGCACGCCGCCGGGGCCGGCCATCAGACCCCAGGTTTCGTCGGGACCTATGACGACCTCATCACTCTGCGCGGGCTTACCCGGAAGTCTGATTGAATACATGTATTTGCCCGGCGGCAGGTCGAGCGTCGGGCCGTCCGGCGCTTTGGTGCCGGCGCCAGCCGCAACCTTGATGGTCTTGTTGTTGAACGTGATCGCCGCTTCCGTGTCGTTGATATTGCCGAACAGGATTTTGATCTGGCCGGGCTTGGGCAGAATGCCGGCTTTGCCCGCCTCGCCCGGATTTTTCAGCGTCAGCTTGACGGTGGTTTCGCCATCCTTGCGGCCGAGCTTGAGCACGGCCGGACCCTCCGGCGCGGTGTAAGCGACTACGGCATTTTCAGCGGTGGCCGGCGCGCCTCCGGTTTGTTCTTTCCAGTTACGCTTGCCGAGTTCGCTGCGATAGAAGCCGAGAACCGCGGAAAGATCGAGCGGCACATTGGCGGTGAGATCGCGGCGGAAGGGGGTCTGTTCGCCGAGCGTCAACGTGTGGCGCTTCGGTACCGGCAGGCCGCCGCTTTCTTCGACGATCAGATCGTCCGCCGTTGCCGGTTGCGACGGCGTATCGGCTACTGCTGCTTTGCCCGAGCGCTTTGTGCCCGAGCTTTTAAGCCCGGAGCCGCCGGCGCTGACATTGGCCTTGGCGCCCATCTGCATGATGGTGAGGGAGATCGCATCGCGGCCCTTGGTGAAATTCAGCACCACCATGTTGGCGCGGTTGATCACCGAGGAGCCTTCCTTCCAGCCGAGCGGCTTCATCGCCGAGCGATAAAATGCCGCGACCGACTTGACGCTCGACGGACTGCTGAACTCCAGCTTGCCGTCGCCGCCATCGAACTCGATGTCTTCCGCCGTTTCCGGCACCGGAATGGGCGCGTCGTTGCCGGCGAGCGCACGCAGCGGCGCGTCGGAATCGCTTGGCGCCGGCGCGGCGGCCGGAGTGTTGCTGCCGCGCATCGCATCGGCGGTGGCGTCGCGCATCATCTGCTGCGCCTCCTTCAACATGCCGGCGATGTCGTTTTTTGCAGCCGGCTCAGGCTTGGCGGCCGGTCTGCTTATTTTCTGTACCAGGCTGACGACGGTGAAATCATATTTGTGGCTGAGATTCAGTACTGCGGTGCCGTCCGCAAAGGACAAATTGAGCACGGCTCCGTCAGGGTTGACGACGGCGCTCTCTTCCTTCCAATTCCGTATCGCGAACTCGCGGCGATAGAAGGCCAGCACGGGACCGATCTCGGCAATCACATGGGCGTGGACTTCACGCTGCGTTTCACCGCCGGTGCCGCCGGAGGTCTTGGTCGGTTTCGGACGCGGAAGACCAAAAACATCTGTGTCGGCTTCAAGGGTTTGCGTCAGCGCAAAGGGCGCGACCTTGATCTCGACATTGGTCTTGTCGCCGTTGCGCTGCATCGACAGCATGATCGGGCGTTTGTTGCCGCGATCGTAATAGGCGGCGTTGCCGTCGAGTTTCGCGTTCGGCCATTTCGTCGTGGCGTCGGCGGCCGACAGCGGCATCCAGCCGGATGCGGTGAGCTGCTTGTTATAGAAATCGCGCGTGGCGTCGATCGTGCCTGCGGTCGCCAAATTCAGGTAAGGCCTGTTCTCGTCGAACACTATGTCGGCGGCGTCATCGGGCACCGGCGGCGCGAAGCGCAGCCGCGCCGGCGAATAGTAGACAGTGGTGACTTCGCTGGTGCGTTCGTTCGTTCCCGGTTGAATGGTGAACGACACCGACAAGCCCTGCCCGCCTTTTTTGAAAGCCATCGAGATCGAGTGCCGCTCCTCCAGTGGGGCGACATAAGGCTTCCAGCCGTCGGCGCCCAATAACTTGACGAGCGCGTTGGTCGTGTTGGCGAGCGTGCCGGGCACAACATAGACCACCTTGTCCGCCGCGGACCGGCTGGTGTCGTCCTTGGCGCCTTCGAGGCGCGGCAGCTTGGCAACGTCGGCCAGCATCACGCCGTGATTGTCGCTGTCGACATAGACCTTGTGCAGATCGGCCAGGATGCCGACCGGCCATTGCTTGAGTTCTACCTTGGATTTACCGGCATCGGTCCTTTGCACGGTCAGCACCATGGCAACCGACGGATCCTTGTCAGTGATGTAATGCGCATAGGCGCCTTTTTCGTGCACGATGCCGTTCGGTCCGCCATCGGGCTGCTTGCCGTTGGTCTTTTCCGACCACAGCGACCAGCCGCGGCTGCCCAGTTCCTTGCGATAGAAGTCGAGCGTCTTGTCGACCGGCTCCGCGGTGATCAGGCTCAAGAGCGGGCGCTCCGGGGAATATTCGATATTGCTGGCGTCCTTGGTGAACGGCAGATCGGTTTTCAGCGGCAGGGCGCTGTATTGCACGCTGGTGGCGTTGTTCTGCGCGGGCGCGACGCCGATGAATACGCTCAGCGCTTGCGTGCCCTTCTTGAGCGACATCATCCGCATGTTCGGATCGTTTGCGTAGGCGGTGTTCGGCGCGATGTATTTCTGCCATCCGCCGGCGGTGAGCGCTTTCTCGACGGTGTCGGCCGTCTGCGCTACCGGATTGGGCGAGGTGAAGATCGTGGTCGCCGGGCTGGCGAAGATTTCCTTGGCGCCGCTGACACGCGGCAAACGGCTTGAGTCGAACGCGCCGTTGTCTGTGTTGGTTTCGCTGCATCCGCCCAACGCCGCCAGAAAGACAAAAGCGATCATCAATCCGCGTGATTTTCCGAACATCGTGCCGCCGACCATGGTCAAAATCCCTGTTGCCTTTGTTATAGCTGAAAAGCCAAAGCTTGCGCTCGTCCGGGAGGCCCCGGCCGATGGCACATTTCTGATAAGTCGCTACACGCAGGCAAAAGGTTCATCCGGGGATGACACCACCACTCTTGATCTTTATTCGCACGTCACCGACACCATGCAGAGCGATGCCGCGGTGCGGCTCGACGCGGCGCTCCGGCTTGTTATAAATCCCGCTGCCAGTTCGATATGAGAGAGTTCGGTAGCAATCTGCTTTTTGGGAATTGATCGAAACTAAAATACTGTTTTCTTTAAATGAGCTGGAAGGGTGGCCGAGTGGTTTAAGGCACCGGTCTTGAAAACCGGCGTACCCGCAAGGGTACCGTGAGTTCGAATCTCACCCCTTCCGCCAGAAACCGCCGGGAGCTTTTTTGACCGCGCGCGGCGATTGTTAATTTTACCCCCCGCCTAGTCAGAACTTATGTGTTTAGCTGCAATGCAGCATTGTTCATTGCGTTGCAGCAAATAAGGTCTACACTCCTGTATTAACAAGCGAATCAGGAAGCGGTTTCAGCTTCCCACGAGCAGGAGTTCGATCATGGCCACCTATGCCCTTCGCAGCCCGGCGCTGTCGCTGCCGAAATTCTTTCAACGCGTCGTCAACGGGTTTGCGCTCATCGCCGATGTCTACGCCGAGGCTCAGGAGATGCAGCGCGCGGCGCACCGGCGCTACCCGTTCCTGCTCGACTACTGAAGCCCGCTTAGTATCCCGTCGAGATAATCCGGCACCAATGGCCCGGCTGTGAGCGGCGAGCGGCAAAGCCGCAGGCAATAGCGATCGCACGTATCGGCCTTGGAAATGCAGACGCCCTGAGCGTCGCGCTGCAGGCAAGCCGCTACGCCCCAAACACAATTCGCACCGCACTCGCTCCAGCACACGCCTGAATTCCAGACGGACTGGGCGCGCTCGCTGCGCGGAAACGGCATTTCATAGGACCGCTCGATGGTGCCGATACGCGGCGGCGAGCGCGAATAATCGGCCGCTTCGGCGCAATACGTCGCCGCGACAACCAGAATAAACGCCAATACAACCGATACAGACGGTATCTTCATGCCGTTGCCATACGCCCACAAACTGGCGGCCTGGGTAACGATAGCAAGGCCGTGGCGTCCCGGAAATGGCACCAGGGGAACTATCCCCTGCCCCGGACGATTGCTAATCTTGGAGCATATTTCGCGGCCCGCATTCGCAACGAGGTGTATTTCGTGACGTCCACCGAAAACCAGACGCAGACTTTTGTCACCGACGGCCTTGAGGCGATGCAGCGCCCGAGCCTGATCACGCGCGCCTTCATGCGCGTGGTGGCGCTCGCCGAGCGGCTCAATTTGTCGTGCAGCAAAGTCGGCAATCCGGCCGTCTACGACAACGCGGTGTTCCCGTGGGCGGCGGAAATCGAGCGCGAATGGCGCACGATCCGCGCCGAGCTTGAAACCGTCTTGCTGAAGAAAGACCTGCTGCCCGGTTTCCACGAAGTCGCGTCGGATGTCGCCACCATCACGCAGGACCGCGACTGGAAAACTTTCTTCCTCTGCGGCTATGGCTTCAAGGCCGAGCAGAACATTCGCCAGTGCCCGGAAACCTGGCACATCGTGAACAAGATTCCCGGCCTCACAACGGCGATGTTCTCGATTCTGGAGCCCGGCAAGCACATCCCGCATCACCGTGGGCCGTATAACGGCGTGCTGCGGCTGCATCTCGGCCTCATCATTCCGCCGCCGCGCGAAAAGGTTCGCATCCGCGTCGGCACGCAAATCTGCCACTGGGACGAAGGCAAGGCGCTCATCTTCGATGACGCCTACGACCACGAAGCCTGGAACAGCACGGAGAGACTGCGCGTGGTGCTGTTCGTCGATTTCATCAAGCCGCTTCGCTTCCCGGCCAACCTGATCAACTGGGTGCTGCTCAATCTCGCGGTGTTCACGCCGTTCATCCGCGAAAGCGGCGATAACGTGCGGGCGTGGGAAAAACGCTTCTTCGCCGAAGCCGACGCGCTGCGCCAGCGGGCCGGTTAACGCCGGAAAGCCTTGATCTCGCCGCGGATCGCGGCTAGCCCCTGCTTATGCAAGTTGAAAAAATTGCCAGCAAGGGCGCGAATAAGGATTCCCCCGCGCCGAAAGTGAGCTTCGTCTCGCTCGGCTGCCCGAAGGCGCTGGTGGACAGCGAGCGCATCATTACGCGCCTGCGCGCCGAGGGCTATGAGCTGTCGCGCGAGCATGCGGGTTCTGATTTGGTCATCGTCAACACCTGCGGTTTTCTGGACAGCGCCAAGGCAGAATCGCTTTCGGCCATCGGCGATGCGCTACGAGAAAACGGCAAGGTGATCGTCACCGGCTGTCTTGGCGCCGAACCTGAAGAAATTACGAAACAACACCCCTCCGTGCTCGCCATCACCGGCCCGCAGCAATACGAAAGCGTTCTCGACGCTGTGCATCGCGCGGTGCCGCCGAAGCACGATCCGTTTCTCGATCTGCTGCCGCCCGAAGGCATCAAGCTCACGCCCAGGCACTACGCCTATTTGAAGATCTCCGAAGGCTGCAACAATCGCTGCACCTTCTGCATAATTCCGCGCCTGCGCGGCGATCTGGTTTCGCGGCCCGCGGCGGACGTGCTGCGCGAAGCGGAAAAACTGGTTACTGCCGGCGTGCAGGAACTGCTGGTGATTTCGCAGGACACATCGGCTTACGGCGTCGACATCAAATACGCCGCGAGCAAGTGGAAAGACGGCGATGTGCGCGCAAAATTTCTCGATCTGTCACGCGCGCTCGGGACGCTCGGCGCATGGGTGCGCCTGCATTACGTCTATCCCTACCCGCACGTTGACGATGTAATCCCGCTGATGGCGGAAGGCACAGTGCTCCCCTATCTAGACGTGCCGTTCCAGCATGCGTCTCCGAAAGTTCTCAAGCGCATGAAGCGGCCCGCCGCGCAGGAAAAGACGCTGGAGCGCATCAAGCGCTGGCGTGAAATTTGTCCCGACATCACGTTGCGCTCGACCTTCATCGTCGGCTTCCCCGGCGAGACGGAAGCGGATTTCGAGATGCTGCTCGACTGGCTGGATGAAGCGGAACTCGATCGCGTCGGCTGTTTCCGTTACGAGCCGGTGCGCGGCGCTACCGCGAACGATCTTGCTGAACTTGTCGCCGACGACGTGAAAGAAGACCGCTGGCACCGTTTCATGCAGCGCCAGCAGAAAATCTCCACGCGGCGGCTCAAGCGCAAAGTCGGCACACGCCAGCAGGTCATCATCGACGAAATTGGCCCGACCGTTTCAAAAGGCCGCTCGAAAGCCGATGCGCCGGAAATCGACGGCACGGTTTATGTCGCGAGCAAGCGGCCCTTGCGCGTCGGCGAGATTGCGACCGTGAAGATCGAACGCGCCGACGAATACGACCTGCACGGCACGGCGGTCGGGTTCTGATCAATCCTGCTTCAGGCCAAAATCTTCGACCACCCGCTTCTGCTCGATCATCTGCCGCATCGCGAAAGCGTGGTAATCCGCACTGTTGAGATAGAACGGCTCCTGATCGAGCTTTTCCATCGAGGCTTTGTAGGAAGGCTCGTCCAGAGCTTTTTTAAACGCGTCATGCAGAATCTTGACGACCTTCGGATCCATCCCTTTCGGGCCGGCGATCCCGTAGGGTGAATTCGAAATCAAATCGACGCCGGTTTCCTTCAGCGTCGGCACGCTCGGCCAATTCTTGCTGCGCTGCGCGCCCCAGATCACCAGCAGGCGCAACTCGCCCGCGTTCACCAGCGGCCCCCAGCCGGTCGCGTCGGCGATGGCGTGTATATGTCCACCGAGCAATGCGTTAGTCGTCTCCGACGTGCCCTTGAACGGAACATGCGTCCATTTAATGCCCTGCTGCTTGGCGATCTGCTCCATCGTGATGTGCAGGCTCGTCCCCGCGCCCGGCGTTCCATAGTTGATCTTGCCGGGATTGGCTTTCGCGTCGGAGAGTAACTCCTGAAATGTTTTCCACGGCGCATCCTTCTTCACCACCACACCAAAGGTGTAGCCGGCAAGGCCGATGACATAAGTGAGGTCAGCCGCCGGATCGAACGTCGTCTTGCGCATGAACGGATAACGAAAAACGGTGATTGCGATTTGCGCCAGCGTGTAGCCGTCCGCGCTGGCGTTTCCCGCCATCTGCATCGGCCCAAGCGCACCAGCCGCGCCGGGACGGTTTTCGATGACGATGGGTTGTCCCAGATGTTTTTCCGCCGCGATGGCGAGTGAGCGCAATCCGATATCGGTGGTGCCGCCGGCGGGCCAGGGAACGATCAGCGTGACGGGCCGCGAGGGGTAGTTTTGCGCGTTCGCGCCGCTCAATGCGCCGAAAATAATCGCCAGCGCAAACATCGCGCTTGCGAATGGTAGCCGCGTTGGATTTCGTCCCGGCATGTCGTGCCCCCCGGCGGCGTCAGTTTATACCTTCGGCAATCGTGTCCACAACGGCGGACGTCAGCCCCTCCAAATCCTCCTCCCCGATCGTGAACGCAGGCGTGAGATAAATCACGTTGCCGAACGGGCGCACGAATACACCCGCAGCAATAAAGCGCCGCCGCAAGGCGTCGAGATTTTCGATGCGCTGCATCTCGACGACGCCGATGGCGCCGAGCACGCGCACGTCTTTCACGCCGGGAAGGCCGCGGCACGGCTCAAGACCGCGCGTGAGCGCCGCCGAAATCGCGGCCACTTGTTGCAGACGCGGCTCGCTCTCGAACAGATCGAGCGAGGCGTTCGCAGCGGCGCAGGCGAGCGCGTTGCCCATGTAAGTCGGCCCGTGCATCAGCGCCTTTTTCGGATCGTCCGACCAAAACGCCTCGAACACTTTTTTGCGCGCGACGGTCGCCGCCAGCGGCAGCGTTCCCGCCGTGAGCGCCTTGGAAAGCGCGACGATGTCGGGCGTCACGCCCGCCGCCTCGCAGGCGAACATCGCGCCGGTACGGCCGAAGCCGGTGAAAATTTCATCGAAGATCAAAAGCAGGTCATTCCGGTCCGCCGCCGCGCGTAAATGGCGCAGCACATCTGCGTCGTGGAAATGCATCCCGCCCGCGCCCTGCACCAGCGGCTCGACGATGATGCCGGCCAGTTCGTCCGCGTGTCTCGCAACGAATTTATCGAACGCGGAAATACTCGCCTCATCGCGCGGCAAATCCACGATGTGATGCTGCGGCAGCATTCCGGCGAACAGCGCGTGCATCCCGGATTCCGGATCGCACACTGCCATCGCGCCCGTGGTGTCGCCGTGATAGCCGCCCTTGAAGGCGAGAAATTTCGTGCGCCCGCGCGCGCCGCGATTGATCGCGAACTGCACCGCCATCTTCATCGCGATCTCGACCGCGACCGAACCCGACTCCGAGAAAAACACCCGCTCCAGATCGCCCGGCAGCAAAGCTGCCAGCCGCCGCGCCAAATTCAGCGCCTGCTCGTGCGCGAGCCCGCCGAACATCACATGCGGCATCTGCGCAAGCTGGCGTTCGATGGCGGCACGGATATGCGGATGGTTGTAGCCGTGGCAGGAGGTCCACCACGAGGCGATGCCGTCGATCAGCTCGCGCCCGTCGGCCAGCACAATGCGCGTGCCACGGGTGGCCGTGACCGCCAGCGGCACCGATGCCGTTTTCATCTGCGTATAGGGCAGCCAGACGTGTTCCAGCCCGGCCGTATACCAGTTGGGCACAGCGGCGGGAGGTTGCGTTTTTTTGCTAGTATCGCCGGACATTTGGCGCTTCCCTTGGCCTCAAAGGGCAGTCTGCCTTTGTCCCGGCTCAAGGTCACTCAGGAATGCGTTCGCTCGACGATTTTGCAACGGAAAAGCTCGCCAGTCTCGAGCAGGCGCACTTGCGCCGTGCGATGGCCGAGACCTTCCGGGAGGACGGCATCTGGACGGAGCGCGACGGGCGGCGGCTATTGTCGTTCTCCTGCAACGATTATCTCAATCTCTCCCAGCACCCGGCGGTCAAGACTGCGGCCATCGCGGCCATTGAGGAGTATGGCGCGGGCTCCGGCGCCTCGCGCCTCGTCACCGGCAATCATCCGCTTTATGCCGAACTGGAAGGCCGCCTCGCCAAGCTGAAAGAAACCGAAGCGGCCTGCGTGTTTGGCTCCGGCTATCTCGCCAATGCTGGCATCATTCCGGTGCTGATCGGCGAGGACGGTCTCGTGCTTATCGACGAACTGTCGCATGCATGCCTGTGGGCCGGCGCGCAGCTCTCGCGCGGCCGCGTGGAAAGTTTCCGCCACAACGACATCGGGCATCTGGAGTCGCTGCTCAAGGCGCATCGCGGCGAACATTCGCGCGCGCTGATTGCGACCGACGGCGTATTTTCCATGGACGGCGACCTTGCGCCGCTGGGCGAACTCGCAACGCTCGCGCAAAATTACGATGCCTGGCTGATGTCCGACGACGCGCACGGCCTCGGCGTTCTGGGATCGGGGCGCGGCTCAAGTTTTGTCGGCAACGCGCATGTGGACATTCCGTTGCAAATGGGAACGCTGTCGAAAGCCATCGGCGGCTACGGCGGGTATCTGTGCGCCTCGCAGGCCGTGATCGAGCTGATGCACAATCGCGCGCGCACACTTATTTATTCAACCGGGTTGCCGCCGGCGATTGTCGCCGCCGCCATCGCATCGCTCGATGTGATCGAAAGCGAGATCGAATTGCCCGGCAAACCCATCGCCAAGGCAAAAGCCTTCACACGGCTTACCGGTTTGCCGGAGGCGCAGAGCCAGATCGTGCCGGTCGTGCTGGGTGACGCAGAAACTGCGCTCAACGCCTCGCGCCTCCTCGCTGATGAAGGCTTCCTCGTCGCGGCGATCCGCCCGCCGACCGTGCCCGAAGGCACCGCGCGTCTGCGGCTTGCGTTTACCGCCGGACACCCGGATGCGGAGATCGAGCGGCTGGCGCAGGTTGTCCGCACCCGTATTCTGCTGCACTGAACACATTCCGAACCATGCCCGCGCTTTTCATCACCTCGACCGGCACCGAAATCGGCAAGACCTATGTGGCTTGCGGACTGATCCGGCATTTCCGCCGCGCGGAACAGCCGGTCGATGCCCTCAAGCCGGTGGTGAGCGGATTCGACGCAACCTCCGTGACCGCGGTGGCGGCGAGCGATCCCGGCGTGCTGCTCACAAGTCTGGGGCGCAAACCCACGCCGGATGAAATCGATCGCATCTCGCCCTGGCGTTTCCGGGCGCCGTTGTCACCCGATCTTGCCGCAGCGCGCGAGAACCGCTCAATCGACTTCGACGAGCTGGTGGATTTTTCCCGCAATGCCATGTCGGTGCATAAGGGGCCGCTGATCATCGAAGGCATCGGCGGACTCATGGTGCCGCTCGATGGACGCCGCACGGTGCTCGATTGGATGACAATGCTGCGTATTCCGGTGCTGCTGGTCGCCGGAAGCTATCTCGGCTCTATCAGCCACACACTCACGGCGCTGCACGTGCTGGCGCAGCGCAAGCTGGATATCGCCGCGACGGTGGTCAACGAAACACCCAATAGTCCGGTGACGCTGGACGAGACCGTTTCGATCATCGAGCGATTTACCGGCGACATCGAAGTGATCGGCATTCCGCGGCTGCCGTCGGGGCGCGACCACATGGCGTTCGGCCGGATCGGCCGGCTATTTTGAGCGCAGCAGATCGCGCAGCGTGGCGGCGATCACCTTTGTCGCGGATTTCAGATCGGAAAGCTTGATGTGCTCGTCGGCGCCGTGCGCGTTGGCGTCGAGGATCGAACGCGGACCCGCGCCATATAGCACGGTCGGAATTCCTTTCGCGCTGTAGTGCCGCGCATCGGTGTAAAGCGGAACGCCTTTCACCGGAATTGCGGTTTTGAATTCCGCCTTGGCGTGACGCACCAGCGCCTCGGCCAGATGCTTGATGCCCGCAAGCGGCTTGAGCGGTTCGGCCAGAATGATGCGCTTGCACGCAACCGAAATGCCTTTGCGTTTCGCTGCGCGCTTGATCAGAGCGATCAAATTCTTTTCGACCTTGAGGCCGTTCTCCTCCGGGATCAGACGGCGGTCGAGCCGCATGACGATGCGATCCGGCACCACGTTGGTGTTGATGCCGCCGGAGATGAGGCCGACGTTCAGTTTGGGCGAACCGATGCCGGGCGATTTCGATTTCTTCTTGCCGATTTTCTTGCGCTCGGCGTAAAGCGCGGTCAGCACCGCGTTCGCTGCTTCCAGCGCATCGTCGCCCGTCTCAGGCATGGCGGCGTGCGCTTGCCGCCCTTTCACGGTGATTTCAAGATGCAGCACGCCGTTGTGCGCGGTGATGACCGCGTAAGAGAACCCGGCAGAAATGGCGTAATCCGGTTTGGTGATTTTTTCGTCCAGCAGCCATTTCGGCCCGAGGTCGCCGCCGGTTTCCTCGTCATACGTCAGATGCAGTTCGATTGTGCCGTTAAGGCCGGATGGCGACGCCTTCAGCGCCAGCAGCGCGAAGGCATAAGTTGCGAAGTCCGATTTCGACACCGCCGCGCCGCGCCCGTAGATCGCGCCGCCTTGTTCCTGAGCGCCGTATGGATCGTGTTTCCAGCCATCGCCCGGCGGCACGACATCGCCGTGCGCGTTGAGCGCGATCACCGGACCCGTGCCAGCGCCGAAACGCTCGCGCACCACGAGATTGACGACCGAGCGCATGCCATGCGCCGTCACCAGCGCGGCAGGAACCGGATGGCGCTCGACGGAGAACCCAAGGTTTTGCAACAACACCGCCGCCGTTCCGGCATGCGGCGCGCAATCCCCGGGGGGATTGTCGGAGGGCACGCGCACCAGTTCTTTCAGGAACGCAACCTGGCGCGAAAAATTATTGTCGATGCTGTCGGTCATTTGAAGCGCTCGATGAAGCCGATCAGCGCCGCGACCGCAAGTCCCATGTCGGCCGGGCTGGCGTATTCCGCGGGGTTGTGGCTCACCCCTCCGCGGCAGCGCACGAACATCATGACCGAAGGGCAGAGTTTGGCCATCATCTGCGCGTCGTGCCCCGCCCCCGACGGCAGCTTGATCGGACGATGGCCGAGACCTGAAATGGCGGCAGCGAGCGTCTCCTGCAATTTCGCGTCGCAGACCGTCGCCATCGCTTCATGGAACGGCTCGAACACCACATCGAGCTTGCGCATCTCGGCAATGCCGCGCGCTTCATGCTGGATGGTGGCGATAGCCTTGTGCCGGATATCGTCCGACATCGTGCGCAGATCGATGGTGAACGTCGCCGTCGCGGGGATGATGTTAGTCGCGCCCGGCATCGCCTCGATGCGCCCAACGGTCGCTACCATATTATTGGTGGCATTAGCCTTTGCTACTCGTTCAACCATCATCATCATCGCAGCCGCGCCCGCCAGCGCATCGCGGCGCAGCGTCATCGGCACGGTGCCGGCATGGCCCGCCTCGCCGGTGACGGTGACGCGCCAGCGGCTTTGCCCGACGATGCCGGTGACGACGCCGAGCGGCTCGTTTTCCGCTTCCAGCAGCGGGCCCTGCTCGATGTGCACCTCGACATAACCGAGCGCATCGCCGCGCTTGTAGGCGGCGGCAGGGATTTCGGCAGGATTTTTGCCGTAGATTTTGAGCGCGTCATTAAAACTCACGCCGTTGCGGTCTTTCAGCGCCAACGTTTCTTTCTCGAACGCTCCCGCGCAAGCGGCGGATGACGACAACGTCGCGGGAAAGCGCGAGCCTTCTTCATCGCCGAACGCCAGCACGTCGATGCTGAATGGCAGACGCTTTCCGATTTTGTGAAAATGCTCAACCGCCAGAATGCCGGCGATGACGCCAAGCGGCCCGTCATAATTGCCGCCATCGACGACCGCATCGAGGTGCGAACCGATCAACAGCCGCTTGCCCTCTCCCCAATGCCCGCGCAACGTGCCGAGCGCATCTTCCGTCACCTGCATTCCCGATTCGCGCATCCACGACGTTGTTAAATCGGCGGCGCGGCGATGTTCCCGCGACAGAAACAGGCGCACCAGCCGTTTCGGTTCGGCGGAAATCGGCGCCAGTACCGCGATCATAGCTTCGGCACGCGCACCTAGCTGCTTTGCGTCAACGCTCATTTGAGCGCCCCGACCCAGCGGCCCAGTTTCGCGCGCTCTTCCTCGGTCATGCCGGACTGGTTGCCGAGCGGCATCGCCTTGTTCTGCACGGTCTGCACGAAAATCAGCTTGGCGTATTTCCGCAGATCTGCGAGCGTTTCCAGTGTTACGTTTTTCGGCGCTTCTCGGAAACTCTCATGTGTTGGCTTCGTTGCATGGCAACTCACGCAGTGCTTTTGCGAAATGGTGAGCGCCTCCATGTCCGATACCGCGCCGGTGCCAAGATCTGGCGCACGCGGCGCGGTGACGAAGATCGCGGCCAGCAGCGCGATAGCTGCGACCGGCGCCGCCCAGCTGAAGCGATTCCAGTCGTCCTTGGCGTCGACGCGATTGAGATAGTGCCGGATCAGTGCACCACTGATGAGGATGAGCGCCACCACCAGCCACGAATGCGGATGCGAAAACAAAAACGGATAATGCGGCGCGACCATCATCACCAGCACGGGCAGCGTGAGGTAATTGTTGTGCGTGGAGCGCTGCTTGCCGATGGCGCCGTAACGCGCTTCCGGCGTTTCCCCGCGTAGCATCTGCGCGATCATCTTCTTCTGGTTCGGAATGATGATGGCGAACACGTTGGCCGCCATGATGGTGCCGGTGAGCGCGCCGACATGCACGAATGCGCCGCGTCCTGAAAATATTTTCGTGTAGAGCACGGACGCTAGAACGATCAGCGTAAAGGTGCAGAGCGCGAGCAGTTTTTCACTTTTGCCGATGCGCGAGCGGCACAGGCCGTCATAGATGTACCAGCCGAAGACGAACGACGACGCCGAGAGGCAAACCGCCTGCCATTCCTGCATCGGCATCACCGATGGATCGATGAGGTAAGCGCCGGCGTGAATGTAATACTGCACCACCATCAGGCCGAAGCCGGTGGCCCAGGTGAGATACGCCTCCCAGCGGAACCAGTGCAGATCGGCGGGCAACTGCGCGGGTGCGACGGTGTATTTCTCGACGTGATAGAAGCCGCCGCCGTGCACCTGCCAGGCGGTGCCGAGCACGCCCGGATTCATACGCTCGCGTTTGGAGAGCGAATAATCGAGCGCCATGAAATAAAACGACGTGCCGATCCAACCAATGCCGACGATCAGGTGCGCCCAGCGCAAACCAAGATTGAGCCATTCGCCGAGAAACACGTCCATAAAAAATTAGCTCCCGCGATAGACGGAATAGCCGTACGGCGAGAGCAGCAGCGGCACGTGATAATCGGAATTCGCGGAAATGGAAAAGCGCACCGGCACCACATCGAGAAATACCGGATCGGCGAGCGCGGCGCCGCGCGCGCGAAAGTAATCGCCGGCATGAAATGAGATTTCGTAACCGCCCGGAGTGAGCGCATTGCCTTCGAGCAGCGGCTTGTCGATGCGCCCGTCAGCGTTGGTGACGGCTTCCGCGAGCGGTTTGCCCTCTCCATCGCGCCTGAGCACGACACGCAGGCCGGACGCAGGCTTGCCGGATGCGGTGTCGAGTACGTGAGTGGTCAGGCGCGGCATGCAAACATCCTAAGCTGTCATGCCCCGCTAAAGCGGGGCATCCAGTATCCGCGAGCATTCAGGATAGTGCACCGCCCACGCGTAAATTTCACTTAGTGATTACTGGATCGCCCGCCTGCGCGGGCGATGACAGGATTTTACGGAATGAGGATCGAGGAGCCCGTGGTGTCGCGGCCTTCCAGATCGCGGTGCGCCTTCTGCGCGTCTTTGAGCGGATATTTCTGGTTGATCGGAATTTTCACCGCGCCGGAGCCAACTTTGTCGAATAGATCGCTCGCCGTTTTCACCAGATCGTCGCGCTTGGCGACATAGGTGTTGAGCGTCGGGCGCGTCGCGAACAGCGAACCCTTCGTCTGCAGAATATTGATGTTGAAGGCTTCGATCGGGCCCGATGCGCTGCCGAAGCTCGCGAAGGTGCCGAGCGGGCGGATGCAATCGAGCGAGGCCGGGAACGTGGTCTTGCCGATGCCGTCATAGACGACGTCGCACAGCTTGCCGCTGGTGATCTCCTTCACCTTGGCGACGAAATCCTCATCGCGATAGAGAATGGTGTGGTGCGCGCCGTTTTTCTTGGCGAGGTCGGCCTTTTCCTTCGAGCCGACGGTGCCGATGACGGTCGCGCCGAGATGGTTCGCCCACTGGCACGCGATCAGCCCGACGCCGCCGGCGGCGGCATGGATGAGCACGATGGTGCCCTTCACGACCTTGTAGGTGCGATTGAGCAGATATTGCGCGGTCATGCCTTTGAGCATCATGCCGGCGGCCTGCTCGTAGGGAATGTTGTCGGGCAGCTTCACCACGCGGTCGGCGGGAAGCAGGCGCTCCGCCGAATAGCCGCCGAGCGGCACGACGTAAGCAACGCGGTCTCCCACCTTAATGTCGGTCACGCCCGGACCGACGGCGGTCACCTGCCCCGCGCCCTCGTTGCCGGAAACGAACGGCATCCCCACGGGCGAGGGATACATGCCGATGCGGAAATAAGTGTCGATGAAGTTCACGCCGCAAGCGTGCTGCTTGATCCGGATCTGGCCCTGTCCGGGCGCCGCGACCTCGATGTCCTCGAAGGTGAGCACCTCCGGACCGCCGTGCTTATGAATGCGGACCGCTGCGACCATGATATTCTCCCGTGTTACTTGCTTGTTGTCTGGATTTTTTGAATGGGCAATTCGGGCGCGATCATAGGGGCCGCTCCGGCGAACACAAGACGGGCCTGCTATCGTCTTACCGCCCGCCAGAAACGTTCAGGGTTGCGCCGGTGATATAGGACGCGGCATCCGAGAGCAGGAACAGGATCGCCTCCGCGACTTCCTCCGCCGTGCCGGGGCGGCCCATCGGCAAGTTGGGCATGATCCGCTCCAGCCGGCCGGGCTCATGGATGTCGGTGTCGATGGCGCCGGGCGAGACCGCGTTGATGCGGATGCCCTCCTTCGCAACCTCGCGCGCGACTCCGATCACCATGGTATCGACTGCCGCCTTCGCCGCCGCGTACCAGGTGTATTCGTTGACGCCGCCGATCACCGCCGCCATCGAGGATAGCATCACGATCGAGCCTCCTTTGCCGCCGTGTTTGGTGGACATACGGCGCACGGCCTCGCGCAGGAAAATCAGCGCGCCGAACGTATTGACGTCGATCGTCTCCTGAATGGTTTTTGTTTCAACCGCATCGAGACGGGAATTCTTGCCGGTGACGCCGGACGAGTGAATAAGATGGGTGAGCGGGCCGAGTTTCGCAGCTTCGTTGAATACGCGCGCAATCTCGTCCTCGCGCGCCATGTCGCCCTGAATGGCGATGGAATTGCCGCCCGCCGCTTTCACCGTCGCGACGACGCTGGCCGCCGCATTCGCATTGCTCAGGTAATTCACCGCCACATCGTAGCCGCGCGCGCCGGCAAGCTTTGCCGCCGCAGCGCCGATGCCGCGGCTACCGCCGGCGATGAGCAGCACGGGACAGGGCATGATGTTCTCCTGAAGGATTACTTTCGCCGCGCCGGTTGCTTGGCTTTCTTACGGCGGCTTGCGCTCGCCATCACATTAAACACTTCCACGGCCGCCGCGAAGGCCATCGCGAAGTAGATGTAACCGCGCGGGATATGGAAGCGCAGTCCGTCGCCGATCAGCGCTATGCCGATGAGCAGCAGGAACGCCAGCGCCAGCATTTTGGTGGTCGGATGGCGCGCGATGAATCCCGCGACCGGGCCGGACGCCGCGTACATCACCACCATCGCGATGGCCACTGCCGCGATCATGATCTCGATCTCTTCGGCCATGCCGATCGCGGTGATGATGGAATCGAGCGAGAAGACAAGATCGACGACGATCAGTTGTCCGATCACCAGCGCAAATGCCTTGCGCGTGCTGGCCACGGGTGCGCTGCCGGATCGCGCCTCGACTTCCGAGTGGATCTCGTGCGTTCCTTTTGCGATCAGGAACAGCCCGCCGCCGATCAGGATGATATCGCGCCAGGACAAAGCAAAACTGTAGGCCTGCAAGATTGGCTGGGTCAGCCCCATAATCCAGGTCAGACCCGCCAGCAGAATGACGCGGAACACGAAGGCAAGTGCGAGGCCGATCTTGCGCGCGCGGTCGGCCTGCCGCTTGGGAAGCCGCGCGACCAGAACGGAAATGAAAACGAGATTATCGATGCCGAGGACGATTTCCAGCACCGTCAGCGTGACGAGAGCTGCCCAGGCGTGCGGATCGGCAAGAAGTTCCAGCATCGGCTTCCCTATTTTAAGCCGGGTTGCGGCGCAGGCCCGCGGCGAAGAAGTAAACCGCGATGGTGCAAAGCCCGGTTGTCACCCAGAAGCCGGGATCGAGATCGCGCCCGACGGCGGCGAGCGCCAGCACCGACCATACGGTGAGCAACGCAATGTTCAACGCGCGCAAACGCCGCACACGCAACGGATGAACGAAGTGGATGGGAACGAAGGTCAATGCCGCAAGGATCGCGACCATCGCAACGGCGATCCACGGCGCCGGCTGCAACAGGAACAGATAAAACGCCGCCGCGTTCCACACCGCCGGAAAGCCGCGAAAGTGATTGTCGCCGGTTTTCATGTTGCGGTCGGAAAAATAAAGCGCGCCGGTGATGGTCACGAGCGCGCCGCAGGGTATCGCCAGTCCGCTCGGCAAATATCCGCTGGCGGCGATGGCGTAAGCCGGCACAAACACGTAACAGAGAAAATCCACCACCAGATCGAGGGTGTCGCCCGACCAGCGCGGCAGCGTCTCGGCGACTTTCAGCCGCCGCGCCAGCGGACCGTCGATGCCATCGACCACCAGCGCGATGCCGAGCATGAGAAACATCGCCGACCATTCGCGCTTGGCCGCGAGGATAAGCGCAAAAAATGCGAAGGCCGCGCCGGACGCGGTCAGCAGATGAACGGTGAATGCGCGGGCTTTATTCATTGCCCCAGTCGAGTTTGCAGATTTCCGCCGAACGGCCGGCGAGATTCCAGTTGCGGCCAAACCCGCGGAAGCGCGATTTATCGGCGCGCGCGACGATCACGTCGGGCGCGATCCAGTATTCGCTGTTGCGGATGGTGACGTTCTTGCCGGTTTCCTTGCCGCGCACCGGTGTGATCTCTCCATCGACATATTTCTCGATCCGCACGATGCGCGTCTCGCCTTTGGTTTCGTAACTAATCGGTACCTGACGCACGCCGAGAAAACTGCCGACCAGAATGGATAAAAGATGCGTGGTGCCGCCGACGCGCCCGGTGAAAATGCGGGTAAGACCCTTCACCGCCTGGATCGGCGCTTTCTCGTCGATGAACAGCGCCGCTGTCCAGTTGCCGCGCGACATGATGCCGGGCAGGTCCATCATAATTCCGACGTTGATACCGCCGAGATCGACCGCGTCGAAATGCCCGTCGTCGATGCGGATGCCGGCCCAGGTCTGGCAGCGGCTCTCGGTCGGGGGGTGATCGCCGAGCGAGAGCACGCACGGGCAGAACACCGTGCAGCTGCACGACAGCGCCATCTCGCCCTTCAACGTCCATTTCTCAGACACGCGATCTACTCCCGACTCTCAACTTGCGAAAAACACCGATGCGATGAAGGCGGCCCCGATACCGACAAAAGCAAATCCCACGGCGCGGGTAAATCGCACGTTCGTCGACATCTTCTCGATGGTCATGATCGCGCCGAGCGCCGCCATCCACACCACGTTCATTGCGCCGGCCGCGAACATCACCAGCATCATCGCCCAACAACACCCAAGGCAAAAGAGACCTTGGCGAAATCCAAGACGGAACACGCCGCGCGCGCTTGTCGTCCAGTTGACGAAGAAGAACTGGAACGGCTGCTGGCAGGCTTTCAAGCAGACGTGTTTGAATTCGGAGAATTGATACGCACCGGCGGAGATGAAAATCGCGCCGGACAATAGCGCGCTCGATGCAGCGAATGTTGGCGTTAGAACACCCGCACGGATCAGCGCCGCCTGCAACGCGGCAGCAACGGCGGCGAAACCGAGCCACACCGTGGCGTAACCCGCCGCCAGCGTGAGCGGCGAAACAATGCGCTCGCCTTTTTTCACGGCGGTGTCTGCGATCTCCGCATAGGTCCAGATCATCCCGCCCGCGGTGGGAAGCATCATGGCGAGCGTCATCGCACACCACATCAGCCAGATCATCGCCGCGCCGGAGACGCCGGTTAAACCCGCCGCCGGGCGGCACAGCGCGGACAGAAATGATTGCTCCGCCGACATCAGACCGAGTGTGCCCCAGCCGAGCGATGTCAGCGCGACGACGCAAACAATGGCGATGATTTTCGGCCGCGCAAAAGCATGTCCGAGCCGCGTGGCGGCGGGCGGCAGATGCGTAAGCGAGTGGCTGTGCGCAGCGGTCATGACCCTTTTGTCCTAGCGCATCGAGGGCGCGAGCGAAATTGGAAGCCTTGCCGATGGTTTCCGCCGTTGCCAGCCCGTGCTACCGGAGGTTAATTCCGGGAGCGTTATGGCAAAAAACAGCGTCATAAAGGGCCAAACGGCGCAGGTGATCGTGGTTGGCGGCGGGCCAGCCGGGCTCACGGCCGCTATCGCGCTGGCGGGCGCTGGCATCGAGACCGCGCTTATCGCCAAGCCCCCCGCCCGCCCGGATACGCGCACCACGGCGTTGCTGGCGAGTTCCGTCACCGCCTTGGACATGCTTGGCGTGTGGGCGCGCTGCCGCGAACACGCAGCGCCCTTGCGCGTGATGCGCATCGTCGATGATACCGGGCGGCTGGTGCGCGCGCCGGAAGTGAAATTCGATTGCAGCGAGATCGGCCTCGACGCTTTCGGTCAGAACATCGAGAACCGTCATCTTGTCGCTGCGCTGGAGGCACGCGCCAGTGAACTGCCGTCACTGCGGCGGATCGAAGAAGAAGCAGAGGCGGCCACAACGGGCGATGACGCCGCGAGAGTTTCACTCAAAAGCGGAAACAGCATTTCCGCAACCCTGATTATCGGCGCGGACGGGCGGCGCTCGCTCTGCCGTCAGTCCGCCGGAATCGAAATGGACGAGCGCGACTATCCACAATCGGCGCTAGCGCTCTCGTTCAGCCATACGCGCGCGCACAACAATATCTCAACCGAATTTCACACCGCGTCGGGACCGTTCACACTGGTGCCACTACCCGGAAACCGTTCAAGCCTCGTCTGGGTGCTAGATCCCGCTACGGCGGAGAAAATATCCGCGCTCGACGACATGGCCCTGTCGATGGAAATCGAGCGGCGCTCGCATTCCATTCTCGGCAAAATCGCCGTCGAGGGAAGCCGGGGATTGTTTCCGCTGCATATCGCAACGGCGCAAACGTTCGGGCAAAACCGCATTGCATTGGTTGGCGAAGCTGCGCATGTCATGCCGCCGATCGGCGCGCAGGGGCTTAATCTGGGTTTGCGCGATGCCGCCACCATCGGCGAACTCGTGGCCGAAGGCGGCGGCGTTCCGGAAATGCTCGCGCGTTACGACGACCTCCGCCGCAAGGACATCAAGCCGCGCACGCTGGCCATCGATCTGCTCAACCGCTCGCTGCTGTCGGATTTCCTGCCTGTGCAGGGCGCGCGCGGACTGGGGCTTTATCTGCTCGACCGTATCGGGCCGCTGCGGCGCGCGGTGATGCGCGAGGGCGTCGCGCCCACCGCGTCGCAACCGCGCCTGATGCGCGGCGAAGCGCTTTAGAATTTTCCAAGTTTCGGGGTTGGCTTGGCGCCGGATTTGGCACGGAATCCCGAATCGATGGGCAACGGCAGCGCCAGCATCACTTTGCCCGCCGCGCCGCTCACGTCATGCGCGAATAGTCCGCGCTGAACGAAATGCGGATCGCGCAACGCTTCTTCCAAGGTAGCAACGATGGTGGCGCAGCAGTCAGCCTTGGCGAAAACGGGACGCCATTCATCTGACGTTCGCGCCTTGATGAGTTTTCCAATCGCAATCTTGGTCGCGTTCGGATCGCGCTTGTCGTCGATGAGTTCGCGGGGCAGTCCAATCGCCGCTGTGAACGCTTCCCAGAATTTCTGCTCCAGAGCGCCGCAGGCGATCAGCTTGCCGTCTTTCGTTGGATATAGCTGATAGCGCGGCGAGCCGCCCGCGATGAAAAGCTCCCCGGATTTTGGAAATTTCCCGCTCGCCTGTCCCGTTGCCTGCGCGAATACGGCAAAGGAAAACATCGCGTCGGTCATGGCGATGTCGAGATAACAGCCCTGCCCGCTTTGCTCGCGGGCGCGGAGCGCCAGCAGAATATTGATGACGGCGGGAAAGCTGCCGCCGGCGATGTCGGCGATCAGCGCGGGCGGTACGATGGGCTGCCCAGGCGGCCCCGATTGCAGATCGAGCAGGCCGGTCGCGCCGATGTAATTGATGTCGTGGCCCGCCTCACTCTCGCGCGGGCCCTTCTGGCCGTATCCGGAGATCGAGCAATAGACGACGCGCGGATTTATTTTACGCACGCTCTCGTAATCGAGGCCGAGCCGCGCCATCACGCCGGGGCGGAATTGCTCGATCAGAATATCCGCGCGCTCCAGCAGTGGCACGAGCATGGCGCGATCCGCATCGCTTTTAAGATCGAGCGTGAGATTTTTCTTGCCGCGATTGAGCAGCGCGAAGGCCGCGCTGTCGCCGTCCCAGTCCGGCAAGAAGCGGCGCATGTCCTCGCCTTCGGGGCGCTCGATCTTGATCACTTCGGCGCCGGCTTCCACCAGCATCAGCGCCGCCAGCGGGCCGGGCAGCAGCGTCGTAAAATCCAGAACGAGAAGGCCGGACAGCGGTTGCATCGCTCACACTATCATCGGAACAGATCGAGCGGCAGGCTATGCGTTTTCACCAGCCACATCACGGTCGTGAGCGTGACGACGGACACAGCGGTGCCCAACAGCACCGAGCTGGAAGCTTCCTCCACCCAGGTGTCGTATTGCCGCGCAAACACGAACACGTTGAGCGCGGGCGGCAGCGCCGCCATCAGCACGGCGGTGTAGACCCAGGATTCCGTAAAGACACCAAACAGCGAGAGCAGCACCAGCACTACGATGGGATGCACGATGAGTTTCACGATGGCGAGGAACGGAACTTCCCACGGCACTTTTTTCAGCGGGCGCAACGCGACCGTCACGCCGAGCGTGAACAGCGCGCAGGGCGCTGCAGCGTTTTGCAGGAACAGCATCAGCCGCTCCAGCGCCACCGGCGGCTCGAACCGCAAAGCCGCCGAGGCGACGCCGCAGGCGGTCGCGATCATCAGCGGGTGCAGCAGAATGCGCTTGCCGACATCGATGGCGGTCGCGCCCAAGCCGCGCTTTTGCGAGCCCGCGAACGCCATCAAGAACGGCACTAGCGTGAACAGCAATAGCGTGTCGAAGCAAAAAATAAGTGCGACCGGCACGGCAGCTTCCGATCCCAGCGTCGCCAGTGCCAGACCGGGCCCCATGTAGCCGATATTGCCGTAGCTGCCCGCGAGCCCGGCGATGGTCGACTCCGCGATATGCCCGCGCCGGAACAGGATGCCGATGACGAACGAGACTACAAAAGCCCAGAACGTCGCCAGCGTGGTCGCGAAAATGAAATCGACCTGCGCCAGTTGTTCGAACGGCGTTTTTGCCAAAATGCGGTAGAACAGCGCTGGGAGCGCAACGTAGAGGATGAAGAAATTCATCCAGGCGAGCGCGGTATCCGGGATTTTCTTGATCCTGCCGCAGGCAAAACCAATGAAGATCAGCCCGAAATACGGCAGCGCCAGATTGAGAACTTCGATCATTTAACGGCCCCGGCCCGCCCACTTAATGTCTACTTGGCGCGGCCTTTGCATTGCTCTAAACGGCAGACTGGATTTTTGGAAGGACCTGACCGTGAAACTCCCGCGCCAGTTCTATTCCCCGCTCGCCATCGGCGCGCCATCGCCGTGGCGCGAGCTGCCGGTGAAACTCGAGCGCATGATCCATTTCGTACCGCCGCAGCTGGAAAAGCTGCGCGCCAAGGTGCCCGACCTCGTCCGGCAGGTCGATGTCGTGCTCGGCAATCTCGAAGACGCCATCCCGATTGACGCCAAAGAAGCAGCGCGGCGCGGCTTCATCGAAATGGCGAAGGCGGTCGATTACGGCGCCACCGGATTGTGGACGCGCATCAACGCGCTCAATTCGCCCTGGGCGCTCGACGACGTGACAGAGATCGTCGGGGCGGTCGGCGGCAAGCTCGATGTCATCATGCTTCCGAAAGTGGATGGGCCCTGGGACATTCATTATCTCGATCAGCTTCTCGCCCAGCTTGAAGCCAAGCACGCGGTGAAAAAACCGATTCTCATCCACGCCATTCTGGAGACCGCGCAAGGCGTGAACAACGTCGAAGCGATTGCGTCCGCCTCGCCGCGCATGCACGGCATGAGTCTTGGCCCCGCCGATCTCGCCGCTTCGCGCGCGATGAAGACGACGCGCGTCGGCGGCGGGCATCCGGATTACGCTGTGCTCGCTGATGCGGCAGGCAGCGCAGAGCGCGGAAAATTCCAGCAGGACCTCTGGCACTACACGACAGCGAAAATGGTCGATGCCTGCGCCGCCGCCGGCATAAAACCCTTCTATGGACCGTTCGGCGATTTCTCCGATCCCGCCGCCTGCGAAGCGCAATTCCGCAACGCGTTCCTGATGGGATGCGCGGGCGCGTGGTCACTGCACCCATCGCAAATCGAGATCGCCAAGAAAATATTCTCGCCCGATCCGGCGGAAGTTGCTTTCGCGCAGAAAATTCTCGCCGCCATGCCGGACGGCGCGGGTGCGGTGATGATCGACGGCAAGATGCAGGACGATGCGACCTGGAAGCAGGCCAAGGTCGTAGTCGATCTCGCCAAGCTGGTTGCGGCGAAAGACCCCGCGAGCGCTGCCCGTTACGGGCTGTAAACTGAAGGCAATGGCGGCCTAGCCTATGACGCAATTCTGCATTATCTCAGAAGCGGCATGAACAAAACCCGCAGCGCCAAGTTCCAGATCGGCCAGATCGTCCGCCATCGGATTTATCCGTTCCGCGGCGTGGTGTTCGATATTGACCCCGAATTCGACAATACCGACGAGTGGTATGAGTCGATCCCCGCGGAAGTGCGCCCGCACAAGGACCAGCCGTTCTATCATCTGCTCGCCGAGAATTCGCAGACCGAGTACGTCGCCTACGTCTCCGAGCAGAATTTGCTGCCCGACACATCGGGCGACCCGATCCGGCATCCGCAAGTCGCCGAGATGTTCGAGAAGGACGGCTGCGGCAGCTATCGGCCGCGCAATTCAACGATGCATTAAGCAGGCGTTACTTGTGATCGCGCGGGATGGAGCCGGTGGCTTCGGCGCGCGCTTGCTCTTGCAGTCTTTGCCGATCGGCGGCGAATACCTTCGGATCCGTCGGCGGCCCCTCGCTGGCTTTCGCAAAATTTTTCAGCCGCACCGGATAGCTCGTCCACTGGCCGCTCAGGTCGAGCGCCTGTAGCCACAAAGTA
>CAMDSH010000014.1 GCA_945907045.1 Rhizobium sp. Q54 | reverse complement strand
ATTCTGGGGTCCGTGACCAGTGTCCTCGAATACGGAAGCAAGCTCGGCCCGCAGGAACAAAAATTATTGCTGCAACAAATCAAACAGGAGACGGAGTCGCTCGACGAGATGGTGCGCAATCTTCTCGCGATCACGCGGATCGATGCCGGAGCGCTCGAATTGCGGCGCGACTGGATCGATCTTCGCGAAATCGTCGAGCGCGTCGTCAGCGCGGCGCGTCGGCGCGGGGCCGCTCAGAAGATCGAGATGTCGCTGCCCGCCGACTTGCCGCTGGTTCGCGCCGACGCCACGCTAATCGAACAGGCGGTTAGCAATATCGTGGCCAACGCGATCGTTCATACACCCGAACAGACGAAAATCCTGATCGATGCCATCATCAGTCCGAAAGACATCGTGCTGCGCGTGACCGATGACGGGCCGGGTATTTCATCCGCCTCGCTACCGCACGTGTTCGAGAAATTCGTTCAGGCACGCCAGCCGGAGGATACAAAAGCCGACGGTGGCAAGGGCACTGGGCTTGGCTTGACTATCACGAAGGGCATTATGGAGGCCCATGGCGGTTTGGTGAGCGCCGCGAGCCCGCATTCCGATGGCCGCGGTACACGAATGACTCTCGTATTTCCGCGCGAGGATGAACCGGCATGAGTGCGAACATCCGCGCTTTGATCGTGGACGACGAGCCGGCCATCCTGCGGTTCCTGAAACCCGCGCTCGAAGCCAACGGCTATGAGATATCGAGCGCGGGAACGGTTGCGGAGGCGGTCAAACTTATCGCCGCCGCGGTGCCGGACATTGTCGTGCTCGATCTCGGCCTTCCCGACGGCGACGGCAAGGATGTACTTCGCCGCGTTCGCGAATGGTCGGACGTGCCGGTCATTGTGCTGTCCGCCCGCGATCGTGAGACGGAAAAGATCGAGGCCCTAGACCTCGGCGCCGACGATTACGTCAACAAGCCGTTCGGCGTTGGCGAACTGCTGGCGCGGATGCGTACCGCATTACGCCATCGTATGCAGCGGAAGGCGGAAACGCCGGTTTGCAAGGTCGGCGATCTCGTAATCGATAACGTGCGGCATCATGTCAGCCGGGCGGGAGAAGAGGTCAAACTCACTCCGAAGGAGTTCGAACTCTTGTTCTTCCTTGCGCGGCACTCCGGCAAAGTGCTCACGCATCGGCAAATTCTGACGGCTGTCTGGGGACCCGCGCATACCGAGGACACGCAATACCTTCGTGTTTACGTCGGACAGCTGCGGCAGAAGATTGAAGCGAAACCGGACGATCCGCGGATCATCATCACCGAGCCGGGTATCGGCTACCGGATTGCCGAGGCGATTTAAACTGTAAGGAAATACTGAGCATGCACTTTACATAGCGCGACATAGTGACTCATCGAAGCGCTTAACCAGTGAAATAGGAATCGAACCGGGGGACAATTTCGCGTGAGGGTACGTGTGAGGGTACGGTTAGTGGGTCAAGAAAATTCATGAGTGATTTCTGAATGCTACGCGTCAGTTTGTTTCCGTCCCTGGGCACCAAGATTTTATTCCTAGTAATATTATAGCAAATTCAATAAGTTATATGTTTTTCATGACGCTTGCTGTGGGCACCAAACTGACGCGCCATTTGCAACAATCAGTGTCTGCTGACTGAGGTGAAACAGACTCGATGCGGATATGCCGCAACTTCTGGATGATGGCGAAGCCGTCGCCGAATCCGCGCATCGCCCGCGCGGCATAGAGCAACAGGATGTCCGATTGCGGGGTCATGATTGTTTCATTTCCAAAACGGCTTTCGGGCTTCCTGTTCGGCCTGCTGGCGCGTCAGGCCGAGATCATCCAACAGATAATCCTCCAGTTCCAACAGGGCCCGACGTTGGCGCCGACGCTGGAATATTCCACCCACGGTTTCAAACCACCCAACAAATCGCTCGGCACCGTAATGAACAAACGCGCTGTTTGATGTTGGAGTGATCGTTTCTGTCGATATGCAAATTGTGCTGTCACAAGACATGTCTCATCTCCGTACGGAGCGAGACAACACTTGGCTGCGTGGCAGCTGACCGGGCGGTTGTCGGGAGCCCGAATTTGCAGATTATTGTAATAGCGTGATCTCGATGCGGTCGAAGCGCGTGACGCTGTCCGACTTCGTCCAGAGAGCAACCTTTCCGGCATCGCCGAAAGTTCGATCAGTCGCCGTGAATAATTGCTTGCCATTGAACGTGACAGTGAAGCGCTCGCCTTCGGCTTTAAGTCCGAGCGTATGCCATTGATCTGGAGAAACCTTGAGATTGGCTCCTTCAAGCTGCTCCCGCTTGCCTTTAACGACGCGGTAAAAACGAACGTTGTCCTCAAGCGCGTTGGCGCGGACGACGTAATAGTTGTTGGAATCGATCAGGCGCATGGCGATGCCGCCGGCTTGATCGACCTTGCCCGCCACCGGTTTGAAACGGACGATAATTTCGGCGTTCGCGGCCGATAGCGGCTTATAGATCGCGAGCGGAAACCGGTAATCGGTCCGGTCGGTGCTGGACTGCTCGATTGCTTTGCCGCCGGTCGCAGTCGGGTCACTGGCTACGATCCACTGCCCCTGTCCGCCTTGGCCGGTCCGCGCGAAATCGAATTCCGCAGGCGGCTTGCCGGCGTCCATCTTTTCGATAGCGATCATGGTCATGCCTTTCTGCGCAAGCACCGCGGGCGTTGCGCAAGCGATGGCGTACGCGGCAAATGCGGCGGCAAAAACCAGCTTTGATTGAAAAATCGAGGGCCCGTTTCCGTCCATGCGCAATCTCCTCGACACGCCGAGTGTTGCGCAGAGCTTGGACGACATGGCCATCTGATGGGGAGTCTGCATGTCCCCGCAGAAAAGCTACTCGCTATAAAAGTTCAGTGCAAGTAACCGGGCGATTGGTTTTTACGAACCGAGCCAGGATATTCGGGCGGTGGTGGTTGATTGGGTGAACTATTTACGACGGGAGAAACTATGGGGCCTCGACGATCCGCTGTTCCCGGCGACGCGCGTCGTGGCGGGTGCCGATCATCGTTTCGTGGCCGCCGGACTGGACCGCAAGCACTGGAGTGGCGCCAGCCCTATCAGACAGATATTCAAGGAAGCGTTTGCGGCGGCTGAACTGCCGTACTTCAATCCCCACAGCTTCAGGAAAACTTTGGCGCTTCTGGGAGGCCGAATTTGCAAGACACCGGAAGAGTACAAGGCATGGTCCCAAAATCTTGGGCACGATCACGTCCTGACCACGTTCTCTAGTTACGGTGACATTGGGAGCCACCGCCAGACGGAGATTATTCGGTCTTTTGCCGAGCGCGGAGAGCAGCGTTCGCAGGCGACCTAGCAGTCGGTCTGGCGTGCTAAAAGTCCTCTTGGCGTCAACTACGATGAAGAGCTATGATCAACCTATGCGGAAGCTTGTGCGCAAAACGATGGTGCTGGTCTTAGCGGTCGGATTGGCCGCAAGCGGTGGCTGGCTACCCTCCCACGAAGAGGCGAAGGCAACGTCCGGCGCGTCGCATGGGGTTCATGCCGTGCAAAATTACGCCGATGTTGCCATCCAGCCGGGCGATGATTGCCCCTATGCTGGGCTCGGCACCACTCGCTCCGATCATGACACGCTTTGTAAACAGTGGTGCTCGTCTTGCGCTGCAAGTGTGCTCCCGATCATCCCTATAGCCGCGCCGTACATCGCAAACAGCCGGGAAACGTTTTCCGTACGCCGCAAGGTCTTGGCTGGTCGAACGGTACCGACAGAACCGGGCATACCCAAACCTCTCTGAATTGAGTGACGCCATCGCCGCTTCGATGCGGCACGCGATCCTATTCAGTCTGAGGGTTTTTCAATGCTTCCGCGATTCAAGTCACGCGGGCTGTTAGCCAGCGCCATAGGCGTTGCAGTTGCGCTTTTCACAACGAGCGCTGTATCAGCCCAAGACATCCTTAAAGAGCTCGAAAAAGAAGGGTCACGACACGACAACAAACACGCTCATGGTCATGGCCATAACGCTACGCCCGGCATGGAAAAGACAAAGAAAGACAAGGAACACAAGACGCATGCCAGCCATCAGCAAACAGCTCCTCACGATATGTTGCACGGGCAGCATATGCACGGCGACCAACATGCAATGCGAGGCTTCTTTGGTCCTTATCCGATGACGCGCGAAGGCTCCGGTACAAGTTGGGTGCCCGATACAACGCCACACGCGGGCGTGCATAAGCCATTTGGCGAGTGGCAGACGATGTATCACGCGCTGTTCAACTTTGCTTACGATCATCAAGGTGGGCTGCGCGGTGGGAATAAAGCATTCGCCAGCGGAATGTTCATGGGGATGGCGCAGCGCCCGCTGGGCGATGGGACATGGGGCTTGCGAGCAATGCTGTCGCCGGACCCGTTTATGGGCCCGAACGGCTATCCGCTCATCCTCGCGACCGGCGAAACGGCAGACGGACGTACGCACCTTATCGATCGGCAGCATCCGCACGAGCTCTTCATGGAGCTCGCAACAACGTACAGCTACAACATCAGCAAGAACTCTAGTGTGTTCATATACGCCGGCTTGCCCGGCGAACCTGCGCTCGGTCCTCCCGCCTTTATGCATCGCAGTAGCGGCATGGACATCCCCGAAGCGCCGATCACACATCACTGGCTCGATTCTACGCACATCACCTTCGGAGTGCTGACCGCAGGCGTCGTGCTCGATACATGGAAATTCGAAGCTTCGGCCTTCAAGGGCCGCGAGCCCGATCAGTACCGCTACGACATTGAGGCACCGAAGCTCGACAGTTTTTCCGGCCGCATTTCGTGGAATCCGATCCGCGAATTGTCGTTCCAAGTGTCATGGGGCCGGATCAATTCGCCCGAACTGCTGGAGCCGGATCGAAACGAAGAGCGTTTCACAGCCTCGACGATCTACACGCAGCCGTTCGGCAAGGACAATGTGTGGAGCACCACGTTCGCTTGGGGCCGCAAGATACAAAAGCCGGGCGACACGTTGGATGCCTTCATTTTAGAAAGCGCGGCGATTTTCCAGAAAACCTACACCGTCTTCGCACGTGCCGAACGCGTGCAGGAGAACGAACTGGTCGAACCGCACGCGATCCACACCGTTAATAAGGTGTCCGCTGGTGGAATTTACGACTTCTATCGCACCGACAAGGCCAAGTTCGGCGTCGGCGGCTTGGTTAGCTTTTACGGCCTGCCCGGCGACCTGAAATCCGAATACGGCCAACCGACCAGCTCGATGATCTTCGTCAGGATGAAAATCGAATGAAAAAAATTCATCTGTATTGGATCGTTCGCTATCTTTCTTGTCTCAGTAGCGCTTGCGCATGACGGGCACGAGCACGCGACCGGCGTCGTCAAAGACCGAATGATCGCTATGACGAGCATGGGCGAACGCTTGCTCGCCATCAGCAAACGCCTGCGTGCAAACACCGAGTTAAATCGGATCGCGGATGACGCGCGCGCCATCCAGACGCTCGCGGGCAAACTCCTCAGTGAGTTTCCGCCGGGCAGCATGCAATCACCAACCGCCGCAAGACCGGCGATCTGGCAAGACTGGACGACGTTCGAGAACAACGTGAAAAAACTCGAAGAGGAGGCCGAGAAGCTCGCCAAGGCAAATCCGGCCGACGGAGTGGCTTTGCGCACGCAATTTCGCAACGTGGCGTTCACCTGTGATGGATGTCACGAAAAGTTTCGTATGCCCAAAGACAAAAGATAGGATTTCCGATGAAGCTAATTCGGCCAACATTCGCAATCATCCTTGCCTTAATCGTATTGACGGGATCGATGGCGGCGCAACATCAGCCATACGCGGGCATGCAAGCGCGACCGATCAAAGCTCTGTCCGATCAACAAATTGCCGACTTCAAAGCAGGTCGGGGTATGGGGCTTGCGCTCGCCGCTGAACTGAATGGCTACCCGGGCCCGCTTCACGTCTTTGAGCTCAGCAAAGAGCTGTCGCTCGACAAAGCTCAGCGTGAGCGAATTGAAAAGTTATTCGCATCCATGAAGGCAGAAACAATACCGCTCGGCGAACGTCTCATTGCTCTCGAAGCCGCGCTCGACCATCGGTTTGCGTCTCGATCGATCACGCAGGCTTCACTAGCGGCGACCACGAATAAGATCGGAGACGTTCAAGGGAGCTTGCGTGCTGCACACTTGAAGTATCATCTCCTCACTTTCGACATTCTCACGCGCGAGCAAACGGCGCGTTATTCGACGCTGCGCGGTTATACGCGGTCGAGGCATGACGGCAGTAAGCATTGACGCCGAACATTTTGGAGACGTTCTCGTCAGCGAAATCTGGTGAGATTAACGAAATGAAAGCCATATTGGCGAGAAAGAGCTAAGGAGTTCGCGATGCCAGACTTTGGGATGCATCCAATGAAAAATTCGACGCGCGATTATGCAGAGATTGCCGCCGCCTTTCTTATCATCGTCGGTATTCTTTTTGTGCTCGGGCAGCTCGATCTTCTGCCCAAGCAATTCGGCGTCTCGGAAACGATGAGCTACGGACTCGTATTCGTTATCGGTCTCGTGGCCTCAGTCTCCTCCTGCATTGCCGTAACCGGAGGACTGTTGGTGGCGGTCGCGGCCAAATATAACGAAGTAACTGTCAATCTCACGACAACACAACGACTGAAGCCGCACATCTATTTCAATGTAGGGCGGGTGCTTTCTTATACGCTGCTGGGCGGTCTCATCGGTGCAGTTGGATCGGCGCTCACTCTGTCGGCTAAAGTGAATGGCATTCTGACTCTCATCGCCAGCGCGGTGATGATTTTGCTCGGACTGCAAATGCTCAGGCTGTTGCCTGCATTCACGCGCTTCATGCCGACGATGCCGAAATCCTTCGCTCACCGTATTCACGACTTGGCCGAGCGCGATGCGAACGGCGGCGCCTTTATGCTCGGGGCCGCGACCTTCTTCCTGCCTTGCGGCTTTACGCAGGCGCTTCAACTCTACGTCCTCGCCAAGGGGAGCTTTACGACGGGCGCGCTGACCATGCTGGCGTTCGCGGTGGGTACGCTTCCCGCTCTCATCTCGCTGTCCGCTATGTCGAGTCTTGCCACTGGAGGATTTCAACGGCACTTCCTCAAATTCGCAGGAGCGGCGGTGATTATTCTTGGTATCGCCAACATCCAATACGGCGTGGCGCTCACCGGCAACGCCATGAACGCTGTGCCCGTTGCTGCGACGAGCAAACCAGTAGAAAAGACAATCCTGCAGCAAGAGGTCACTAAGGAGCAGACCGCAACCAAGCAGCCGGCCATCCAGGACAAGCAAATCCTGGTCATGCGGATAGAAGACTTCGCCTACATTCCCAACCATTTCACCGTCAAACAAGGAATCCCGGTCGAGTGGCGCATTGATGCCAGTGAGGCTGCCGCCTGCGGACGTATCTTGCTCTCGCCCGGCCTCGGCATCCGCAAACTCTTATCCAACGTCAATACGACAACGATTTCGTTCGTCCCTGAGCAGGCCGGAGAATTCGGCTTCAACTGCGGCATGGGCATGATGACGCCAGGTAAGGTCACCATCGTCCCCAGCTCGCGAGGTTGAGCGCCATCATGGCCACAGCAACATTTGCAATCGGGGGCATGCACTGCGCTGCCTGCGCGGTACGTAATGAACGTGCTTTGGTCAAAATCCCGGGTGTTCTTAAAGCCAACGTCAATCTTGGCACGCGCCGCGCCCGCGTCGATTTCGACGAAGCGACCGTCTCGGAAGCGAGGCTCCGTGACGTGGTGGTGCAGAATGGCTACGAAGTTCTTTCTGATGAGGCGGCCGCTGATCCCCGTGAGCTAGCCCGCCAGGAAGTGCAAGCGGCGCGACAAAAGGCCTTCTGGGCCATTGCGCTGGGCGCACCGGTCGTAGTCCTGGCGATGGCTGACATTTCGCTGCCTTGGGACTACCTCGGAAGTAATCTGAGCATCTGGATACAAGCCGCACTGAGCACCATGGTGATCCTCGGTCTCGGTTTTGAATTCCATCGCGGTATGATTGCCCAGACGCGCAATCTCGCCGCCAACATGGATACGCTGATCTCGCTCGGTACCTTGGCTGCACTGTTCTATAGCCTGTGGGCTATGGGGACCGGTCATGCGCATCTGTATTTCGAGACCGGGGCCGTAATCGCCGCGCTCATTCTTCTTGGTCGATATTTCGAGGCGCGCAGCCGGGGGCAGGCTGGAGATGCCATCGAAAAGTTGATGGATCTTGGCGCGAAGACTGCGCGCGTCATTCGGGACGGCGAGGAACGCAACATCCCGATCGAGCAGGTCAATGTTGGGGACGTTTTGCAGGTCAGGCCTGGCGAAAAGATTCCGGTTGATGGAATCATCGTGCAGGGCGCATCCACCGTCGAAGAAGCGATGCTCACCGGCGAAAGCATGCCGGTCATAAAAACGGCTGGCGACGAGGTATTTGGCGCGACGATCAACTTATCAGGTGCATTTCAGATGCGCGCGACCAAAGTCGGACAAGATACGGTGCTCGCACAAATCGTGCGCATGGTTTCGGAAGCCCAAGGCAATAAGGCCCCAATCCAGAAGCTTGCCGATCGCGTGTCAGGAATTTTCGTACCGGTCGTGCTCGGTATCGCTCTCGCCACGGCACTTGGCTGGTATCTGTTCACGGGCGACGTTACGCAAAGCTTCGTGCCGGCGGTCGCGGTCTTACTAATTGCATGCCCTTGCTCGCTGGGCCTCGCCACGCCCACGGCGATAATGGTCGGCACCGGCATCGGTGCGCGACGCGGCATCCTCATCAAGAATGGGGAGGCGCTGGAACGGGGACAAAAGATCGACGTGGTTATCCTCGACAAGACCGGCACGCTGACCGAAGGCAAGCCGAAGGTGACCGAAGTCTTGGCCTTTCAAGGGAAAGGCAGCATCGACAACGTGCTCAGCATCGCCGCCAGCGTTGAAAGGCTTTCCGAGCACCCACTTGCGCAAGCGGTCGTACAGGCAGCGCGCGCGAAGAACCTGTCGCTGGCCGAGGTCGGCGATTTCGTCAGCCTTTCGGGAAAAGGCATTCGAGGCACAATCGAGGGTGCTAGCGTATTGGTTGGCAGCCCGCGCCTGATGCGCGAACAGGGTTTCCGTCTTGATGATTACGTTGAGCAAATCGAGGCACGGGAAGCCCGAGCCCAGACGGTTGTGGCTGTCGCTCAAGGCGGCGAGTTGATCGGAATTATCGCCATCGCCGACACCTTGAAGGAAGACGCAAAAGCGGCGGTCGAACGGCTGCATTCTGCGGGTATCAAGACGGTGATGATCACGGGCGATAACCAGAAGACCGCACAAGCTGTTGCCGCGCAAATCGGCATTGGACACGTGATTGCAGAGGCGCTGCCGCAGGATAAGGCCGAACAGGTCCAGCTTCTTCAAGAGCAAGGCAAGCACGTCGCCTTCGTCGGCGACGGCATAAACGACGCCCCTGCGCTCGCGCAGGCTGACCTCGGCATAGCCATCGGTTCAGGTACGGACATCGCCATCGAGGCCGGCAATATCGTCCTTGTCAAAGGCAGTCCGATGAAAATTATAGAGGCGCTGCGCTTGTCGCGTCTGACATTCAGAACAATCAAACAGAATCTGTTCTGGGCATTCTTCTACAACTTAGCTGCAATCCCGCTTGCAGCTTTCGGCTTGCTCAATCCGATGATCGCAGCAGGCGCGATGGCGCTTTCCAGCGTCAGCGTGGTGGGAAACAGCTTGCGTATCAAAAGACAAAAACTGACCTGATTATGATTCCAGGGTTTTTCCAAGGCACTGAGATGCCGACTGCCGGCTGGTGGGAAGCATTGTGGCCCGATCCGTCCGGGGTGCTTGCCACCGTCGGACTGAAAGCAGGTATGGATGTGATTGACCTATGCTCTGGTGATGGCTGGTTTACTCTGCAAATTACCAAGATCGCGCATCACGTCGTCGCGATCGACATAGACCGCAATTTATTGGAGGTGGCGCGCCATCGCCTCAACGAGAGCGGTGTGACTAACTGCGATTTCGTAGCGGGTGATGCCTATGAGTTGGCCAAACTCGCGCCACGACTGGTTGATTTTGTCTTCATGGCGAACGCCTTTCATGGCGTTCCTGATCGGCCTCGATTGGCGCAAGCTGTGCACGAAACACTCAAGCCAGCCGGTCAATTTGCCGTCGTTAACTGGCATCAGCGTCCACGCGAGGAAACGACGATCTTGGGCGAACCGCGTGGACCAAAGACGGAGTTGAGAATGTCGCCGCAACAGACAATAGAGGCCATAGAAGCAGGTGGCCTGAAGTTCACTCAGCTTATTGAGGTGCCGCCGTATCACTATGGCGCTGTGTTTGAGTTCTCGAGTTGAGAATGGTCCTTTGATACAGACCGAATCCAAACTCACTTGCCCCCGGTGTGGACACCAATCGGTCGAGCAAATGCCGACCGATGCGTGTCAATTCTTCTATGTGTGCAAGGGTTGTGGAGAGAAACTGAAACCGCTGCCGGGCGATTGCTGTGTATTCTGTTCTTACGGAACGGTGCCGTGCCCGCCGATTCAAGCTGGCAATTGTTGTAGCTAGCAGCCTCATTGTCGGTCTTTTCGTCAATTCAATCCATTTTCGTTATGTCGACTATTGGCACGAAGCAGACGTGACCTGAATTCGTTGGGATGTTTGCTACTGGCACAAAGCGGACACCTCGAAGTATTTATATCGAGGCTGCTAGTTGCTCATGAGCGGACATGGCTGCTCGTAGTTGCGCATGGCCAATCAAATATGGCCAATTAAATTTGATGAGGGTACGTGTGAGGGTACGGTTAGTGGACTAAAAAATTTCATGAGTGATTTCCGAGTGCTACGCGTCAGTTTGTTTCCGTCCCTGGCACCATTCTTCTTAGCGGAAAATTCTCAACCGCCCGACGGCGCGCCGCGCAGCCGCCGTTCGATGGCATGATGCAAATCCGTGAACGTGAACGGTTTGCTCAATAACGGAATTCCGCGATAGCGCAGGCCGAGTTCGCGCGCGTATCCGCTCACGAACAGAAACGGAATGCCGCGCTCCATCAGCCGGTCGGCGACGGTGGTCGCGACCTGCCCGTCGATGTTGATGTCGACGATAGCGGTGTCGATGCGTTCCGTGGCGGCAAGCTGGATCGCCGATTTCAGGTTCTCGACCGGGCCGACGACGGCATAGCCGAAATCCCTGAGCGCCTCTTCCAGCATGATCGCGACCAGCGGCTCGTCTTCGACGACGAGAACGCGGATCGGGCCGCCGCCGGCCGCTCCCGCGCCAGTTACGCCAGACATGATGTCACCTCAAAGCCCCCTGCAGGCCCCATCTACAATTCGGCAGGCCCGTTTTCGTTCCGCGTCATGCCGTCTCGGCATTGAGATAAGCCAGCCGCGCGCCGCAATAGGCCGAAAGCAGCGCAAGCGCGAGAGCCGTAACGCTCGCCAGCACGTCGGCGCTGCCGCCGACACTACCCGACTTGCTCAGCACGCCCGCCGCGGTGCAAACCGCGAATACCAGCGCGATGAGAAACCGGCGGGCGATGAGATAAATGAATTCCCGCTCGCGCGCGGCGGCGATGAGATAAGCCCCGGCGCCCCAGCCGGCCACGAAGCCGGTCGCGCCGATCGCCCACCAGGCGAGCGAGGAGATCAGCTGCTGCGCGGTTGAGGGAAACAGGTCGCGCAGCACGGTGCCGAGGCCAAACCCGAATACGGTGAGGACGATGTGAACGGTCAACGCCGCGAACACGCCGCAGGCGATGGCGGCGGCGTATTGCAATCGGCGGAGCGCTTCGGTTTCCATGCGCAAAACAATAGCCCATCATGCGAATGGGCGCATGCCGGGCTACCCGGCGGAAAACCGGTTGCGCTTCGCGAAAAGCTAGCGCGGAACGGCCTTGAGGAATTCGTGCAATTCGCGCTCCAGCGCATCGAGCGCCGCGCGCCGGGCCGGGGTCATCAGGCCGCTCCGTTCGTCTCCGGATTGCGGCTTACGCTTTTCCACCTGCTCCGGCTGATACTCGATCACCGGCGCGCGCATTGGCTCTGCCATTCCCGCCCCCATGAAGCTCCGGCGGCAGTCATATCTGAGTCGGCCCTTTTGCAAGGAGGGTGTGGCGGGTGGTGCGGCGATTTTCAGCCCATCGTTGCAGTTGGGCGACAGCCCCGCCGCCAGACAGGCTCCCTGGCCGTGGAACGGGGCACAGGAGAGGGTAAGATCGTCTCGCTACGCCGGGGGGATCGCATGCCGGGGCCTGTCGGCCGCGCGAGTTGGAAAGAGTTGTTGGCGCGCGGCGAGCCTTTGCTGCTTCCCTGCGCGCACGATGCGCTGTCCGCCCGGCTGATCGAGCGCGCCGGTTTTGCCGCATACTCAATTGGCGGCTTTCCGCTGGCCGGCGCGCGGCACGCGTTGCCTGACATCGGCCTCATCGCCTATGGCGAAATGAGTGCGGGCGTGCGCGACATCATGGCGGCGACGAAGCTGCCGGTGATGGTCGATGGCGACGACGGCTATGGCGACGTCAAGAACGTGACGCGCACCATTCAGGGCTACGAGGCGCTCGGCGCCGGCGCGATCTTCATCGAGGACCAGCGTGCGCCCAAGCGCTGCGGCCACATGGCCGGCAAGGAAGTGATCGACGCCGGATTGATGGCGGAGAAAATCCGTGCCGCCGCGGCCGCAAGGCGGGACAAGAATACATTTTTGCTGGCGCGCACCGACGCCCGCGCCGTGCACGGCATGGACGAGGCCCTGCGCCGCGGCGAGATGTATCTCAAGGCGGGCGCCGATGGACTGTTCATCGAGGCGCCGCAAAGTATTCAGGAACTTGAGCAGGTTGGCCGCGAGTTCAAGGGCGTGCCGCAGCTCGCCAATATGCTGGAAGGCGGGCGCACGCCGCTGCTGTCGCCGGCCGAACTTTACCGGCTCGGCTTCGCCATGATCGCCTATCCGACGACGTTGATCTTTCGCGTCGCGCGCACGATGGAAAAAGCGCTCGGCGATCTCAAGGCGGGCAAACTCAAGCTCGATGGCGAGGGAGTCGATTTCGAAGCGTTCAAGGACATCACCAACTTTTCCGAATGGGCGAAGATCGAAGAGCAAAATCAAATAAAATGAAATCAGGGGAGGATTCACATGACTAAAGCATGGCGTTGGATTGCCTTTACTGCGCTCATCGCGGCGCTCGGCGTTCCGTCTCCGGCGGCGAGCCAGAGCAAGCCCGCGCCGATGAAAGTTCATCTCGCGGTTGGCGGACAAGCGGCGCTTTATTATCTGCCGCTCACCGTCACCGACCGGCTCGGCTATTTCAAGGACGCCGGTCTCGACGTGGAGATTTCGGATTTCCAGGGGGGCGCGAAATCGCTGCAAGCCTTGATAGGCGGCAGCGCCGATGTGGTCACCGGCGCTTACGACCACACCATTCAGATGCAGGCGAAGGGTCAGCCGATCGTCGCCATTGTGCAGCTCGGCCGCATTCCGGGTTTCGTGCTCGCGGTGCTGGCGTCGAAAGCCGGCGCCTACAAAGGCCCGAAGGATCTTAAAGGCATGAAAATCGGCGTCACCGCGCCGGGCTCCAGCACGCACTTCATGGTGCAGTACATGATGGCGCGCAACGGCCTGAAACCCGACGATGCGTCCTATCTCGGCATCGGCGCGGGCTCGACCGCGGTGGCGGCGGCGAAACGGGGTGAGATCGACGCGCTGGTGAGCGTCGATCCGGTCATCAACCTTCTCGATCAGGAAAAGCTCATCAAGGTCGTCGCCGACACCCGCACGCTTGAAGGCACCCGGCAGGTTTACGGCGGGCCTTACCCGGCGGCGGTGCTGTATGCGACGCCGGCCTATATCGAAAAAAATCCGGCGGCCGTGCAGGCGCTAACCAACGCTTTCGTGCGCGGGCTGAAATGGATCGCCTCGCATTCCGCGGAAGACGTCGCCAAGGTGATGCCGGTCGAGCACGCGCTCGGCGACATGCCGCTTTACATCAAGTCGATCAAGAGCAGCCAGCCGACTTATTCGCCCGACGGGCGCATCAGCCCGGAAGGCGCGGAGACCGCGTACAAGGTGCTGCGCGAATTCGACAGCGCGGTGAAAAGCGCACCCATCGACCTGAAAAAGACCTACACCGATGTGTTCGTGAACAAGGCGCTGGCCGCCAAGTGACGGCGCGGGCACGCTTGTAAAGCCGGAGGGATTTGCGAAGCTGCCGGAATGAATCCTTCCGGCAGCCCGCTGCTCACCGATCTCTACCAGTTCAACATGATCCAGGCTTATCTGGATCGGGATGAGACCGGCACGGCGGTGTTCGAGTTCTTCTCCCGCAAGCTCCCGAAGCGGCGCGAATTCTTCATGGCTGCTGGATTGGAGCAGGCACTCGACTATCTGGAGGACTTGCGTTTCTCGCCGGAAGAAATTGAGTGGCTCGCGGGCACCAAGCGTTTCCGGAAAAATTTGCTGGATTATCTCAGGGATTTCCGTTTCACCGGCGACGTGCACGCGATGCCGGAAGGCACGGCATTTTTCCCCGACGAGCCTATTTTTCGCGTTACCGCGCCGTTGCCGCAGGCGCAGCTGATCGAAACGCGGATCGTCAACCTGCTGCATTTCCAGTCGCTGATCGCCAGCAAGGCGGCGCGTATGGTGCTGGCCGCGCCGGGAAAGCTGTTGCTGGATTTTGGCCTTCGCTCCGCGCACGGCGCGGAAGCCGGGTTGCTGGCGGCGCGCGCGAGCTACATCGCCGGTTTTGCTGGCACGGCGACCGTCTTGGCGGGAATGAATTTCGGCATCCCGATATTTGGGACGATGGCGCATTCGTTCATTCTCGCGCATGACGACGAGATGCAGGCGTTTGAGGATTTCGCCCGCGCGCGGCCTGACAGCGTGATCCTGCTGATCGACACCTACGACACGGAAGCCGGGGCGCGGAAGGTCGTGGCGCTGGCGCCAAAACTCAAGGCGGAAGGTATTACCGTGCGCGGCGTTCGCATCGACAGCGGCGATCTGATCGCGCTCTCCAAAAGCGTGCGGAAAATTCTCAACGGCGGCGGCCTGCCGGACGCGGCGATTTTCGTCAGCGGCGGCGTCGATGAGGACGTTCTGCTGAAAATCGCCAAGGCAGGCGCGCCGATCGACGGTTTCGGCATCGGCACAAGTCTCACGACTTCATCCGACGCGCCCGCGCTCGATTGCGCCTACAAGCTGCAGGAATACGGCGGCACGGCGCGCCGCAAGCGCTCGCCGGGAAAGGAAACCTGGCCGGGCCGCAAGCAGGTCTGGCGGCGTTATGCGCCGGACGGCGGATTGGCGGACGACGTGCTTTCGATCGCCGGCGACAAACAGGAAGGCGAGGCGCTGATTGTGCCGGTGATGCAGGGCGGCAAGCGGCTCGCGCCGAAGCCTTCTCTCGCCGACATCCGTGCGCACGCCGCGCGTGAGTTGCAACGACTGCCGCCGGAGTTGCGCAAGCTCGAAGCAAACGCGGTCTATCCCGTACAACCCGCCGAGGCGTTGACAAAGCTCGCCGCCGAAGTGGACAGCCGCTCCGCGAAATAATTTACGCGGCCAACTCGCGCATGATCTTGTACAGCCCGGCCTGACCTTCAAAGCCGATGCCGGGCCGCTGCGAGAGCGAAATGAAGCCGTCCTCGATGCGCGCGTCGTCGGCGAAGCCGCCGAAATCGCCGAATACGCCGGGATAGGATTCCGCGCCGCCGAGGCCGAAGCCGGCGGCAATCGCCAGCGACATCTGGTTGCCGCCGTGCGGGAACAGCGAGACGCGCGGCCATTTGTGCCGCGCCAGCATGTCGAGCGTGCGCGAATATTGCGTGATGCCGTAAGCCTGCGGCGGATCGATCTGGACAATATCGTGCGCGCGCAAGCCGCCGAAGCGCACGAGATTTTCAACGTCCTGCGTGGAGAAAAGATTTTCGCCCGTCGCGAGCGGCGGGGCGTAAACGCTCGCGAGTTCGGCAGTCAGCGCGTAATCGAGCGGATCGCACGGCTCCTCGAACCAGCGCAGTTTGAACGGCGCCAGCGCCTTTGCGTAAGCGAGCGCTTCATTGCGCTCGAATTTGCAATTGGCATCGACCGCGAGATTTGTCCCGGAGCCCATTACCTGCAGCACCGCCTCGACGCGCTTCACGTCCTGATCGAGCGGCAGTCCGCCGACCTTCATTTTTACTTGCGTGTATCCCGCGGCGAGATGACGGCGCATCTCGTCCTGCAAATCTTTTATCGTCTGCCCCGGCGTGTACCAGCCGCCGCCGACATAACAGAAAACTTTCGCCGGGATTTTTCCGCCGTTGAAACGCTCCGCCAGCACCACGTGCAGCGGCTTTTCGGCGATCTTGGCAACCGCGTCCCACACCGCGACCTCGATGGTGCCGATGGGAATCGAGCGCTCGCTATGGCCGCCGGCCTTTTCCCGCCGCATCATGCAGGCGAGTATCTTCGCCGGATCGAGATTATCGCCGCTCTCGTCCAGCAACGTTTTTGGATCGGCGGCGAGAATGCGCGGGATGAAGCGCGCCCGCATCTGCGCGCCGCAGGCATAGCGCCCGGTGGAATTGAACGCGTAGCCAACCACTGGCTTGCCGCCGCGCACGGCATCGGTGATCACAGCGACCACCGACGTCGTCATTTCGGTAAAATCGAAACTCGAATTCGCGAGCTGCGAGCGCAGCGGGATCGCAGTCTCGCGAATATCGAGAATCTTCACTTACGGGATCTGCGGAATTTTCGCGTCCTGGATCACTTTGCCCCAGCGCTCGACCTCCGCCTTGATGTAGGTGCTGAACTCCGCGGGTGTATTGGCGACGACGACGAAGCCAAGCGCGGCGCATTTCTGCTGCACGTCCGGCAGCGCCATCACCTTGGCGATCTCGCGGTTGAGGAATTCCACGATCTCCTTCGGCGTTCCGGCGGGGAGCAAGATGCCCTGAATCGTTGCCGACTCTTTCCACTCGATGCCGGATTCCTTCATCGTCGGAACGTTGGGCAAGGCGGTCGAGCGCTTGTCGCCGGTAATAGCGAGACCAATCAGCTTGCCGTCCTGCACGTTCGGCGCGGTGGGTGGCAGCGCGGTGAACGCAATCGGCGTATGCCCGCCGAGCGTCGACTGGATGGCGGGACCGGCGCCCGGGAATGGCACCGTCGTCATGTCGAGTTTAAGCTGGAGTTTGAACAATTCGCCGGCGAGATGCGGCGTCGTGCCGATGCCAGGAACGGCGTAGCTGTATTTACCGGGATTGGCTTTAATCAGCGCGACGAACTCCTGCACGGTCTTGGCGGGAATGCTCGGATGCACGACCAGAATGTCGGGCGATTTCGCGGCGAGCGTTACAGGCGCGAAGTCCTTGAAGGGATCGTAGGGTTTCTTCGCGTAAAGGCTCGGATTGACCACGAAGCTCGAGCTGACGAACAGCAGTGTGTAGCCGTCGGCCGGCGAGTTCATCGCCTGGATCATGCCGATGTTGCCGCCGGCACCGGCGTGGTTCTCGATGTAGAATTGTTGCTTCAAATTCTCCGACAGTTTCTGCGCGATCAGGCGCGCCATCACATCGGTCGGGCCTGCGGGCGCGAACGGCACGATCACCTTGACGTTTTTGTTCGGATAGCCGCCGGGGCCGCTCTGCGCGAGGGTGGCGGTTGCGGACGTAAATATGAGTGCGGTGCAGCAGGCAAAAATGCGGAGCAGCAGCGTCATGCGTTCCTCCCCGTGATTTTATTGTCGTTGTAGCGACGGGCAGGGTACACGCTGGGGGCTTAGCCACGCAATAATGGCTGCGGTATACTCTGAGCGAACCAAGGAGCCTTGCCATGCTCACCACGACGAAACGCTCGGATCTCGTGCCGTCCATTCCGTTCGATCACGCGCGGCTGGACCGGCTGATGGACGAAGCCGGCATCGACGTGGTGATCGCGACTTCCAAGCACAACGTGCAATATCTGCTCGGCGGGCATCGCGCGATTTTCTTCGATTACATGGATGCCACGGGCATCACGCGTTATTTGCCGGTGTTCATTTATCCCAAGGGCGCGCCGGTAAAGGCCAGCTATATCGGCCACCGGCTGGAAAGCTATCAGCGCGAACTCAAAGCCTTCTGGACGCCGGAGCAGCAGACTTCGACGGCGGGCACGGTCGATGCGTTGCAGAAGGCCGCCGACTACATCAAGCGCGCTGGACTAAAAACGAAACGCATCGCGGTTGAATTCGGTTTCATGCCGATGGATGCGGCCAACGTATTGCGCGCCGCGTTTCCCGATGCCGATTACGTCGATGCGCTTTATGTGCTGGAGCGCCAGCGCGCGCGCAAGTCCGCGCATGAACTGGAATTGCTGCGCGTCGCGTCTGATTTGGTGATCGATTCAATGCTGGCGGTGATCGCCAACCACGGTCCTGGCACGACCAAGAATGAACTCACTGAGGCGCTGCGGCGCGAAGAGACCAATCGCGGCTTGATCTTCGAATACAATCTCACCACCACCGGCACCAGCCACAATCGCGCGCCCTCCGACCAGAAATGGGAAATGGGCGAAATCCTCTCGCTCGATTCCGGCGGCAATTATCACGGCTATATCGGTGACGTGGCGCGCATGGCGATTTTGGGCGAACCGGATGCGGAGCTGGTGGAATTGCTGGACGAGATCGAAACCATTCAGCAGACGGCGTTCAAATCGATCCGCGCCGGTGTCATGGGCAGCGAGATTTACGCCTCAGCCGATCCGCTGGTGAAGAAATCGAAGCACCACAACCACATGCATTTTCTCGCGCACGGCATGGGGCTGGTGAGCCACGAGGCGCCGCGCCTGACCAGTCACGGCCCGGTGCCGTATCCGGCTGACGACGCCACGCGCCCGCTCGAGCAGGGCAATGTCGTGTCGGTGGAAACCACGCTGCAACATCCCAAGCGCGGCTTCATCAAGATCGAGGACACGGTTGTCGTTACCGACAAAGGCCACGAGATTTACGGCGACCGCGCGCGCGGCTGGAACCGCGGCGGAACGGCGCTGATGAAGTAGTTACTTCACCTTCTGGATATTGGCTTCCTCGATCACCTTCGCCCATTTCGGCACCTCGGCCTTGATGCGCGCGGCGAAATGATCCGGCGTGTCGGCAATCGCGAGGAAACCCAGCGCGTCGAGCTTCGCCTTCACGTCCGGCGCCGCGACCGCCTTGGCGATTTCCCTTTGCAGCATGTCGATGATCGAACGCGGCGTGCCTCCCGGCGCGAACACGGCCTGCATCACATCCGATACTTGATCGCCCGGCACACCGGCCTCAGCCATCGTCGGCACATCGGAGACGAGCTCAATGCGTTTCTCGGTCGTGATCGCTAGCGCGCGCAGCGTGCCGGCCTTGATGTGCGGCGTCGTCGGCGGCAACGCCATGACGGCGATCGGCACCTGGCCCGCGATGACGGCGTTAAGCGCTGGACCTGCGCCATTAAACGGCACCGGCTGGATGTCGAGCTTGAGCGCGCGCTTGAAGCTCTCCGCCGCGAGGCTCGCGGTCGTTCCGAAGCCGGGCGTTGCGAAACTCACTTTGCCGGGATTGGCGGCAACGTAAGCGACGAGTTCTTTCACGGTTTTCGCCGGCACGGACGGATGCACGACGAGGATGTTCGGGCTTGCGCCTGCGAGCGTGATCGGCGCGAGATCCTTGAAAACGTCGTACGGCACTTTTTCGTAAAGAGAAGGGTTCACCACCACGCTGGAGCTCACCAGCAGCAGCGTATGGCCGTCGGGGGCCGCGCTCGCGACCTGCGCCATGCCGATATTGCCGCCGGCGCCAGGATGGTTCTCGACATAGAACTGCTTGCCGAGGCTTTCCGACAGTTTCTGCGCGATCAAACGCGCCATCACGTCGGTCGGACCGCCGGGCGCGAACGGAACGATGATTTTCACGTTGCGGAAGGGATAGCCGTCGGCGGATTGAGTTTGGGCGGTGGCCGCCCCGGCTAACAGGAAAAGCGAGACAAGAATGCCGGACAGCACGCGCATCGTATCCTCCCCGATCGTTCGTTTTTGTTGCGGGCAAGATAGCATTCCCGGCGTGGCCGGGGCAGGGGCGATAACACGCGCAAGGCAATTCTCCCCGCGCTCAATTCGCGCTAAGAAACGGTCCCCGGCCGTCTGGCCGGCCCGCCCGATGCTTCCCGTTCCCTATTCGACATGAGGACTGCCAATGCCGGCCCGAAAGCTCACCCGTCAGGACCTGCGCGACGCCGCGGAGAAATACAAGAACTGGGGCAAATGGGGGCCGGACGACGAGATCGGCACGCTCAATTACACCCAGCCGGAAGACATCGTCGCCGCCGCGCAACTGGTGAAGAAGGGCAAGGTGATTTCGCTCGCGCTCAACTTCGACAACAACGGGCCGCAGGGCGCAAAGACGAAGTATCCCGTGCTCGGCCGCATCAATCCGCTGCACGTCATGTTGCGCACCGGCACCGACGCTTATTCCGGTGTGCTCGACAAGCGCGGCATCCGCGCCGCCGACGACATGGTGGTGATGCCGCTTCAATGCGGCACGCAGTGGGACGGCCTCGGCCACGTGTTCTATGAAAACTACATGTGGAACGGCTACGACTGCCGCGAGGTGTCGAGCTTCGGCGCGGCCAAATGCGGAATCGAAAAGACGAAAAATAAACTGGTCGGCCGCGGCGTTTTCCTCGACGTGCCGCGCGCGCTCGGCAAGGCCGATCTGGAAGACGGCTACGCCATCACCAACGACGATCTCGACAAAACGGCGAAGGCGCAGAACGTCAAGGTCAAGCGCGGCGATCATGTCGTCGTGCGCACCGGCCACATGGAGCGCTGCCTCAAAGCGGGAAGCTGGGACGGCTATGCCGGCGGCGATGCGCCGGGTTTCGCGTTCGAGACTATCGATTGGGTTGCGCGCAACGAAATCGCCGCGCTCGCCAGCGACACCTGGGGCTGCGAGGTGCGGCCCAATCAGGTCGCCGAGGGCGAGAACATCAACCAGCCCTGGCACTGGATCACGATTCCGATCATGGGCATGACCATGGGCGAAATTTTCTACGTCGCGGATTTGGCGAAAGATTGTGCCGAGGACAAAGTCTACGAGTTCATGTTCGTCGCGCCCGCGATCCCGATCACCGGCGCGGTCGGCTCGCCGACAAATCCGCTGGCCATTAAGTAAGCGATGAATTCGAAGCCCTGCCGATGAGTGCGTTTGCGGCAAGCGTCAGTCACCTGCGGGTCCGCCGCGGAGGCGAGCACAGCCGCGTCACCTTCATCGAACTGTTTTTCGATCTGGTGTTCGTGTTCGCCGTCACGCAGCTTTCCCATGGCCTGCTAACGCATCTGACGCCGCTCGGCGCGTTGCAGACGCTGCTGCTGATGGTGGCGGTGTGGTGGGCGTGGATCGATACCGCCTGGATCACAAATTGGCTTGATCCCGACAAGGCGCCGGTGCGTCTGCTGCTGTTTGCGCTGATGCTGGGCGGGCTGGTGCTGTCGGCCGCGATCCCCAAGGCGTTCGAGGACCGCGCGCTGGCCGTCGCGCTCGCGTATGTGCTGATGCAGGCCGCGCGCAATCTGTTCATGCTGTGGGCGCTACGCCATCATGACCGTGGAAATTTTCGCAACTTCCTGCGCATCACGATCTGGCACGTGAGCCTGGCGCCGCTCTGGCTCGGCGGATGCTTCGTCGATGGCGCGGATCGTCTTCTGTTGTGGGCGCTCGCGGTCGGCGCGGAGACGATTGCGCCGATGTTCTATTTCTGGGTGCCGTGGCTTGGCCGCTCCACCACGACGGACTGGACCGTTGAAGGTGCGCACATGGCCGAGCGCTGCGGCCTTTTCGTCATCATCGCGCTCGGCGAGTCGATCCTGATCACGGGCGCGACCGTCGCCGACCTTGCATGGACCGCCGAAAACGTCGCGGCCTTTGTCGTCGCATTCGTCGGCAGCGTCGCGATGTGGGCGGTCTATTTCAACATCGGCGCGGAGCGCGGCAGCCGGATGATTGCGGCGTCCGACGATCCGGGACGCATCGCGCGCAGCGGCTACACGTATTTGCATATCCTGACCGTCGCCGGGATCATCGTGGCGGCGGTTGGCGACGAGATGGTGCTGCATCATCCGTCCGGCCACCCCGGAGCGCGCGAATTGGCGGTGCTGCTCGGCGGCCCGGCGCTTTATCTCACCGGCAATGCGTTGTTCAAGCGCCTGTCGGCGCCGTATTTGCCGCTGTCACATTTGGTCGGCCTCGGCCTGCTGGTGTTGCTGATCCCCGCCGCCGCTGTCACAACTCCGCTTGGCATTGCGGCGGGCGTGGCGATTGTGCTGATTGTCGTTGCGTCCTGGGAATGGTGGTCGTTGCGTACCGGTCAAGCGCCACGGCCGGCGAAGCGGAAATCGAGGAGATCCAATGCTCGGTCATAATGCGAAACGCACCGGCGCTGAAGTGCTCGCCGACATGCTGGCGGGCTACGGCGTTACGCATGTGTTCATGGTGCCGGCGGTTTTGCGCCGCACGTTCGCTGAGATGGAGCGGCGCACGAAGATCGCGCGCATTCATACGCACGGCGAGAAATCCGCCGCCTACATGGCCGATGGTTATGCGCGTGCGTCGGGCAAGGTCGGCGTCTGCATGGCGCAGGTGATCGGCGCGCTCAATCTCGCCGCCGGTTTGCGCGATGCGTTCCTCGCGCATTCTCCCGTAATCGCGATGACCGGTGGGCGCGATGCGAAAACGAAATTCCGAAAAGTTTATCAGGAGATCGACGACGTGCCGGCGTTCGAGCCGGTGACAAAAATGAACGTGACCGTCGACGACGTTTCGCGCTTCCCCGACATGGTGCGGCAGGCGTTTCGCGTCGCGGTGTCCGGCACGCCGGGGCCGGTGCACCTGCAGTTTCGCGGCAACGAAGGTCAGGTCGATCAGGAAGAAGCCGAGATGGAGGCCCTGATCGAAACGCAGTTCGCGCAGGTGCCGCCGTTCCGTCCCGAGCCGGAAGCGGCGCACGTGAAGGCCGCGCTAGAGCTGCTGCAATCCGCCGAGAAGCCGACCATCGTCGCCGGCGGCGGCGTTCGCGCCTCGGGCGCTGCGCGCGAACTGGTGGCGCTGGCCGAAGCCCTGCAAATTCCGGTCGCGACCTCGCTCAACGGCAAGGATTGCATCCCCGGTTCGCATCCGTTGTCCGTCGGCGTCGTCGGTTCCTATTCGCGCGAGAGCGCCAACCGCGCGGTGGCGCAGGCCGATCTTGTTTGTTTCATCGGATCCGAAACCGGCGGCATGACCACGCATTTCTGGGCGGTGCCGAAAATCGGCGTCGCCGCGGTGCAGATCGACATCGATGCGGAAGCGCTCGGCCGCAATTATCCACTGCAGGCGAGCGTGCTCGGCGACGCCAAGGTCGTGCTCTCGAAGATGCTCGGGCAGATCGACAAGACGAGCGCAACGCGCCGCGCGCCCTGGATCAAGCAAATTTCAAGCTTACGCGAAGAGTGGTACGCGAAATACAAACCGATGCTGCAGTCCGACGCGGTGCCGATCAACCCTGCGCGCATCTGCCACGAGATGAGCCAGAATATTCCCGACGACGCCATCGTCGTCGTCGACACCGGCCACGCCGGCATGTGGATGGGCGGCATGTTCGATCTGCTCAAGCCCACGCAAAGCTATATGCGCAGCGCAGGTCATCTCGGCTGGGCGTTCTCGGCGGGGATTGGCGCGAAGTGCGCCTGTCCGCAGCGCCCCGTTGTGGTCTTCACGGGGGACGCCGGCTTCTGGTATCACATCGCCGAAGTTGAAACGGCGGTGCGCTGGAAGATCAATACAGTCACCATCGTCAACAATAACGGCGGCGGTAACCAGTCGAAGCGCGGCTTCGACCGCGCCTATGGCGGCGAGCAGACCGAACAGGCGCGCGAGTTGTGGACCTATAACAAGATGAACTTTGCGAAACTTGCCGAGGACATGGGCGCCATCGGCATCCGCGTCGAGAAACCGGAAGACATCGGACCGGCGATCAAGACCGCGCTTGCCGCCGACCGCCCCGTCATCATCGACGTTCTCACAGATATCGAAGCGCTGGCGCCGACAGCCGTTAGTTAGCCCTCGTCGATTTCGCGCAAAATTTCTGCCGTGTGCTGGCCGAGCAGCGGCGAGGGATGCTCGGACGCCATCGGCGCGCCGTCGAGCACGATCGGCGTGCGCACGCCGGGAATTGTTCCGCCCTTGGCCGCTTCGCTCTTGAGCGAGAGTTTCATGCCGCGGTGCACGACCTGCGGATCGGCGAATACCTGTTCGAGATTGTTGATCGGCCCCGCCGGCACCTGCACGGATTCCAGTTTCTCGAGCAGTTTGTCGCGCGGCACCTTCGACGTCAGCGCGGATAATTTCGCGATCAGTTCCTCGCGATGTTTCAGCCGCCCGATATTGTTTTTGTAATCCGGCGTCTCCGCGATGTCCGCCGCGCCGAGAACGCCGCACAATTTTACGAACTGGTTGTCGTTGCCGGTGGCGATGATGATGTGCCCGTCCGCGACCGGGAACACCTGATACGGCACAATGTTGGCGTGCGCGTTGCCGATGCGCTTAGGCACTTTTCCCGACACGAGATAGTTGAGCGCCTGATTGGACAGAACGCCGACGGTTGAATCGACCAGCGCGGTATCAACGTAGCCGCCTTTACCCGTTCGCTCGCGCTGTGCCAGTGCGGCGAGAATGCCGACTACCGAATAGACGCCGGTGAAAATATCCGACACGGGAAAGCCGATGCGCGTCGGCTCGCCGTCCGCCATGCCGGTGATGTCCATGATGCCGCCCATGCCCTGCGCCATCAGGTCGTAGCCGGCGCGCGGCGCGTAGGGACCATCCTGGCCGAAGCCGGTGACGGAGCAATAAATCAGCCGCGGGCAATCCGGCGCGAGGCTCTTGTAGTCGAGGCCGAACTTGGCGAGCCCGCCGACTTTGAAATTCTCGATCAGCACGTCGGAGCGCGCCGCGAGTTTCTTCACCAGCCGCTTGCCTTCGTCGTTCTCGAAGTCGAGTTCGATCGAGCGCTTGCCGCGGTTGGCGCAATGGAAATACGCCGAACCGATGGGCTTGCCGTCCTTGCCCTCGACGAAAGGGGGGCCCCAGCCGCGGGTGTCGTCGCCGGTGCCTTTGCGCTCCACCTTGATGACGTCGGCGCCGAGGTCGGCGAGGATTTGCCCGGCCCAGGGACCGGCCAGAATGCGGGCAAGCTCCAGCACGCGCAGCCCAGAAAGCGGTTTTGTCATGAGGAACTCCCGGCAGGCGGAACAATCGTCGCGCAGCTTTATAGAGAGATCGGCGGCGGCTTGCTACCTGGCAATCGCAGGCGCTGTCCGTCTTACATGCGAAAGCGCGGATCGAGATAGTCGCGCAAGGAATCCCCGAACAGGTTGAACGCGAACACCGCGAGACTGATGGCGGCGCCCGGGAACAGGATCATCCACGGCGCTTCGCGGTAGAAGTCGGCCGCGTTGCCGGAGAGCATCAGGCCCCAGGCGGCGGTGGGCTCGGTGACGCCGAGGCCAAGGAACGAGAGCGAGGCCTCCGCCAGGATCGCCTGCGCGATGAAGGCGGTCAGCATGATGAGATAAGGCGCGACCACGTTCGGCGCCATGTGGCGGAAGATGATGCGCGTGTCGCTGTAGCCGGCTGCGCGCGCGGCATCGACATAGGGCATCACGCGCACCGACAGCGCGGCGGCGCGCACGACGCGGGCGACGCGCGGCAAAATCGGAATGGCGATGGCGAAAATCAGGTTCACATCGACGCCGCCGATCACGAATTTACGCAGCGCCGCCACCACGACCAGCGCCAGCACGATCAGCGGAAAGGCGAGCAGGATGTCCATGAACCGCTGGATCCAGTTGTCGATGCGGCCGCCGAAATAAGCCGACGCCACGCCGAGCACAGCGCCAAGCGTGGAGCCGATGAACGATGAGGTAAATCCGATGACCAGCGCCGTGCGTGACCCGAAGATCAGCCGCGAGCAGATGTCGCGGCCATAGGCGTCGGTGCCGCACGGGTGCTCCCATGACGGCGCGCCGAGAATGGAGGCAAAGTCGATGTCGAGCGGATCGTAAGGCGCGACCAGGCGGGAAAATATGCCGGCGAACATCATGCAGCAGATGATGACGAAGCTCACGGCGCCGAGCGGCTGCTGGCGGCAGAAATCCAGGAACCAGTTGGGTTCGCGGATGCGCGGAGTGGGTACGGCGGGCGCGGCGATTGTCATGATTCACTCGTACCGGATGCGCGGATCGAACACCGCATACAGCAGGTCGATGATCAGATTGACGAACACATAAAAGGCGGCGATCAGCATCACCATGCCCTGAATCAGCGTGAAGTCGTTGCGCGACACACTCTGAACGAACAGTTGGCCGATGCCGTTGAGATTGAACACCTGCTCGGTCACGACGAGGCCGCCGATCAGGAAGGTGAATTCCAGGCCGATCACGGTGATGGCGGGAAGCAGCGCGTTGCGCAAAGCGTGGCGGGAAATCACCACTTTCTCGTAAACGCCCTTGGCGCGCGCGGTGCGGATGTAATCCTCGTTCATCACTTCCAGCAGCGACGAGCGGATCATGCGCGAGACGACGGCGCAGTAGCGATAGCCGACCGCCATCGCCGGCCAGATCAATTGCGTGAGATTGGCGACCGGATCGACGTAAATCGGCGTGAATGTGATCGGCGGCAGCCAATTAAACAGGCCGAGCAGCGTGAGCATGATCAGCATGCCGAACCAGAACGACGGGATTGAGAGTCCGCCGATGGTCACTATCCGGACGACGTAATCGATCCAGGTATCTCGAAATAATGCAGCGGCGGTGCCGAGTGGAATCGCGATCAGCACGGCGATGATGGTTGCCATGATCGCCACCTGCAGCGACAGCTCCAGCCGCAGCGAAATCTCCTCGATCACCGGCCGCTCGGTCCACATTGATTTGCCGAGGTCGAGCGTCGCCATGCCGATCATCCAGTCGCCGAATTGACTGACGAACGGCTTGTCGAGACCCATCCGCTTGCGTTCCAGCTCGATGGTTTCCTGCGAGACATTGCCGCCATCGCCACGCAGCTTGATCTCGACGACGTCGCCGGGAACGACGCGCAGCATGAAAAACACAAGCACTGCGACCCCGAGCAGCGTGGGGATCATCAGCAGCACACGGTTGATGGTGTAACGAAGCATTTATCGGTCTCGTGTCCCGGCCAAGCGTAGCATGCAAATCACATGCTGCGGACGGTGGACTGCGAACGGGAAAAAATCCCGGACGCGGTGCCTGCTTTCGCGGCACCGCGTCCGGGGTGTGGCCTTTAGGCGTTCAGCCAGACGTCTTCGAGCTGGGCGCCGAGGTTGTGGCTCGGCGACATCTTCCAGCCCATCAGCACCTTGTGGGTCGGCACGATGCGGTGCCACCACAGCAACGGCTGCTGGTACGCCTGCTCGAACAACCGCTTCTCGAACGCCCGGATCAAAGCCTTGCGCTTTTCCGGATTGCGCTCGCGAATGTGGTCGTCATAGAGCTTGTCGAGTTCGGCATCCTTCGAGCGGGAACGGTTCTCCGGCGCCCGTGTCACGGACAGATACTTGGCAAGGGCCAAGCTGGTGTCGTCCATGAACAGGTTGGAGAAGTCGATCGCCACGTCGTGGTTGCCGGCGTTCATGGTCGCGAGATAGGCGCCGGTGTCGGACTGCTTGTGTTCGACCTCGACCCCGATCTGCCGCCACTGATCGACCAGGAAGATGCCGGCCGGTGTGTAGGGCATCGCGAGGTTGCGGTTCCACAGGACGAACTTAAGGTTTTCCTGGCCCGCTTCCTTGAGCAGCTTCTTGGCTTCTTCGCGCGATTTCTTGATGTCCTTGGAGAAGCCGGGAAGCTTGACCAGGTCCGCTTCCGGCGTCGCCATCGGCGATCCGGGGCGCACCACGCCGCCGACCGACCGCAGCGTCGAGATGCGGGAGAGGCCCACGCTGCCGCCCCAGCGATCGATCGCCATGAGCAGCGCCTTGCGTACGCGCACGTCGTCGAACGGCTTCTTGTCGACGTTGAAGCAGACCAGAAGATTGAGCGTCCAGCTCTGCTCCTCGATGCGGATCTTGTCGCCCATGGTTTGCACCAGGCGGTCGCGCTCCGCCGGCGAAATGCCGCGGAACTCGCCCAGCACCTGCCCGCCCTGCACCGCATTGAGCATCGCGGCGGCTTGCAGCGTGAACACGCCCTTCCAGCCGTCGAGATAGGGCAAGCCCTTCTTGAAGTAGCCGTCGTTCTTCTTGCCGGAGACGTGGCTGCCCTTGACGTGCTCGACGAAGGTGAACGGCCCGGTGCCGTTGACCTTGGTCTTCGGGAAGTTCGGATCGGCAGTGATGTCCTTGGCGGTGTAGATCACGTTCCACGGCGAGGCGAAGTGCTCGATCATCGCCGCGTTCACGTCCTTCATCTTGAAGATGACGGTGTTGGCGTCCGGCGTCTCGATCGTGCCGATGTCGGCGAACGTCGCCTTGCGGGTGGAGACGACGCCGGCGGGCGGATTGCGCAGCCGGTCGTAGGTCGCCTTCACGTCGGCCGAGGTCAGCGTCGAGCCATCGTGGAATTTCACGTTCGGATGCAGCTTGAACGTATAGGTCATCAGGTCCGGCGAAACCGTCCAGGATTGCGCCAGGTCGCCTTCCACCGCCGGAAACTTCGAGAGATTGAAGCGCAGCAGCGTCGAATAGAACGGCGCGGCGAAATGCAGTGTCGCGTAGGTGTCGCTGCCGGCTGGATCGTAGTGCGGCGTTTCCGCGCTGATCGCGAAGGTAAGGTTGCCGCCGCGTTTTACCGCGGGCGCTTGCGCCTCGGCCTTCGTGAAGTCGAAGTTGAATCCGCCAACGCCCAGGGCCAAAGCCCCGGCCGTTCCTTGCAAAGCCGTACGTCTCGTTATTTTCATCGCTTTCCTCCCTGTGCTGCGTTCTGCATCGATCTGGTGCGTCAGACTTTGATGCAGGCGGCGTAGTGCCCTGATTTTTTCTGCTCGAGAGGCGGCACAACCTCCCGGCATTCCTGAGTTGCCATTGGGCAGCGGGTATTAAAGACGCATCCGGCGGGCGGCGCCAGATGGCTTGGCAGTTCGCCTTTGATCAGACGTGGTTCGCGCCCTTTTTCTATTGTCGGATCAGGTACCGGAGCCGCATCGAGTAACACTTTCGTATAGGGGTGCAGGGGCTCCCGGTAGAGGGTATCGCGGTCCGCCACCTCCATGATGCGGCCGAAATACATAACAACCACGCGCATTGAAATATGCCGCACCACGGCAAGGTCATGCGCAATAAATAAATAGGCCAGCCCGTATTTGCGCTGGAGTTCCTCCAGCAGATTGATGATCTGGCCCTGGATCGACACGTCGAGCGCCGAAACCGCCTCGTCGCAGACGATGAACGAGGGCTCCATGGCGAGCGCGCGCGCGATGCCGACGCGCTGCCGCTGGCCGCCGGACAATTGATGCGGATAGCGCTCGGCCATCTCGCGGCGCAAGCCGACTTGTTCGAGCAGTTCGGCGATGCGCGCCGTGGCTTTCGTCCGGTCGGGGACGATGTCGTAGACATGCAGCGGCTCGCCGATGATCTGACCCACGGTCATGCGCGGATTGAGCGAGCTGTAGGGGTCCTGAAAAATCACCTGCACCTTGCGCCGCATGGTTTTGAGATCGGCGGCGGTCGCGTTGGCGAGATCGATGCCGGCGAGGCGGATGCTGCCGCTCGTCGGCTTTTCCAGATGCAGGATCAGGCGGCCGACGGTGGTCTTGCCGCACCCGGACTCACCCACAAGGCCGAGCGTCTCGCCCGGCAAGATATCGAACGAGACATCCTCGACCGCGCGCACGACGCCGCCTTTATGCAGGCGCCCGCCGACGGAAAAATGTTTGCTCAGGTTGCGGACCGACAGCAGCGGTTCGACGCTGGTGGCAACGGTGTTGACCGCTTTGCCCTCGGCAGCCGCCCACGTGATCTTGCCGGCGGCGATTTCCGCATGCCGGTGGCAGCGCGAAAAGCCGCCGGTATCGGTCGGGAACAGCGGCGGCTCCTGCTCGCACATCGCGATCTTGTAAGGGCAGCGCGGCGCGAAACGGCAGCCGGGCGGGGCGAGCGCGAGATTGGGCGGCAGCCCCTCAATGGTTTCCAGCTTCGCTCCGCGCGGCCGGTCAAGGCGGGGCACCGAGCGCAGCAGGCCCATCGAATAGGGGTGGCGCGGCTTATGGAAGACGGCGTCGGCGGAGCCCTGCTCAGCCACCCGCGCGGCGTACATCACGATCACCCGGTCGGCATAGCGCGCGACGACGCCGAGATTGTGCGTGATGATGATGAGCGCAATGTTCAGCTTGCGGGAGAGGTCCTTCATCAACTCCAGAATCTGCGCCTGAATGGTCACGTCGAGCGCGGTGGTCGGCTCGTCGGCGATGATGAGCTTCGGATTGCAGGCCAGCCCGATCGCGATCATCACGCGCTGGCGCATGCCGCCGGAAAACTGGTGCGGATATTGGTCGAGCCGGCCTTCCGGGTCGGGGATGCCGACCAGGCCCATCAACTCCACGGCGCGCGCGCGAGCCTGCTCGTCGCTCATGCCGAGGTGAATTTTCAGAGGCTCGGTGATTTGCAGCCCGATGGTGAGGATCGGGTTGAGCGAAGTCATCGGCTCCTGGAAAATCATCGCGATGCCGCGACCGCGAATCTCGCGCATCTGCTCGTCGCTGAGATCGAGCAGCGAGCGGCCGTCGAATATGATGCGGCCCTCGGAGATGCGGGCGGACTGGCGCGGCAGCAGCCGCATGATGGAGAGCGCGGTCACCGATTTTCCGGAGCCGGACTCGCCGACGATGGCCAGCACTTCTCCGCGCTTGACGGTAAAGCTCACGCCCTCGACCGCGCGCACGATGCCGCGGGAGGTGTTAAACTGGGTGTGGAGGTTATCCACCACGAGCAACGGCTCGGTATCCGGCGCCGCGTTGCGCGTTTTGGCCTTTAATACGGACTCAACCATGCTCCCCGCGCCGTCTCTTTAAAGTTTGCGTGACGGTATCTAACTTATCCCCGCAGGCCGTAGATGCGGCCTTTCGCCCCAAATGGCGTGTGAATAGAGGCGACTTTGACAAAATTGGCAACCCGCCCGGTCTAGGCTGCAATTGCGGCAGATGGAACTAAGTTAATGAACACATCGTTTTTTGGCGAACTACTGCAATCGATTTCCGAGCGCGGCCGCGCTTTGCTGGACCGGGCGCGCGACCGCCGCGGTGCGGGCGGAGCGCGCTCCGAAAGTCTCGCCGAGTTGTGCGAGGAGCTTCTGTCCGCGCGCGGCGAAGCCTCCGGCGTTGCGCTTGCCCGCGAAATTCTCACGAATTACACCGAACTGACCACCGGGCCGCGCATCGCTTTTTTCGAGGCGCTGGCGAACCGCTTTGGGCCCGATCAGGAGCGTCTCGCGGCCGCGGTCGAGGCCTGGCAGGCCGCGCGCAACGACAAGACGGCGGCGGCGTTGCAACAGGCAGCCGAGCCGCGCCGGCAGGAGCTGCTGCGGCGGCTGAACCTCGCGCCCAACGGCACCGAGGCGCTGGTGCGCATGCGCGAGCAATTGCTCGACACGCTCGACCGGCGCGACGATCTGAAAGCGGTCGACGCCGATTTCGTGCATCTGTTCTCCTCGTGGTTCAACCGCGGCTTCCTGGTGATCCGCCGCATCGACTGGTCGACGCCGGCGATCGTGCTGGAAAAGATCATCCGCTACGAAGCCGTGCACAAGATTCGCGGCTGGGACGATTTGCGCCGCCGCATCGATCCGCCCGACCGGCGCTGCTACGCCTTTTTTCATCCTGCGCTGATCGACGAGCCGCTGATCTTCGTCGAGGTAGCGTTGACGCGCGAGATTGCCACGGCGATTGCGCCAATTCTCACTGTGCAGCGCGACCAGCTTTCGCCGGAGAAGGCGACGACGGCGGTGTTCTATTCGATCTCCAACTGCCAGCGCGGGCTGGCCGGCGTTTCCTTCGGCAGTTTCCTGATCAAGCAGGTGGTGGAGGAAATCTCACGCGAGCATCCCAAATTGGGAAAATTCGTCACGCTCTCGCCGGCTCCGAATTTCGCCGAATGGCTGGCGCGCGAGCGGGCGAACGAAAATTCCGCCGTGCTCACCTCGGAAGACCGCGTGGCCTTCGCCAATCTCGACATCAAGGGCTGGTGGCAGACGCCGGCAACGCGCGATCCTGTGCGCGAGCCGCTGCTGCGCGCGGCGGCGTGGTATTTCCTGCGTGCGCGCACGAAGCGCAACACGCCGGCCGATTCCGTCGCGCGCTTTCATCTCGGCAACGGCGCGCGGCTGGAGCAGATCAACTGGCTCGGCGATGCTTCGGAAAAAGGCAACGATCAGTCGCACGGGCTGATGGTGAATTATCTTTACGATCTCGATGAGATCGAGAAGAATCACGAAGCTTACGTCGAAGGCCGCACCGTCGCGGCGTCGAACGCGATCACGCGGATGGCGCGGCCCGCTTCGCTGGAGCTTGTGCCGGTCGCGGGTTAATCAGGCTTTTCCGTAAACCGGCACGATGGCCCCGCGCGTGACGAGGTTGCCCGGCGAAGCGAGGAACGCAATCGTGGCCGCGACCTCTTCCACCTTCGGCCAGGCGGCGAAATCGGCCTTCGGCATGCTGGCGCGATTGGCCGGCGTATCCATTATCGAGGGCGCGACTGCGTTTACCAGGATGCCGTCCTTCGCGACTTCTTCGGCAAGAGCGGCGGTGAGGGCCGCTACGCCTGTCTTGGCGGCGGTATAGGCCGCCATTCCGGCGCCGCTGCGCCATTCCAGCGCCGCGCGCGCCGCGACGTTGACGATGCGCCCGCCGCCGCCCGCTTGGTTGCCGGAAGTCATGGCATTGACCGCCGCGCGGCAGCACAAAAAGCAGGAGACCAGATTCATGTTGAGCTGCGCCATCAACGCCGCCTTATCGGTCTTGGCGACCGGCGACATCGCGAATCCGCCGGCGATGTGGATCGATGCCCACAATCCCTTCGCATCGCCGTACAATTTCGCCACCGCTGTCTCGTCGGCGAGATCGTCAACCGCGACCAGCGTCACGCCCCTGTCCGAGCGATGCGGGAAACGCTTGGCCTCATCTTCGTGCATGTAGGGGATGCGGCAATGCGCGCCGGCGGAGAGCAGCGCGGTCGTCACGGCGGTGCCGAGCGCGCCGGTGCCGCCGGTGATGACAACCGTGCGATTGCCGAAATCCATGTCACATTCCCTTGCTTATGATCTTATCCGAAAGCCGGTTCCCGCTTTTCGGGATCATACGCTAACCCCTCCCGCGCTTCACGCGCGTCGGCAGGACCTGGAATTCGATCCAGTTGGCGACTTCGCTCACGCGCAATTTCTTGTCGAGCACATTCTTGCTGATGCCGTGCCGCCAGGCCAGCCGTTTGTCGTCAGGGTTTTTGTCGAGCGCGTCGAGGTCGCCGGAATAAATCGCGATGTCGGCGTTGTCGGCGAAAAATCCTTCGCCGATCAGCCGCGTGCCGATGCGGCGAACAATCGTCGCGATCTCGCGCAGCGGATATTCCGGATGATACTGCACGCCCCAGGCGAGCGATCCGTTGCTGCGGATTTCCGCGCTTTGCACGTCGGAGACGGCGTTGGTGGAGAGCACCACCATGCCCGGCGCCAGCGTTTCCACCTCGTCGAGATGCACGGTTGGCGCGTTGAACACGTCCGGCTTGCCGATATACATCGGATGCTTGCGGCCTGACTCGGTCAACCGGATGCTGCGGCCGAAACCAAGCTCGCGGCCTTTCGGATTGCGCCGCACGGCGCCGCCGGCGGCCACGGTTAAAATCTGCAGGCCCCAGCACGAGCCGAACACCGGCGTGCCGGCCTTGAACACCGCGCGCGCAAGTTCGATCTGCCGGGTTACCGACGGGCCGCCGTCGTAAATGTGCAGCGAAGAGCCGGTGATGGCGACGCCGTCATAGCCTTCCAGCGACTCGCCGTCGGGAAGATTGGCGGCGGGATCGCCCGGATGGCAGGTGTCGACAATGGCGCCGGGGGTCAGTTCGCGCAGCAAGTCGGAGTAGCCCTGATGGGCGGGCGTGCCGCCGGCGGCGCGGTGCTCATCGAGAGTTTGCGGCGAATTTCCTTCGACGACGAGCAGGCGGGGGGAGGGCATTGGACCTACGCAAATGGCAATACGGGCCGGTTTGAAAGCGCATTAAACGCGGCTGATGTGGCCAAGCCAAGGCACAATGCCAAGGCACGAACCAAGGCCGGCTGGCAATCGCCGCAACTATTCCGTTGCGAGTATTCACTAACATTAACTCCTGAAACGGCATCCGGTTCTTGAGTGAAGCGGCCAAGCCGCTCATTCTGCGGCAACCGGACGAATCAGCGCGCAATCAACTCATATGGCCGACTTCGACATCGCCATCATTGGCGGCGGCATCAACGGCACCGGCATCGCCCGGGACGCCGCCGGCCGCGGCTTGCGCGTGCTGCTTGTGGAGCAGAACGACCTTGCTTCCGGCACCTCCTCGGCGTCGAGCAAACTGATTCACGGCGGCCTGCGCTATCTCGAGCACGCCGCCTTCCGGCTGGTGCGCGAGGCGCTGGCGGAGCGCGAGGTGCTGCTGCGGATGGCGCCGCATGTCATCCGGCCGATGCGCTTCGTGCTGCCGCCATCGCCGGGACCGCGCTCGGCACTGCTGCTGCGGCTGGGATTGTTCATCTATGACTGGCTCGGCAGCCGAAAAATTTTGCCCGCCACGCGCACCATCGACCTGACGCACAACGCCGTCGGTGTGCCTCTCAAGCGCAGTTATCGTTTTGCTTTTGAATATTCCGATTGCTGGGTGGACGATTCCCGTCTCGTCGTGCTCAACGCGATGGATGCGGCCGAGCACGGCGCCTCGATCCGCACGCGTACGCGTCTGACGCGGGCCGAGCGTAGCGACGAATGGAAGCTTGTGCTCAGCGATCACGGACGGCGCGACACGGCGACCGCGCGCGTGCTGGTCAACGCCGCCGGGCCATGGGCGGGACAAGTTGCGGAAACCGTTTTGCGCGTGCCGCTGGCCGAGCCGCTGCGTCTGGTGAAGGGCAGCCACATCGTCGTGCGCAAGCGCTTCGACCACGGCAGCGGTTATCTGTTTCAGCCGGACGACAAGCGCATCGTCTTCGCGCTGCCCTTCGCGCGCGAGTTCACGCTGATCGGCACGACGGACGAGAATTTCGTCGGTGATGTGAATTCCCCCGCGCCGACGCCCGCGGAGGTCGCTTATTTATGTCAGGCGGCGAATGTTTATTTCCGCGAGAGCGTCAGCCCGGACGAACTGGTGTGGAGTTTTGCCGGCGTGCGCTCGCTGCACGACGATGGCTCGAAAAAGCCCGAGGACATCACGCGCGATTACGCGCTTGCGCTGGACGAGCGTTTCGGCGAAGCGCCGCTGCTCACGGTCTACGGCGGCAAGATCACCACCCACCGCCGGCTGGCCGAGGCGGCGATGGAGCGGATCGGGCATTTTTTCATGACGCAGCCGCCCTGGACAAAAGACTCGACGCTGCCGGGCGGCGATATGGAACTCAACGGGATCGAGGTGAAGATTTCCGAATTTCGCCAGCGCTGGCCTTTCCTCACGGAATCCCACGCGCGCCGCCTCACGCTGGCCTACGGCACGCGCGCGGAGAAAATTCTCGGGCCGGCCAAGAGCATGGACGATCTCGGAATTTGTTTTGGCTCCGATCTGACGGCGGCGGAAGTGCGCTATCTGATGGCGCACGAATGGGCGCAGACGGATGAAGACGTGCTGTGGCGGCGCAGCAAGCTCGGGCTGCAGATCGGCGCTGAAGGGCGCGCCGCGCTGGCGCAATTCATGGCCAATGAGGGCGCACCGGCGGCGGCATGATGGTTACCGAATCCTTGCCGTGACGCTCGCGATTTAACCGGCGGCATTTATACGACTCTAATGCCGCTGTGTTCTATTCAATCCGCAAAACTTATTTTGGATTGTCAATTCGGATTGCCGATGACGACAGGCGTCAAAGATCAAGCCACGCTTCTCGCGTCCATCAAGGTTCTGGTGGTCGACGACGAGCATTACATGCGCAAGGTCATCCGCACCTTGCTCATGAGCATCGGCGTGCGCTCGATCCACGAAGCCCCGGACGGCCTTGCGGGTCTGGAAGCGATCCGCAACCTCGCGCCCGACATTGTCATTCTGGACTGGGAAATGCCCGGCCTCGACGGCCCGGCTTTCGTGCGCATGGTGCGCTCGCCCGAGACGTTCCAGTTTCCCGATGTGCCGATCATCATGCTGACCGGCCACGGCGAGCGCTCGCGCGTTGTCGAAGCCGTCCGCATCGGCGTCAACGAATTCCTCCTCAAGCCGGTCTCCTCGAAGGGCCTGCAGGACCGCATCGTTTCGGTGCTGGCGAAGCCGCGCCCGGTGGTGCAGAGCGGCAGCTATTACGGTCCGGCCCCGCGCAAGCTTTCCAGCTACAAGCCGGAAGCCGACCAGCCAATCGCCAACGTCATCATGGTCAACTAATCTCCCCGGCGGCGTCTAAAGACGCCGGCTCGCGAATAGCGGGCGCATTCGGGGATTTTCGTGGCGGCCACTCTCCTAGCCATCGATCAGGGCACTACGTCCACGCGCGCCATCGTGTTCGATGCCGCGTTGACGCCGTTGGCGAGCGCGCAGGAAGAACTCGAACAGATTTATCCTGCGCCCGGCCTTGTCGAGCACAATCCGGAAGAAATCTGGCAGGCAACGCTCGGCACCGTCCGCGCCGCGATGGCAAAAGCGAAGGTGACGGCGAAAGATATCGCCGCCATCGGCATCACCAATCAGCGCGAAACGACGGTGATCTGGGACCGCGCCAGCGGCAAGCCGATTCATAACGCGATTGTCTGGCAGGACCGCCGCACCGCGGACATGTGCGATGCGCTCCGGCGCTCCGGCCACGAAGAGACGATCGCCGCAAAAACGGGTCTGGTGCTCGATCCGTATTTTTCCGCCAGCAAGATCGCCTGGCTGCTCGACAATGTTGAAGGCGCGCGGGCAGCGGCGGAAGCGGGCAAGCTCGCCTTCGGCACCATCGATACCTTCCTGCTGTGGCGGCTGACCAATGGCCGCGTTCACGCCACCGACGCCACCAATGCCGCGCGCACCATGCTGCTCGACATCGGCAGCGGGCAGTGGGATGAAAACCTCGCCAAAATTTTCCGCGTACCGATGGCGCTGCTTCCCGATGTGCGCGACAGCGCCGGGGATTTCGGAACGACGGATTTGTTCGGCGGGCCGATCAGAATTCTAGGCATCGCGGGCGATCAGCAGGCGGCGACGGTCGGGCAGGGCTGCTTCCAGCCCGGCATGATGAAATCGACCTACGGCACCGGTTGCTTCGCGCTGCTTAATACCGGCACGCAGCGCGTTGCCTCGCGCAAGAAGCTGCTCACGACGATTGCCTACCAGCTCGACGGCAAGCGCACGTATGCGCTCGAAGGCGCGATCTTCATCGCCGGGGCGGCGGTGCAATGGCTGCGCGACGGCCTCAAGCTGATCTCGCAGGCGTCCGACATCGGCCCGCTCGCCGAGCGCGCCGATCCGGCGGAAGAGGTTTATCTGGTTCCGGCTTTCGTCGGCCTCGGCGCGCCGTATTGGGACGCGCAGGCGCGCGGCGTCATTTCCGGCCTCACGCGCAATTGCGGCGCGGCGGAACTCGCCCGCGCCGCGCTGGAAGCCGTTGGTTACCAGACCCGCGATTTGCTCGACGCCATGCGCGCCGACTGGCCGGCGGCGAAGGGCGCCGCGACCGTGCTGCGCGTCGATGGCGGCATGACCGCGAGCGATGTCACCATGCAGTTCCTCGCCGATATTCTCGCAAGCCCGGTGGACCGCCCGGTGGTGATGGAAACCACAGCGCTCGGCGCGGCTTATTTGGCCGGGCGGGCGGCGGGCGTATGCCCCGATCTCGCGGGCTTCGCCGCCACCTGGCGGCTCGACCGGCGCTTCGAGCCGCAAATGCCGGCCGCCCAGCGCGAGCGCAAATGGGCGGGGTGGCGGGAGGCGGTGCGCCGCACGTTAACGGCCCGGTGAGGATTATCGGGCGAAATGCCATCTCCGGTTGAGGTGGCGTCATGCCGTTGAATGCCAAGCACGCGGAATTTCTGGTCCAGCAGCTCAGCGTGCTGCTCGTGGACGACAACCAGTACATGCGCCATCTGGTGCGAAGCCTGCTGCTCAACATCGGCGTTCGTACCGTCATCGAGGCTGCCGACGGCATCGCCGGGCTGGAAGCGATCCGCACCGAGTCGCCCAACCTCGTGATCCTCGACTGGGAAATGCCGCTGCTCAACGGCCCGGAATTCGTGCGCATCGTGCGCTCGCCCGGCGTGTTTCCGGTGCCCGACATTCCCATCATCATGCTCAGTGGGCACGGTGAGCGCTGGCGCATCGTCGAAGCGGCGAAGCTCGGCGTGAACGAATTCTTGCGCAAGCCGGTGTCGGCGAAATCGCTGCTCGACCGCATGATCTCCATCGTCGCCAAGCCGCGCGAGAGCGTGCAACTCGGCGACTATTACGGCCCGGAGCCGCGCCGCCTGATCGTCGACCCCCACGCCAAGGCCGGCGCGCCGGAGTCCGAGACGTCGGCGGCATAACGCTTCTCTGCACACATCGTTGCAATTCGATTGTTGAGCCGTCCGGCGCGCCCCGCTAGCGTGGCGCTGGACAGGATCGCGTCGAGGATTTTTCATGGCGAGCGCAGGCATGGAGCCGCAGGCGAGCGGCACGCGCAGGAATTTCGCGCCCTGGGCCGACGCGAATGCGCGTCCATTGCTCCGCATCGAAGACGTGAGCCGCCGCTTCGGGCCAATCGTGGCGGTCGATACGCTTTCGCTCGACATTTACGAGCGCGAATTCTTCGCGCTGCTCGGCCCCTCCGGCTGCGGCAAGACGACGTTGCTGCGGATGCTGGCGGGTTTTGAGGCGCCGGATGAAGGGCGCATCCTGCTCGGCGGCGAGGATATCGCCCCGGTGCCGCCGCACCGCCGTCCCGTTAACATGATGTTCCAAAGCTACGCGCTGTTTCCGCATCTCAGCGTCGAGGGCAACATCGCTTTTGGATTACGGCAAGAGAACTTAAGCAAAGAAGAAATCGCCGCGCGCGTCGCCGAAATTTTGACACTGGTGAAGCTGGACGGTTTCGGGCCGCGCCGTCCGGACCAGCTTTCCGGCGGCCAGCGCCAGCGCGTCGCGCTCGCGCGCTCGCTGGTGAAACGCCCGCGCGTGCTGCTGCTCGATGAGCCGCTCGCCGCGCTCGACAAGAAGTTGCGCGCAGAGACGCAATTCGAGTTGATGGAATTGCAGCGCAAGCTGGGGACCACGTTCATCGTCGTCACGCACGACCAGGAAGAGGCGATGATCCTCGCCCATCGCATCGGCGTGATGGACCATGGCCGCCTCGTGCAGGTGGCGCCGCCGGCGGAGATTTACGAGCGGCCGAATTCGCGCTGGGTCGCGGATTTCATCGGTGACGTCAATCTGCTTGAAGGGCGCATGAGCGATGCCGGCGTGATCGAAAACACGCCCGCCGGTCGGCTGCGCGTGGCGGACGCCGCCGGTGCGAAATTCGGCGACACGGTATCGGTCGCGTTGCGTCCGGAGAAAATCCATCTGGCGCCGGCGGCCTCCGCCGGGGCGCCGGACAACAACGCCACCGGCACGGTGTGGGACATCGGTTATCTCGGCGATATGTCGATCTACAAGGTGAAGCTCGACAGCGGTTTCGTCATGAAGGCCGCGGTGGCGAATGTCGCGCGCGGGACAAATCCGCCTGTCAGTCTTGGCGACAAGGTATCGCTCACCTGGGCGCGCGAATCCGGCGTGGTGCTGACCAAATGAGCGCAACCGGCAAACGTCCGCTCGGTGCGCGGCTCATCGTGTGGGTGCCGTATCTCTGGCTCGCGCTTTTTTTCCTCGTTCCCCTCGCCATCGTGCTCAAGATCAGCCTTTCGCAGAACGCGCTGGCGCAGCCGCCTTATCTGCCCGTGTTCGATATTTCCGCCGGCTGGCAAGGCGCGCGGGAATTCTTCGGCGCGCTCTCGTTCGAGACTTACACGTTGCTGTTCTCCGACTCGCTTTATTTCTTCTCGTATTTGAAGAGTCTGGAAATCGCCGGTCTTGCGACGCTCATCTTGCTGTTGATCGGCTTTCCCATCGCCTATGGCATCGCGCGCTCGCCGCGCCGTGTGCAACCCATATTGTTTCTACTTGTAATCCTGCCGTTCTGGACGTCGTTCCTCATCCGCATTTACGCGTGGATCAACATTCTCCAGCGCGACGGGTTGCTCAACGACGTGCTGCTCGCGCTCGGCGTCATCGCGCAGCCGGTGGTGTGGCTCTCGACCGACACCGCGATCTATATCGGCCTCGTTTATTCTTATTTGCCTTTCATGGTGCTGCCCATTTACGCCACGCTGGAAAAAATGGACGAGGCGCTGCTTGAAGCCGCCGCCGATCTCGGCTGCCCGCGTGCAAAAGCGTTCTGGCTGGTCACGCTCCCCATCGCGCGGCCGGGCGTGGTCGCGGGTGCGCTGCTGTGTTTCATCCCGATGGTCGGCGAGTTCGTCATTCCCGATCTGCTCGGCGGTTCGCAAACCGCGATGATCGGGCAGACGCTGTGGGTGGAATTCTTCAGCAATAAAGACTGGCCGGTGGCGGCGGCGATCACGGTCGTGTTGCTGTGCCTGCTGGTGGTGCCGATCGTGCTCTACGAGCACCTGCAAAAGCGCGCGCTGGAAGGAGCCCGGTGATGCGGCGCGCTTCCATGTTCAACGTCGTCTCGGTCGCGCTGGGGCTGGCGTTTCTCTATCTGCCGATCGTCATTCTGGTGATCTATTCGTTCAACGCCTCGCGGCTGGTCACGGTGTGGGGCGGCTGGTCGACGCGCTGGTATGGAGAGTTGCTCAACGACCAGCCCATGCTGGACGCCGCGTGGTTGAGCCTGCGCGTTGCGGTTATCTCCGCGAGCGCGGCGACGCTGCTCGGCACGCTCGCCGCGCTGGCTCTGACGCGCGTGCGCAGGTTTCGCGGACGGTTGCTGTTTTCCGGCGCGATCTACGCCCCGCTGGTGATGCCGGAAGTCATCACTGGGCTCTCGCTTTTATTGTTATTCGTCGCGCTCGACATCGATCGCGGATTCTGGACCATCACCGCAGCGCACACGACGCTCACGATGTGCTTCGTCACCGTTATCGTGCAGTCGCGGCTGATCGGCTTCGACACCAGTTTGGAAGAAGCCGCGATGGATCTCGGCTGCCCGCCGGTAAAAGCGTTCCTCTCCGTCACGCTGCCGCTGATCGCGCCGGCGATTGCCGCCGGCTGGATGCTCGCCTTCACGCTTTCAATCGATGACCTTGTGATCGCGAGCTTCACCACCGGGCCGGGCGCAACCACGTTGCCCATTCGCATCTATTCGGAAGTACGCCTTGGCGTGAAACCGCAGATCAATGCGATTTGCACGATCACTATCGCGGTGGTGGCGTTGAGCATCATCGCGGCGTCGCTGCTGGGCAAACGCAACGCGGCGCGGCGCGAACAGGCGGCGGCGCTGGCGGCAAAGTTCTGATCGAAGATTATTCGCTGCTGCTACTGCTGCCGGGCGGGCGGAACAGATAGGCCAGGAACCACACCGGCACGATCACCAGCGAACCGAGCAGCACGTTCGGCAGCGCCCAGTCAAAGCCCCTGCGCGCCAGCTCCTGCAGCCGCTCGGCCGAGAGCCCGAATTCCCGCATCAACTGTTCGGCGGTGATGCCGAAATGCGCCAGGATCGTTCCGACGATCAGCGAGGCGATCGCGACTTTTACCAGTGTCCGCAGGATCGGATGCAGCATCCAGGCCCCGTCGCGCCGGCCTCAAGCCGGCGAGTGATTCGTTTCCGCGCAATGATAGTCCATCGGCCGCGTGCCGCCATGCGCCGGAGGGGAAAGAGGGCTATTGCGGCTTCTGGGACGGCGCGGGTTCAGCCACGGGCGTGGCCGGTGCCGGGGGCAGAGGCGCCGTAAAAGCGGGCACTCCGGTCAGCCGCTCGATGGCGGCGCGCACGGCCTCGCGCGCGCGCCGGTCGCGCACCGAGTCGAGCAGCGGCGCCGCAGCGCCGGAGCGCCGGATCAGGCTTTGCGGGTCGGGCAGCAAAATCGGATCTTCCCACGGCCCCTGCACGATAAAGGGCAACTCGAACGCGGGCGCGGCGTTGCCGGCGGACATCAGCGCGGCGGTGCCTTTGAGATCGAGATCGCGCGCCGGTATCGAAGCGGAACCGGCAAGCGCGAGTTTCACCGCGGCGCCTTCGATGCTCACGTCTTCCACGGTGGCGGTTCCTTGCGCGATCTTGAGCGTGAGGGTGATGCGGTCATAAGGCGTGCGCCCGGTGCGGAACTCGCCGCCGCCGGACAGCGGACGCCGCTCGAGACGGCGCAGCAGCTGCTCGACGTTTAAGCCCGCCAGCGCGCCCTGTTGCCCGCTCAGGCTGGCGGAGCCGTTGAGCGTGCGCGTAAGCGCCAGCACGCTGCCGCCGGAGCCTTCCAGCGCCAACGCAAGATTGCCTTTGCCTTCGAGGCGCTTGAGCCCGAACAACTGGCCAAGGCAGCTTTCCAGATCGACGTCGAAGAATTGCAATTGTGTTTTGAGATCGACGCCCGCCTCGGTGCCCGCGAGCATGAACGATCCCTTGATCAGGCCGCCGAACGCCTGCGATTCCCCGATGCTGACGGCGAGATGCCCGCCGCGCAGATTTGCGGAGACCGCGGTGCGGCCGAGTTTGCCGCTGCTCAGCAGCACCTGCGCCGCCGACAGCCGCAGATCGAGGTCGAAGCCGTCGAGCCCGTCGAGCGCGATCGGCATCGCGTTCCATTGGCGCGCGTTGGCGGAAAGCAGGCGCACGGTGGAGGTGTAAGGCGTGAGATCGAGCTTCTCGGCGGCGAGCGTTCCTTGCAGCGTCTGCCGCCCGTCGGTGGCCAAGGTCAGCACGCCTTCGGCGGCGTTGCCGTCGAGTTCGAGATTGACGCCGGTGAGCGCGATGGTGCTGCCGGCCACGTTGGTTTGCGCCTTGAGCGCGAAGCGGCCGAAGCCGCCGCCGGGCAGCGCCTTTTGTCCGGTCCAGCGCATCGTCTCGCGCAGCGAAGCGGCGTCGGCGGCGAGCGTGCCTTCGATCTTGAGCGTCGGGCGCCAGCTCATGTTGCCGTCGAAGGCGGCTTTCAGCGGCGCTCCCGACAATCGCAGCTTCAGGCCGGTGCGCGCGCCGGAGAGCGCGGCGGCAAAATCGTTCAGGCTGACGCTGGCATCGACGGGTTCATTGCGCCAGACGAAACGTCCCGTCGCGCCGAAGCTGCGCGCGATCGAAGGCCACGCCAGCGACATTTCGACATCGCTGAGCGTCTCGCTGACATTGTGGGTATCGTCGCGCACGGTGATCGTGCCGCCGTCGATACGGATTTCGGAGAATGACGTGAGCTGTTGCTGGCTCGGCTTTTGCGTGCGCGCCAGAGCCTCGATCAGGCCCGACCAGTTCGAGCGGCCATTGGGCTCGAAAGTCACGGCGATGTTCGGGCGCACCAGCGACACGTCGGCGATGTCGGCGCGCCCAATCAGAAGCGGGAAAAATTGCAGCCGCGCCGTCAGCCGTTCGGCCATCAGCGCCGGTTTGCCGCCGCGGTCGTCATCGAGCCGCACGTCGGCGAAGCTGACATTGCCGGTGGGGAACAGCGACACCGTCGCCTCGCCGCGCAGGATCAGATCGAGGCCGGTGACGTTGCGGATTTCCGTCTTCACCGCCTCGCGCACGGCGTCGGTGGAAATCAAAATCGACATGGCGGCGAATACGCCGCAAAACGCCGCCACCAGGGCTGCGATGGCTAGTCCCAGGCGTTTGAAGCCGGTGGCAGCGATCACGAGACGCAAATCCAATTGTTTTGTGCCAAAGCGCCGGGGACTATAGCCACCGGCTTTGCTGCCGCCAACCGTGGCCGGGCTCTGTGACGCTTTCGTGGCCGCCGTGCGGCCCACCAGGAACTTATGCGCCGTTTATGCCGGGTTTGGCGGCGTTAACGTAAAGACGAACGGGCGGGCGGCAGGTCAGCATACCTGACGATGCGGATCACAGGCAGGATGCCGGCGGCGACGATCAGCAACGCGGCCAGCGCGCCTTCCTCGAAATTTCCGCGCACCGCGAACTGGTAGATGTAGGTCGACAAGGTTTCGACATTGAGCGGGCGCAGCAGCAGCGTCGCCGGCAATTCCTTCAGGCAATCGACGAACACCAGCAGCGCCGCGCCCCACAGCGCGGGGCGCATCATCGGCAAATGCACGCTGCGCGCCAGCGTGAGCGGACCGGCGCCGAGCAGGCGCGCGACGTCGTCGAACTCGCCTGAAATGCGCGCAAAGCCCGCCTGCATGAAGCCGATGGCGATGGCGAGGAAGCGCACCGCGTAGGCGATCACCAGCGCCGCGCCCGAACCCGCGACGACAAGACCGACGCCCGTTGTCCCAAAGCTCGCCGCCACCCAGTTGATTGCCTCGTCGATTGCGACCAGCGGCGAGAGCAAACCCAGCGCCAGCACCGTGCCCGGCACCGCATAGCCCAATGTCGCAAAATTGACGCAGGCGAAGATCGCCGGATGGTGCTTGAGCCGTAGCGGCAGCGTCGCCGCGATGCCGAGCAGCAGCACCACGGCGGTGGCGATGCCCGCCAGCATGACGGTGGTGGCGGCGTGGCGTATCAGCACCGGATCGAAGCCGGTCAGCAGCCCGCGCGCGATGACTTCGCGCAGCAGAAAGCCCGCCGGAATGAGAAACCCCAGCGCCACGGGGATGAAGCACAACCCCGCCGCCAGCCATCCGGCGCGGCCGGAAAGCGTAATGCGGGAGGCCACGGCTGCGTCCTGCACCGCGCCGATGTAGTTTTGCCGCCGCCGCCCGTAGCGCTCCAGCGCGATCAAACAGGTGACGGCGATCAGCATGATGACCGCGATCTGCGCCGCGCCCGGCAGGCTGCCGCGATTGAGCCAGGTGGTGAAAACCGAGAGCGTGAGCGTCTGCACGCCCAGGTATTCGCTGGCGCCGATGTCGTTGAGCGTTTCCAGCATTGCGAGCGCGAGGCCCACCGCCAGCGCGGGCCGCGCCAGCGGCAGCGTGATGTGGCGCGCCAGCGTGAGTGGCCTTGCGCCGAGCGAGCGCGCGGCGTCCGCGAACACCGCGGATTGCGTCTGGAACATCGCGCGCGCCGCCAGATAAACGTACGGATAGAGCACGAAGCCGATGATCAACACCGCGCCGCCGAGCGAGCGCACCGGCGGGAACCAGTAATCCGCGCCGGTCCGCCAGCCGAAAATTTCACGCAAAAGCAACTGCACCGGACCTGCGGCGTCGAAGATGTCGACGTAAACGTAAGCCGCGATGTAGGTCGGGATCGCGAGCGGCAAGGGCAGCAGCCACAGCAAGCTGTCACGTCCGGGAAACTGGAACGTCGTCACCAGCCAGGCGGTGCCCGCGCCCGCGATGGTGGCGATCACCGCGACGCCGGCGAGCAACAGCGCCGTCTGCGTCAACGCGACAGGAAGCACATAAGCCGCGAGGTGCGCCCAGATTTCGGCGTCGCCGATGGCGGCAATGCGCGCGAAGCTGATGAGCGGCGCCGCCACCAACGCGGCGATGGCGAACGCAATGAGGAATGCCGCCACCTGCACCTGCGGCCAAAGACGAACGGCCCCGCGCGAGGCGAGGCCGTTGCGCATGGGACGAGCCGGGATCAATTGTCGAAGCCGACCTTGTCTACCAGCGTCGATGCCGCCTTCTTGTTGTCGGCGATCTTGGAGATAGGCATGGCGTCGGGCTTGAGCGTGCCGTAGCCCGCGATGGTCGGGTTGATGGCGATGCCGGCGCGCAGCGGATATTCGTAATTCACGTCGGCGTACATGTGTTGCGCGGTTTCGCCCGCCAGCCACTCGATCAGCTTCATGCCGTTGGCCTTGTTCGGCGCGGTCTTCACCAGCACAACGCCCGACAGGTTCACGTGAGTGCCGCCGCCGGCAAAGGTCGGCAGGATAACGCGCGTGGCGTCGGCCCATGCCTTCTTGTCGGCTTCCTTGTCGTTCATCAGCGCCCAGTAATAAGTATTGCCGATGCCGATGTCGCACTTGCCCGCCGCCACGTCGCGCGCGGTCTCGCGGTCGCCGCCGGAGGGCTTCTGCGCGAGATTGGCCTTCAGTCCGCGCAGCCATTCTTCCGCCTTGGCTTCGCCGTGCTTGGCGATGACGGCGGCGAACAGCGCGTTGTTGTACATGTGCTGGCCGGAGCGGATGCAGATTTTGCCTTTCCACTTCGGGTCGGCGAGTTCTTCGTAAGTGATCGCGGTCTGCTGTACGCGTTCTTTTGAAACGTAAACGACGCGCGCGCGCAGCGAGATGCCGTACCAGTGCCCTTCCGGGTCGCGGTATTGCGGCGCCACCACCTTGTCGAGTTCGGCCGACGCGATCGGCTGCGAGATGCCGGATTTAGCCGCCTCTTCCAGCCGCCCGATGTCGACGGTGAGCAGCACGTCGGCCGGGCTGTTGGCGCCCTCGGTCTTGATGCGTTGTTCGAGGCCGGAGCTGGCGGAAATGATGTTGACCTTGATGCCGGTGTCCTTGGTGAAGGCATCGAGCATCGGCTGGATCAATTTGGTTTCGCGATAGCTGTAGACGTTCACTTCGCCCGTTTGGGCGAGCGCGCTGCCGGCGGCGAATGACGCGGCGGCGGCAAGCAAGACGGTGCGGATCGAAACGCGCATGCAACGCTCCTGAAAAAAAGGCGGACTGTTGCGGATTGAATAGCACGTCCGTGCAGCGTTTCTTGCGATAGATCAATAAGTTAGAATGGTTCTAGTCGAGCGCAGTTTGGAATCGCTCGAAACGCGTCCGTTTCCTGAGGATGTGCAGCAGGATCGCGTGGCCCGCATCGGCACGGACGAAATCGCGACAAACTGCCTCAGATGCTGCCTCGGATGTCAGCGTGACGCGGCGCGCTGCGGGGCGGGCGTCTGCGCGATCTCGGCGATCAGCTTGCCGATGATGGCGTTGCCGAAGGAATTGAAATTCTCCGCCACCATGACGAAGGCGCCCGGCCCGCCGATCACGTTGGTCTTGTAATAATTACCGAGGCCGCCCGGCGGATTGGTGTGCTCCGGATTCCAGGCCAGCGGCCGCTAGCTCAAAATGACGAGGCCGTTGATGGTGATGTTCTGCTTGAGCGCATCGTCGCGCGCCGCCGTCACGTCTCGGCCGGAATTGTTGGTGCCGTCGCCGGACACGTCGATGGTGCGGCGGGTGGACTGCTGCGGCGCGTTGGCGAATTGCGCCACTGCGAAATCGATGCCGCCGCTGATCGAGGTGCGGTCGGCGAACGAGCGCGGCAATTCGATCAGCTGGTCGCCGAAACGCTGCGCCGCTTCCGCCCCGTCAATCAGGGTCCAGTCGATGACGACCTTCTGGTTGCCGACGCCGGACCATTCCAGGAAACAAATTGCGATGCGCCCGTGCGGGCCGGAGCGGATGGCATCTAGCACGCGCGGATTGGAAATCGCCGCGGCGTAGCCCTCGCGCTGCAGCTGGAATTTTGGCTGGTCGACACTGCGTGAAACGTCGGACGCAAGCACCAGCAGCAGGTCGACCTTTTCGGCCGCGCGCGCAGGGTGCGCCAGCAGCGTTGCCGCCAGCGCGAAAAGCGCTATCGCCGGTTTGAATATACGCATGGCGACCTCACAGGCCGCCAAGTCTAGCGCATCTACGCGCTACTCTGCCAGCACGCGGGTGGCCGGGAAGGCGACCTCGACCAGAGTGCCGGAATCCACTTCGCTGGTGATCTTGAAGCGGGCGTGATTGGCCTCCGCCAGCGCTTTGGTGATGGGAAGGCCGAGCCCGGTTCCCCCGGACCCAATGCGCGCGGTGGCGAGCTGGCGGAACGGCTCCAGCGCGGTCTGGATGTCCTTCTCGCTCATGCCGGAGCCGGTATCGCGCACGCGCAGCACCACTTCGTTATCGTCGGTCAGCGCCGTCGAGACGATCACCTGTCCGCCCGCGCCGGTGAACTTGACCGAGTTCGACAGCAAATTGAGCACGATCTGCCTCACCGAGCGCGCGTCGGCAACGATCTGCGGCAGCGTCTGCGGCAATGACGTGCGGATGATGATGCGGTCGCGGTTCGCCTGCGGCTGCATGACGGCGACGCATTGCTGGGTGATGTCGTTGAGGCTGACGCTGGCGAAAGTGAGATCGAGTTTGCCGGCCTCGATCTTCGACAGGTCGAGCAGATCGTTGAGCAGTGAGACCAGATGGCCGCCGGATGAATGGATGTCTTTGAGATAAGCGCGGTAGCGCTCGTTGCCGACCGGGCCGAAGCGCTCTTCCATCATCACTTCGGAAAAGCCGATGATGGCGTTGAGCGGCGTGCGGATCTCGTGGCTGACTTTGGCGAGGAATTCGGATTTCGCCGAGGAGGCGTTTTCGGCCTGCCGCTTGGCGGCGAGCAATTCCTCTTCGGTTTTCTTCCAGGCGGTGATGTCACGGAACACGGCGCAATATTTCTCGCCCGCCTCGCCGATCTTGCCGATGGTCATGAACAACGGGATCAGCCCGCCCTGGCGCACGCGGCCGATCACCTCGCGCCCTTCGTTGAGCAGGATGGCGGTGCCGTTCTTGGTCAGGCGGTCGAGATAATCCAGCGCCGGGCGGCGGCTTTCCGGCGCGAACAGATCGCCGAAGATGAAGGCTTTGAAATCGGCGGCCTCGTAGCCGAACAGCGCCTCGGCGCTTTTGTTGGCGGAGAGCACGCGGCCGTCGCGGTCGATGACGATGACGCCGTCGGTGGCGGTATCGAGGATGGCGCGCAATTCGCGGTTTTCCGCTTCGGTGCCACGTATCGCCATTTCCGACGCCTTATGGCGCTCGCCGTTGGCGGGCGCCGCAACCGGAGCGATGTTGAGCATCAGCACGAGCGCGTTCTCGCCGTCCCAGGCGGTGGAGAACAGGCGGCCTTCAACGGGAAGCTTCTCGCCGGTATGCGTGGTGATCGCGAGAGTTTTTTCGCCGTTGCGGCCGAGCTTGTCGGCGCCGGTTTCGATGAACAGCGTATCGAGACCGCCGGCTAATGAAAGTTGATGCAGCGTCTTGTATCCGGTCCAGTCGAGGAAGGCGCGGTTGGCGTACAGCAGATCGTTAAAGCGATAGACCAGCACGCCGATCGGCAGGCGGTCGAGGATCGGGCGCTCGGACGCCGTTTCATTGCTGGCGATGGCCTCGATGCGGCGCTCTGGCGTGGCGGGTTCCGGCAGTCGGGGTTCGATCTTGGTTTCGGGCTGCGCGTCCGCGGGTTTCTTCAGGCGATCGGTGAGACGGCGCGCCAGTTCGCTGAACGCCGAACGCTCGACCGGCGTCAGAGCCGGCGCGGGTTCTTCCATTGTGGGCGCAGGCGGCGTGACCGGCGCGGGGCGGAACGGCAGCACGTTTTCCGCGCGCGTCGTGAATACGTCGGCGGGCCGCTCGTCCTCCACGGGCACGAAAATTGTTGGCGTGAGCGTGCCGGAGCGCGCCGTCGCCAGCGCTTCAAGCCGCGCGATGTCGCGGCAGACGCCAAAGCCGCGATAGCCGCGGAAGCTGCGGTCGCGGTCAAATACGGGGAGCGCCGAGAGTTCGACCGGCAGGCGCTCGTCGCTACCGTCGACCGGCCAGGCGATGACGACGCCGCTCCAGGTGTCTTGCGAGGCGAGCGCGCGCGCCACATCGCGGTTGGGATCGAGCGCGAGCTTGGCGGATATCTCGTTCCACGGACGGCCGAGCACGGACGCGGTTTGCGGGCCGATCAGGCGGATGAATTCGTCGGAGGTAAGCGTGAAGCGGCCCTCGCCGTCCATCTGCCACACGAAGCGCAGCGGGAAGCGGCGGTCGGGCGAGGCGGCTTGCGCGGGCACGGAAATTTCAGCGGGCGCAGCAATCGGCGCGCCGGGAGTTTTTGCCCCGATTTGAGAAGGCGCATCCAGCGTCGCCAGCAAAACGGTGGCGGCGCCGGAGCCGGTGCGCGCAATTGAAAGCATGCCGACGGGAATTTCGCCGGCGGCATAACCGGTGAGGCACGCCGTTTCGGCAAGAGACTCCGCGCCGAGCGCGGTCACATCGCGAGCTTCGCCCAAACTTTCGTGAATGGCAGGCGTGGCGTGCAGCAGCGCGCCTGCGGCGGAAAACGCCGCGACCGGCGCTTCGCATCCGTTGAGCAGCCAGCGCACGCGCTCGGCGAGCGACAAGTCCGGTCCCGCGCGCGTGGTCGCAACGACGAGAATGGCGGAGGTCTTGTTGTCGAGTACCAGCCGCGAACAGGAGCAGGTGAGCGTGCCGCCGACGCCGGCGCCGAAACCGCGCAGGCGTTCAAGCCGCGCGCCGTTGTTTGCCGGCAACGTCGCGGCAAGACGCGCGATCTGCGTGGCGGCGGAATGCGTGGGTCCGTAGCGTTGCGCTTCGAGCGCCGCGGGCGAGTCTGCGTTGAAGATCGTCGCGCCGTTCGGGTTCGCCCACAGAATGCGCGCGCCGTCTTCGCTCCATAGCCATACGGGCAGCGGGCTGGTGGCATGCGCCGACAGCCGCGGATCGAGCAGGCAGGCGAACTGAAACTCAGACGCGCTCATGTGTCCCGTGCGGATTACGGCTAATGAACATTTAATACGGCGGGGCTCGTGCGCCGTCCACGCGGCGGGCGAGCAATGGAACAATAACCTTAACCCCCGCGCCAAAACCGCCGGCTTCGAAAAGCAAAAAAGTCCGGTTCCACCGCATTGGCCTTGCGCCTCCGCCGGACTAGATATGGTTAAGCCGCCAGGCAATGCCGAGGGAGCCGACGGGGAAAAGCCGGTTCGTCAAACCAGAACACGCAGGAGCAGCCAATGGCCAAAGATCCGTTTGAAATCCCGTCCGAGATGCGCGCATTCGCCGAGCAAAGCGTCGCGCAGGCGCGCAAGGCCTTCGATACCTACATCGCGGCGGCCCAGCAGGCGGTCAGCAGCGCGGAAGGGCATGTTTCGAGCGCCCGTTCCGGCGCCAAGGGCGTCGGCGATCTCGCCATGCGCTTTGCCGAGAAGAACATCGCCGCCTCGTTCGAATACGCGCAGAAACTCGTGCGCGCCAAGGACGTCGAGGAGGTGATGAAGCTGCAGGCCGACTACGTGAAGGCCCAGATGCAGACCCTCGCCGACCAGGCCAAGGAACTCGGCCAGAGCGCGGCCAAGGCTGCCGGCAACTAAGGCGGCGGGCAAAGCCTCCTCCTGAGGCTTCTGCGCGTCTCTACCCGGCCTTTCCGGCAGGCCCGCCCGGTTCCCCGGTGGCGGTACCGTGCTGATTCCATGACATTATTGTGCGCTGCATTATTTATGTTGCAATGCACCATTAACGGTGCTACGTAGGGGTTATCGCGCCCGCCACCACTGGGTTCTTCCTCTGGAAGCGGGATCAGAAATCGGCACCGGACCTGTCAGTGTGGGCGGCGGTCCGCCAGGTGCCCGGAAAACGCCCCAGCCAAGGATGCGTGTCATGGCCGACGTCATTACAGCCACCCCCAAAGCAAAGTCGAAGCCTGCCTCCAGCGGCTACGAGATGCCGAAATTCGAAATGCCCAAGTTTGAAATGCCGGCGATGGAAGTCCCCGCCGCGTTCCGCGAATTCGCCGAGAAGGGCGTCGCGCAGGCGAAGGATCAGTACGAGAAGCTCAAAGCCGCCGCCGAAGAGACCACCGACGTGCTCGAGACCACCTACACCACCGCCTCCAAGGGTGCTTCCGAGTACGGCCTCAAGGTGATCGAGACCTCGCGCGCCAACACCAACGCCGCCTTCGATTTCTTCGGCAAGTTGATGACCGCGAAGTCGCTCTCCGAAGTCGTCGAGCTGTCCACCGCGCATGCGCGCGAGCAGTTCGAGACGGTGAGCGGACAGAGCAAGGAACTGGCCACGCTGGCCCAGAAGGTTGCGACCGAGACGGCCGAGCCGATCAAGTCCGGCCTGACCAGCGCCTTCACCAAAGCGGCCTAAGGAAGTTTGTAGCGTAACGCGTAACGGCTGCTGTAAGCGTCGGCCGTAGTTAAACGAAGCCCGGGCCATTTGCCCGGGCTTTTGTTTTGGCCGGAGCGCAGCTTAGGCTGGCAGGCCAAGTTACCGGCACTTGCCAAGGCGCGGGCCCGCGCCTTAAGGTCCGCCCGCTCGCGGTTCCGGCAATGCAAAGCATTCGAGAACCGGCGGGCTTGTGCAGCTGTAGCTCAGTTGGTTAGAGCGCTGGTCTGTGGAACCAGAGGTCGGTGGTTCAAGTCCACCCAGCTGTACCAATCCAAATCCGCAACATTGAATCCGCGCGCTCCTCGAACGCTCTCCGCTCATTCCCGCGCAAGCGGGAATCCAGTTTTACTATCGCTCCGTTGACCATTGCAGCACTGGGTCCCCGCTTGCGCGGGGACGAGCGGCTGATGTGTGCCTATTGAATCGAAATGGCCGGGAACGAGCCCGGCCATGACGATCGTTAGCGATCAGATTTGCTGTCTTAGCGCGAAGAGACCCGGCCGTTGTTGCGGACCGGAACCGACGGGCGGGACGGGCCGCCGAACAGCATCTCAAAGAAGTTGCCGCCGCCGTAGCGGCTGCCGCCGAACGTGCCCGGCGCAAGGCGCACCGGCTTGCTCGACGAGCCGCCGGAGCGCTCGATTGCGATATCGGCGACCTTGCGCTCGCTGCCCTTGAGAATGGCGAGCATGCGCGCGTCGCGGCCATAGACGTCGTCGCGGATCTGCAGTTTGCCGTCCTCGACGAACGCGGTCTGATAGGTGAGGTGGACCGGGATGAAGGTCGGGAAGTTGATGTTGACCTCGCTGCCGCCAAACATCTTCTGCAGCCGCTCGGCGGTGTAGCCTTCCTTCGGCAGGGCCAGGGAGAGGATCTTCTCGCCGTACATCAACGGGTCCTGCACGCGCATGCAGCCGTGGCTGTAGGCGCGCTTGTCATGCGCGAACAAATTCTTGTCCGGCGTGTCGTGCTGATAGACGAGGAACTTGTTGGGGAAGTTGAAACGGATGCGGCCGAGCGCGTTGCGCTCGCCCGGCGGCTGATAGATGCGCACCGTGCCATCGGCGGATTGCTCGACCTTCAGGCCGATACGCTCAAGCGCCGTCGGGTCGGCCTCCAGAGCCGGCAGGTATTCGTTCTGGATGATTGAGGGCGGAACGTTCCAGGTTGGATTGACGGTGATGAACTTCATCTCCGCGCTGGTCAGCGGCGTCGCCAGATTGGGCTTGCCGACCACGATCTTGGTCTTCCAGTACGTCGCGCCGTCCTTGACGATGCGCAGCGTGTAATCGGGAATGTTGACCATCACGTACGGGTTGCCGAGGTCGCGCGGCACCCAGCGCCAGCGCTCCATGTTGGCGATGATGATGTCTTCGTCGCGGTCGCGGCGCGGGCCGTTGATCGCGTCGAGCGTCGCGGTGTTGAGCGTTCCGTTGGCGGGAAGGCCGCGCCCCTTCTGGAATTTCGTAACCGCGTCTTCCAGTTCCTTGTCGTAGGTGATGTCGTTGCCGGCGGGCAGGCCGAGACGCTTGCGCAATTCCGGCACGCGCGCGTCGGTGACCAGCACCTTGCCGGTTTTCAGCGTCGGGCCGCTCTCGATGCGAACCGGGCCGGCGTCGGCGCCTGCCTTGCGCGTCTTGGCGAGTTCGGTCTTGAGCGTCTTGTAGCCGGGCTGCTGCGGATTAAAGCCGTCGAGCGCGGTGGCGGCGTTGTTGCCGGCTGCGAGTTTGCCGAGCACGTCGGCGGGCTCGGAAGCCACCAGCGTGTAGAGGATGTCGCCGGCGACGCGCGAATAGTGGATGCGGCCGGTCTGCGCGTGGCGCGCGAAGCTGAGCAGCGAAGCCGTGAGATTCATTTCGGCATCGGCCAGCGCGGCGGCGTCGGTGGCGGCCTTGAAGTCGGGACGCGGATATTCGGACGGGTCGAGACCTTCGGCATCGACGCCCGCGAGATAAGCGATCGCCGTTTTGCCGCGTTCGTTCACCGCGCCGTTGCTGATCCAGAGCGGCGCGAAATTGCGCGTGTTGTAAAATGCTTCGACCGAGGTGCGTTCTTTCTTGCTGGCGAGCGTGCGGTCGAATTTACCGCTGCTCATCTCGCGCAGCTTGTCGGCGATCGCGCTGTCGGAAGCCGACATCGCCGCCGGAGTTGCAACAGCCGCGGGCGCATCGGCCTTCGGGCTGGCATCGGAAGCGGCCGGCGGCGGCGCGTTCGCCGATTCAGGCGCCGGTACGGCGGCCTCGGCCTTCGCGGCGTTTGCGGGCGACTGGGCGAGTACATGGCTGGAAGAGATCAGCGCCAGCACCAAGGCCACCGCGGTTCCCGTGAGATATCCATTAAGGCTGACGCTGCGCACCGGCATTCTCCAACTGTTTTCCGGCGGGGACTGCCCGCCGATTTAATCCTCTATAACCTAGCGGAAACGCCGCCAATAGTGAGCTTTAATAATAAATGCAGGGCCGATCCGGCCTCACTGTTGCCGTTTTACACAGGCCGCGAAAAGCCAGATACCGCTTCGGTTTTCGGCTCTCTTTTTAGGCGGCTTTGGCTTTCGCCAGTTTTTGCAGCACGAAATCGTACTTCACCTCGTAGAACGGCTCTTTCAGCATCTCGCCGGTCGGCGCTTTGCCCGCGGGTTTTTTGACGAAATCGACGATCAGCGGCTCCTTCACGCCATAGACGACGTCGGTGTCGATGTATTGATCCCCGCGCTGGAAAAGATGCGTCACCACGCGGTGGTAGCCCGGTGCCTCGATGCAGAAATGGATGTGCGCCGGCCGCATGTGGGAGATTTTGGTGCGCTTCATCAGCTCGCCGATCGTGCCGTCCATCGGGATCGTGTACCCGATCGGCGCAACGGTACGGATCATGTAGGAACCGTCGGCCTGCGTGTGGAAGATGCCGCGCATCCAGGCCTCGTTCACGTCGCGTTTGGCGTCGGCCACGTCGCGCTGCACTTCATAGAGACCCTCGCCGTCGGTCTGCCACAGATCGAGCAAGGCATTGGCGACCGGGCGGCCTTCGAGATCGCGCACAATTCCCGAGACGAAGCAGGGAATTCCGGGCGCGCCTTCCGCCATGTTGCCGCCGTTGGCGATTTCCGGGGCGTTCGGAACGTGGAACGGGCCTTCCACCGTGGTCGGCGTCGCACCGGTGGCGAGGCGGTGATTGACCGCGTCGACCAGCATGCTCACGCCCAGCACGTCCGACATCAAAATGAATTCCTGCCGCTTGCCGGTGCACAGATGGCCGGTGCGGGTGAGGAAATCGATGGCGGTGTACCACTCCTCCGGCGTCGGTTCGACTTCGCGCACGAAGGCATGCACATGCTTGACCATCGCGGTCATGACCTCGCGCAGCCGCGGATCGGGGATGTTCGACCAGCGGTCGACCGCGATATCGGTCAGGTTGTCTTCGGTGATATAGGGCATTGCTCCCTCGCGCTTTTTTGCGGTGTTGATGGCTGATGCCGAGTGTATCGGTTCTGGCCCGGAGCAGGTCAATAGGCGGTATATCGCAGGTGCAGCGCCGCTTTTGCATGCGGGCCACGGCCCAACAGCCGGTACGGCCAGACCCCGGATGACAGCCCCTTGGCTCTCGGCTAAGCTGTGTGAGAACTGCCGCTCAAAGAGCGGTTGCTGGAGAGGAAATGTCTCATGGCCTGGACCACCCCGACCCTTGTTGAGATCTGCATCGGACTCGAGATCAACGGCTATCTGCCGGCCGAGTTCTGATCCTCTAATTCCGCCGCGCGACCCCGTTCAATGGGGCGCCTGACCGCCATCGTCATCGGGTCGGCGGCCGGCGGCGCTTTTCCTCAATGGAATTGCCGTTGTCCGGTCTGCCAATTGGCATGGGCCGGCGATCCGCGCGTCCGCCCGCGCACGCAAGCCTCGCTCGCGCTCTCCGCCGACGGCGAGAACTGGACCCTGCTCAACGCCTCGCCCGATCTCGGCGCGCAAATCCGCGCCACCCGCGCGCTGCATCCGCGCGGCGAAATCCGCGGCAGCCCGATTGGCGCCGTCGTGCTCACCGGCGGCGAGATCGACCAGATCGCGGGACTGCTGCATTTGCGCGAGAGCGCGCCGTTCGCGCTCTATGCCACAGCGGCCACTCACGCCGCCGTCGCCAGCAACGCGATGTACGCGGCGCTTAATGCCGTGACGCGGCGCGCGGTCGGTCCGGGCGAAAAATTTTCGCTTCCCGGCGGCATCGAGGCTGAGCTGTTCACCGTGCCGGGAAAACTGCCGCTCTATCTTGAAGGCGAGAATCCGGAGATCGGCGCGGAGAGCGCGGCCAATGTCGGGGTGGAAATTTCCGCCAACGGCGCGCGGCTGATTTTCATTCCCGGCGCCGCCGCCGTCACCAACGCGCTGATGACGCGCCTTTCGCGCGCGGACGCCGTGCTGTTCGACGGCACGCTGTTCACCGACGACGAAATGATCCGTTCAAAGACCGGCGCGAAAACCGGGCGGCGCATGGGCCACATGCCGATCGACGGCGATGGCGGCACGCTCAACGCGCTCGCGGGACTTCATGCGCGACGCATTTTCGTTCATATCAACAACACCAATCCCATTTTGATCGACGGCTCGCCCGAACGGAAACGTGTGAACGACAAGGGCTGGGAAGTTGCCGAGGACGGCATGGAGATCGTGTTGTGAGTTTACTCACCCCCGCGCAACTCGAAGCCGCGCTGCGCGACATCGGCGCGAAACGTTATCACCGGCTGCATCCGTTTCACGGGCTGCTGCACGGCGGCAAGCTTACACGAGGCCAGGTGCAGGCCTGGGCGCTCAATCGTTATTTTTATCAGGCGATGATCCCGATCAAGGACGCCAGCCTGCTTGCGCGCTGCGAGGATTCCGCCGTGCGCCGCGAATGGCGCTCGCGCCTCGTCGATCACGACGGCGAACACGAAGGCGATGGCGGCATCGCGCGCTGGCTCAAGCTCACCGGCGGTCTCGGCCTAGATCCGGAATACGTCACGTCGCTGCGCGGGCTGTTGCCGGGTACGCGTTTCGCGGTCGAAGCCTATGTGCGTTTTGTGCGCGAAAAGACGTTGCTGGAAGCCATCGCCTCGTCGCTGACGGAAATGTTCTCGCCCGTCATCATCGGCGAGCGGATGGCGGGAATGCTGGCGAATTACGACTTTGTCACCCGCGAGACACTTTCCTATTTCGACAAGCGCCCGCCGCAGGCCCAGCGCGACGCTGACTTCGCGCTCAATTACGTCAAGCAGCATGCGACGACGCCGGAACAGCAGCAGGCCGTGCTTGCCGCGCTCGAATTCAAGTGCAGCGTGCTGTGGGCTATGCTGGACGCGCTCTATCACGCTTACGTCGCGCCCAAGCAGATTCCGCCGGGCGCATTTGTGCCAAAAGAATAGACGAAGATTATGGACCAGCCCGTACGCAACGTTCCCGGCACCGCGCATCCGCGCCTGCCGCGCGGCGTGCGGCTCGTGCATAACGAGGCGCAGGGCGGCTGGGTGCTGCTCGCGCCCGAGCGCGTGTTCAAACCGGATGCGATTGCGATGGAAATTCTCAAGCGCTGCACCGGTCTGGTGAATGTCGACACCATCGTTGACGATCTTGCCAAGGCGTTTCCCGGCGCGCCGCGCGAGCGAATTCACGACGATGTGGTGAAGCTGATCGGCGGCCTCGCCGATAAAAAATTGCTGGAGCTTTAGCGTGCTGGCGCCCGTCAACGCGCCGAACCCGCTCGGATTGCTGGCCGAGTTGACGCACCGCTGCCCGCTCGGCTGTCCTTATTGCTCCAACCCGCTGGAGCTCGACAAACGCGACGGAGAACTCGACGCAGCGAACTGGGCGCGCGTGTTTCGCGAAGCTGCCGCGCTCGGCGTGTTGCAGGTTCACTTGAGCGGCGGCGAGCCGGGCGCGCGCCGCGATCTCGTCGAGATCACGAAAGCCGCGCGCGATGCCGGACTTTATTCAAATCTGATTACGTCCGCGGTCGGCATCACGCCGGCGACTCTCGCGAAGCTGAGCGAAGCCGGGCTCGACCACGTTCAGATTTCAATTCAGGACAGCGAACAAGAATCCGCCGACCACATCGCCGGTTACAAGGGCGCATCGGCTCGCAAGCGCGCGCTGGCGGTTGAAGTCGTCAAACTGAGGCTGCCGCTCACCATCAACATGGTCGTGCACCGCGCCAACATCGCGCGCGTCAGCGATATGGTCGATCTCGCGTTGTCGCTCGGCGCGGGCCGCGTGGAAATCGCGCATGTGCAGTATTACGGCTGGGCGCTGAAAAATCGCGCGGCGCTGATGCCGACGCGCGAGCAGGTGGAAACCGCGGTGGCGGAAGTCGAGGCGCTGCGCGAACGCCATCACGGCCGCATCGTCATCGACGCGGTGGTGCCGGATTATTACGCGCGCTTTCCCAAACCCTGCGTCGGCGGTTGGGGCCGCCGTTCGATCAACGTCACGCCGGCGGGCCGCGTGCTGCCGTGCCATGCGGCGGAAGTCATTCCCGGACTGGAATTCTGGAATGTGCGCGAACACTCATTGCAGGACATCTGGCAAAATTCGCCCGCGTTTCAGGCCTTCCGCGGCACCGACTGGATGCAGGAGCCTTGCCGCGCCTGTCCGCAGCGCGAGAAAGATTTCGGCGGCTGCCGCTGCCAGGCGTTCCTGATTACCGGCGATGCCCGCGCCGCCGATCCGGTTTGTCACCTCTCGCCGCATCACGCACGTATTCAAGAACTCGCAAATGTGCGCGTGGACGAGCCCTACGCTTACCGGGGCTAGCCGGAGATCGAGCCGCCGCGACCCCGATTGCATCCATCGGTTGAAAGATGGAAACTTGGGCGTGACGGGACCCGGTTGCCGCAGGTCAACGCGGCAAAATAGGGCCTCCGCACTAGGGAGGACGTGATGATTCAAAGTCTTTCGAGACGGCACAGCCTATGGCTCGCCGGTACGGTCGGCGGGCTCTTGCTTCTGTCGCCGGCTACCGCTCAACAGCCGCCCGCGAGCGCTCCGCCCGCCGCGGCTCCCGCCGCAGCGCCGGCGCCGCTTCCACCCGGCTCGCCGCTGATCGGACGCCCGGACAACAACCCGGCCGCCGCCAAGCTCGCGCCGGTCGCGCCGCCGCCGATTCCGGCCGCCGCCGACAAGCTGCCGACCGCCAAGCTCAAGCTGCCGCCGGGCTTCAACATCGAAGTCTATGCCAGCGGCATTCCCAACGCGCGCACGTTGCGCCTGGGCGATGAAGGCACGCTGTTCGTCGGCAACCGCTTCATCGGCAAGGTCTTCGCCATCGTCAAGAAAGACGGCAAGACCGAGATGAAGACCATCGCCGAGGGCCTGCACCGTCCGAACGGGCTCGCCTTCAGCAAGGGCACGCTCTACGTTGCCGAACTTTCCAAAGTCTGGCGCTTCGACAACATCGAAAAGAATCTCGACAAGCCCGAAAAGAAGATGATCTACGACAACCTGCCAAAGGACGAAGCCCACGGCTGGAAGTTCATCGGCATTGGCCCGGACAACAAGCTTTACGTTCCGGTCGGCCAGCCGGGCAACAACGTCTTGCACAGCGATGCACACGGCCAGATCCGCCGGATGAATCTCGACGGCACAGGCGTAGAAGTCGTTCTGCGCGGCATGCGCAACACGGTCGGCTTCGATTGGCATCCCGTGTCGAAGCAGCTCTACTTCACCGACAACAGCCGCGACTGGATGTCGGAGGATCTTCCGAACGACGAACTCAACCGCGTCACCAAGATGGGCGAACACTTCGGATCGCCTTATTGCTGGCAGGGCAATCTGGCCGATCCTGAATTCGGCTGGGGCCGCTCGTGCAGCGAGTTCACCCCGCCGGTCGCACTGCTCGGCGCGCACACGGCCGCGCTCGGCATGCGCTTCTATACCGGCAGCCAGTTCCCCGCGGCCTACAAGAACGGCATCTTCATTGCCCGTCACGGCTCGTGGAACCGGACCAAAAAGCTCGGCGGCGACGTGATCTTCGTCAAGCTCAACCCCGACGGCACCGTGAAGTCGATGGAGCCGTTCATCACCGGCTTCCTGGTCGATAACAACTATCTCGGACGTCCGGTGGACGTAGAGCAGATGAAGGATGGATCGTTGCTGGTTTCCGACGACTGGAACGGCGCGGTCTACCGCATCACCTACGGCAAGGCGAAAGTCGCCGGCCGCTGATCGCGAACATCGGGGCCGGGGGCGGCGTTCGCCCTCGGCCTTTTTCTATTCGGAGATGGTCATGCCGGTAACGCGCTTCATCTGGCCTGTCGCGATCCTGCTGTTGTGCACGGGGGCTGCGCGCGCAGCGGAGCCTTTTGCCGAGCGCGTCGCGCCGTGTCTTGCCTGTCACGGCGAGAAGGGTGCATCCGAAAATGAGGGCGTGCCGTCGCTCGGCGGGCAGCAGGCGCCCTATGTGCTGATCCAACTCTTTATGTTTCGCGAAAATCAGCGCGCGTCTCCGTTCAAAAAAGACGATCAGATGATCGAAATTATGACCGAGATGGCAAAAGCATTCACGGACGACGATCTGCGCACGTTTTCGGATTTCATCGCCAAGCTGCCGGCGCCAAAGCCGGTGGAGGATGCCACGGACGCCGCGCGCATAGCGAAGGGACAGGCGCTGGCGCATCAGCATCGCTGCAATTTCTGCCACAACACGGATTTCTCCGGCCGCGAGACCGTCCCGCGCATTGCCGCGCAACGCGAGGACTTCATCGTCAAGTCGCTGCGCGAGTACAAGAGCAACACGCGCAAGGGTTACGAAGCGACGATGGCCGATGTGATGACCGGTCTGCAGGACACCGACATTCTCGATCTCGCGTATTACATCGCGCGTTTCCGCTAAGGCGGCGGACGACAAAGAAAAACCGGGCCCTTGCGGGGGCCCGGTTCGCGTTGCCGGATTGGGGTGCCGGCAAACGGCTTCCAGAGGGGAACAAGCTGCCCGTCAATTGCCAATCTGGGAGGATGCAGCAACCGGCAGCGGCAGCAGACTTGAATTATGGGAAGGCATCGGCGCGCGCACAACGCGAGGCAGGGCATGTCAGCCATGCGGACCCCGCAAGCCTTTGCCCACAGCGCGTTCCATAAACGCGGCTTATGTCAGAAATTCCAGCGCTGCGCCTTCGACACCAGGAAGTCGCGGAAAACTTGTATGCGTGCAACCGATTTCAATTCTTCCGGGTAGACGAAGAACGCATCGAGGGCGAGCGGATCGGCATCGCCGAACAATTGCACCAGCCCGCCGTTTTCTTCGACCAGATAGTCAGGAAGGATCGCGATGCCGAGCCCACGCTGGCAGGCGCGCAGAATTCCCAGCACGTTGTTGATGGTCAGGTGGGCGGTGCGCGGATTTTTGCTGTCGCGCCCCACCTCCACGAGCCAGCGCCGGTTGGCGAGATAAGACGGCACGTTGCCGCCCAGCAGCAAAATGCGGTGGCCGTCGAGTTCATCGATGGTGCGCGGCGTGCCGAAACGCTTGAGGTATTCCGGTGAGCCGTAGACATGGAAATGCACGGAAAACAGCTTGCGCTGTATCAGGTCCGGCTGCGTCGGCTGGCGCAGGCGGATGGCGACATCCGCTTCGCGCATGGCGAGGTCGAGTTCCTCGTCCGAGGTGATCAGCGTGATGCGGATGTCGGGATAAAGTTCGATGAATTCGCCGAGCCTCGGGGTCAGCCAGTGCACGCCGATGCCGGGCGTCGTGGACACCTTCAGATCGCCGTTCGGCCGCTCGCGGCTGTCGGTGAGCTTGGTGCGCGCCGCTTCCAGTTTCATGAAAACTTCGTGCGCGGTGCGGAACAGCATCTCGCCCTGCTCGGTGAGGATCAAGCCGCGCGCATGGCGGTGAAACAGCGACACCGTGAGTTCGGCTTCGAGTGCGCTCACCTGCCGCGACACGGCGGATTGCGATAATCCCAGCCGCTCGCCGGCATGCGTGAAGGAGCCCGCCTCAGCTGCGGCGTGGAACACCTTCAGCTTGTCCCAGTCCATTGAGTTGTTGGCCATTGGCTATTCCGCCGCCGCGCGGCGCTGCTCGTGCGCGGCAAGGAATTTTTCGCTCTCGAGGGCGGCCATGCACCCCAGTCCCGCCGCGGTCACCGCCTGGCGGTAGATGTCGTCGGTGACGTCGCCGGCGGCGAACACGCCCGGCACCGATGTCGCGGTCGAATGCGGCGCGGTCGCGATGTAGCCGGACGGTTTCATCTGCACCTGGCCGACGAACAGTTCGGTCGCGGGCGTGTGGCCGATGGCGATGAACACGCCGTCGACGGCTTTCTCGGTGACGGTATTGGTTTTGATATTTTTCAGCCGCACTTTGTTCACCTTGAGCGGATTGTCCGCGCCGAGCACGTCTTCGAGCACGGTGTCCCAGATCACTTCGATCTTCGGATTCTTGAACAAGCGCTCCTGCAAAATCTTTTCCGAACGGAAACTGTTGCGCCGGTGGACCACAGTCACCTTCGACGCGAAGTTGGTGAGGAACAGCGCCTCTTCGACCGCGCTGTTGCCGCCGCCGATCACGACCACTTCCTTGTTGCGGTAGAAGAAGCCGTCGCAGGTGGCGCAAGCGGAGACGCCGTAGCCTTTGAATTTCTGTTCCGAAGGCAGATCGAGCCAGCGCGCCTGCGCGCCGGTGGCGATGATCAGCGCGTCGGCGACATAAACCTCGCCGCTGTCGAGATCGAGCTTGAACGGGCGCTGCGAGAGATCGACCTTGTTGACGTGATCGGTGACGATCTTGGTGCCGACGTGCTCCGCCTGCTTCTGCATCTGCTCCATCAGCCAGGGTCCCTGGATGACGTCGGCGAAGCCGGGATAATTCTCCACGTCGGTGGTGATGGTGAGCTGGCCGCCGGGCTGGATGCCCTGGATCAGCACAGGCTCCAGCATGGCGCGCGCGGCATAGATTGCAGCCGTGTAGCCCGCGGGGCCCGACCCGATAATGACGACTTTGGCGTGAGTTGTTTTTGCCATCGCTTGCCCCCTTGGCCCCCCTTTGGCCCCGTCCTGGCGGGCTCGCAGTGCCGCATCCGGCTCAATTGGATGCGTAATCTATGGCTTTCCGGGAGCTATGCAAGATACGCAACCCCCGAAAATCACAGCCTTTCCGGCGCGGTATCCAAATGCCGCAGGGAGCCGCGCAATAATCTTTCGCGGCCTTACGGTTCGCGGTATGGATGTTCCACAAAGGCCAAATTGCCCGTCTGGAGTTTCCGTTGCCCACCCGCCTCGACGCCATCGACCGCAACATCCTCAAGGAACTTCAGGACGACGGCCGCATCACCAATGTGGAGCTGGCGCGCCGCGTCGGCATCTCGGCGCCGCCGTGCCTGCGCCGGGTTCGCGCGCTGGAGGAGGCCGGTTACATCAAGGGCTACCGCGCGCTGCTCGACGAGAAGAAGCTTGGCTACGAGGTCACTGTCTTTGCGATGGTTCACCTGTCCAGCCAGGCGGAAGGCGACCTCGCGGCGTTCGAGAGTTTCGTGCGCGCGCAGCCTTTGGTGCGGGAATGCTGGATGCTCTCGGGCGAGATCGACTTCGTGCTCAAGTGCGTCGCTCCCGACCTGAAAACCTTTCAGGCTTTCGTGGCGGAGCTGACCGCCGCGCCGCATGTGCGCAACGTCAAGACTTCGCTGACGCTGCGCAACTCGAAAGACGCGGCGATGGTGCCGTGGGATATGAAGGCTGATTGATGCGAAGGGAAGGCGGAGGCGCTCAGCGCCACTCCACCTTCTTCACTTCGTAAGCCTTGGCGCCGCCGGGCGTGAGCACTTCGACGTTCGCGCCCTTGGCCTTGCCGATCAGCGCGCGCGCGAGCGGCGAGGTGACGGAAATCTTGCCGGCTTTCGCATCGGCTTCCGGCTCGCCGACGATCTGCCAGACTTTCTTCTCGTCGGTGTCCTCGTCGATCAGCGTCACGGTGGCGCCGAACTTGATGGTGTCGCCCGACAGTTTTGACACGTCGATCACGTCGGCGCGCGCGAGCTTGTCCTCAAGCTCGCCGATGCGGCCTTCGTTGTGCGACTGCAATTCCTTGGCGGCGTGATACTCGGCATTCTCCGACAGATCGCCGTGCGTGCGCGCTTCGGTGATCTGCTGAATGATGCGGGGCCGCTCGACAGACTGGCAATGCTTCAGCTCTTTCTCGAGCGAGGCATAGCCCTCTGCGGTCATCGGGATCTTTTCCATCTTCGCCTCAAGCCTTTCGTCTTCTTATCGACTCGTAATTCGACTCCGGTCACGAGCAAGTGCACCGGAGTCTTAACTACGAGGGCCAGGGTAAAAAGTTCCAATCGCGGCCGGCTTTGGCCTGCAACGCGATCTTTAAACTCCCGGCCGAACTCTCAACCGTCGTGGGCGGACCGTCCGGGATATTCCCTCAGGTCCGGCCGTTGAAATAACTCTGCAGCGCGCGCACCTCGAGGTCGCCCCCCAGGTAGGCCTTTATGCCCTGCGCCGCGGCGACGGCACCCGAAAGAGTGGTGTAGTACGGCACTTTATGCAAGAGGGCGGCCTGGCGCAGGGACTTGGAATCCCGCAGCGCCTGGGACCCCTCGGCGGTGTTGAAAACCAGCTGAACTTGGCCGTTTTTGATGGCGTCCTCGATGTGGGGCCGCCCTTCCAGCACCTTGTTGATCTTGGACGCTGCCACGCCCTTTTCGTTCAGATAGCGCTGGGTTCCCGAGGTGGCGATGGCCAGGAATCCGAGAGAGGTGAGCATCCGCATGGCCTCGAGGATGCGCGGCTTGTCGTCCTCGCGCACCGAAACAAACACCGTGCCGCTGCGCGGCAAATTCGTGCCGCCGCCGATCTGGCTCTTGGCGAAGGCGACCTCGAACGAGCGGTCGATTCCCATCACCTCGCCGGTGGATTTCATCTCCGGCCCCAGCACGGTATCGACGCCGGGGAAGCGCGCGAACGGGAACACCGCTTCCTTCACCGCCTTGTGGGTGTAGCTCGCCGGCTTGAGCTTGAAACTCGCGAGGCTCTCGCCCGCCATGATGCGCGCCGCGATCTTGGCGACCGGAATTCCGATCACCTTGGCGACGAACGGCACCGTGCGCGAGGCGCGCGGGTTGACCTCCAGCACGTAGATGTCGCCGTCCTTGATCGCGTACTGCGCGTTCATCAGGCCGCCGACCTTGAGCGCGAGCGCGAGCGCGCGCGTTTGCCGCTCCAGTTCCTTGATGGTCTTCTGGTCGAGCGAATGCGGCGGCAGCGCGCAGGCGCTATCGCCCGAATGAATGCCGGCTTCCTCGATGTGCTCCATGATGCCGGCGATGTAAGTGTCCTTGCCGTCGCACAGGCAGTCGACATCCACTTCGGTGGCGTCGGAGAGATAACGGTCGATCAGCAGCGGGCTTTTTTTCGACACCAGCAGTTCGGACGGCCGGTTGAGCGTGGACGCCAGCCGCGCGACGTAGCGGTCGAGCTGCGCGCCGTCGCGCACGATTTCCATCGCGCGCCCGCCGAGCACGTATGAAGGGCGGATCACGATCGGATAGCCGATCGCGTCGGCGATGGCCCTGGCGGCGTCGGGCGAAGTGGCGATGCCGTTCTGCGGCTGGCGCAATTTAAGCTGATCGAGCAGTTTCTTGAAACGGTCGCGGTCTTCCGCAAGATCGATGGCGTCGGGCGATGTGCCGAGGATCGGCACTTTCGCCTTTTCCAAAGTCTCGGCCAGCTTGAGCGGTGTCTGCCCGCCGAACTGCACGATGACGCCGTGCAGCGTGCCGTTCGACTGCTCGGTGTCGATGATCTCGGTCACGTCCTCGGCGGTCAGCGGCTCGAAATACAGCCGGTCGGAGGTGTCGTAGTCGGTCGACACCGTTTCCGGGTTGCAGTTGATCATGATGGTTTCGTAGCCGGCTTCTTTCAGCGCGAAGCAGGCGTGGCAGCAGCAATAGTCGAACTCGATGCCCTGGCCGATGCGGTTCGGTCCGCCGCCGAGGATGATGACTTTCTTCTTGTCGGAAGGGCGCGCCTCGTCGGCAACGGCGCCGTTAAACGGCGTCTCGTAGGTCGAATACATGTAAGCCGTCGGCGAGGCGAACTCGGCGGCGCAGGTGTCGATGCGCTTGAACACCGGACGCACGCCGAGCGCGCGGCGTTTTTTTGCGACCGCCTCGACCGGCGTCGCAGTGAGGCTCCCAAGGCGGCTATCGGAAAATCCCAGCGCTTTGAGCCGGCGGAACGCGCCCGGCGTCGTTGGCAATCCCTTCGCCTTGATCTCGGCTTCCATGTCGACGATCCCGCGGATCTCGTTGAGGAACCACGGGTCGATGCGGCAGGAGGCATGAATCAATTCATCGCTGGCGCCGAGCCGGATCGCCTGCGCGACTTTCAGCAGCCGGTCGGGCGTCGGCGTGCCGAGCGCGGCGCGGATGGCGTTCTTGTTGTCGTCGCTGTCGATGCTGTTGCCGGTGTCGAAGCCTTCGATGACGATTTCGTCGAGGCCGGATAGGCCGGTTTCCAGCGAGCGCAGAGCCTTCTGCAAACTTTCCTTGAAGGTGCGGCCAATCGCCATCGCTTCGCCGACCGATTTCATCGAGGTGGTCAGCACGTTGAAATTCGGATCGGTGGAGGTGAATTTCTCGAACGCAAAACGCGGAATTTTCGTCACCACGTAATCGATGGTCGGCTCGAACGAAGCCGGCGTCGCGCCGCCGGTGATGTCGTTGGCGATCTCGTCGAGCGTGTAGCCGACCGCCAGTTTCGCCGCGACCTTGGCGATGGGAAATCCCGTCGCCTTCGACGCCAGCGCGGAGGAACGCGACACGCGTGGGTTCATTTCAATCACCACCAGCCGCCCGTCCGCCGGATTGACCGCGAACTGCACGTTGGAGCCGCCGGTCTCGACGCCGATCTCGCGCAACACCGCGATCGAGGCGTCGCGCATGATCTGATATTCCTTGTCGGTGAGCGTGAGCGCCGGCGCGATGGTGATGCTATCGCCGGTGTGCACGCCCATCGGATCGACGTTCTCGATCGAGCAGATGATGATGCAATTGTCTTTCTTGTCGCGCACCACCTCCATCTCGAATTCTTTCCAGCCCAGCACCGACTCCTCGACCAGAATCTCGCTGGTCGGCGAGGCGTCGAAGCCGCGCTCGACGATCTCGATGAATTCCGTGCGGTTATAGGCAATGCCGCCGCCGGTGCCGCCGAGCGTGAACGAGGGGCGGATGATCGCGGGCAGGCCGATGTCTTCCAGCGCGGCCAGCGCGTCGGTCAGCGTCTTGACGTGATGCGAGCGCGGCGTCTCGAGGCCGATCTTCGTCATCGCCTCGCGGAATAGCGAGCGGTCCTCCGCCTTGTCGATGGCGTCGGCGGTGGCGCCGATCATCTTGACGTTGAATTTGTCGAGCACGCCCATCTTGCGCAAGCTGAGCGCGCAGTTGAGCGCGGTCTGCCCGCCCATCGTCGGGAGCAGCGCGTCGGGGCGCTCCTTCTCGATGATCTTGGCGACGATCTCCGGCGTAATCGGCTCGATGTAGGTGGCGTCGGCGAGATCGGGATCGGTCATGATCGTCGCCGGATTCGAATTCACCAGGACGATCCGGTAGCCTTCTTCCTTGAGCGCCTTGCAGGCCTGCGTGCCGGAATAATCGAACTCGCACGCCTGCCCGATGACGATGGGCCCGGCGCCGATAATCATGATCGATTTGATGTCGGTGCGTTTGGGCATCGGCTCACTGCACACAAAAAAAGGGCGCGCTTATCGCGCGTCCCCCGGACCGCGCCGAGAAGCAAGCTCCCGCGCGCGAGCGGTCTTTAGACCAGATTCGCAGGGCAGGGAAGGGCGCACGCCGGATGAGCGGTGGATGCTTGCGGGCGGCTTGCGAGCCGTAGCTCGCCGCTTCGGCGGGCGGAGGCTGGAGACCCGGCCTGGAATCGAACCAGGCTGGAGGACCTTGCAAGGCCTCTGCGTCGCCACTCCGCCACCGGGCCGTGCCTCACAATTAGGCCATAGCGGTTGATACAAAGTTACGGCCTGCACCGGGCGTGCGGAAAAACCGGTTCAATTGCGGTTTACGGGTGTTTAAAGTGGCCGCGCCAGGAAGGTCATGCGCGCCTGATTATGGCCGATATTGCGCTCCGCGCGGCTTGCGGAAAATCCGGCGGCGGCGAGTTTCGCCAGCATTCCTGCTTCGTCGTAATGCGAAAGTCCGATGATCTTGCGCAGGCGCAGGTAATCCGACGCCACGATGCGCATCAGCCCCAGTATCGCCGCGCCGAGAAAACCGTTGGCGGCGCCAAAACGCATCAGCGCCAGCGCCGCGGCGAGCGAAGCAAAACGCGCCGGCACCACGTCGCCGACCACCAGCAGTCCACCGGACGTGAGCAGTTTGCGGAACCGGCCGAGCAGGCCTTCGAGTTCCGGCACGGTGAGATATTGCGAGACCGAATGCATGACTATGAAATCGAAAGAACCGGACGGGAGCGCCGCGACCTGCTCCGGCGTCATCACTTTAATTTTGGCGTTGCCCGCGAAGCGCTGCGTGAGCACCGCGCGCACGTTCGGCGCGGCTTCCGCCAGCACAAGCGAAGCGCATCGCGCCGCCATCTCGTCGGCGTGCAGGGCTTCGCCCGAACCGTAGTCGAGTACGCGCGCGGCGGGCGAGGGAATGTAAGGCGCGATGTCGTGCGCGATGCGCGCGTAGTGAACATCGCGGTGGCGCTCGTTCACGTAGATGATCGAATGCTTGAAGTCGTAGAATTTGACCCAAGTAGACGTCACGCGATCTTTCTTTTCCGCTGCCGCATCATCTCGACGAACCGCATGAAGAGATAATGCGAATCGCGCGGGCCGGGCGAGGCCTCGGGATGGTACTGCACCGAGAACACCGGCTTGTCTTTGAGCGCGATGCCGCAGTTCGAGCCGTCGAACAGCGAGACGTGGGTTTCCGTCGCGTTCGCGGGCAAACTTTTCGCATCGAGCGCGAAGCCGTGGTTCATCGAGGTGATCTCGACCTTGCCGGTCTCGATATCCTTCACCGGATGATTGGCGCCGTGATGGCCCTGATGCATCTTCATCGTTTTCCCGCCGACCGCGATGCCGAGCATCTGATGTCCGAGACAAATCCCGAATGTCGGCGTGCCGCTATCGATCAGCTTCTTGATGACCGGCACCGCGTATTCGCCGGTCGCCGCCGGATCGCCCGGTCCGTTGGACAGGAACACGCCGTCGGGTTTCAGCGCCATGATGTCGTCGGCGGACGTTTTCGCCGGAACCACCGTCACCTTGCATCCCGATCCCGCGAGCAGCCGCAGAATGTTGCGCTTGATTCCGTAGTCGATGGCGACGACATGGAACTCCGCCTTGTCCTGCCGTCCGTAACCCTTGCCCCAGACCCACGGCGTTTCGTCCCATGTGAAACGCTGCGCGGACGTGACCATCGGCACCAGATCCATGCCGACGAGGCCCGGCCACTCGCTCGCCTGTTTCTTCAGCGCGGCGAGGTCGAACTTGCCCTTCGGGTCGTGCGCGATCACGGCGTTCGGCATGCCCTTTTCGCGGATGAGCGCAGTCAGCGCGCGGGTGTCGATGCCGGAGAGGCCGATGATGTTGCGGCGCTTGAGCCAGGCATCGAGATGCAACGCGGTTCGGTAATTCGAGGCTTCCGTGATCGGCGATTGCAGGATGACGCCGCGGGCGCCCGGCGTTGCCGCCATGTTGAGGGCTTCAATGTCCTCGTCGTTTGTGCCGACGTTGCCGATGTGGGGAAAAGTGAAGGTGATGATCTGCCCGGCATAAGAGGGGTCGGTGAGGATTTCCTCGTACCCCGTCATGGCGGTATTGAAGCAAACCTCGCCCACCGCATGGCCGGGGCTGCCGAATCCGGTACCTTCGAGCACGATTCCGTCCGCCAGTACGAGCAATGCGGTGGTTTTCGGCTCGGCCCAGCTGGACGTGGGGCTGGATTGAGTCTGAGGCATAGGCTCTTACTTGCGTATTATATATGGGAAGGCAAGAACCGCCGTTAGTTGACCCCCTCCTTATTCCTCCCCCTTACAGGGGGAGGAAAGAAAGCGCGGCGCGATCTCCCTCCCCCTGAAAGGGGGAGGGTTGGGGTGGGGGTCAAAGGGCAATTTCGGGAGATGGAGCCGTGCTGCGCGACGACATCAATAACGCACTCAAAGAGGCCATGAAGGCGAAGAACGAGCGGGCGGTTTCCACGCTCCGGCTCATCAATTCCGGGTTGAAAAACGCCGACATCGAGGCGCGCGGGGCGGGCAAGGGCCCGCTCTCGGACGCTGATTTGCTCTCGCTGCTGCAGAAGATGATCAAGCAGCGGCAGGAATCGGTCGAGCTTTATGAAAAGGGCGGGCGTCCCGAACTCGCCAAGCAGGAGAGCGACGAGATCGCCATCATCACCGGCTATCTGCCGAAGCAGATGTCGGAAGCCGAGATGAAGGCCGCGATCGAAGCCATCATCAAGGAAACCGGCGCCGCCGGCATCAAGGAGATGGGCAAGGTGATCGGCGCGCTCAAAGGCAAATACGCCGGCCAGATGGACATGGCGAAGGCGAGCGGAATCGTGAAGGGCCTGTTGAGTTAAGAGCCCGCTGCTGGGAGGATTTCCGATGAAGCGTCTTGCGATTGTTCTGCTCGCAATGTTTTGCGCTGGCTTGCCGGCATTGGCGGCCGACGATTATCCCAACCGCCCGATCCGCGTGTTCACGACGTCGAGCACCGGCGGCATCAGCGACATCTTCATGCGCGTGCTGGGCGAGGAAGTGCGCCAGCGCATCGGCCAGCCTTTGGTGATCGAGAACCGTCCCGGCGGCGCGGGCAACATCGGCGCGCGCTCCTGCGCGGAAGCGCCGCCCGACGGCTACACCATCTGCATCATCAATGCCGATCCGCTCATCTACAATCAGTTCCTGTTCAAGAAATTGCCGTTCGATCCGGAGACGGGCCTCACGCCGGTCATCAACCTGTTTCATCTGATTCAGGTGCTGGTGGTGAACTCCGATCTGAAAGTCAAAACCGTCGACGATCTGGTCGCGGTATCGAAACAGAAACCGGGAACGCTGAGCTATCTCACCGCCTCTGTGCCGCTCGCGGTCTACATGGAAAGCCTCAAGCGCGACAAAGGCGCCGACTGGGTGCGCGTGCCGTTCAAAGGGGGAGGCGAGGCGACCAACGCCATTCTCGGCGGCTCGACGCCGATCGGCCTCATCGGCCTTGGCAACGTGATGTCGCAAATCCAGTCCGGCACCATGACGGCGCTGGCGCTGACCAACAATATCCGCACGGCGCAATTGCCCAACGTGCCGACGCTGGCCGATCTCGGCTACAAGGGCGCGCCCTCGCGCACATGGTACGGGCTGTTCGCGCCCGCCGGCACGCCAAAGCCGATCGTCGACAAGATCGCCGCCGAGGTGACGCGCGTGGTGAGCAATCCCGTCTTCCGCGACAAATACATCATCGCCAACGGCCAGGTGCCGGCGATCAACACGCCCGAACATTTTGCCGCCGAGATCAAGGCAGATCGCGAGGCCGCCAGGCAGGTGGTGAAGGAGAGCGGGCTGGAGCCGCAGTAAATAAAAAGCCTGTCATGCCCGGGCTTGTCCCGGGCATCCCGCTTAGGGAGGCATTGCGTTCCTGATCGGGATCGCCGGGACAAGCCCGGCGATGACGAGTGCTACTTCCCCCGCTTCCGGATTTGCCGGGCGATGCCGCCGCCGCCCCCTGTGAATAACTAGGAAAAGGCCGCAATAGATGCCCGCCAGGTGAGCGCGGGCCAGACACCCGGAAAAGTCACAGTGCAGGGGCTTATGATGGGGGACAACGAATCGGCCCCAATCAAATGCGCTTCACGCCCCAGTTCCTCGATGAGCTGCGCGCGCGGCTTCCGGTCTCGGAAGTCGTCGGGCGGCGCGTGAAGCTCAAGAAGCAGGGCCGCGAGTTCGTCGGCCTCTCCCCGTTCAACAAGGAAAAGTCGCCCTCCTTCACGGTCAACGACACGAAGGGCTTCTTCCACGATTTCTCCTCCGGCAAGCACGGCGACATTTTCGGCTTCGTGATGGAGACCGAAGGGCTGTCGTTCCCGGAGGCCGTCGAACGGCTGGCGCAGCAAGCCGGCGTGCCGCTCCCGAAAGTGTCGAGTGAGGACGTGGCGCGCGACGAGCGCCGCAAGACGCTGCATGACGTGATGGAGCTGGCGGCGAAATTCTACGAGGCGACGCTGGCCGCGCGGGCTGGCGCAAAAGGGCGCGGCTATCTCGCCGACCGCGGGCTCGATCCCTCGACGCAGCTTAAATTCCGGCTCGGTTATGCGAGCAGCGAGCGTTTCGCGCTGAAAGAACATCTCGGCACACATGGTGTGAGCACTGAGGACATGATCGAGGCCGGTTTGCTGGTGTCGGGCGGCGATATTCCGGTGCCGTTCGACCGTTTCCGCGACCGCGTGATGTTTCCGATCACAGATTTGCGCTCGCGCGTCATCGCCTTCGGCGGGCGCGCGCTGGAAAAGGAAGCGCAGGCGAAATATCTCAACTCGCCGGAGACGCCGCTCTTTCACAAAGGCGCGACGCTCTACAACCTTGCTGGCGCGCGGCAGGCGGCGCACGAAGGTGCGCAGATCATCGTGGTCGAAGGTTATGTCGATGTGATCGCGATGGTGACGGCGGGTTTTCCCGCCGCCGTCGCGCCGCTCGGGACTGCGCTGACCGAGGATCAACTGGCACTGATCTGGAAGATGGCGGACGAGCCGGTGCTCTGCTTCGACGGTGATAAAGCCGGAAAGCGCGCGGCCTATCGCGCCATCGACATCTCGCTTCCCAAGATCGCGCCCGGCAAGAGCCTGAAATTTGCGACCTTGCCGGAGGGGCAGGACCCCGACGATCTCGTGCGCTCGGGCGGGCGCGAAGCCGTGGCGGAAGTGATCGCGGGCGCGCGCCCGATGGGACAGATGCTGTGGATGCGCGAGACCGAAGGCGGCGGCTTCGATACCCCGGAGCGCCGCGCGGCGCTGGAAGCGCGCATTTCGGAAGTCACTGCCGCTATAGGCGACGATTCAGTGCGGAAATATTACCGGCAGGATTTTTCCGCGCGGCTGCGGCAGTTCTTTGAGCCTGCGGCGGGCGCGCAACGCCCGCGCGGCGAATGGCAAAACCGCCAGCTGAACCCGGACTGGAAAAATCGCGGCGCGCGTAATGAGAGCGGCTTCGGCCCGCGCAGTCCGGGACGTTCCGGCACAGGCGGCAAGAGCATGCCTTACGTGGTGGTGAGCCAGCAGCTCGCGACCAGTTCGGTGCATCGCGGCCACCGCACCGTCGTTCCCCGCCGCGAGGCGCTCATTCTGCAATCGGTGCTGCACCATCCGTGGCTGCTGCACGATCATCTGGAAGAACTCGCCTCGCTCGAATTCCGCCATGCCGACGCCGAGCGGATGAAGGGCGCGCTGATCGATATCATGGCGCACGAGGCCCCGCCCGACACGGCGGCGCTGCGGGCGGCGCTTGCAACCCGGGGTTTTGCCGAGATCGTCGACCGCTTCGAGCGCACCATCACCACAAATTCGGTCTGGGGGGCTCTGGCGGACGCCGCCCCGGAGGACGTATTGGTGACCTGGCAGCAGCTTGTCGCCTTGCATCGGCAGTGGCATTCACTACTTAAAGAACTCAAGGATGCCGAGACGGCCTTGGGGCAGGACAATACCGAGGCTAATTATTCATGGTTGCGGGACGTCAAGGCGCGGCTATCCGTCATGGATGGAACCGAGGCCTTGATCGAGGGGTTCGGGGTCTCCTCGGGCCGTCCGGCCAGAAGCATATGAGCGGCGCTGCCCGGTTGGCGCGCCAACAGGCGGCGGAATAAGGGGTCCAATTCCGTTGTCCTTACAGGGTTAATCGGAGCTTAAGCGGGTTCCGACGAAACTGAAGGCCTGATTCGGGTGGTGCCTCTATACGGCGCTGCCCTTTTGGCCTTAAGCGATAGGCCGGGATGGCCCTAGCAGGCCAAGGAATTGACCCCCATTGGCGCGGGTCCAGGAGAACGACTGATGGCGAGCAAGGCCAAGGCGAAGGAACAGAAGGAAGAGGTTCCTGAGAAGGAAGCCGAAGCCGCGCCGGATACGCCGCTGCCGCTGCTCGACCTATCGGACGCCGCCGTCAAGAAGATGATCAAGGGCGCGAAGAAGCGCGGCTACGTCACCTATCAGCAGCTCAACGCCGTCCTGCCCTCGGAGGAAGTCACCTCCGAGCAGATCGAGGACATTCTGGCGATGCTCAGCGAGATGGGCATCAACGTTGTGGAAACCGAAGACGTCGAGGCGGAAGACGGCGAAGCGAAAGAGCCGGAGGAAGCCGACGACGAGGAAGAGAGCGAAGGCGGCGAACTCGTCGAGTCGAAGCCCAAGCTTCCCGCCAAGTCCGAGGCGAAGGAGCCTTCCGAGCGCACCGACGATCCCGTCCGCATGTACTTGCGCGAAATGGGTTCGGTCGAGCTGCTCTCGCGCGAAGGCGAAATCGCGATTGCAAAACGTATCGAGGCCGGCCGCGAAGCGATGATCGCAGGGCTGTGCGAAAGCCCGCTCACCTTCCAGGCCATCATCATCTGGCGCGACGAACTCAACGACGGGAAAGTTTTCCTCCGCGACATCATCGATCTGGAAGCGACCTACGCCGGCCCCGACGCCAAGAACATGCAGCAGCCGGTGATCATCGGCCCCGACGGCCTGCCGGTTCCGCAGCCGCCCGGCGTTCCGGGCGCGCCCGGCGCCCCGCTTGCCGGCGGCCCGCAACTGCACATCGTTCCGCCCGTAGCGCCGCCAGCCGCGCCCCCCGCCGCGACGCCGTTCAAGGCCGCGCCGGCGCCGGGCGAAGCCGTTGACGGCGAAGCCAAGCCGGAAGGCGCCGCCGAGGGCGAAGGCGATTACGACGAAGACGATATGGAGAATTCGCTCTCGCTCGCCGCCATCGAGGCCGAGCTCAAGCCCAAGGTCGTCGAGACCTTCGACAACATCGCTGACTCCTTCAAGCGCCTGCGCCGTTTGCAGGATCAGGACATCGAGCTGCGCCTGAAGAGCGATTCGCTCTCGCCCGCGCAGGAGCGCAAATACAAGAAGCTGAAAGACGAGATCATCACCGAAGTGAAATCGCTGCGCCTCAATCAGGGCCGCATCGATGCGCTGGTCGAGCAGCTTTACGACATCAACAAGCGCCTCGTCTCGTCCGAAGGCCGGCTGATGCGGCTCGCCGAAAGCTACGGCGTCGCGCGCGAAGACTTCATCAAGAACTACATGAATTCCGAGCTAGACCCGCGCTGGCTCAACCGCGTGTCGAAACTCTCCGCCAAGGGCTGGAAGAACCTCGTCGCCAAGGACAAGGACAAGATCAAGGAAATCCGCTCGACCATTCACGTGCTGGCGGGCGAAACCGGCGTCGAGATCACCGAGTTCCGCAAGATCGTCCACATGGTGCAGAAGGGCGAGCGCGAAGCGCGCCAGGCGAAGAAGGAAATGGTGGAGGCGAACCTGCGCCTCGTCATTTCAATCGCGAAGAAATACACCAACCGCGGCCTGCAGTTCCTCGACCTCATTCAGGAAGGCAACATCGGCCTGATGAAGGCGGTCGACAAGTTCGAATACCGCCGCGGCTACAAGTTCTCGACTTACGCGACGTGGTGGATCCGTCAGGCGATCACGCGCTCGATTGCGGACCAGGCGCGCACCATCCGCATTCCCGTGCACATGATCGAGACGATCAACAAGATCGTGCGCACCTCGCGGCAGATGCTCAACGAGATCGGCCGTGAGCCGACGCCCGAGGAGCTGGCCGAGAAACTGGGCATGCCGCTGGAGAAGGTGCGCAAGGTTCTCAAGATCGCCAAGGAGCCGCTCTCGCTTGAGACGCCCATCGGCGATGAGGAAGATTCGCACCTCGGCGATTTCATCGAGGACAAGAACGCGATCTTGCCCATCGACGCCGCCATTCAGTCGAACCTGCGCGAAACGACGACGCGCGTGCTGGCTTCGCTCACGCCGCGCGAGGAGCGCGTGCTTCGTATGAGATTTGGCATCGGCATGAACACCGATCACACGCTGGAAGAAGTCGGCCAGCAGTTCTCGGTCACGCGCGAGCGCATCCGGCAGATCGAGGCGAAGGCGCTGCGGAAGCTCAAGCATCCGAGCCGGTCAAGGAAGCTTCGGTCGTTCCTAGACAATTAATTCGCCGTCATGGCCGGACTTGTTCCGGCCATCCACGTCTTGCCTTCAATCCATTGGAATCAAAACGGCGGGCCAAAAGCCCGCCATTTTGCCGTCCTGCAATGCGATCACGAAGTAAGTACGACGTGCGTACATCTTGAGTCTTCGGGCTCTCTCCTCCCAACTTAACCCCGCCGGAAACGGGTTTTTTTGTGAGGGCTTGAACGGACTACGGCATTGCCGTATAGTCCTCAAGCATGCAGGCCGTCGTCGAAACGCCGCACTATCTTGCCGATGCCGGGCACTTGTTCACGGCCGAGGAACGGGCGGCGATTGTCGATCAGGTCGCGGCCGACCCGCGTTGCGGCGTGGTGACCCCGGCTTCCGGCGGCATTCGCAAGTTGCGCTTTGGCTTCGGCGGACGCGGCAAACGAGGCGGTGCGCGGGTGATCTATCTCTTTGGCGGAGACGACGTGCCGGTTTTCCTGCTTGCTGCCTTCGCCAAGAACGAAAAGGCGGACCTGACGCCGGCGGAGCGAACCGCTTTGGGCAAGCAAGTCACAAAGATGCTTGCAGATTACCGGAGACAAACATGAGCAAACGCGCATTCGACAAGATCAAGACTGGCCTCGACGACGCCCGCGCCTATCTCGACGGGACGGCGGACAAGCGCCGCTATCGGGTGTATGTCCCTGAAACCATGGACGTGAAGAAGATTCGCGCGCGGCTGGGTCTGTCGCAGGAAGCATTCGCGGCGACATATGGCTTCGCGCTCTCGGCAGTGCGCGATTGGGAACAGGGTCGCCGCCGCCCGGAACGAAGCGCCCGTATCTTGCTCAAGATTGTGCAAAAGGAGCCCGATGCCGTGACGCGCGCGCTGGCGCGGTAATCATGGAAATAAGCAGACGTAGTGCTGGCAAACGAACGCAACGGGCGGCGCGAAACGATTGAACCGCAATGAAATTGGGTTTTGAAGAATCCCAAACGCCTTACACCAGCGGCTCACAAAGCGCTCGCGCATGGACCGAACACTGGGTTAGCCAGTGGATTTATTGCCCGAACTGCGGAAATCCGAAGATCGATCAGTTTGCAGCCAACCGTCCCGTTGCGGACTTTTTCTGCACTGCGTGCAACGAGGAATACGAACTTAAAAGCCAAAAGACCGCGTTCCGCAGCAAATAGGAATATATTCCACATTTCCGCCACACTCCTCCGGCATCCTCCTATCCATCCCGTCCCTGCTAACGAGGGGCGTTTGATCAGCGTCTTCAAAACGCGGGGCGGGATGCGGTGGCCGTTGCAGGGTGCTCAGATGCACACCCGCGCAGCGG